>DATJUZ010000001.1:0-11615 GCA_035502035.1 Thermoplasmata archaeon
GCAGTGCGAGGGCGGACGTGGCTGGACGACTCCCCGAAGCCCGTCCACTGAACATCCCCCAGGCGGAATCGGCCCCCTTCGCAAGGCCCAGGCCCCTCCTCGATGCACGCTGGGCAACAGAGCGCCGCGTTCTGCAGTGACCGGGACCGTGATAGCCCGGGCGGAAGAGCTTGCTCCTCCGAGGATCGTCAATCTGTCCGGCGAGAGCCGCCGTCCTGATGCGACTGCCGATCCAACCCTCCTGCGCGCGGGAGGCTCTGCCCGCGACACGGCCCGCGCGAACTCCACCGGACGACTCGCCAAAAAATCGAGTTCCGGTGCGAAGGAATCCCTTGCGAATACGACCGGGCGTGCTCGCAGCTCTGCTGGAGCGGGGGCAGGGAGCGCCGTCCGGTACAGGAGCGGGAGCTCTCCACCGGCGGAGGGCATCCTGGGGGCCCGGACGGCGAGGACGTCACGCGGACTCGCGAGGGTTCTCAGAATCCATCCCAAAATTCGGACCGGGGTAGATTCAAGTACCCCCACATGCTCGCTAAATCAATGGCTGCCAGAAAGGCCGGAGTCGCCTTGGTCGAAGCCTCGGCCAACCGAATCGTCGTGGACACCCGCGTCGGGCGCGTCATCATCGAGCCGGACGCCGTGCGTTTCCACCGTTCGGGCCGGGGGCGAGGCCGGGAGCTCCTCGGGCCCGAGTCGCGCTAAGCGCGCCCCCGGGACCGTCCGCCCGACCGGGAATCGGGTGGCCGATCCGACCCCGGGGATCCTGGGCGCCCCCCGCGCCCCACCGATCGCCCTGCGGGCGGGCGGGAGCGCCCGCCGAAGGCCCGCGAAAGGAGAAGAAGAGGGGAGGAACGGGTTGGCTCGCGCCGGAGGGGCCTCGGCCCCTTCGACGACCGCGGGCGCAGGCCGTCCTAGGTGAACGTCACCATCTCCACCACGACGGACCCGACCACGACGAGCGTGCCCGTCGAGGGGGTCGGGGTGGTGCCGTGCGGTCCGCGGACCTTGTAGGTGTACGTCCCGTTGGCGAGCTGGAACGTGATCGAGCTCGACGTCGAGCTGATCGTCTGGTGGCCGACCGTCACCTTCCAGGAGCTTCCGCCCGCGAGCCCGGTCTCCTCGAACGTCACCGCGTAGGTCACGGGTGCGAAGGCGACGCGGACGGAGACGCCGCCGTGCGGGCCCACCGAGACGGAGCCCGAGGCCGGGGTCGGCGTGAAGCCGGCGACCGGCACGACGGTGTAGTTGTAGCTCCCCGGCGCGACCGAGAAGACGATCGTCGAGGCGGTCGACGTCACGGTCGCGTTGAACAGGTCGGTCAGCGGCGAGGTGCCGTTCAGCGTCACCGACCAGGCGGTCCCCTTCGGGAGTCCCTTCTCGTGGAAGGTGAGCTTGTGCGCCCCTTTCGCGAGCTTGAACACGACCGAGAGGCTCTTGCCGGCGCCGGAGATCGTCACCGGCGTGAAGCCGAGCGGGAGCTTCGAGACGGTCCATCCCGCCGCCACCGCGAAGACGGCGTAGCTGCCGTTCGGGAGGCTGACCGAGACGCTCGAGGCGGTGGTCGTCAGCTCGTCCAGGATCGGGTACGCCGGGAACGAGAGGTTGTCGGTGACGACGACGACCTCCCACGGCGTTCCGGTCGGGAGGCCCGACTCGGTGACGCTGACCGCGTAGAGAGCCCCGACCGTCGTCAGCGGGACGTAGTCCCCGCCGGGGTAGATGTAGCTCGCGTGATAGTAGCCGGGCCCGTAGATCTCGGCGATCAGGGTCGAGGCGCGCTCCTCGTACGGGAGGAGGCCGTACGGGTTGTTCGCCCCGTTGTACGGGTTCACCGCGTTGCCGTAGTCCCACCAGTAGTTGCCGCCCTGGTAGGCGGTCCCGAGGATGCTGCCCTTCAGGGCGACGTTCGGGAACCCCGGCGCGTAGTGCGCGACGGACGCCGGCTGCTTCGAGATGTTGAAGCTGTCCGTGAAGAACTCGGGGTCCCCCGAATAGAGGTTGATCGGGAGCAGCCAGGCGGTCGTCGGGGTCAGGACCGCATTGTTGTAGACGAGGTCGTTCGACTCGGCGATCTCGAGCCCCAGACCCTGGTAGACGCCCATGAGCGGGTAGGGCGCGCCCGGCGCCGGGACCGTCGCGAAGACGTTCCCCCAGACGGTGTTGTTGCCTCCCCCGACGTTGATCGGCCCGAAGAACGTCCCGCCGCTGAACATCAGCAGCCCCTGGCCCTCGCTGTCGAACGTGTCGTTGGCGACGAGGTTGTGTCCGCCCTCGTAGAAGATGACGCTGAACGAGTCGAAGACGACCGGGTAGTAGGCGTAGGCGCTGAACCAGCCGGAGATGTTGCTCGCGTCCACGATCGCCACCCCCGAGACGTTCCAGAACCAGTACTGCAGGTCGTTCACCGCCGGCAGGAAGCTGCCCGGGTAGGCGAAGTCGTTCGTCGCGGTCGAGAACGACGGCGGGTCGAGGAACTCGGCGCTCGCGTTCGTCCCGACGAAGAAGACGGCCGGGTAGACCGGGAACGCGTAGTCGTTGTAGAGGCCGAACTCCGCGCCGATCGGACCGTACTGGTTGTTGTCGAGGATGTACGGGTGGGCGGCGGTGCCGTTCCCGGCGGTGGAGAGCGCCCCGATCTCGGCGTTCGAGAACGCCCAGAGCGGCGTGTAGACGCCGAACGCCCGGTCCGGCGTCAGCGTGATCGTCACGTTCATCGGACCGGTGACGTCCAGCTGCTGGCTCTGCGGCGCGTAGTCGGAGAGCTCCGTCAGCAGCGTGTAGTTGCCGGGCTCGAGGTAGAGGGTGTGGGTGTTCAGCTCGGGGGCGAGCGCGAGCTCGTCCACGGTGAAGTTCGCCGACCAGCCGGTCGATGGCGACAGGAGGTTGAAGGCGTTCGCCGGGGTGACGTCCAGCGTCACCGGGTAGGACCCGGCCGCCCCGCTCGCGTTCCAGAGACCGGTCAGGATCGACGGTCCGGTGCTCATCGTCCCGTACGTCGAGACGTTGGTCGGTCCACCGGGGCCGCTCGACCAGGCGATGTTCGCCCCGGTGACCGTCTCCCCGGTCTCGCCGCCGTAGTTGTAGGCGGACGGCACCGAGACGTACGCCGAGCCGTTCCAGTAGGTGAGGCCGAGCGTCGCGTCGGCGGCGAAGAGCGTCGACTGGCTGCCGCCGCCCGGTCCGCCGAAGATCAGCTCGAAGTCGTCCGTGAGGCCGATCGGGTTGTACTGCCGGCCGTCCGCGGTGTAGGGGGACGGCTGGGTGAGCGGCGTCCCGCCGCTCTTCAGCGAGTTGAAGACGACGTAGTCGTAGGGGATGCTGACGAACCCGGGGCTTCCGGGGAAGGCGAGCTGGACGTCGAAGTCGACCGCGTTGCGGCCGCTCGAAAGGGTCGAGTTCATGACGAGGGAGAGATTGAACGGGTAGCCGAAGCCGCCGATCGCCGTCTCGGCGTAGTAGTACTCCGTGCCGACCTGCGTCCCGAGCGGCCCGTGGGCGTAGAAGACGTTCGACGACAGCGGCCCCCCCGAGAAGTTCCAGACGTTCGTGACCAGGAACATCACGTCCGCGTCCGGGTAGAACTCGACGACGTTCTGCGTCCAGAACGAGTAGCCCGAGTGCCCGAACAGGGTGACGTTCGTGACGACGGCGTTGAGCTGGATGCCGTAGGAGTCCGGCGAGCTCTGGTAGAGGTCGTTCGCGACGACCCCGGTCGCGTTCATGTCGACCGTGCCGATGAGGCTCGTCGTGTTCAGGACGGCCGGCACAACGGCCCCGCCCGCACCGGCGCTGAGCCCGTAGTAGGCCAGGCCCATCGGGGCCGGGCTTCCCGTGTAGAGCGGCTGGACGACGCCGCTCGCCGCGGTGGCCGCGACCTGCGCCGGGGTCGCCGAGGCGCGAGGCACGAAGACGACGTTCGGCTTGAGGCCCGCCGACTTGGTCGCGGCGAGGGCGGCCGCCGCCATCGCCGAGCCGAGGTTGGTGCTTCCGGCGACGTTCGCTGTCCCGCCGGTGGAGGAGACGGGGGCGGCGGACGGGCTCGGGGTGGCCGGCCCGGCCGAGCGCGTCGCCGTCGAGCCGGCGGCGTGGCCGGACGGCAGCGCGACGCTCGCCGCGAGGCCCATCGACGAGATCAGGAGAACGGTCACCAAGAGGGCGATCGCCGCGGTCCGAGAAGGGGGCGCCATGGTCGGCGACCGCCACGAAATAGGTCATTTAATAACTATCTGAGCGCGACGGGGACGCGCCACGCCCGTGCTCGGGCGAGCCCCACCGGCCGAAGCGTCGACGGCGCCTCGGCGCCGCACGGTCGCTGCGACTACAGCTCGTCCGGTCTCAGGTCGCGGCTCGGGCGCGGCGGCCGCTTCGGCGGGGACGGAGCCGCCCGGGGCGCGCGCTGACTCCGCGCGGGACGACGCTCGTCCGCGGGCCGCTCTCCGGACGGGGGCTCTCCCCCCTTCGTCTTTCGGCGCCGGGCCCGCCGACGGAGGCGAAGGACGGCGATCCAGATCCCGGCGAGCACCGGCACGCCGAAGACGAGGGCGTAGCCGAGGACCCCGAGGCCGAACGGCCCCCAGCCGGGCTCCGTGACGACGATCGTGATCGGGGCGACCGCCCCGTGGACGACGACCGTGCCGCTCGCCGGGGAGGCGACGTACCCCAGCGCGAGCCCCGTGATCTTCCAGGGATAGGAGCCGTTCGGCTCGTAGAGCCCCCACGTCTTGAACGAGCCGGGGGTCGAGACCCCGCCCATCGAGATCGTGAGCCGGGGCGGGCTCTTCGGGAGCTCGAAGACGAACTCGACGAAGTACTTCTTCGTCGCGAACGTGATGTAGATCGTCGTCGGCGAGCGCGTGACGTTCACCGTCCCGCTCGCGTGGGACGGATAGTAGCCGTGGGTCGACGAGGCGACCTTGTAGGTGTAGCTGCCGAACGTCAGGTTGACCTGGTAGGTCGTCGCGGTGCCGACGTGCGACGGCAGCCCGGTGATGTTGACGTACCAGGGGAAGTTCAGGTGGCCGTTCTTGCCGGGCCCCTTCGCGAGGAACGTCAGCGAGCCGATCGCCGGGCCGAAGGTGAGCTCGAGCTGCACTGCGGCGCCGTTGACCTTGAACGCTCCCCCCGGCGGCTCGGAGGCCCAGTCGCTCACCGTCGTGCCCGAGCTCCACGTGTAGCTGCCGTTCTCGATCGCGGTCGACAGGGTCGCGGACGAGCCCGGTGCCGAGAGCGTCTCGCCGTCCGAGAGGTTCACGAACCAGGTCGAGCCGGCGGAGAGGCCGCTCTGGACGAACGTGACCGGATACCAGAGCGGCTCGACCTGGTAGATCCCCTCCGAGGTCGAGCCCGTCGCGAAACCGAGGGACGCCCCGGAGCCGCCGGAGAGCGTGACCCCCAGCCCGAGCGACCCCTCACCGGACTGTGCGTTCGTCGCGTTGACGACCCCGATGCTCGCGGGGGTGAACGCCGTGTCCCCGGAGCGTTCGACCAGGGCCGTGACGGCCGCGCTGGTCCCCGGTCCGAAGTTCGCGGTCCCGCTCGGGGGGCCGCCGACGACCACGAGCTGGGGCGCGAGGAACCCGACGGCGCTGGACGAGCCGTCCGGACCGTCCGTGTAGGTCGTACCCTGCCAGGAGTAACTGTAGCCGGTGCGGCCGATGATCGTCGCAGCGCCGGGGACATTGAGCGCGAGCACGAGCCCGCCCGGGGCCCCGTAGGTGAACTTCAGCTGCGGGGGGGAGGAGCCCGACCCCGGGAGGAGGTCCGTCATCAGGGTGAGCGATACCGGTAGCGTCTCGGTCTGTCCGGAGGTCGGCCAGCGGTACTCGTAGACGGTGAGGCGGGGATAGAGCGGCCAGAACGGGTAGGCGACCCACGCGGTGAAGTTCATCGCCCAGCCGGCCTGGACGTGGTGGAGGTAGACGACGCTCTGGACCCAGTAGATCGGGGCGCCGAGCGAGTTCGCGAGGAACAGGTCCTGCTCGAGGGAGGCGTTGTAGTCGGTGTTGATGACGCCGCCGGCGCCCTTGGTCGTGACCTCGAGCGACGTCAGCTTCACCTGGTCCTCGACACCGGAAAGGGCGCCGTAGAGGTCGTGCGTCGGCACGTCGAGAACGTACATCGTGAGGTTGTAGGCGTCGATCGCCCCCCAGCCGGTGACGAGGTCCCAGCCGACGACCGCCCGGTCGGCGTAGCTGCGACCGGCGCTGACGTCCCGTACCGGCGTCGTCGGGAGCCCGTAGTCGAAGCTTCCCGTCACGTCGACCTTGAGGCCGCTGCCGCTGGGGAGGGTGAACTGCTCCGTCGCGAGCGCGTAGAGCGTCGGGTCGAGGTAGCCGAGGGCCGGGTCGCCGGCAGCCCGCAGCGTGTGGTCGATCACGGCGAGCAGGCCGCTGACGTAGCCGGCCGCGACGGCGGTCCCCTCGGCCGAGCGGAACGAGGTCCCCGCCGTCGCGTTGGTGGCGAGGTACTGGCGGCCGGCGACCGTGATCGTCACCAGCGAGTTGTTGGCGAGCGCTGCGACGTCCGGAACACCCCGACCGCCCCCGTCGAGGACGCTGTTCGCCTCCGAGCTCTCCTGGAACGACGGCTCGGCGTACTCCGTGCTGATGCCTCCCGAGGAGCCGAGGGGGCCGCCCGCCGCGGTGTCGGCCGCCGACACGTTCCAGGCGGTCGACGTGGCGACGTGCAGCGTGCTCGGGTTCAGCGTCAGGGTCGTTCCGCCGACCGCGAGCGCCCCGTCCGTGGCCCCGGCATCCGACGCCGGGAACTCGGCCTGCGTGCCGACCCAGGCGGAGCTGGACGTGTCGCCCCCGGAGTCGCCGGTCGCCGCAACGACCGAGATCCCCCGCGCCTCGGCCTGGGCGAGGTTGACGTTCCAGGCGGCGTCAACCTGGTCGACCGTCCCCCATCCGACCGAGACGACGCTCACGTTGGCGAGGCCGGCCCGGACGGGGGCCGAGAGATTCGAAGGAGGGCTCAGCACGGTCGCGAACGCCGTGTCGAGCTCGCCGATCGTGGGCCCGGGGGCGCTGACCGCGTAGATCGACACCCCGGGGGCGACCGAGCCGATCGTCTCGAGCTCGGCCGTGTTCGCCGCCTCCACCCCGGTCGAGTCGTACGACGCGAGGCAGCCGGGGGCCGGGCTCCCGAGCACGGAGACCGAAACGACGCGCGGCGCCGGCTCGCCGGTCGGGGTCGTGTTGCCGAAGAAGCTGGAAGTGTCCTCGGGATCGTAGGCGCCGACCGGCTGGCCCGGCGTGAGCGTCCCGCAGGGGGTGGTGACGCCGGAGCCCCCGTAGATCCCCGACCAGAGGAGGGCCGCGACGCTCGCGTTCGTCGGGTCGCCGTACAGGCCGAGGAGGCTCTGCTCGTCGTAGGTGACCTGGAGGTCCGAGGGATAGAGGTACTGGACGCCGCCGACCGTCACGGGACTGAGGTAACCGGAGACCGCCGGTGCCTCCGTATGTCCGACCAAGCCCTCCGGCACGGTGAGGTGCGCGAGCGGCCGGGCGACCGCCAGCGCGCTCGCCCCGAGCCCGTCGATCGCGGCGAGACGGTCGGCGATCGGCAACGGAAGCTTGGGGGTCCCGGCGAGCGCCCAGTAGGTGCTCGCGCCCTGGGCGTAGCGCCCGACGGAGGCGTGGAGCACCGAACCGAGGAGCAGCGGCGAGGCCGTGACCCCGAGCGTGAGACGGTCCGGGAAGGCGGCGAACGACGCGACCCCCTGGCCCCGCAGGTACGCCACCAGCCCGTCGTAAGTGCTCGGGCTCGCCCCGTAGTCGCGGGCGAACTCCGCGGCGGTGAGGTACCGATGGTACTGGCTCGCGTTCGGGTCGTTCAGCGCCTGCAGGAACGCGGAGAGCTCGCTCGAGTTCGACGGCGACAGCGTCAGCAGTAGGGAGACCTCGGCGCCGGAGGCGTACGGAGCGGGAGTCGATCCCGCGACCGGTCCATACGCGGCGGCGTGCTGTAGCCCCTCGAGCGGAGCGTGCGCGTACGGGTTGCCGGAGCTCGCCACCGGGACGAGGGGGTCGACGGCGGGGGGGACGCCCGTAGCGGCGGCGGGCTCTCCGGGGGAGCGGTACGGCAAGTTCGCGAGCGGGGCCAGCAGCATGCCCAGCGTCGCGCCGAGCGCGACGAGGACGGGCAGGAACCGGCGGGTCCGGTGCGGTCGGGGGGACATAGGTTCGGCCGGGTGGGGGCCGAGGGCGCGTCTAGCGGGGCGGCGGGAATAAGGATTATCGCCGGGGCGACGGCCAGAGCCGGCGGGCCGCCACGGCCTCCAGCACCTCGCTTGGGCCGTGGGCGATCGGCCCGCTCCGGACATCGCGCCAGCGCTGCTCGTGGGGCAACCGGCCCGAGTAGCCCGCTCCTCCGTGGAACTGGATGGCGTGGTCGAGCGTCCGGAGCGCCGCCCGGCTCGCCCGTACCTTGGCGAGGGCGGTCTCCGCGCCGGCCCCGTCGTCGGCCGCCAGGCGCGTCAGCGCGCGGCACGTGAACAACCAGTCCGCCTCGAGCTCGGCCCCGTCCTCGGCGAGCGCGAACGCGACCGCCTGCTGGTCGGCGAGGCGTCGTCCGAACACCGTTCGGCGACCGACGTGCTCGACCGTCTCGTCCCAGGAGGCCCGCGCGACGCCGAGGTAGATCGCGGCGAGCAGTCCCCGCTCGCGGGCGAGCTCCTCCTTCAGGTAGCCGAACGCCGCCCCCTCGTCGCCCAGTCGGTGCGATCGGGGGACCCGCACGTGGTCGTAGACGACGCGTCCCCGTCGCTGCCAGCGCTCCCCGAGGTCGACGGCCTCGAGGCTGGCCCGGATCCCCGGAAGGTCCTGGGGGACCAGGAATGCGGTGATCCCTTCCGGACGGCGGGCCCCGGAGAGGCGGCCGTAGACGATCGCCGCCTCGGCGTCGGCCGCGAAGGCGGCCTCGCTCTTCGTGCCGTCCAGGACGTAGTCGTCCCCGTCGCGGGCCACCTCCAGCTCGAGGGCGCTCGCGTCCGAGCCCGCCGACGGCTCGGTGATCTGGTTCCCGACCAGCAGCTCACCCCGGAGCATCGGGCGGTACCACCGCTCCACGAGCTCGGGCGAGCCGTGCTCGCCGAGGACCGAGCCAAACTCCGGTTGGAGCGCGAGCTTCGCGAACGTGGTGCCGGAGGCATGGGCCAGCCGGAACAGGACGGCCGCCGCGCGGGGCGCCGGCAGCCCCCGACCTCCTCGGGCCGTCGGGACTGTGAGGCCGAGGAGGTGCGCGTCGCCGAGTGCGCGGTACTCCGCGCGCGGGAACTCCGGACGCGCGTCCAGCGCGCGGTAGCGCTCCGCAAGGCGCGCGCGGCGGGCGAAGGCGACCGCCTCGTCCGCGACCGGGTCCTCCGGTAACGGCCAGAGCTCGCTCATCCCGTCGGCCTCCCCGCAGGGCGCGGGACCGGGGGGTCCTCACCGACGATACCGGCGCGCCGGAGCGCCTCGATCCGCTCGGCCGGATACCCGAGCAGGCGCTGGAGGACGGCGTCGTTGTCCATCCCGAGCCACGGAGCTCCCCGCCAGAGCCCTCCGGGCGTCGAGGAGAACTTCGGGGCGACCCCGGCGCCCTTGACGTGCCCGGCGACCGGATCGTCCCACTCGAGGAACATCCCACGCGCCCGATAGTGGGGGTCGCTCGCGAGGTCCGCTATCGTTCGGACGCGCTCGATCGCCAGGTCGTGCTCGCGACCGACCGCCTCGAGCTCGTCGCAGCTTCGCTCCGCGCAGAACGCGGCGATCGCCCGGTCGACCGGCTCGCGGTGGGCGAGCCGAAAGGCGGTGTCGTCGTAGGCGGGATCGTGAAACGCGATCACCTCGCAGAGCCTCGCGTAGGCGGGCGGGGTCGGGGCGGCAACGACGACCCAGCCATCCCGGGCGCGGTGCACGTCGTAGGGGTGGAGTCGGGCGTGACCCCGGCCGTACCGGCCGCGGACGACCCCGCGGGCGAAGTAGTCGAGCGCGAGGTTCTCAAGAAGCGTGAAGAACACCTCGTACTGGGCGACGTCGACCGCCTGTCCGACGCCCGTCCGCTCGGCGTGCACGTAGCCCATGAGCGCGGCGGCGGCCGACGCGAGGCCGGTGACCGTGTCGTTCAGCGCGGTTCCCGAGCGCATCGGCGGGCTCGGGTCCGGCTCTCCCTGCAGGGAGAGGAACCCACTGAACGCCTGGGCGGTGAGGTCGAACGAAGGGACGCCGACGCGCTCGGGTCGGCCGGTGCGTCCGTACCCGGAGACGTGGACGATCGTCAGGCGCCGGTTCGCTTCCCAGACCTCCTCGTCGGAGAGGCCCATCTTGTCGTACGTCCCGGGGCGCGACGACTCGATCCAGATGTCCGAGGCGCGGACGAGGTCGAGGAAGACCGCCCGACCCTCGGGCTGCCGAACGTCCAGGCCGACGGAGAGCTTGTTGCGGCCGTACTGGACCCAGGACTCCGAGACGCGGGAGCCGGGGGCGGTCCCCTCGAGCACCGGCGCCAGCGTGCGGGTCGGGTCGGCGTAGGGAGGCTCGAACGGGGGCCCCTCCACGTGGACGACCTGGGCACCGAACTCCCCGAGGTACGTCGCCGCCCACGGACCGGCGACGAACCGCGCCGACTCGAGGACGCGGAGGCCGGCGAGCGGGCCGTACGGGGGAACGAGCGGCGGAGCCGGGTCGGGCACGCCGTTCCAGCCGGTCGCGGCGCCATAACCCGCGGGGTTCCCGGCGGAACCTCGCGGACCAAATACGCTCCCGGCGCTGGGCGGCCGATGACGGCGCACCCCTGGGAGCGGGCGGAAGGAGCCGCGTTCCGCGACGAGCTGACGGCCTACAAGATGGCGCATCACCCGTTCAAGACCCACCCGTTCTTCGCGGCGCTCGAGCGCGGCGAGGTGCCGAAGCCGGTCGTCCGCGCCTGGGTGAAGCAGTTCTACCCGTGGCTCGCGACCGTCCCGCTCGCGATGGCGGAGCGGTTCTCCAACTGCCCGATCGACGTCGCGAACGACCCGTACCGCCGCCTGATCCTCGACCAGCTGCTCGAGGAGGCCGGCGATCCGCACGGGAAGACGACCGGTCACCCGGAGCTCTGGTTGCGCTTCTGCGAGGGACTCGGGGTGCCCCGCGCCGAGGTCCTCGCCGAGCCCCAGCTCCCGAGCACGATGGTTGCGATCGACGACTTCCTCTACACGAACCGGGTTCACCCGTTCTTCGTCTCGGCCGCCGGCTCGAGCGAGCCGCCGAACGTCGAGCTCTGCGCCCGGCTTCTGCCGGCGTTCCAGAAGCACTACGGCGTGCCGGACGACCACCTCGAGTACTACCGGCTGCACGTCACCGCCGACGTCGAGCATTCGGAGTGGATCGGCCGGATCGTCGCGAGCTTCGCGAACGACCCGGAGACCCGCCGCCGGATGTGGGAGCAGATGATGCGCGGCTTTTCGATCCACCAGCTCCTGGTCGACGGGGTCGTGGCGGCGAGCGGATGGGCCCCCGGGAAGTCTAAATAGCGGACGGGGGGTTCCGGGGACGATGGCGGTCCGGGGCGTCCGGTGCCTGGTGCGATCCCGCGCCGCCGAGGCCTGGCTCTGGTGAACGGGAGGCGCCGGGAGGGCGCCGTCCCGATCC
>DATJUZ010000002.1:0-9082 GCA_035502035.1 Thermoplasmata archaeon
CAGACCCATCCTCGAGCCCCGGAGGATTTCGACCTGGGGGCCTTCCATCATCCCAGACCTATCGGGTATTATCCCCAGTTTCCCGGGGTTATCCCCGTCTCGAGGGCAGATTGTCCGCGTGTTACTGAGCAGTGCGCCGAGACCTTTCGTCTCTCGACTCGCATGGCTTAAGCGAACTCCAATAGCGGTGCCCGCCGGCAGGATCAACCGGATTGATGAGCACACGATCTCGTGTGTTCGGGTTCTTTCGTGATCGCGACCGACCTTGTCGACTGGCGGAAATGCTCTTGCTACGATCGAGCTAGTTAGTCAACGTGCGTTGCTTGTCTCGCGTCCGTCAGACCCGAGAGGTCGCTCCCCGTTGCGGGGGAGGGGTTCTCGGGGCTCCACGCCCTTCCGGGCCATCTGTGGCGTCGCCCTGGAAGAGACCGGTTCACGCATCCCCGGTCCGCCGTGGCGGCGTCCCCGCCCCCGTCGACCCGAAGGGTCGGCGGCGCGGTGAGCCCAAGGAGAAACGCGGCGTATTTAACGGGCGCCGGCCCCGGGCGCCTCGAGCTGCCGCACGACCAGGGGGACCTCGAGGAGCGAAGTGATCTCCGGGGGATCGGTCCCGAGACCGGTCCCGTCGCGGTGGAGCCAGACCGCGTGGAGGCCGGCGTTCCGGGCCCCGATCGCGTCGGTGCGGGGGAGGTTGCCGACGTAGAGCGCCTCCTCCGGCGGGACGCCGAGGCGCTGGACCGCCCGTCGGAAGATCTCCGGGGCCGGCTTGCGCACCCCCTCGCTGCCGGAGGAGACGACCCGCTCGAAGTACGGGAGGATGCCGGCCCGGTCCAGGATCCGTCGGACGACCGACTCGCTGGTCGAGTTGGAGACGATCCCGAGGCGTCGACGGTCGGCCGCGAGATGGTCGAGGCAGCGCCGGACGTCGCTGTAGACGGGGAGGGGACGCTCGCGCTCGGCGGCGCGCCGGGCGAACACGAACCGCCGCGCGGTCTCCGCCGGGACGTCCGTCCCCGCGGCGCGGCCGAGGATCCGCCGCCAGAACTCGACGACCCCCTCCTCACGGTCCTGCTCGAGCGGGTCGACGTCGGTCTCCGCCTCGACCTCCGTGAACGCGAACCCGATCGACTCGGGGGTCAGGTCGAGGTAGAGCCCCTGGGCGATCTCCGACCAGCCGGCGAAGTCCCGCTCGTCGACCAGCGTTCCACCGAGGTCGAACAGGACGGCGCGGATCCGACAGCGCTCCGCGCCCATCGGCGCACGCGAAGCTCCGGGACTCATGAGCTTCCCGCCGGCCGGCGGCCCCGGCCTCCCTTCTGCGACGGCGGCCCGATGCCGAAAACGCCCACCGGGCCCTCCTCCGCTGCCACCGCCTTCCGGAAGGGGAGGAAGGGGAGGGGCGAACGCAGGCGGTACCGGACCCCCGGGGGCCGGGGGGTCCCCCGGCTCACGCGACGTCGGTCGCGCGGCGCTAGGCGACGCTGACCGAGACGATGTCCGTGTGTCGGACGAGGATCGCGCGGGCGACCTTGAGGTTCTTGCCGGCCTTGCCGATCGCCCGGGCCTTCCAGACCGGGTCGACGGTGACGGTCGCGTGGCGGCCGCTGCCCTTCGGACCGAAGTCGACCTTCTGGGGCGAGTACCAGTAGAAGATGTTCCGCACGAGCGTCTCCGGCTCGTCGGAGTACTCGACGACCTGGATCTCCTTCTTGAGCATCCCTTTGAGGCGGTCGACGAGCACGCCGCCCGGCCCGACCGCCTTGTGGACCTCGCCCGGGTGGACGAGGATGACGAGCTTGCCTTCCGCCTCGAAGCAGTCCTTGACGCGGGCGCCCGTGCGCTCCTCGAACAGCCGCAGGTAGCCGAGCGTCTCGTTGTCGAACGCGAGCTCGGTCATCGGAAGGGGTTCGGGACCGGCCCGGCTACGTCTCGAGGGTGAGGATCGCGCTCGAGCCGGGGTCCAGGACCGCCATCGCGCTGATCGGGAACGGCTTGCCGCACGCCTGGCCGAGGTCGACCGCCGTCCCGTCGAAGTGGTAGATCGGGACCTTCCCGAGCGCGCGCTCGGTCCGGAGCTTCTCGTCCGGGCAGCTCTTCGCGACGATGAGCAGCCGCGCCTTCTTCGCCGCGACCGCCGCGTGGGTCTCCGTGAGGCCGAGGCGTACCTTGCCGGTCTCGAGGGCGACCTTGAGCGCGTGGTTCAGGTCCATCGCTACGCCTCCTCCTCGGCCGGCTCGGCGGGGGGCTCGGCCGCGGGCGCGGCGGGGACCGGCGGCGGGGGCGGAGCCGGCGCGACGACGCCCGGGAGCGGCCGGTAGACGAGGTTGACGGCGCCGGTCCCGAGGGTGATCGGCTGGCCGACGATGATGTTCTCGGCGACGCCCTTGAGCTCGTCGACCTCCCCCGTGATCGCGGCGCGGAGCAGGTGGGCGGCGGTGATCTCGAAGGCGGCGCGCGCGAGCACGCTCGTCTTCTTGCCGGAGATCCCGTGGCGGCCGATCGCCCGGATGTCGCCCTCGTTCGTCATGACGTCGGCGACCAGCATCAGGTGGCGGATGTCGACCCCCAGGCCCTGCTCGGCGAGCGTCCGGTTCGCCTCCTGGATCAGCGCGGCGCGGGCCGCCTCGACGCCGTAGACGCGGTAGACCTCGAAGATCGAGTTCGTCGTGGTCCGGACCCCGTCGACGCCGGGGATGTCGAGGACCCCCTCGAGGTTCGAGCCCTCCGTGTAGATCACGTACTCGTCCTTTTCCTTGCGGATGAGGGCGCGGCGGATCCCGCTGACGCCCTTGATGCGGATCGCCTTCGCCTCCTCGCTCGCGAGGAGGAGCTTCTTGTACGGCATCTCCTCGACCATCTCCTCGCGGCGGCTCTTCGAGCCGGTCGTCGACGCCTCCTTGAGGTGGATCTCGAACGAGCGCGTCTCCCCGCCGCCGCTCCCCGGGCGGACCTCGAACAGGCGGAGGTCGAGGTTCTCGGCGAGCGACGCCTCGAGGTCGGCGCGGCGGACGCCGCGCGCCTCGAGCAGCGCCGCCTGCGGGCTGACGACGACCTTGAGCTCCTCGACGACCGTCCCGACCGACGCGACGTCCGGCACGGTCGTCACCTCGACCTGGAGGGCGATCTTCTGGACCGCGTCCCGGTCGTTGCGGAGCTTGCGGTCGACGTGGATCGTCATCATCGGCGTCGACGGGACGCGGCGGGCGTCCACGAGCTCGATCAGGCGCGGCAGGCCGAGCGTCACGTTCATCTCCGCGACGCCGGCGTAGTGGAACGTCCGCAGCGTCATCTGCGTGCCGGGCTCGCCGATCGACTGCGCGGCGAGGATCCCGACCGACTCGTGCGGGTCGACCTCGGCGCGGCGGTAGCGTCGGGCGACCTCGCGGACCGCGCGCGTCGCCTCGGCCGGCGGGAGTCGGAGCGACTGGAGCTTGTCGCGGAGCTCGGTGACGAGCGCCGGCGGCAGCTCGCTGCCGGCCTCCTGGCGCCCGATCTCCCGGATCCGGCCGGCGAGGTCCTTCGTGGTCGCCTTCTTCGCCTCGGGCATCGCCTACTCCCCTCCGAACTCGGGGCCTTCCTCGGGGGCGCCGAACTCCTCGGCCTCCTCCTCCTCGGCCTCCTCCTCGAGCTGCGCCTCCGCCTGGAGGTCCATCTCCTCCTCGGCGACCGGCGGCGCCCCGGCGGGTCCCTCGGGCTTCTTGTCCGAGCCCCAGCGGATCCGGCGGCCGAGCACCTGGGCGATCACCTCGTCCACGGCGACTGGCTGGCCCTGGAACGACCGGGTCGGGTCGACCCCGTCCTCCCCGTAGCGGTACTCGATGACGGTGCCGGCGGTGTTGCGCACGGTGCCGTCCTCGGCGACCTTGAGGTCCTCGAGGGCGTTGATCAGCCGGCGCTGCATGTAGCCGGAGCGGCTCGTCCGGACCGCCGTGTCGACGAGCGACTCGCGGCCCCCCATCGAGTGGAAGAAGTACTCGGTCGGCGAGAGGCCGCGCTTGTAGCTCGAGCTGACGAACCCGCGCGAGTCGGCGCCGAGGTCCCCGCGCTCGAAGTGCGGGAGCGTCCGCGCGACGTACCCGCGGAGGAGCCGCTCGCCCCGGACCGACTGCTGGCCGACGGCGCCGGCCATCTGCGTGAGGTTGAGCATCGAGCCGCGGGCGCCGCTCTTCGCGAGGATCACGGCCGGGTTCTCGAGACCGAGGTAGCGGCCGGCGATGTCGCCCGCCGCGTCCCGCGCCTGGCCGAGCTCGCGGCGGACCATCACCTCGAGCGTCTCCTCGAGCGAGCGGCCCGGCATCTGCTCGAGCTCGCCGTCGCGGTACTGGGCGACGAGCTCGGTGACGCGGATGCGGGCGCTGCTGAGCGCGTGGTCGATCTCGCGGCGCGCCCCGTCCGGGACGTCCTCGTCGTCGATCCCCGTGGAGAGCCCCTTGAGGGCGATCGCGGTGATCGCGAGGCGGCTCATCTCGTCCAGGAACTGGCGGGCCCGCGCCATCCCGTTGTTCCGGGCGATCGCGTCCAGGATCGCGCCCTTCTCGTAGGCGATCGCCTTCTTGTCGATCGCGCCGGCCTTGAGCACGCCGTTCTCGATGACGACGTAGGCGTCGTGCTTGCACGCGAGCGGCGAGCAGTCGCACCGCGCCCAGATGTTCGAGCGGAACTCGAGCGTGAGGTCGGTCGGGAGCGTCAGGCCGAACAGCTGCTTGCCGGTCCAGAACGCCTCGCCGTGCTTGTCCTTGCCGGCGGGCGGCGGGATCGGGTAGGCGAGCTTCGAGAGCAGGTAGGTGACCTCGCTCCGGCTGAACGACGGGTTCTGGTACGTCAGCAGGAACGCCGCCGTGATGTGGTCGTGGAGCATCCCGATGATCGGGCCGCCGTAGCGGGGGGAGAGGATGTGCTCCTCGACCTTCATCAGGACCTTCGCCTCGGCCCGCGCCTCCTGGCTCTGGAGGACGTGCAGGTTCATCTCGTCGCCATCGAAGTCGGCGTTGTACGGCGGGCAGTCGCAGAGGTTGAAGCGGAACGTCTTGTGCGGGAGGATCCGGACGAAGTGGGCCATCATGCTCATCCGGTGCAGGCTCGGCTGCCGGTTGAACAGGACGATGTCGCCGTCCACGAGCTGGCGCTCGACGATCGAGCCCGGCGTGACGAGCTCGGCGCAGGCGTCGGCGTTCTTGTCCATCACCTTGATCCGCTGGCCGTCCTCGCGGACGAGGTAGTTGACGCCGCAGCGGTAGCGGCCCTCGCTGTCCGGCCCGGGCGTCGGGCCCCGCGTGACGAGCTCCTTGGCGATCTCCGCGTTGTGGAGCGTGACCTCGAGCGGGACGGTGAGCCCCCGCGCGATCTCGACCGGGACCCCGACCTCGTTGATCGACAGGAGCGGGTCCGGGCTGATGACCGTCCGCGCGGAGAAGTTCACGCGCTTCCCCGACAGGTTCGAGCGGAACCGGCCGTCCTTCCCCTTGAGGCGCTGGGCGAGCGTCTTCAGCGGGCGGCCGGAGCGGTGGCGCGCCGGGGGGATCCCGCTCGTCTGGTTGTCGAAGTAGGTCGTGACGTGGTACTGGAGCAGCTCCCAGAGGTCCTCGACGACGAGCTGCGGGGCGCCCATGTCGCGGTTCTCGCGCAGGCGCTGGTTGATCCGCAGCACGTCCACGAGCTTGTGGGTGAGGTCGTCCTCGCTCCGCTCCCCGCTCTCGAGCGTGATGGACGGGCGGACCTGGACGGGCGGGACCGGCAGGACGGTGAGGACCATCCACTCCGGCCGGCCGAACCGCGGGTTCAGGCCGAGCGCCCGGACGTCCTCGTCCGGGATCCGCTCGAGCCGCGCGCGGACCTCCTTCGGGGTGATCTTGTGCGCGTCCTCGCGGAACGTCGTCGGCTTGTCGAGGACGATCTTGTGCTGGACCTCGTGGCAGTGCGGGCAGACCCGCTCCTCCTTCGGCTCGCGCGTCCGCGGAGCGGGCGTCGCCTCGTCGGTGTCGAGCGAGCTCTCGCCGCGGGTGACCGGGGCGTCCGGCAGGAGGCGGCCGCACGCCCGGCAGGTCGACTGGAGCAGCCGCTTGATCTCCTTGGCGTAGCCGACGTGGATCACGGGCATGGCGAGCTCGATGATCCCGAAGTGGCCGGGGCACTCGTTGACGCGTCCCCCGCACGTCCGGCAGCGGAGGTTCGGCTCGATCACGCCGAGGTGGAGGTCCATCAGCCCCATCTCGATCGGGTAGCCGTCGTCGTCGTACGTGTCGGCGGTGATGATCTTCGCCGCGCTCATCCGCCGGATCTCGTCCGGCGAGAGGAAGGCGAACTGCAGGCCGCGGATCCGCTTCGACAGTCCCTGCGCCATCGTCCGACCCCCTACCGCATCTCCTCGAGCTGGAGGCGCATGATCACGCCGAGGCTGATCAGCTCCTCGAGCAGGAGCTTGAACGAGTAGCTCATCTCGACCGGGTAGATCGACGACGTGTTCCCGCAGCTCGGGCAGCGGAGCGAGCTCGCGCGCGAATCCGGGATCGCGATGTGCCCGCACTCGGTGTTGCCGCAGACGTACTGGATCGTCCCGTCCGACTCGTCCAGGAGCCGGTCCTTGATCACCATCGCGACCCCGTGGCCGATCAGGCAGTCGCGCTCCATCTCCCCGAAGCGGAGGCCGCCCTGGCGCGAGCGCCCCTCGGTCGGCTGGCGCGTGAGGATCTGCACCGGCCCGCGGGAGCGCATGTGCATCTTGCCCGCGACCATGTGGTGGAGCTTCTGGTAGTAGATCACGCCGACGAAGATCTCCGCCTCGAACCGGCGGCCGGTGAGGCCGTCGTAGAGCGTCTCGCGGCCGCTCGGGTTGAACCCGAGCGCCTTGAGCCCCTCGCGCAGCGCCTCCTCGCGGGCGCCGCTGAACGCCGTCCCGTCGATCGTCCGCCCCTCGAGGGCTCCGACCTTCCCGCCGAGCATCTCGAGCACGTGGGCGACGGTCATCCGCGATGGGATCGCGTGCGGGTTGATCAGCAGGTCCGGCGTCATCCCGCTGCGGGTGTACGGCAGGTTCTCCGGCGGAACGGTGAGGCCGATGACCCCCTTCTGGCCGTGGCGGCTCGCGAACTTGTCGCCGAGCTCCGGCACGCGCTGGTTGCGGACCTTGACCTTGACGAGCTTGGAGATGTTCTCCCCCTCGGTCAGGATCACGTTGTCGACCCAGCCGCTCTCCCCGAAGCGGACGGTGACGCTCGTCTCCCGGCGCTTCTGCGGCGTGAGGAGGTCGGTCTTCTCCTCGAGGAACCGCGGCGGGCTCGTCTTGCCGACCAGCACGTCGCCCTCGGTGACCTCGAGCTCGGGGAAGATCAGGCCGTCCTCGCCGAGGTTGCGGTAGGCGGTGTCGACGCGCGCTCCCGCGACGTCCGGCCGCGGGATCTCGAAGCGGTCCTCCTGCCCGCCGGGGTACTTGCGCTCCTCCCCGCGGTACGTCCGGAAGAACGACGAGCGGCCGAGGCCCCGGTCGATCGCCCCCTTCGAGAAGACGAGGGCGTCCTGCATGTTGTAGCCCTCGTAGGAGAGGATCGCGACCACGAAGTTCTGGCCGGCCGGCCGCTCGGTGAAGTGGACGTAGCGCATCGTCTGGGTCTGCAGGATCGGCGCCTGCGGGTAGTGCAGGAGGTGCCCGCGCGTGTCCGGCCGGCGGCGGTAGTTGACCGACTCGACGCCGAGCGCCTGCTTCGCCATCCCGGAGCCCATCGTGTTGCGCGGGGCGGCGTTGTGCTCGGGGTACGGGATCAGCCCCGTGCAGACGCCGAGCATCAGGTTCGGGTCGATCTCGAGATGCGTGTGGCGGTCCGTGATCAGCCCCGGGACGGGGAACTCGGCGTGGCAGAACCCGCACGCGACCAGCGGGGCGTCGCGCTTGTCGCCCATCGACGCCCAGCGGACGTCCGAGCGCGAGAGCGCCTTCGAGCACTTCGGGCAGCGGTCCGGGTAGGTGAGGGGGTCGACGCCGATGAGCGCGTCCTCCTCCTCCTCGGCGTCGGCCCACTCGATCTTCCCCTGCCGGATGAGGTCGCTGAACGAGAGCGTGCCGCGCGCGAGGTCGTCCAGGTCCGAGCGCGAGACCCGGGGGACGGCGCTCTTCACGACGATGAGCGGGCGCCGGAGGCGGCCGGAGTCGCAGTGGACGATCACCTCGTTCATCACTTCGTCATAGCGGGCGTTGATCTCGTAGGTCCGGTCCCCGAGCGTCGGGCTGAGCGTGCCCGTGCGGCGACGCTCGCGGATCTCGCGGACGAGCTCGAGCGGCTGCGAGTGGAGCCCGACCAGGTTGCCGTTGACGTAGACGCGCGCGGCGCGCTTGCCCTTCGGCGCCGTCGCCTCCTGGAAGACCTCCGGGCCGATCTCGCGGGTGTTCAGGTCGCGCAGGATGAGCGCGACCTCCTCCTCGTCGGCCCCCTCGGAGACGTCAACGCAGAGCGCGTAGTTCTTCACGAGGCCGCAGTTCTGCCCCTCGGGGGTCTCGTTCGGGCAGAGACGCCCCCACTGCGTCGGGTGCAGGTCCCGCGCCTCGAAGTGCGGCTGGCTCCGGGTCAGCGGGCTCGTGACGCGGCGGAGGTGGCTGATCGTCGACATGTGGCTGGTGCGGTCGAGCACCTGGCTGACCCCGGCGCGGCCCCCGACCCAGTTGCCGGTCGCGAGCGCGTGGACGAGGCGCTGCGTGAGAAGGTCCGGCCGGATCGCGCTCGCGATCCGCAGGTCCTTCTTGCGGGCGAACGAGCGCTCGAGCTGGTACTTGAGGTCCTTCAGGAGGAGGCTGAACGCGACCCGGAACAGGTCCTCCATCAGGTCGCCGGCGAGCTTGAGGCGCTTGTTCGCGTAGTGGTCCTTGTCGTCCTCGCCGCGGACCTTGAGGTGGAGCTCGAGGACCGTCCGCGCCATGCGCGCGAGGTAGAGCGCCTTCTTCAGTCGGTCGCCCCGCGTGTCGCCGAGGTGCGGGAGCAGCGAGCGGTCGAGGATCCCGTCGACCTTGCGCTGGCGGTACTCCTTCGCCTGGCCGGTCGCGAACTTCTTCTCGAGGAACAGCAGCGCGTCCTCGGTCGTGAGGATCCCCTCGGGA
>DATJUZ010000003.1:0-25131 GCA_035502035.1 Thermoplasmata archaeon
CGCCTCCGGCCCGGTCGAGCCGCCGCGCGAGCTCGACGCGCCCGTACGGGCCAGCGGCGCTCGTGACGAGCTGGCTGACGAGCCGCGACATCCCCTCGGCGCCGCGGGGATCATAGGCCCACCCGGCCGGGCCGACGTACGTCGCCGCGAAGCTCGCGGCGCTCCGCGGCGGGGACTGCCGCACGAGCCGGAGGCCGTCGACCGGCTCGAGGTACTCGATGCGCAGCGGCGGGTACTCCTCAGCCAACGGACTCCCCCCCGGTCGGCCGGTACCGGACGACGACCCGGCGCTCCGGGCGGAACAGCGCTCGCGCGCACGCCCGCACGTCCTTCGGTCGCACGCGGAACAGCGCGCGGTAGATCTCGTCCTCGAGCTCGGGGGCGCGGAGGACGGAGAAGTAGCCGAGCCGGAACCCCGTCCGCGACGCCCCCTCGTAGGCGAGCGCGACCGCGCGGCGGAGCTTCGTCCGGCACTCTTTGACCTCGGCGGCCGAGGGACCGTCGGCGGCCAGGCGCTCGAGCAACCCGAGCAGCGCCGCCTCCAGGCGGTCGAGCGAGACCCCGGCAGCCGCCTGGGCCTGGACCGTGAACAGCGCCGGGTAGCGTCGCGGGCGCCAGTCGCAGGAGGCGCGGACGGCGAGCCCGGGGTCGACCAGGCCCCGATAGAGCCGGGAGGAGGGATGCTCGCCCGAGCGGCCCCAGCCGGAGCCGCTCGTGAACAGGCGGGTCTCCCCGCCGAGGATCGTGTCGAGGACGATGCCGGTCGGCGTCATCGGGTCGTCGAGCGCCGGGGCGCGGAAGCCGACCTGGACGTACGGGGTCGTACCGGGCCCGGTGAGCTCCGCGCGGCGCTCGCCCCGCGGCTCCGGCTCGACCCGAGCGACGGTGACGTCCTCGCCGCCCCGCGGGAGCCGTCCGAAGCGGCGTCGTACCTGACGCGCCACCTCCGCCGGAGCGAACCCCCCGGCGACCACGAGGATCGCGTTGCGCGTGCCGTAGAAGCGATGGTAGTACTCGCGCAGCTCGGCCGCGGACATCCGCTCGATGTCCTCCCGACGGCCGAGCGCGTCCCACCGGTAGGGGTGCTCCCGGAACGCCAGCTGGTAGAGCTCCTCCTCGACCCGGAACTCCGGCCAGTTCTCGTTCCCCTCCCGCTCGGAGAAGATCACCGTGCGCTCGCGCCCGACCTCCGGGTCGGTGATGAGCGCACGGGTCATCCGGTCGGCCTCGATGTCGAGCGGCACGTCCAGGTGCTCGCGGGGGACGGTCGAGAAGTAGGCGGTGAAGTCGGTGTCGGTGAAGGCGTTCAGCTGCCCGCCGACGCGGACGACCGCGCGGTCCATCGCCCCCTTCGGGTAGCGGGGGGAGCCCTCGAAGAGCATGTGCTCGACCCAGTGCGAGGCGCCGGTGATCCCGGGATGCTCGTTGACCGAGCCGACGCGGTACCAGACCCAGACGCTCGCGGTCGGGCTGTGCGGGTCCGGGGCGAGGAGGACGCGAAGGCCGTTGCCGAGCGTGAACGACCGGGTTCGCGGTCGCGGCACGCGGGGCGGAGCCATCGCCCGTCGCGAGCCGGGGGTGGATATAACGGCCGGCGACCGCCGGCGCCGCGGCGGGCCTTCCGTCAGTCCGGCGACGTTCGGACACAACCGTTATCGTGCGGAGGCGGGCATCGAGGCCCGTGCGGGCGGCGCTTCGCCTCGTCCGGGCCGGCAACGTCCTCGTCTCGTTCGTCGGCACGGTCGTCGGCGCGCTCGCGGCCCGGGCGATCGGCGTCCGGCTGAGCCCGGAGCTGTGGCTCCTCGTCCTCCTCGCGGCGGCGTCGACCGGCGCGGTGACCGCGGCCGGCAACGTGCTCAACGACGTCGGGGACCTCGAGGGGGACCGGCGGAACCACCCGGACCGTCCGCTCGTCACCGGCGAGGTGAGCGTCCTCGGGGCGCGCCGCCTCACGGTCGGGCTGTTCCTCGCCGGGGTCGTGCTCGCGGTGCCGGTCGTGCTGGCCGAACCGCTCGTCGGCGCCCTCCTCGCCGTCGCCATCGCCGCGCTGCTCGCCTACGAGCTCGGCGGGAAGGCGCGGGGACTGGTCGGCAACCTGACCGTCGGGCTCCTCACCGCCCTCGTCTTCCTGTACGGCGGGGCGGCCGTCGGCCGGCCGTGGACGGTCCTCCCGTTCGCCGCGATGGCGTTCCTCGCGACCCTGAGCCGCGAGGTGATCAAGGACATGGAGGACGTCGCCGGCGACACCGGCCGCAGCACGGTCCCGAAGCGCTACGGCATGGCGACCGCCGCCGCGCTCGCCCGGGGGTCGGTCGGCGGCGCGATCGCGCTCAGCGTCGTGCCGTTCCTGTGGTACCTGTCGCTCGCGAGCGCAGCGGGGCTCGCCTACGCCGCCGTCGTCGCGGTCGCGGACGTCGTCTTCGTCCTCTCGGTGCTCCAGCTGCCGGCGCGGTTGCACTTCGAACAGACGGTCAGCAAGGGGGCGATGGCGCTCGCGCTCGGGGCGTTCCTCGCGGTGGCGTTCCGATGAGCCGGGCCCCGGGCGCCGGACCGGTCGAGCGCCGCCTCGACGAGCTGCTCGCCGGAGGTCCGATCCACTTCACGCTGATCGACCCGGAGAAGTCTCCGGGCGAGCGCGCCGCCGACGTCGCGGCCGGCGCGGTCGCTGCGGGGAGCCACGCGATCCTGCTCGGCGGGTCGACCGGCATCACCCCCCGGCTCGTCGGCGAGGCGGCCGTCGCGATCCGGCGACGGACGAGCGTGCCGACGATCATCTTTCCGGAAGGCGCCGCCTCGATCGCGCGCGAGGCCGACGCGATCCTCTTCATGAGCCTGCTGAACTCGCGCAACCTCGAGCTGGTCGTCCGGGCGCACGCCTGGGCCGCTCCGGTCGTGCGGCGTCTGGGGCTCGAGGCGATCCCGATGGGCTACCTCGTGATCGCCCCGGGGATGCGCGTCGGAGAGGTCGGCCAGGTCGACGCCGTCGCCCGGGACGACCTGGAAGGGGCGGTCGGCTACGCGCTCGCCGCGGAGATGCTCGGCATGCGCCTCGTCTACCTCGAGGCCGGCTCGGGGGCCCCTTCCCCGGTGCCCGCGCCGATGGTGCGGGCGGTCCGGTCCGCCCTGCGGGTCCCGCTGGTCGTCGGCGGCGGCATCCGGACCGGCGAGGACGCGCGGGGCGTGCTCGAGGCCGGGGCGGACGTGCTCGTCACCGGGAGCGTGACCGAGGAGCAGGGGCTCGGCGAGAGGTTCCGGTCGATCGTCGGGGAGGTCGAGCGTGTCCGCCGCCGCTGAGCCGGCCGGGCCGTCCGAGCCGCCGGCGCGCCCTCGCCGACGCTCGAGCGTCCTGATCCGTGCGCCGCGCCCCGCCGTCACCGTCGGGCTCATCGCCGTGCTGTCGCTCGCGCTCGCCGTCGTACTCTGGCCGCCGCCGGGAACGGACTGGTTCTGGGGATGGGCGGCCGCCGTCCTGGGCCCGTCGCTGCTCGCCGGGGTCGCAACCGGCCCTGTCGCGCGGGCGCTCGGGGGCCGCTTCGAGTTCCACCGGGGACTCTTCCTCGCGCTCTCCGCACTGCTGCTCGAGCTCCCGCTCGCCGCCGCGTGGCGGGCGGCGCTGTTCGCCTGGCCGTCCATCGTGCCGCCGCTCGTCTTCCTGGGGCCGTTCCTCCTCGCGCCGGTGTTCTGGTTCCGCCACCTGACGCTCTACGGTGTCTCGCGTCCGAGCCACGCCCGTACGCTGCCGGCCGCCCTGCTGCAGCCGGTCCTTCAGCTGGTCGGCTTCTACGCGCTGACGCGCCCGACGCTCGCATCGGTCGTCAGCGTGCCGGTCGACTTCCTGTGCGCGTTCGTCTGCGGTCTGGTCGTGCTGCACGCGGCGGACCGTCCGATCCGCCGCGAGTTCCACAGCTCGGGGGTCTCGATGATCCGGCCGCTCCTCGACCACGTCGGGGCGCGCGACCCGGACGCCACGGGCCGCCTCGAGGCGTTCTTCCTGCGCTCGACGGTGGAGGCCGACCTCCGGGTCGACCTCGTGCGCTTCGAGCGCGACGGGCGACCCCCCGCGACGCTCGTGCTGCCGACCGTCCACCCCGGGCCGTTCGCGGCGCTCGGCGCGAGCGACCTCCCGCGCAAGCTCGAGGAGGTCCTCGGGCCGGGGGCGGGGACCGTCCTCGTTCCGCACACGCCGTGCGACCACGACCTCGACCTGCCGAGCGCAGCCGAGGTCGACCGCCTCGGCCGGGCCGCGCGGGAGCTGGCGGAGTCGCTCGGGCCGTCGCGCCCGGGGCCGCTCGGCCCGCTCGTCAGTCCGGGGCCGGAGAGCACGGCGCGCGCCCAGCTCCTCGGCGAGGTCGCGCTCGTCGTCGTCAGCCAGGCGCCGCGCCCGACCGACGACATCGCCTTCGCCGTGGCCGACCGCCTCGTGCGGGAGCTCCGCCAGGACGGCGGGCCGACCCCGCTGCTCGTGGACGCGCACAACTCCTACGTCGAAGGCGAGGGGGACGTCTCCTACGGCAGCCCGGCCGCCGAGCGGCTGGTCGCGGACGCGAGGGCGGCGATCGCGGCCGCCCGGGCGGCGGCCCGAGACGGGACGCTCGAGGTCGGCGTCGCGCGCCGCGACGGCTATTCGATCGGGGACGACGGGATCGGTCCCCTGGGGCTGCGCGCGCTGGTCGTGCGGACGGCCGGGCGGACGACCGGCTACGTCCTCATCGACGGCAACAACCTCGTCCTCGGCGCGCGGGCGACGATCGTCCGTGCGCTCGAGGAGGTCGTCGACGTCGCGGAGGTGATGACGACGGACAACCATGTCGTCCACGAGGTCGACGGAGGGATCAACCCGGTCGGCGAGCGCTACCCGATCGCCTCGCTCGCCCGCGACGCCCGGGAGCTGCTCGAGCGCGCGAAGGCCGACCTCGCCCCCGCCCGGCTGCGCTTCGGGAGCCGTCCGGTGCCCGCAGTGAGGGTCCTCGGGCCGGGGTACACCGCACGCCTTTTGACCTCCCTCGGCGACACGCTCGCGATGTTCACGAACATGTTCCCGGCGGCGCTCGTGCTCCTCCTCGCGAGCTCGCTCGTCGTCGCGCTCGTCCTGAGGTAGCGCGATGGATCCGTCCGGCCCTGCGCGGGACCACGCGACGGTCGTCGAGCAGCTCGGGGACCCGGACGCCCTCACGATCCTCCAGGAGCTGGTGGCGATCGCCCCGACCAACCTCGAGGACCTCGCGAGCGGCCGGTTCGAGAAGCCGAACTACCGGCGGGCGACCGACGCGATCGTCCGCTGGGCGCGGTCGTTCGGCCTCGCCACGCGCGTGTTCGACCCGCTCGTCGAGGGCCCCCCGCAGGAGCTGCACGGCGTCCCCCGGCCCAACGTGATCATCGACCTCGACCGGGGGGCCCGCGAGACCGTGCTCGTCCTCGCGCACTACGACGTCGTGCCGGTCCCCGCCGAGCAGCGGAGCCGCTGGCGCACCCCGCCCCACACCCTCACGCTCCGACCGGACGGCCGCCTCGGCGGCCGCGGTGCGAACGACGACCTGGGGAGCGGCATCACCGCGACGCTCGTCGCGATGCGCCGCCTCGCCGCCTCCGAGCGCCTCCACCGCAACGTTCGCCTCCTCGCCTGCTGCGACGAGGAGACCGGCGGGACCGGGGGGATCGAGGCGCTGCGCGAGCACGACGGCGAGCGCGCGCCGGACGACCCCGAGCGCCTCGTGCGCGGGGACGTCGCGCTGATCCCGGACGGCAGCCCGCACACGACGATCGGCTCGAGCGGGGTCGCCTTCCTGGAGGCGGAGCGCCGGTCGCCGACCACCGTGCGGCAGGCGGTCGCCGCGGGACGCACGCTGGTCGGACTGCACGCGCTCGCCGCGGGGTGGCGATCGCCGATGCGCTCGCCGGATTGGCCGGAGCGCTCCGCGCCGGAGCCGGTGATCACGGGCCGCGCGACCGTCACCAAGCTCGACCTCGCCGCGGAAGCGGCGACGGCGTCCGACCGGCTCGGCCTGCGCGCGGTCCACGCCGAGAGCGACGCCGCCAACCAGATCGCCCGGGTCGTGACGATCGTCCTGGACGGCTCCCCGGCGGCGCTCGCCGCCGCCCCGGAACGGCTCGCCGCCCTCGTGGCTCCTCCGTTCCGCCTGGAGCCGGACGGAGCGACCGCGCTGACCGTCCCCCCCGGCGCGCTCGCGCTCCAGCTGGTCGGGGTCGCGGCGCACGGGGGCTACCCCCATCGGGGCCACAACCCCGTTCCGGCGACGCTCGAGCTGCTCGAGGCCGCGGTCGGCGCAGGGATCCTCGAGGACGGCCCGCTGCGGCGCGCGACGTACACCGTCGACCTGCGGCTGCCGCCGGAGATGGAGCTCGCGGACGGGACCGAGCGGGCGCTCGCGGAGGCGAAGCGCAGCGCCGGCGCGGACGCGGCCCGGCTCACGGTCACCGCGCCCCCGTCGCGCTGCCGTCCCGGCTACGCCCTCGACCCCCGCGACCCGAGCGCGCTCCGCCTCGAGACGATCGTCCGGGCCGAGCTGGGCGAGGGGGGGTTGTTCGGTGAGTACGGCGGGACCGACGCGAGCTCGCTGCGCGGCCTGCGCACGCCGGGCGGCGCCCCGATGCCGGCGCTCGTCTTCGGCAGCATGGACCCGGCCGCGAACATCCACGACGTCGACGAGAGCGCCGACCCCCGCCTCATCGCCGGGGTCGCGCGTACGATCGAGCGGTTCGTTCTCGAGGCGTAGGAGGTCGGCCCGTGCTGGCCCCCCTCTGGAGCGCCGCGATCGCCGTCCTCTGGGTCCTCTTGCCGGCGTACCTCGCGAGCGCGTTCGCCACCCTTCCCCGCGGACGCGGACCGGCGATGGACTTCGGGCGGATCTGGCGGCGGGACGGTCGCCGCGTGCTCGGCCCGTCCAAGACCTGGAGCGGCTTCCTGGTCGGCGCGAGCCTCGCGGTGCCGTTCGGCCTGCTGGAGGCGGCCCTGATCCTGGCGGCACCCCCGAACCTCCAGCTCGTCCCACGCTGGGGGCCGAGCGTGCTCGCCGCGCTTCCGGCGGTAGCGCTCGTGACGTTCGGCGCGATGACCGGCGACGCCCTCGGCTCGTTCGTCAAGCGCCGGCTCGACCGGCCGAGCGGCGCCCGGACCCTGCTCCTCGACCAGCTGCCGTTCGTTCTGCTGCCGATCGGCGTCGGGGCGGTCGTCGACCCCGGCCTGTTCGTCGGGACGTTCGGCTCGTGGGAGGCGGTGTTATGGCTCCTCGTGTTCACGCTCGGGCTGCACGCGGCGTTCAACTGGATCGGGTTCTACGCCGGGCTGAAGAAGGTGCCGTGGTGAGCGGGGCGACGGGAGCGCCGGTCTGGGGGGCCGCCGAGGTCGCGCGCGAGCTCATCGCGGCCGGGGCCGTGCGCTTCGGCGACTTCACGCTCGCCTCCGGCGCGAAGAGCGACGTTTACATCGACGTGAAGCGCGCCTGGCCGGAGCCCCGCCGGCTCGCGGGGCTCGCCCGAGCGCTGTCGGCCCGGGCCGGTGCCGAGCAGCGTCTCGCCGGTATGGAGCTCGGCGCGGTGCCGCTCGTCGTCGCGGCGGCGCTGCAGCTCGGTCGCCCGTACGTCGTCCTGCGCAAGGCCCCGAAGGAGCACGGTACGCGCCAGCCGTTCGAGGGGGAGCTGCCGGCCGGAGCGTCCGTCCTACTCCTCGAGGACGTCACGACGACCGGCGGAAGCGTCCTCCGCTCGGTCGAGATCCTCCGCGCCGCGGGCGGGCGGGTCGAGCGCGCCGTCACCGTCGTCGACCGCCAGGAGGGCGCCACGGAGCGCCTCGCGGCCGCCGGGGTCCGGCTCGAGGCGCTCGTGACGATGGCCGAGCTGCGGGCGGCCCGCCGGTGAGCGGCCGGCTCGCGCCGGACGGGACGGTCCGGTACGACGACCCGGCCGAGGCGTCGTCGATCTACGCGAAGGGGTTCTTTGGCACGCCCGGTCCGGAGGGCTCGCTGGCCCTCGACCGCTACGAGGCGGTCTACCTGACCGAAATGGGGCGGGCCGAGGTCACCGGCCCGAGCGGGCGTTCGGTCGCCTGGCCGACGGTTTTCCGTCGGGCCGTCCGCGCCGAGCCGGGGTTCCCGGTGAGGTACCTCGTCTACCGCGACCTCCGCCAGCGGGGCTACGTCGTCCGCGACGGGCCGCCGCCGGTCGCCTTCTCGGTCCTCCCGCGCGGAGGCGTCCTGCAGAAGACGCCGGCCCGGTTCTGGGTCGAGGCGATCAGCGAGCGCGAGCCGTTCGACCTCGACCGGATCGTCCGGCTCGCCGACCGCGCGCAGGCGTCGCGCAAGATGCTCTGGCTCGGGGTCGTCGACGAGGAGTCGGACCTGACGTACTACCGATTGCGTCGGCCCGCGCCGACCGGCGCGGTCTCCCCCGTGCCGCTCCCCGCCGCGACCGAGGGCTGGCTCGGGGACGATCGCCTCACCGTCCACGACGCCGCGGCGGTCGATGGGCTCGGCCGCCTCCTCGCCTACGGGAGCCGCGTCGGCGACCGCCTCGAGCTGTCGCTCCTCGAGGGGGCCTACCTCGCCCGGACCGGCCAGCTCGTCGTGCGGGACACGAAGAGCGGCCGGCCGGTGCCGCTCGAGCGGCTCGAGGCGCGGGCCCGCAAGCTCGACCCCCGGTTCGCCGAGCGGCTCGCCGCCTACCGCTCGCTCCGCGAGCGCCGCCTGGTCGTAAAGACGGGGTTCAAGTACGGCGCCCACTTCCGCGCCTACCCCCGGAACCCGGAGCACGCCCACGCCCGCTACCTGGTCCAGGCGCTCCCCGAGCGCCATCTCGCGACCTGGCCCGAGGTCGCCGGCGCGGTGCGGGTCGCCCAGGGGGTCCGCAAGGAGTTCCTGGTCGCGAGCGTGACCCCGGCCTCCGAGGTCCGCTTCCTCTCCCTCGAGCGGATCCGACCGTAGGCGCCGGCCCCGGCGCGCCCGGCCGCCCCGCGCGCCCTACGGAGGACAGTCGAGGTCGACGTTCGCGGTGAAGTCGAGCAGCGCGCCCGTCGTGAGGTTCATCGTCGCGATGTCGCTTGGCTCGCTCGTCGTTCCTCCGAGGATCGGGTCGCACGGGGCGTAGACGACGGCCCAGACGCCGGAGAGCCCGAGGCTCGTGACCGACGCTCCGCCGAACACCGCGAACGCGACCGTCGTCAGGTTCGGGTCGGCGGTCACGTAGTCGTGCCCGGCCGCCGACCAGGCGAGCGAGGCGACCGCCGGACTGTCGACCGTTCCGGCCGGCAGCGGCGTGTAGCCCGCGTCCAGGAGCGCGCAGCCGGCCCCGCCGACCTCGCCGACGACCGTCGGGGCTCCGGAGCGCACCGCGGCGACGGCGACCCCGCCGCCGGAGCCGGGGACGAGCAGGACGATCCAGAGGGGGGCGACCCCGCTCGCGAACGAGCCCGCGAACGCCGGGATCTCGAGCTGGGACGGCAGCTCGCTCGTGCCGACCGGCCCGAGGGTGCAGTTCGAGCCGAGGTCGCTCGACAGGCTGGCGACAGGCACGCTCGTCGGCAGGCGGGCGTCCACCCCGACGGCCCCGCCCGCGACCCACCCCGTCCCCAGCAGCAGCAGCGAGGCCGCTTCGGCGGCGTTGCGCGCCTGGTCGAACGTCTCCTCGTCCGAGGCACCCGTGGCGTGCCGACCGAGCTCACCGGAGGCGTAGAGCCCTCCGACCACGGTCACCGCGACCGCGATCGCGAGGACCGCCTCCGGCCATCGCCGATGGCGGGAGGGTGGGGCCGCTGTCGGAGCGCGGTTCGCCTCCGGAGCGGGGAGCCCTGGGGACGGGACCGGTGCGGTCGCGGCCATCGCCCGGAACGGGGTTCAGGAGTACATCTCGCTTCGTCCGGGCCGGGCCCGGCCCGGTCGCCACGCTCCGTTCCGGTCAGCGCCGGTCCGCTGCCGCGGACCGGGCGCCCCGGACGATCGCGGCGAGCCAGCGGCCGAGCGCGGCCGGTCCGAGCCCCCGGCCGATCGCTTCCTCGATCGCCGATCCGACCACGACGCCGTCCGCGCCGCTCGCGGTCGCCGCCCGGGCGCTCGCCGCGTCGCGGACGCCGAAGCCGACGAGGACCGCTAGCTCCGGTCTCCGCCGGTGGGCGGCGGCGACCAGCGGGGCGAGCTCGCGGGCCGCCGTGACGGCCGCTGCGCCCCCGGTCGTCCCGAAGCGCGAGACGAGGTACAGGAACCCGGAGGAGGCGGCGGCGATGCGGGCGATCCGCGTCCGGCTCGCCGACGGGGCGGCGAGGAGCACGAGGTCGAGCCCCTCGCCCTCCGCCGCCTCGCGCCACGGCGGGCTCTCCTCGAGCGAGAGGTCGGGGACGATCAGGCCGGAGGCGCCGTGCTGGCGGAGCTCGCGCGTCGCCCGGCGCAGCCCCCTCGCCCAGACCGGGTTCGCGTACGTCATCACCGCGGTCGGCAGGACGGCGCTCGCGATCCGGAGCTGGGCGAGGAGGTCGTTCCAGCTCGTGCCGTGTGCGAGAGCGTGGTCGGCGGCCGACTCGAGGGTCGGTCCGTCGGCGATCGGGTCGGAGAACGGAAACCCGAGCTCGAGCGCGGCCGCCCCCGCCCCCCGGAACGCCGCGACCGTCGCGCCGAGCCGCGCACGGCGCCGCCGGTCGACCATAAGGTAGGGGACGACGGCGCGCGCCCCTCCGTTCCGGGCGTCGCTAAGCGCGCTGGCCAGTCGCGGCACGCACCACCTCGAGGTCCTTGTCGCCGCGGCCCGAGAGGGTGACGACGACCCGCTCCCGCGCTGGCCGTCGCCGGGCCTCGCCGACCGCCGCGTAGATCGCGTGCGCCGGCTCGAGCGCCGGCAGGATCCCCTCGTCCTCCGCCAGCCAGCGGAACGCCGCGAGGGCCCCCTCGTCGTGGACCGCGACGTAGCGGACGCGCCCGGAGTCGCGGAGGAACGCGTGCTCCGGCCCGACGCCGGCGTAGTCGAGGCCCGCGGAGATGCTCTCGGTCTCCGCGACCTGCCCGTCGCGGTCCTCGAGCACGTAGGAGAAGGCGCCGTGGAGGATCCCCGGGCGTCCCTTCGAGAGCGACGCGGCACCGGTCCTCGAACCGCGCGGACCGCCGGCCTCGACGCCGAGCAGCTCGGTCGGGAGCCCGAGGAGGGGGCGGAACGTGCCGATCGCGTTCGACCCGCCGCCGACGCACGCGACCGCGAGGTCCGGCGGACGCCCGAACGCGCGCTCGGCGTCCCGTCGGATCTCCCGCCCGATGACGCTCTGCAGCTCGGCGACGATCGTCGGGAACGGGTGCGGACCGACCGCGGAGCCGAGGAGGTAATGCGTCGTGCGGACGTTCGTGATCCAGTCGCGCAGGGCGGCGTTGATCGCGTCCTTGAGGGTCCGTCGGCCGCTCCGGACCGGAACGACCGTCGTGCCGAGGAGACGCATGCGTTCGACGTTCGGCCGCTGGCGCGCGATGTCGACCTCGCCCATGTAGACGACCGTCTCGAGTCCCAGCGCGGCGCCGACCATCGCGGTCGCAACGCCGTGCTGGCCGGCGCCGGTCTCGGCGATCAGCCTCGGCTTGCCCATCCGTCGCGCGAGGAGGCCCTGCCCGAGGGCGTTGTTGAGCTTGTGTGCGCCGCCGTGGACGAGGTCCTCGCGCTTCAGCCAGATCTCGGCCCCGCCGGCGCGTCGGCTGAGACGGCGCGCGTGGTAGAGCGGTGTCGGGCGGCCCGCGTAGGTCCGGGAGAGCCGCGCGTGCTCGCGGCGGAATGCCGGGTCCCGCCGGGCCTCCGCCCAGGACGACTCGAGCTCGGCCAGCGCCGGGACGAGCGTCTCGGGCACGTAGGCGCCGCCGTACGGTCCGTAGCGCCTACCCATGGCCTCCCTCGAACGCCTCCACTGCCGCGACGAACGCGCGCATCCGGGCCGGGTCCTTGACCCCCGGCGCGCGCTCGATGCCGCTCGAGACGTCGACGCCCCACGGGCGGACGCTCCCGAGCGCGTCGCGGACGTTGTCGGCGGTCAGGCCGCCGGCGAGCACCAGCTTGCGGCCCGGGTTCGTGTCGACGAGCTTCGCGCAGATCTCCCAGTCCGGCCGGACGCCGCTCCCGCCCGGGAGGCTCTGGCCGGCGGCGTCCAGGTGCACCCTCGGATAGTCCTCGGCGGGGGGCATCGCGGGCGGGGCGCCCCCGGGCTGCACGGCGACCGGGATCGACGGAACGAGGTGGTGCCGCTCGAGGTACTCGAGGCCTTCCGGCACGGCCCCGTAGACCTGGATGCGATCCACCCCGACCTCGTCGAACAGGCGGCGGACGAGCTCCACCGTGGGGTCGACGACGACGCCCCAGGCCTCCGCCTCGCTCGGGAGCGCGTCGACCAGCTTCGCCGCGCTCTCCGGCGCGAGGTTGCGCGGCGAGGCGGGGACCTCCACCACGAAGCCGGCGGCGCCGCCGGCCGGAACGAGGGCGACCTCCTCCGCGGTGCGGAGGCCGCAGAATTTGACGAACGTCCTCACGAGGCCCCTCCGGGCGGCGCTCGGCGGAGGGCGGCGAGAAGGGCGGCCGGGTCGGGGGACCGGGCGACGGCGCTGCCGACGAGCAGCCCGTCGCAGCCGCGGCGCCAGAACTCGGCCGCGCCGTCCGGGCCCTCGACGCCGCTGAGCCCCAGCAGGGGCCGCAGGCCCCGACGCCGGGCCTGCTCGAGGGTGCCGTAGGCGGTCGGCCGGTCGAACCGGAGGGTCGCGAGGTCGCGGGTGTTGACACCGAACACGTCCGCCTCCACGCCGCCCAGCCGAGATAATTCTGCCGGGGCGTGGAGTTCGAGCAGGACCTCGAGACCGAGGCGGTGCGCCTCGCGTGCGAGGTCCGCCAGCGGCTCCTCCAGCAGTCCGTCGTCCTCGAGCCGCGCGATCAGGAGCACCGCCGCGGCGCCGGTCCGCGCGGCGACCTCGAGCTGCGCGGAGGCGACGACGAACTCCTTGAACAGGACCGGCACCGACGTGCTCGAGGCGAGCTCCGCGACGCGCGCGGGAGCCCCGTCGAAGCCGTACGTCGTCGCGAGGCAGGAGTAGCCGGCGATCCCGGATTCGCCCGTCAGGCGCAGGAACTCCGTGACGCTGCGCGGGATCGGCAGCGGAGCGCTCGCCCCGGGCGACGCGCGCTTGTACTCGACGAGCAGCGCCCCGGCGTCCCGGTCCCGCTCGATCGCGGCCCGGAGGCTCGCCGGCGGCCGGCGGCGGGTCGTCGGGACCCCCTCCGCGTAGCGCCCGTCGGCGAGCGCCGCCCGGATCTCGCCGACGACCTCGCGCAGGAAGCTCGTGCTCACCGTACCCCCCCGGCGCCGCCGCCCGCGACCTCCCGCATCCGCTCCAGCATCTCCAGCGCCTCCCCGCGGTCCAGCACCGAGCGTGCCTGCTCGACGCCCTCCCGGATCGACCGAGCGGACCCCGAGCACCAGAGCGCCGCGCCGCTCGTCAGCAGCACGGAACCCCGCCGCGCGCCGGCGCCGCCCCGGAGGAGCCGCTCCGCCTCGACGGCCGCGCGGGGTGGGGGGAGGGGGTCCCACGGGCCCCGTCGCTCCGGCGGGGCGAGCAGCCGCTCCGGAACGAGGCGGGACGGGTGCGGTGGGCCCGGGCCCCACGACCAGATCCGCGTCCGGGCCCGGGGCGAGAACTCGTCGCAGCCGTCCTCCGAGGCCATCGTCACCCCGCGTCGGACCCCGAGACGTCGGAGGGCGTGCGCGAACAGCTCGGCCGTTCCGGGGTCGGGCGCGCCGGCGACCTGGTACGGCACCGCCGCCGGGTTTGCAAGCGGGCCGAGGCGGTTGAAAACGGTCGGGACCCCGAGCGCGCGGCGTACCGCCCCGACGGCCTTCGTCGCCGGATGGAACAACGGGGCGTGGAGGAACGCGAGACGCCATCGCCGATACGTCGCCCGCGCGAACGCGGGGGAGAACGTCACCGGGAGGCCGAGCGCCTCGAGCAGGTCGCTCGAGCCGCAGAGGCCGGTCGACGAGCGATTGCCGTGCTTGACGACCGGCGGGCCGGCGGCGCGCACGACGAACGCCGCCACGGTCGAGACGTTGAACGAGGGGACCCGCGCTCCGCCCGAGCCGCAGAGGTCGACCGGCCGCTCCCGGGGAGGGATCGGGAACGGGGTCGCCCGCCGGCGCATCTCCCGGGCGAAGCCCGCGAGCTCGTCCGCCCGGACGCTGCGTCCCGCGAGCGCGATGAGGAGTCCGGCCCGCTCGACGTCCGTGGTCGTCGGTGCGACGAGCCGGTCGAAGACCGTCCGTATCTCCCGGGGAGCGAGCGGCTCCCGCTTGAGGAGTCGGGCGAGCACGGGTCCGCTCATCGGCGCACCCCCCCGAGGAAGTTCGCGAACAGCCGTCGGCCCTCGGCGGTGAGGTACGACTCCGGGTGGAACTGCACCGACTCGACCGGGAGGCGACGGTGGCGGAGCGCCATCACGACGTGGCCGCTCCCCCACGCCGACACCTCGAGCTGCGGGGGAACGGACGGAGGAGCGACAACCAGCGAATGATAGCGGGCGACCTCCGTCGGGCTCGGGGCGCCGCGGAAGATCCCCCGGCCGTCGTGGACGATCCTCGTCCGCTCCCCGTGCACCGGCGCTCTGGCGCGAACGACCCGGGCCCCGTAGTGCTCGGCGAGCAGCTGGTGGCCGAGACAGACCCCGAGGAACGGCCGCTCCCCCTCCCACCGTCGCAGGAGGGACCGCGACAGCGCGGTGAGGCGGCGGTCGCTCGGGTGGCCCGGGCCGGGCGAGAGGACGACCGCCGCCGGGTCGAAGCGGACCGCCTCGGCCGCCCCGGCGGTCGAGCGCAGCACGCGGACCTCCGCGCCGAGCGCGGCGAGCGCCTGCTCGACGTTGTGGACGAACGAGTCCTCGTGGTCGACCAGGAGCACCCTCATGGCCCCCTCCCGACGACCGCCGTCTCGATCGCGGAGAGCTTCGCGATCGTCTCGCCGAACTCGCGCGAAGGGCTCGAGCGGTGCACGATGCCGGCGCCGGCGGCCGTGTGGAGACGGTCGCCGGAGGCGAACGCCGACCGGATCGCGAGCGCGAAGGTCGCCCGCGGGCCCGGCTCCATCAGCGCGACGGCCCCGGCGTACGGTCCCCGCCAGCTCCGTTCCTCGTCGCGGAGGAGCTGGGTGGCCCGGATCTTCGGCGCGCCGGAGACGGTGCCGGCCGGGAACGCCGCCGAGAGCACGTCCCACGGGCCGGTCCCCGGTCGGACGGTCGCCGCGACCCGGCTGACGAGGTGTTCGAGGCGCGCATAGCGCACGAGGCGCTCGGTCCACGCCAAGCGCACGGAGCCGGCGCGCGCGAACGTCCCGAGGTCGTTCCGGGCAAGGTCGACCAGCATCCGGTGCTCGCAGAGCTCCTTCGGGTCGCTGCGCAGGCCACGCCGGCGTCGCCGCCGGGGGTCGCGCGGCATCGTCCCGGCGATCGGGTCGATGTAGGCGGTGCGGCCGTGGAGCTCGGCGACCGATTCGGGGCTCGCGCCGAGGAGCTCCCGGTCGCCGAACCTCAGGTAGTAGAAGGTGCTGTAGCGCTCGGCGGCGCGGAGGAGCGACCCTCGCTCGAGCAGGTCCTCCGGCCGCCTCCAGCTCCGTCGATGCGCGAGCACGACCTGGAACGCCTCTCCGTCGCGGATCGCCCGGACGAGCCGTCGGACGCTCGACTCGAACCGAGGGCGGGGGAGCGAGTCGGCGAGCGGCCGACCGACCCGCGACCGGGGGAGGGGGCGTCGGCGCTGGGGCGGGACGACCCCCCGGCGCGCCTCGGGCACGAAGGCGAGCTCGCCCAGGGGGAACGGGGCGCCGGACGGGAAGCGACGGAGCGCCGGCTCGACCAGCCCGACCGCGTCGAAGCCGAGGTAGCCGACGACGGCCCCCCAGCGATGGTCGGCGAGGTGCCGGTCGATCGACCGTCGGACGTCCCCGGCCTCGGCGTCGGGGCCGAGCGTGAGGACGCTCCCGGGCGAGCGGAACCAGACCGCACGTCCCGGCCGGTCGCCGACGCCGGCCCGCTCCACGTATCCGGCGTTCTCGGCGCCGGCGCTCTCGGCGACGAACCGTTCCCACGGTCCGGGGGTCATCGACGAGCCTCCACGAGCGCGGCGTGCAGCGCGCGCACGACCGCCGTCCCACGCGCCTCGGGGACCGCGAGCGACAGCGCCCGCGGCGTGGCGCTGAACCCTTCGGCGCCCCGGACCGCCGCGGCCGGGAGGCGGTCGAGGTCGCTCAGGACCCCGTCCCCGATCACCGTCACGAGCGCGACGGCGATCGGTCCGTCCAGGACCGCCGCGTCCTCCGCGGTGATCGGGCGCAGGGCGCGGAGCGCGCGCGCGACCCCTCGCGGCTCGAGCACGAGGCAGAGGAGCGCGGAGGAGGTGAACAGCTGGACGACGTTCACCCCCGCGCCGCGCAGCCGCTCGGCGACCTCGGCGACGATGCCCGGCCGCTGGCGGCCCCCGGGAACGCGGAGGCGGAACAGGCGCAACGGCCGAAGGACGGTGACGGCCCGGTTGCGCCTCGAGGGGCGCGCCGGGCCGATCGTCGTCGCGACGGACGGGCTCTCGAGCGATCGGACGGTGACGCGCACGCCGTGGGCGCGCGCCGGCTCGATCGTGAGCGGGTGGAGCACCCGGGCGCCGAACTGGGCGAGCTCCTCCGCCTCCTCGTAGGAGAGCTCGGGGAGCGGCCGGGCGGCGGGGACCTCCGTCGGGTCCGCGCTCAGGACGGCGACGTGCCGCTTGACGAGCTCCACGCGGTCCGAGCCGAGGAGGGCGGCGATCGCCGTGGCAGCGTAGTCCGAGCCGCCTCGGCCGAGCGTGGCGACGCGCCCCTCGAGGCTCCTCCCAAAGAAGCCGGTCACGACCGGCAGCTCGCCGCGCGCGAGCAGGCGGCCGAGCCCCCGGCGTACCGGGGCGCGCGAACGGTCCAGCACGATGCACGAAGCGCCGTAGGCGTTGTCCGTCGTCAGCCCGAGGTGGTCCGCCTCGACGGCGACCGCGGGGATCCCTGCCTCCCGGAGGCGGCCGGCGACCCAGTGCGCCGCGACCCGCTCGCCGAGGCTCAGGAGCCGATCGACCCGGGGCGGGTCGGGAGGGGCGTGCGCCTCGAGGTCGTCGAGCAGACGGCTGAGTCGGGCGAGCTGCCCGCGTCCGCCGTCCGGAAGCTCCGGATGCCGCTCGGCGATCTGCGCGAGGATCCGCCGGTGGCGTCGGTGGTCCCGAGGGTGCTCGACCGCGTCGACCAGCAGGTCGGTCACCCGCGACCGGGCCGAGACGACGACGACCAGCGGTCGACCGGACGCTCGCGCCGTTGCGACAGCCCGGACGAAACGCTCCGGCACGTCCAGGGACGCTCCGCCGAACTTCAGCACCAGCGGCGTGGATTGCGGGGGGCTCACAGCGGACCTCCCTGGAGCCGACCTTCCGCGCACGCGAGCTCGGCGTTCAGCACGGAGCCTCCGGCGCCGCCCCGGACCGCGTTGTGTGCGAGGAGGAAGAACCGTAGGTACGGCGGTTCCCAGCGGACGCGGCCGACCGACACGGCCATCCCACGGGCCCGCGCCGGCGCCCCGGCCCAGCGGTCCCTCAACGGCTGGGGGCGGTCCTCCTCCCGTCGGAGCACGAGCGGCGGGGCCGGCGCCGTCGGGAGCCCGCGGCCCGCGAGCGGGTCGAACGACCGCCACGCGCGCTCGATCGCGACCCGCGAGGGGCGACGGTTGGTGACGAGCGTCACCGCCTCGAGGTGTCCCTCCCGGGTGGCGACCCGCGCGCAGTGGGCGAGGACCGCCGCCGAAAGGGGGCGCACCCGGTCCCCCCTCGGAGCTCCCAGGAGCAGCGCGGTCTCGAGTGCGAGCTTCTCTTCCTCGTGCCGGATGAACGGCACGACGTTGTCGGCGATCGCGAGCGACGGGACGCCGGGGTAGCCGGCACCGCTGAGCGCCTGGTAGGTGCTCACGTGGACCGCACTGGGGCGCAGCAGTCCGAGCAGCGGGGCGACGGCGACGACCAGTCCGGCCGCTGAGCAGTTCGGGTTCGTCACCAGGAGGCCGCGTCCGCGACCCGGGCGGGGCGATGCCGCGAGGCGCCAGGCGTTCACCTCGGGCACGAGGAGAGGGAACCTCGGGTCGTCGCGGTGATCGGCCGCGTTGGAGAACACTGCGACTCCCCGGCGACGCAGCTCGAGCTCCGTCGCGCCCGCGAGGCCGCTCGGCAGCGCGGAGAAGACCACCTGAGTGCCCCGGCGGGCGAGCTCGGCCGGGGACGCCCCGCGCAGCCGCTCCTCGCCGAGTCCCGGCGGGGGGGGTTCGGAGAGCTGCCAGACGTCCGAGAGCCGCCGGCCCTCGGACCGCTCGCTCGCGACCAGCAGCGGGCGCTCGAACCACGGGTGCTCGTCGAGCAGGCGGGCGAAGTGCTGCCCGATGTAGCCGCTCGCGCCGACGATCGCCGTCCTCAGACGGGTCCCGGTCATCCGAGGAACCCTCCGCAGAGCGCGAGGTCGGCGAGGGCGTAGGCCGTGACCGACTCCAGCACGACGAGCGCGCGCGGAACGATGCACGGGTCGTGGCGGCCGGTGACGACCAGGTCCGTCATCGCACCGGTCGCGAGGTTGAGCGTGCGCTGGGGCCGCGCGATCGACGACGTCGGCTTTACGGCGATGCGAGCGACGATCGGCATGCCGGTGGCGAGCCCGCCGAGGATACCGCCGGCGTGGTTGGAGGTCGTACGGACCGCTCCGTCCACGAGCTCGAAGCGGTCGTTATGCTCGCTGCCCCGCATCCGGCTCGCGCGGAAGCCGCTGCCGAACTCGACGCCCTTCACGGCCGGGACGCTGAAGTAGGCGTGAGCGAGGACGCTCTCGAGGGAGTCGAAGAACGGCTCGCCCAGCCCGACCGGCGCCCCGAACGCGCGCACCTCGACCACCCCTCCGACGCTGTCGCCGTCGCGTCGGGCCTCGGCGATCGTCCGTAGCATCGCGTCCGCGGCGACAGGCTCGCACGCGCCGACCTCGTTCGACGCGGCGCGCCGCCCGAGCTCCTCCGGCGCGAGCCCCTCGGGGGCCTCCGCCTCGACGTGGCCGATCGCTCGCGTGTAGCCGGCGACTTGTAGCCCCTTCGGCGCGAGGAGGCCCTTGGCGATCGCCCCTGCGACGACCAGGCCGACCGTCATCCGCCCGGAGAAGATCCCCCCTCCGGAGAGGTCGGCCTCGGGCCCGTACCGTCGGCGTGCCGGGAAGTCGGCGTGTCCCGGTCGCGGGATGTCCCGGAGCCGGTCGTACGGCTCCCGGCGGACGTCGGTGTTCACGACGTGGGCGCGGAACGGCCCTCCGTCCGAACGCCCCTCCACGAGGCCGCGGTCGACCACGAGCGCGTCCTCCTCGTGGCGCTTGGTCGCCACGGTGCGTCCGACCGGCCGTCGCCGGTCGAGGTCGCGCTGGATCGCCTCGAGGTCGATCGGGGTCCCGGCCGGGATCCCCTCCAGCGTGACGCCGACCTCGGGGCCGTGGCTCGAGCCGAACAGCTCGAGCCGGAGCCGTCGGCCGATCGCCATCGTCATCGGGGCACGACCTCCGCGCCGAGGGCCCTCAGCGCCGGGAAGAACCCGGGGAACGATTTCGCGACCGCGCGCGCGTCGCCGATCGAGCTGGTCCCCGTTGCCGCCAGCGCGCCCACCGCGGCGCTCATCACGAGCCGGTGGTCGGAGAGGTCGGTCACTCCCAGCGGGCGAGGGTCGCGGCGACCCTCGATCGAGAGCCCCGCCGGGCTCGCTCGCACCCGGGCGCCCATCGCCCGCGCGAGTCGGGCCGTCTCCGACCGGCGGTCCGACTCCTTCAGGGCGACGTGCTCGGCGCCCCGCAGCTCGCTCCGGCCGGGGGCGGCCGCTGCCAGCACCCCGGCGAGGGGGTACAGGTCCGGCGCGTCCGAGAGCTCGCAACGGAACGGCCGACGGGCTCGCCCCTCGACCCGGACCGTCGACCCTCGCCGTGCGACCTCGGCGCCGTAACGCTCGAGAAGGTCGAGGACCGCGAGATCCGCCTGGGGCCAGTCCGGGGGGACCCCGTCCACGGTGACGCGTCCGCCCGAGATCGCAGCGGCCGCCCAGAGATACGCGGCCGAGGAGGCATCCCCGGGGACCTCGTCCCGGCCCGCCTCGTACGTCTGGCCTCCCGGGATCCGGAACCCTCCCCGGTCCTCCTGCACGGCGATGCGACGTCGTCTCAGGACCTCGATCGTCGCCCGCACGTACGGCTCGGAGACCGGTCGACCGACGCGGCGGATGCGCGAGTCCGGCAGCACCGTCGGCAGGGCCAACAGCAGCGCGGAAGTGAACTGCGAGCTTTGCCCGACGTCCAGGGCTACGGAGCCTCCGTGGATCGGGCCGCGCAGCTCGAACGGAAGCGCGGCCTCGGGATGCGACCGGCGGACGGTCGCCCCGAGATCGACCAGCGCGTCGAAGAGCGGACGCATCGGACGCACCGGCAGGCGCCCCCGGCCGACGAAGCGGAAGCGTCGCGGCTGGACCGCCGCCGCCGCGCTGACCAGACGGAGCGTCGTTCCCGACTCGCGGCAGTCGAGGGTCGCGGAGGTGCCCGCGCGACCGACGCCCGGTACGACCGTCCAGGCGCCCGGGGCCACGGAGACCCGGGAGCCGAGCCGTCGGAGCGCGGCCACCGTACGCAGCGTGTCGTCGCTGACGAGCGGCCGACGCAGCCGGCTGCTCCGGGAGGCGAAGTGGGCGGCGATCAGGAACCGGTGGGTGTAGCTCTTCGACCCCGGGGCCCGGAGGCGACCCTCGACGGTCGACGGACGCACCCGGACCTCGCTCACGAGAGGTCCTCCCGCTCGGTGTTCCGCCTCAGCAGACGGACGGTGGCCCGTCGGCCGACGGAGGTCGGGAGCGCCCTCGCGACCCGTCCGAGACGCCCGAGCGGCGCGATCGCCGCGAACGTCGGGCCGAGTCCTGTGACGCCGGAGGCGACCGCGCCGGCGCCGGCGGCAGCGCGGTGGAGCGCGTCATACCGGTAGCGGAGCACCGCCTCGACGAGGGAAGAGTTACGGCGCATCGCCTCGACCCAGCCTCCGTCGAGGGCGGCGGCGACCGCGCGGCGGGCGATCGCCCGACGTCGTGCGAACGCCCGTTGCACCGAGGGCGAGGGCGGATGCCGGCCGGGAGGGATCCAGAGCACGACGCCGAGTCCCGCGTCGACATCGAAACGACGGAGGCACCGATCGGTCCGGTTGTCGGTGACCACCCCCCCCGACTCGAGACCTGCGAGGGCGTCGTCGAGCGCCCCGGTCGCACTGACGCCGGCACGTCGGCCCGCCTCGGCCGCCACGCGGCCGACCGCCAGCGGCGACGGCGCACGGCCCGAGAGACCCGCTACCGCTGCGACGACCGAGCTCGCGACGGCGCTCGAACTCTTGAGCCCCTTCGCTCGGGGGATCGTCGAGCGCACGCGCAGGCGGATCCCTCCGCCGACCGGGCCCCAGCGCTCGAGGGCGGCGCGCGCCGCGCACCGGACGACGGGGGTCGACGAGCTGCGTGGAGCTACCGTCACGCCCGGCGAGCGATCGCTGGGGGCGAGGAGCCGCGCGCTCGCCCGCGCCGGCCAGGCGACTCCGACCGCCGCCCCGATCCCGAGCGGGAGCGCGTTGACGACCGTGATCGCAGCGTGCGAGGTGCCGGAGGCGATCATCCGCCTCCTGCGACGACCGCGCCGATCGCCGCCTCCGAGGGCGGGTGGTCCCACCACAGGTCGAAGCTCGCTGCGGCCTGGTAGACCAGCAGCCTCCAACCGTCCTCGTACGTCGCGCCGGCCGCCTCTGTGGCCTGGCGGATCGTCGGCTGCGCCGGTCGGTAGACCCAGTCCAGCACGTAGGCACCGGGAGCGAGCAGCGGTCCGAGCGGTACCTCGAGCGGCCGGTCGGGCTCCCGCCCGACATCGGTCGCGTGTACGACGAGGGTGGCGGGCTTCGGGGACCGTCCTCGCCCCGGGACCTCGCCCGCGAACGCCGAGGCGAGTCGATCCGCCTCGGCCCGGCGACGCGCATGGACCGTCGCCGGGATCCCGAGCGACCGGGCCGCCGCGAGCGTCGCACGCGCTGCGCCCCCGGCGCCGATGACGGCGAGGGATCCGCCGTCCCACGCGCGCGAGGCACGGAGCTCCTCGAGCCTGCGCAGGATGGCGAGCAGGTCCGTGTTCTCGGCGACCACACGGCCGTCCCGCAGGGTGAGGCAGTTCGCGACCCCACACGCCTCCGCCCCACGGCCGAGCTCGTCGGCCGCCTCGACGGCGACCGCCTTGTACGGATGCGTGACGTTGACCCCGCGGAACCCGCCCTCAGCGAGCGGCGCGAGGGCATCGACGAACTCGCGGTCGTCGGCGATCTCGAGCGCGAGGTACAGCCCTCGCTCGCCGTCCGCCGCGATCCAGCGCTGGTGGATCGCCGGGCTCGCGGAATGTCCCACCGGCCGTCCCAGGAGGGCAAAGAGGGGCGGGGGCACCTCGGCCTCGAGGTACGGCCGGAGCAGGTCGACCGGTACCTGGCTCGCCTCGACGGTCCCGCCTCCGGCCGGAAGGGAGGCGTAGACGAGCGGGAAGCCGAGCCGCCGGGACCACGCGCGGAGCAGCGGGCCGGACGGCCCGGTCGTGAGGATCACCACGTCCTCTCCCGCCCGCCGAGCCTCCGGCAGGAGCTCCTGGAGCGCCGTGCGCACGCCGGCCTCGACCACGAGCTTGCCGACCCCGTCGACGCTCTCGAGCTCGCGGAGCGTCCCGGTCCACCGGGCCGGAGGGGACGGCCCGAGGTGCGCGGAGTAGATCCTCCCGAGCTGCTCCCGCGGTGGGAGCTCCGCGTCCACGCCGCGGTCGCGGGCGAGCTCGAGGTCGATCCAGCGGAACGGGTGCCGGGCGAGGCCGGACAGGACCGCGCGTCGGCGGTCGGGGTCGTCCTCCCCCTCGCCTCCCTCGGCGCGGGAGCGGTAGGTAGCGACCAGCGCTAGGGGGGAGGGGAACAGCCGATCGACCCGCTCGATCTCGCCGGGGACGAGGCGGTCGGCCCGCAGCTCGGCGGCGTCGGCCCCGGCGGCGCGCGCCGTCCGGACCTCGGCGACGGCCGAGCCGATGTCGCGCGCCGGCAGGCTGACGACGATCCGCGGAGCGCTCCCCGTCATCGCTCCTCCACGGTCTCCTCGACCGCCGTCCCGAGGTGACGGCCGGCGGCGAGCCGGACGCCGAGCACCGAGAGCCCCGGGGCGAGCGACGTGGTCGCCGTGCGACCGCTCGGTCCGCTCAGCCGGACCGTTTCGGCCTCCTGGAGGAAGACGGTGCGCGGCACGCCGTCGACGTCGGCGCTGACGAGCACGAGGGGGCGTCGCTCGACCTTCAGGCGCCCGACCCGAACGGTGCGGGCCTCCCCGTTGGGACGTACGGCGAGCACGCCGTCGCCCGGGCCGAGCTCGGAGAGGTAACGGGTCGTGCCATCCGCCATCAGGAGGTAGCTGTGCGCGGCCCCGGCGTTGACCCGGAACGGCCGGGGGCGACTGAACGTCGAGCCGACCGCCTCGCTCGCGACGTGGAAGAGGAACGCCGCCGCGCTTCCGACCAGGAACCCCTCCTCCGGGGCGAGCAGGCTCGTCGTGTCGACCAGCAGTCGGTCCCCGACGCCCGCCGGCCGAACCTCGCGGACCGTGACCGCGCGCCAGTCAAGACCGGACGGGAGGGAGCCGCCGGCGGCGGCCTCCACCGCATCGACCTCCTCCGGGCTCCGGACGAGGACGACGACCCGGTCGGCGCCGTGCTCGAGCGCGCCGAGCGAGCTCGCGAGCTCGGCGGGTCCCCGCGCCACCGTCCAGAGCTGGAACCGTCGGCCGCGCTGGGCGATCGCGTTCTCGAGGGGGATCACCCGGTCGCCCCGCCAGCCGAGGAGGAGGGTGCCGCCGTCCGGGGTCGCGGCGACCAGACGCTCGAGCTCGCCGGCCGACCCCACGACGTGGATCGGAAGCAGCGCGGCCCCCGCCCCGGGACGGACGCCGTCCCCCTCGCGCACCCAGACCTCGTCCTCCGGACCGGCGAGCCCTACCTCCGTGGCGGCCAGCGCGAACCGGTGCAGGCCCCGGTGGCGCGCGCGCTCGACGATCGCGGCCCGCACCGACGGCTCGTCGGCGTCCGGGGCGATCGCGACCCGCTCGAGCACCCGCCTCCTCCGTCCCTCAGTCCGCCCCGTGCAGCAGCGCAGCGATCCGTCGGGCGAGCGGCACGAGCGGTCGACGCTGGAACAGGTTGCGCCCGATGCAGATCCCGGCGCCCCCTCCCTCGACGCTCGAGCGGACGATCTCGAGGAACGCGGCCTCGTCGTCCAGACGGACCCCCCCGCCGATCAGGACCGGGACCGGTGTCGTCGCGCAGAGCCGCGCGAACTCCTCGCCGGAGCCGGGATAGCTCGTCTTGACGATGTCGGCGCCGGTGTCGGCGGCGGCCCGCGCGGCGTGGCGGAGTTCCTCCGGGGTGCCCCCGTTCGCCTTTTTCACGTAGGCCATGCACATCAGCGGTAGACCGAACGTGCGGCAGTCGTCGACCGCCGCGCCGAGGTCGCGGAGCATCTCCGGCTCCTCCGGTACCCCGAAGTTCACCTGGACGGAGAGCAGGTCGGCCCCGAGCGCGAGCGCCTCCTCCGCGGTGCCGACCAGGACCTTGCGGTTCGAGGTCGACCCGAGCGATGTCGACGCGGAGACGTGGACGCCGAGCAGCACGTGCGGACGCAGGACCGGGGCGAGCTCGCGCACGGCGCCCTTCGTGACGACCAGCAGGTCGACGCCCCCGTCCTGGAGCTCGGTCGCGAGCGGGGCGAGCCGCTCGAGCCCGTCGATAGGACCCATGGAGACCGAGTGGTCGAGCGGGACGGAGAACAGCCGCCGCCGGCCTCCCGGGAACAGTCGTCGCAGCCGGATCTCCTTACCGTACATCGTTGGAACCCTCCTTCCTCCTCGGGGGACGCCGGAGGGGCCCTCCCGAACGCTCTACGGGACGCGGATCGGGACGGCGCCCTCCCGGCGCCTCCCGTTCACCAGAGCCAGGCCTCGGCGGCGCGGGATCGCACCAGGCACCGGACGCC
>DATJUZ010000004.1:0-5606 GCA_035502035.1 Thermoplasmata archaeon
GGTCCGGGCTCCCTCAGTCGGAACTCTAGGGCTCCACCCGACCGACGCCACCCAGCGCCACAGGAACCCGGCTGAGAGGGGATCTGCGGGGAGGGAAGTACCTGCGCTTGCCTCATGCCATTTGGCCTCTGGTGGGCTCCCCGTCCGACCGAGTAGGGTGCGAGCCGCCGTCTCACTCGAGCGATACCCCGCCGATCAGGGGATTCCGTCGCCGACACAATTAACAACCCGATACCGTTCTGTCGAACGGATGTCGCGAGTCTCCGGCATAGGGTCCGAGCGTCGGTTCTTGGCTAAGCGTGGGGCGGCCGTTCGAGGGGGATCCTCGACGCGGCTGCCCGTGGCGATCACGGTGACCGGCGTCCTGGTCGCCCTCGTTCTGGCGTCCACGACCCTCGGCGTCGTGACGGGCCCGCGCTTCGCTGGGGCCCTGTCGAGATCCGACCTCGCAGCCGTCCATGCCCTGGAGCGGGGTGTCTCTGCGACGAGCACCCTCCTGCGGGCCATCGGGACCGCGGGGCTCGGCAGCCCGGCGTCTCTGAGCCGGCTCGGCCTCCACCTCGCTTCCACCCACGTCTACGCCGGGGAGTACCTGAGCGGGAACTCCCAGGCCGGCGGTGACTTCGGCTACTCGATCGCGGTCAGCGGGACGACGATGGTCGTCGGGGCTCCCGGGGAGAACGTCTCCGGGTTCTACGAGGCAGGGAACGCCTACGTCTTCGACCTCAAGACCGGAGCGCTCGTGCGGACGCTGACCTCCCCGGCGCCCGGTCTCGAGGGGTACTTTGGGTTCTCGGTCGCGATCTCCGGCAAGACCGTCGCGATCGCGGCGCCCGGCGAGTCGGTCGGCTCGCTCGTCCAGGCTGGCCACGTCTACCTGTTCAACGCCAAGTCCGGTGCGCTCCTCTCTACCTATACGAGCCCGGCACCGCAGTACGGAGGGTTCTTCGGCTACTCGATCGCCGCGTTCGGCAAGCTGGTGGTCGTCGGTGCCCCCGGGGAGAACGCAAGCGGGGTCGGCTACGCCGGCAACACCTACGTCTTCAGCGGACATTCGAGCACTCCGCTGGCGACCCTCCAGAGCCCCAACCCCGACTTCCAGGGATACTTCGGCTTCTACGTCGCGCTCTCCAAGACGCTGGTCGTCGTGGGGGCGCCGACCGAAAACGCCTCCGGGGTCGAGCAGGGCGGCCACGTCTACACGTTCAGCACGAAGACCCACGCCCTGGCATCGACCCTGACCAGTCCCAACCTCGAGACGGACGGGAACTTCGGCGAGTCGGTCGCGGTGAGCGGCAACACGCTGGTCGTCGGAGCGTCCGGAGAGACGGCCGGCGGGGACGTCGCCGCCGGCCACGCGTACGTGTTCAACGCGAAGACGGCCGTGCTCTCGTTCACGTTCCAGTCCGCGTCGCCCCAAGCCCAGGGGAACTTCGGCGCCCGAGTTGCCGTCGGGGGGTCCCTGATCGTGATCGGAGCACCCGACGAGGCGGCGAACGGGGTGCTCGAGGCGGGGAACGTGTACGCCTTCGTCACCTCGACCGGCGTGCCGGCCGGCTCGTACACGAGCCCCAACCCCGCCATGTTCGGGGCGTTCGGCTACTCGCTCGCCGTGGGGAAGTCGTCGCTCGCTGTCGGCGCACCCGGCGAATCCGCGTTCAACGAGACCGTGGCCGGCCAGGTCTACGTCTACTGAGGACCCCGGGCGAGGGTGGCACCCCCCAAGGGGGCCGGCCGGCAAGCTCGACTCGCGGGACCACGGGGTCGCCTCGCCTCGGCAAGAGGGGAGCCGGCTCGGCCGGGCTCGGCGGCCGCTGCCGAGCCGGCCGCAGCCGTTAGAGCGGCCCGGCCCCAGCTCCGCGCCAAAACAAGAGTGAGAACCCTCCCGGACGGTTCGCCGGGCTCCCCGGCGGGTGGTCGCGAGGGTCCAGGGGTCCGAGCAGACTCCGCCGGAGGGTGAGCGTTCTCGCCTGCGCAGATTGAGGGTCTGACTCTCTACTGTCGCTGGACGCTCGGCCGCCGGCGCTCGGGCGGCATGTTGAAGTATCAGGGGGCGGTCCAAACACCGTGTCCGCCCGAGGAGTTCCTGCCCTGCGCCGTCTCGTGACGTTGGCCGCGGTCGTCGTTGCGGCCGCCCTCGCCGTACCCGTGGTCGCCGCTCTCGCGACCCCCTCGCCGAGATCGATCACTACCGACGCGACCGCGGCGCTCGTCACCCCGGTGTCGCCGTTCTTCGACGGGATGGCCGCCTCGGTCGTCCTCGGGCAGTCGAGCTTCGTGGGCAGGGCGACGGGGACGACGCCGACGAACGTCACGCAGGCCGAGTCGATCGCGGTCGACGCCGCTGGTGACGTCTGGGTTGCCGACTCGGGGGCACCGCGTGTGCTCGAGTTCCGGGCCCCGCTGGTGTCCGGTGAGGCGGCCTCGCTCGTGCTCGGTCAGTCGACCTTCCACGGCACGGGCAGCTCGCTCACGGCCACCGGTTTCGGCGACCCGATCGGCCTTGCCTTCGACCCCCACGGCGATCTCTGGGTCGGAGACTGGGCGTACTGCCGGGTGACCGAGTTCGTCCCGCCGTTCACTTCGGGGATGGCCGCGAGCGTCGTCATCGGTCAGTCGGGCTTCACGTCCTCGGTCTGCGGCCACACCGCGACCGAGCTCTTCGAGCCGCAGGGCATCGCGTTCGACGCGGCAGGGAACCTGTACGTGGCGAACCAGAATGAGAATCGCGTGACGATGTACCCCTACCCCCAGACCAACGGCGAGGCCGCGACCGTCGCGCTCGGGCAGTCGACGATCACCGGCAACTACAGCGGGACGACCGCGGTCAATCTCTCCTGCCCGCTCGGGGTCGCCGTCAGCGCCTCGATGGTCTGGGTCGGCGAGTCCCCGTGCGGCAACAGCCGCATCGTCGGCTTCCCGCTCCCGGCCGGCACCGGCGAGGCGGCGACCGTGGTCCTGGGCCAGGCGTCCTTCACGACGACCGGCGCGACCGGCCCGAACACCACCAGGAATCCGAACGCGCTCGCCGTCGACCCCGCCGGCGACCTGTACGCGGTCGACTACGACAACAACCGCGTCTACGAGTTCACCCCACCGTTCACGACGTTCGAGGCCCCCGCCCGGGTGCTCGGCCAGAGCGCCCCGGGGGGCACGGACTTCGGGACGACCGCCGTCAACCTCTCCGAACCTCGGGGCATCGCGGTGGGGCCGGACGGCTCGCTCTGGGTCGCCGACTTCGGGAACTCCCGGTACCTCGGGTACATCCCGACGCACTTCCGCGTCTCCTTCCAGGAGACGGGGCTTCCGGCGGGGACCGCCTGGTCGGTCGCGCTGGACGGCTCGACGGTCCTCGGGGACGCCGCCGCGATCGACACGACGTCGATCAACGGCAGCCACTCCTGGGCTATCGGTCCGGCGCCGCCGGGCTACCATCTGACCTCGAACGCGAGCGGGGCGTTCGTCCTGAACGGCGCCGCCCCGCCGGTGGTCGCCGTCACGTTCTCCGCGAACGCTCCACCGAGCACGACCTCCGCGCTGCTGGAGGGCCTGATCGTCGGCGTGGTCATCGGCATCGTCGTCGGCGTCGCGGTCGGAGTCCTCCTTTCGCGCCGAGGCAAGGGCAAGCCGGCCGCTGCCGCCTGGTCGCAGGGTCCCCCGGCGCCCGGCTCCTCGTCCCCGGCGAGCTCCCCTTCGACCCCCCCGTCTGGCGGTACAGTGCCGCCCGGGGCCTCGGGCTAGGGCGCTCGACGGTCCCCGGGGGGACGGCCAGCGGCGCTCAGCCGGCCCCCCACCGCGGCGGCGTTCCGGCCGTTCAGGGAGGCGCGCCGCCGCCGTCCCGTGAGGGGAGCGCGTCGGCGGCCGAGCGCCCGGTGGTTTCCGGTCCCTTGAGGAACTTCCCGCGCAGGAAGAGCGCCGTCCCGAGCGCGACGACGAGCGCCCCGAGCATCAGCGTGAACGCGGCGTCGTAGGCCGTCACCTCTGCGGCGGGGAGCAGCCGGAAGTACGACGCGCAGACCGACTGCAGCGCTCCGCCCGGCCCGAGACAGACCGCCGAGGGGGACGGGTCGAGGCCGTTCACCCGGGAGACCGCGTAGGAGGCGAGCAGCGAGAGCCCGATCGATCCTCCGAGCGACTGGAGGAACTGGATCAGACCGCTCGCCTCGCCGACGTCGTCCGGCGGGACCTCGTTCTGGACGGCGAGGAAGAACACCGGGAAGGTGATCCCAATCCCGAGCCCGATCGGGATCAGCGGCAGGACGATGCCCCCGACGGGCAGGAACCCGAAGGCAAGCTTCCACGGCGGGGTCGCCGGGGAGATCCCGCGGAGCAGCACCATCCCCACGATCGATAGGGCGAGGCCGGCGACGACCTGGACCCGGTAGGTGAGCCGGGTCAGCAGCTGGCCTCCCAACGCAGCGCCGACGACGACCGGTAGCACGAGCGCGTAGAGGACGTCCCGCACGACGTTCGCGGAGTTCGCGCCGGCCGGGGTGAGCGCCTCGCCGACGACGAGCGAGACGAACGTCGTCAGGGGAAAGAAGACGGCGCCGACCAGGAACGTCGTCGTCCCCCCGACCGAGACGATCCGATGGGTCGCGAGGCGCAGCGGCACGAGCGGCTCCTCCGCGACGCGCAGCTCCCAGTAGACGAACGCCACGACCCCGACGGCGGAGCCGAGGAGGAGACCGAGGACCCGCGGGTCGCCCCAGGCCCAGCCGGCGTAGGCGACCTGGACGAGGGCGTACTCAAGCGCGCCCACCCAGCCGACCAGGAGCGCGGCGCCGGGCACGTCGAAGTGGCGGCGGAGGGTCGGGCGGAGTGGTCCGAGCGCATAAGCGATCGCCGCGAGGCCCGCGGCGCCGACCGGCAGGTTGACGTAGAAGACCCAGCGCCACGTTGTCGCGTCGACGATCGCCGAGCCGATCAGCGGACCGGCGACCGTCGCGATGCCGAAGACCCCGGAGAGGAGGCCCGTGACGCGGGCGCGGGTCGCGGGCGGGAACGAGACGGCGACGATCGAGATGCCGACCGGGAAGAACCCGCCGCTCCCGAACCCCTGGAGCGCACGGAAGGCGATCAGCTCGTTGAGGCTCTGGCTGAGGCCGGCGAGCATCGAGCCGGCCATGAAGATCACCAATCCTCCGATGAAGACGTTCCGCCGGCTCCAGAGGTCGGAGAGCTTGCCGAAGACCGGGATCGCGATCGTCGACGGGATCAGGTAGGCGGTGATGACGAGCGAGCCGCTGTTCGGCTGGCCGAACTCCGCGAGGATGCCCCGCTGGGCAGTCAGCACCGTGAGGACGACGAACTGGTCGAGCGCGCCCATCAGCAGCGCGAGCATGATGCCGAGGACGACGAGGATCTCGAACCGGCGGGATACCTCGGGCTCGGGGGCGGGCGCCACCACTGACGTGGCGGCGGGCTCGGGCGGGGCTGCGGACACGGCCGGCGGTGATACCTCTAGGGCATAGCCTTGACCCTTCCGGTGACGTGCGCTTCAGGAGCCACTCGTCCTGGGACCGCGGCTCTCCGGGTCCCCCGTCTATCGTCTCGAGGGGACGAACGGCGGTCTAGTGCGGAACGAGAGACCGGGGGCCCCCGTT
>DATJUZ010000005.1:0-39974 GCA_035502035.1 Thermoplasmata archaeon
CCGCGAGGTACGACCGCTCCTCGAACTCGCCCTCGCGCGGGACCCCGGGTCGATGACGGCACGTGGACGCTGAGCTCCCCTCCCACCCGCCGGTCTACCAGCTGCCGGCGGAGGCCGAGGTAGGCTCCGGTCCGCCGGCGATCCAGGCGCAGCGGGTCGAGGTACGCTACCGTGACAAGCTCGTGTGGAAGGATGCGACCTTCCGCATCAACCCCGGGGAGTTCGTCGCGGTCATCGGTCCGAACGGGGCGGGGAAGACCACCCTGTTTCGGATGCTGCTCGGGCTCCACTGGCCGTCCGGCGGCGCATTGTCCGTTCTCGGGGGCCCCCCACGCCGGGGAAACTACAGGATCGGCTACGTCCCGCAGCGGCACACGCTCGACCAGGACACCCACCTGGAGTGCGACAAGCTCGTCCGCCTGGCCTATCCCGGAGCCCGATGGGGGCCGGGGAAGCGCTGGCGACCCCTCCAATGGGGTCCCCGACTTCGTTTGCAGGCGGAGCGCGTCGCCGCGGCGCAGGCGCTCGAGGACGCGGGGGCCGCCGACCTCGGCAGTCGGGCGCTGGGCGCGCTCTCGGGGGGGGAGCTGCAACGGATCTTCCTCGCCGAAGCCCTGGTGGGCAACCCCGACCTGCTTCTTCTGGACGAGCCGCTCTCCAACCTGGACCTGCGTCGGAGCCGGGAGCTGGTCGAGACGATCCACGGGTTGGTCCGCTCTCGCGGGGTGACGACCCTTCTCGTGGCGCACGACATCAATCCGATGATCAAGTGCCTGAACAAGGTGATCTACATCGCCAACGGCAACGTCGCCGTCGGCGCCCCGGATGAGGTCCTCACCTCGCGGAGACTCTCGGAGCTGTACGGATTCCACGTGGAGGTACTGCACGACTCTCGCGGGAACCTGGTCATCGTCGGGGGCGAGGATGACCGGGGGGAGGAGGGGGGATGAGCGGGGGCTGGAGCGGGATCCCCTGGAGCTGGAACATCGTCACCGACGTTCGGCTCCTCTGGTCGTTCGAGTTCATGCGCAACGCCGTGGAGGCCGGAACGATCATCGGCATCCTCGCCGGGATCATCGGGTACTTTGTCGTCCTCCGTCGTTCCGCCTTCGCCAGCCATGCGCTCGGCCACACCGGCTTCTCGGGGGCTGCGGCGGCGGTCCTCGTGGGCGTGTCGCCGGTGTACGGTCTCCTGATCTTCACCATCGCGACCGCGAGCGGCATGGCCGTCCTCGGCAACCGCGCGTCGAATCGGGATGTCGAGATCGGCACCGTGCTGGCCTTCGCCCTCGGCCTCGGTCTGCTGTTTCTCAGCCTCTACAACGGCTACGCCCAGGAGGCGTACTCGATCCTCTTCGGGGAGGTGCTCGGCATCAGCTCGAGCGAGGTCGCCTTCACGTTGTGGACCAGCGTCGGCTGCCTGGCGGTCTTCGCCCTGATCTATCGTCCTCTCCTCTTCGCCTCCCTGGACGAGGACGTCGCCGAGGCCAAGGGACTTCCCCTGACGCTGCTCAATCTCGCCTTCCTCGTACTCCTCGCGGTGACGATCTCCTTCGCCGTCCAGATCATCGGCGTGCTGCTGATCTTTGCGCTCATGGTGACGCCGGCGGCCATTGCCGTACGCCTGACCGTGCGCTCGCTGACGGCAGTGATCGTCTCGGTGGCGGTGGCCGTGAGCGCCGTCTGGGCCGGCTTGTTCGTGGCGCTGTGGACGAACTACCCGGCGAGCTTCTTCATCGTCGGGATCATCTTCTTCGAGTACGTGGTCGTTCGGGGGGTCGGTGCCCTTCGGGACACGGCCCTCCTGCGAGGGGTCGAGGCCTCCGAGGGCGAGGGCGTGCGATCGCTGCGCAACGCCGCCCTCGTGGCGTCGGTCTCCCAGGTCCTGTTCGTCGGCGGCGCCGCCCTCCTGGTCCTCAGCCTCCTGACCGACCCGGGCGCGACCGGGCGGCCGTCGCTCCTCTATCGCCACGGCTACTGGGCGCTCGTCGCCGTCGCTTCGGCGGCCATCCTGGGAGGCGCCTCCTCCCTCCTCTACTTCTCAGGGTTCCGGAAGATGGCCACCTCCTCACGAGAGTTCACGGCCCCGACCTTCCTGACGCTCGTCGGCCTGCTCGGGATTGGATTCGCCGCGGGGGGGTTTGCCCTTTACCTCTCGGGGACGGCCCTCGCCACGTCGGCCTACGGACTCGCGCCGGTGGCGGAGCTGTTCGGGATTCCCTTGACCCTGCTGGGGGTGACCTTCGCGGTCGTGGGGCTCGCGGGTCAGGCGGTGGGCACCTGGCGGATGGGACTCCGGTACCGCGAGGGCACGCTTCGGGCCGGTGCGGTCCTCATGATCCTCCCGATCGTCGGGTCGGGAGTTTCGTTCCTCGGGTACCGACGCGCGCTCGCTCGTGAGCCAGCCCTCGGATCCTGAGCACGCTCGGACGGCGCCCCCCCGCCCCGATCCACGGACGGCCGTGGTACTCCGCGAGAGTCTCTTCGTGCGGTCGCTCGGGAGAGTCGGCGCGCGAGGGGCCCCTGCCCGTCCGCGCCTCCCGCCCGCCGGTGCCCCGACGCTTCCTTCCCGCGACGGCTCCCGTACCCGACCATGCGAGGCGCTCCCGGCTCGCGAAACGACTTCGGCTCGGTGGTGCGCCTCGGCTTCGGTGTCGGTTTCGGGGGCCGCGCCCGGCCCCATCGGGGGCAAGCCACGGGGGGAGGGTGACAAATACTCATCTGAGTCAGACCGCCGTCATGCGTCCGTGCCTTACCCGCGCCGAGGCCGGACGCCTTGCCGGCCCCGCGGGGAGGGGCGGCCGGCCCGGTCGCGGCGGTCGGAGGATCCGGCGATGATCCCCCCCGCCCACGGCGGCCGGCTGGTCGATCGTCGCACGCCGGAGGCGCAGGCCGACCGACGGGAGAGCGAGCTAGGGGACCTTCCGTGCGTGACCCCGTTCGTCGACCAGCTCTACGACGCCGAGAAGATCGGCATCGGCGCCTACAGCCCTCTCGAGGGGTTCATGGGGCCGGCCGAGATCGACTCGGTCCTGCGACGCGGGCGGCTCCCGAACGACCTTCCCTGGTCGATCCCGATCTACCTTCCGGTGCCGGAGGGGCCGGAGGCGGGCCCGGCGCCCCAGCTTCGCCCCGGCGACGAGGTGGCGCTCGCCGATCCCCAGGGCCGGCCGGTCGCGGTGCTCAAGATCGAGGAGAAGTTCCGGCTCGACCGACACGAGCTCGCCCGCGCGACGTACGGGACCGAGGATCCCTCCCATCCGAACGTCGCCGACATCTTCCGACACGGCGAGTCCGCCTGGAGCGGCCGGATCGAGCTGCTGCGTCGCCTCGAGCCGGCCGGGACCCGCGCCGAGCCCGGCCCGGCCGAGCTGCGGGAGGAGTTCCGGCGGCTGGGGTGGAAGACCGTCGCGGCGTACCAGTGCCGCAACCCGCCGCACACCGCCCACGAGTACCTGCAGCGGGTCACCCTCGAGCGGGAGGAGGTCGACGGCCTGCTCGTCCATCCGGTCGTGGGCCGGCTGAAGAAGGGCGACTACCGGCCGGAGGTGATCCTGGACGCCTACGACGCCCTGGTCGGCGCCTACTACCCCGCCTCCCGCGTCATCGTCCGACCGCTCGGCATCACGATGCGCTACGGAGGGCCGAAGGCGGCGCTGTTCCTCGCGATCGTCCGCAAGAACTACGGCTGCGCGGAGTACATCGTCGGCCGCGACCAGGCCGGGGTCGGGAAGTTCTACGATCCGTACGCCTGCCACCGGGTCTTCGACGCGTTCGACATCGGGGTCGTCCCGCTCCGCTACGAGGAGTCGTTCTTCTGCCGCCGCTGCGGCTGGATGGCGAGCGAGAAGGTCTGCCCGCACCCGCCGGCCGAGCGCGTCAGCACCAGCCAGACGCGGGTCCGGGAGAGCCTCGCCAAGGGCGAGAGCCTCCCGACCGAGATCCTCCGGCCCGAGGTCGCCGAGGTCCTGCGCCGGTCCGATGCGGTCTTGACCTCCTGAGGCGGGGGGCGGGGCATCATGACACGGGGACCGGACGGATTCTGCCTGTGGCTGACCGGCCTGCCCAGCGCCGGCAAGACGACGATCGGCAAGGTCCTCGTGCAGCGGCTCACGGAGCGGGGCCGCTTCGCCGAGCTGCTGGACGGGGACGAGATCCGCAAGGGGCTGAGCGCCGACCTCGGCTTCGACCGAGCGTCCCGCGAGGCGCACGCCGGCCGGGTCGCGTTCGTCGCGAAGCTCCTCGCCCGGAACGGGGCGATCCCGATCGTCGCGCTGATCTCCCCGTACCGCTCCTCGCGCGCGAGGGCCCGCGCCGAGATCGGGCGGTTCGTCGAGGTCTACGTCAGCACCCCTCTCGAGGTCTGCGAGCAGCGGGACGTCAAGGGCCTCTACCGGAGGGCCCGGGCGGGCGAGATCAAGGAGATGACCGGCGTGGACGACCCCTACGAAGTGCCGGAGAACGCGGAGATCGTCGTCGACGCCGTCCGGCTCGCGCCGGCCGAGTCGGCCCAGTTCATCCTGACCGAGCTCGAGCGGCGCGGCCTCCTCGCTCCGTCCCCGGTCGCCCGCCCGTAGGCGCTCGCCAGGCGCCTTAGGCCGCGGCGATCGGCGCGACGATCTTCGCGCCGGCGAGATGGCTCAGGAGCCGCTGCACGGAGGCCGCCGGGGGTTCCGCGGAGGTGTCGAGGACCAGCTCGGGGTTCAACGGCTCCTCGAACGGGTCGTCGACCCCGGTGACCTTGGAGCTGCCGGGAGCGCGGTCCTTGCGGTAGAGCCCCTTGGGGTCGCGCTGGCGGCAGACCTCCACCGGACAGCTCAGCCAGACCTCGCTGAACCGCTCCCCCACCGTGGCGCGGGCGGCTTGGCGGGAGGTCTCGTACGGCGTGATCATCGCCACAAGCACGAGGACCCCGTGGCGGGCGAGCATCCGTGCGACGTAGCTGACCCGGCGGGCATGACCCTCCCGGTCCCTGCGGGAGAACCCAAGCTCCGGGGAGAACATCCGGCGTACCTCGTCGCCGTCCAGCACCTCCACCGCTCGGCCCTGCGACCGCAGGCGGTCGGCGACGGCGCGTGCGACCGTCGTCTTGCCCGAGCAGGGAAGCCCCTCGATCCAGACGACCCATCCGGCGTCCCCGGGGTTCGGAGCGGCGGGCACTCCATCGGTACCCCGCCCGGTGTAGAAAAGGTCGTCCTCGGCACGGCCCGTCGGGCGTTGCGAGCGGTCCGTCGCTTCGGTCCTCCGGGTCCCGGTCGGCGGTCTCGTCACGGACAGGACCATATGTTTCGCTGAGAAAGTGGACCGGGGCGCAGGGCGGGCGATCGACATTCCGAGGCCGGGCCCCCTCGGTCTCGCGCGTCTCTGCCGGAGTCCCTCACGTGTGGGTCCGAGAGGCACCGCAGCGATACCATGTCAAATTAAGAGTCCAGCCGCGCGGAATTATAACCCGGGCCGGCCCAGCGTCGTCCATGGAACTCCGGCACGCGGAACCGGCGGCGGCCCCGGTCGGGCGGTCCGGCCGAACCCGCGACCTCGTGCCTCCGGCCCTCGGGGCCGCACGCTCCGGCCGGGGTCCGATCTCGATGGATCGCTCCCTCCGCGGGGAGCGGACGAGCCGGAGGCGTTCGCCGTGAGCGACGGGGCCCCACCTCCCCCCGCTCGCGCCACGCCTCCGCTCGTCGTCCGGCGCAAGGGCGATCGCGGCGGGCTGTTCGCGGCCGGGGCGGCGGTCGCCCTCGCGGTGGTCGTCGTCGGTGTCGGGGCCGCGACGGGCTGGTTCGGGCTCCGGGCCAGCTCCGGTTCCGGATGCCCGACCGGGGTCGAGCTTCAGGGGGCGGGCGCGAACTTCCCGGCAGCGATCGTCTCGCAGTGGACGACCGGCTACCATGCCGCCAGCGCGAACGCGGTGAACTACCAGTCGGTCGGAGCCGGCCAGGGGATCACGGACCTTACCGACAAGTCGGTCGACTTCGCCATCACGGACGAGGGCCTGACCGCGGCCCAGAGCAGCGCGCTGACCGGTGCTTCCGGGACGATCATGACGATCCCCGTCACCGGGGGAGCGGTCGTCGCCGTCTACACCCTGAGCGGGTTCTCCGGCGCGCTCCACCTCACCGGTGCCGAGCTGGCGGCGATCTACCTCGGCACGATCACGACCTGGAACGACACGGCCCTCGTGAACAACAACCCGGGCCTGGCCGACCTGAACGTCCCGATCACGGCCGTCCATCGCTCCGACACGGCGGGGATGAGCTACGTCTTCACGAACCTCCTCTCGGACGACGACGCGACCTGGAACACCACGGCCGGGCTCGGCACGTCGCTCGACCCGGCGTGGCCTACGTTCGCGGGGGCCGAAGGGGCCGACGGCAACTCGCAGATGGTGAGCGACGTCGCGACGAACGGGGCGATCGGCTACACCGACCTGTACGACGCGCAGGCCAAATCGCTCTCCTACGCGGCGGTCGAGAACCCGTCCTCCCAGTACATCACGCCGACCGTCGCCGACACGGAGTCCGCGATCGGCAACATCTACAACCGGACCGCCTCCTCGCTCCCGCCGATCACCGGTGACTGGTCGACCGTCTCGTGGGTCAACGCGGGCGGTAGCGGGGAGTACTCGCTCGCGACGCTCGTCTACCTGCTGGTACCGCTCGACCCGGCGAACGGTCACACCGCCTCCTCGCTGGACGCGACGGTGCTTCGGCAGTGGATCTCCTACGTGCTGACGGTCGGCCAGACGTACAACGAGGCGGAGTTCCCGTTCGTCCCGCCACCGGCGCCGCTGATCGACGAGGGGGTCGCGTCGCTGTCGAGCATGGTCTTTGACGGAGCGCCGTTCCCGTCGTGCGCCCCCTAGGGACGCCGTGGGCTCGGTCGGACCTCCCCCGATGTCCGGACCGGTCGACGGGCGGGAGCGCCGACTCCGGCTCCTGCGCCGGCTCGGTCGGACCTTCGACGTCGGGGTGCACCTGCTCGCCCTCGCGGTCGTCGTGTTCGCGCTCGGGCTCGCGGCGTTCCTGTTCGGCAACGCCTGGCCGTCGATCATGCACTTCGGGGCCGGGTTCCTCACGAGCTCGGCGTGGGGGGATGCCGCGGACGGGCCGTTCGGGGCCTGGCCGGCGATCGCCGGAACGCTCCTCACCAGCGCGCTCGCGCTGCTGTTCGCGGTTCCCGTCGCGCTCGGCGTCGCCCTGTTCGCTTCCGAGATGGCGCCCCGCCGGTGGCGCGGCCCGCTCGCCTACTTCGTCGACCTCGGCGCGGCCGTCCCGTCCATCGTCTACGGCGTCTGGGCGCTCGTGATCCTGGTGCCGTTCCTCGGCGGGACGGTCGAGCCGACGCTCGCGCACCTGAGCGGAGGGGCGGCGCCGTTCTCGGGGCCGACGACGGGCAAGGGGATCCTCGCCGCGTCCGTGATCCTCGCGATCATGATCATCCCGACGATCGCGGCCCTGGCGCGGGAGGCGTTGCGCGCCGTCCCCCGCGAGCTCCGGGAGGGGGCCCTCGGGCTCGGAGCGACCCGCTGGGAGGCGACGCGGCTCGCCGTCCTCGGCCCCGCGACCCCGGGGATCGCCGGGGCGGTCCTCCTCGGGCTCGGCCGAGCGATGGGGGAGACGATCGCGGTCGCGCTCGTCATCGACAACATCTACCAGGCGCCCGGCGCGCTCTTCGCGAAGGGCTCCACGATCCCCAGCTGGCTCGTCAACGGCTTCCTGAACCCGCTCCCCGGTCTCGAGCTCCACTCGCTCTACGAGCTCGCCCTCCTCCTCCTGCTGCTCTCGGTGGCGATCAACGTCGGGGCTCGGCTCATCATCCGTCGGCTGGAGCGGCCGGGGGCCGGCCCCTCGCGCCGGGCCGCGCCTCGGTCGGTCCGCGCTCCGGAGATCCCCTCCGGCGCGAGCTCGCCGGCCCAGGCGCCGGTGTGGTGGGCGCGCGTCGCCGAGCGGCAGGCCACCCGGCGACTGCGGCGCCGGCTCGCGCAGGGGCTCGTCCTTGCCCTGTGCGTCGGAGCCGTCGCGCTCGCCGTCGTTCCCCTCGCCAGCCTCGTCGGGACGACGGTCGTCCAGGGCGGGGGCGCGGTCGTTCGGCCGTCGTTCTACACCGCGACGCCACCGGCGGCGTGCGGGATCGGCCAGTCGAACTGCGCGCTCGGGGGGATCGGCCCGGAGCTCGAGGGCACGGGCGTGATGCTCGCCCTCGGCGCGGCGCTCGCGCTTCCGGTCGGACTGCTGGTCGGCATCTACGTCTCCGAGTACGGGCGCGGCCGCCTCGGTCGGGCCGTCAGCCTGGCCACCGACGTGCTGGTCGGCGTACCGTCGATCCTGATCGGGGTCTTCGTCTTCGCGGTCGTCCACCAGTATGACCGGATCGACCAGGCGAGCGCGCTGGCCGGCGCGCTCGCCCTCGGCCTGCTCATGATCCCGATCGTCACCCGAGCGACCGAGATCGCGCTGCGGACCGTGCCGGTGGCGGTGCGCGAGGGCGCGCTCGCCCTCGGGTTCCCCCGACACCGCGCGACGCTCCGTGTCGTGCTCGGCAGCTGCCGGCCGGCGCTCGTCACGGGCAACCTGCTCGCGGTGATGCGGGCCGGGGGCGAGACGGCCGCGGTCCTGCTCACCGCCGGGACGAGCACGCTGTGGATGACCGGGCTGCGCACGCAGACGGGGGCGCTCCCGACGTTCATCTGGACCGCGCTCCTCAGCTACGCGTCGTCGAACTACCGGACGGATGCCTGGGGCGCCGCCCTCCTCCTCCTCCTTATCATGGCGGCCGTCAGTCTCGCCGCCCGGCTCTCCCTCCGGGGACCGGGGGGTTCCGGGTCGGTGTGATCGGGTGCCGGCGAGGCTCAAGGTCCAGGACCTGAACGCGTGGTACGGCGCCCGCCAGGCGCTCTACGACGTCTCGCTCGACCTCGAGGACCGGGCGGCGACCGCGATCATCGGGCCGTCCGGCTGCGGGAAGTCGACGTTCCTCCGGTGCCTGAACCGCCTTCACGAGGAGGCGCCCGGAGCGCGCGCGACCGGGACGGTCTCGCTGGACGGCGACGACCTCGGTCGGTCGGACGTCGTCTCGGTGCGCTGCCGGGTCGGCATGGTCTTCCAGAAGCCGAACCCCTTCCCGAACCTCTCGGTCTTCGAGAACGTCGCCGCCGGTCTGCGCCTGCTCGGGGTCCGTCGCCGCGACGAGCTCGACCAGGCCGTCGCGCAGGCGCTCGTGCACGCGGGGCTCTGGGAGGAGGTCGAGCACCAGCTCGACGCCCCCGGCACGAGCCTCTCGGGGGGCCAGCAGCAGCGGCTCTGCATCGCCCGCGCGCTCGCCGTGCGGCCGGAGGTGCTGCTGATGGACGAGCCGTGCTCGGCGCTCGACCCGATCGCGACCGCCAAGGTCGAGGCGCTCGTCGCGCGCCTGAAGGACGAGTACACGGTGGTCGTGGTGACGCACAACCTCGCGCAGGCCCGTCGGGTCTCCGACCACACGGCGTTCTTCTACCTCGGCAAGGTCGTCGAGGTCGGCCCGACGCGCCGCATCTTCGAGGGCCCGGTCGAGAAGCTCACCGAGAACTACGTCAACGGGCGCTTCGGCTGAGCAGGGGCGGGCGCTCCGGGGCCCGGAGGCCGCCCCGGCAACACGCATAACGGCGGGGGCGTCTGGTCGGGGGCGATGAAGGCGCTCGTGCTGATCGGCGGCCTCGGCACCCGCCTCCGCCCGATCACCTACGCGGTGCCCAAGCAGCTGATCCCCCTCGCGGGCAAGCCGATGCTCTACCACGTCCTCGAGCTGCTCCCCCCGGGCGTGGAGGAGGCCGTGCTCGCGACCGGCTACAAGGCCGAACTGGTCGAGCGCCAGGTCCGGAGCCACCCACCGCGGGTCCCGGTGCGGACGGTCGCGGAGGCGACGCCGCTCGGGACCGGTGGCGGGATGAAGCACGCCGGCGGGACGATGAGCGACCCGTTCTTCCTCCTGAACTCCGACGTCATCGGCTCGGCCGACCTCGCCGCACTGGCGGCGCAGCACGCGCGATCGCCCCGGCTGGGCACGATGGCGCTCACGGAGGTCGACGACACGCGGCCGTACGGGGTCGCCGCCCTGGCAGCGGACGACCGGATCACGGCGTTCGTCGAGAAGCCGGCCCCGGAGGACGCACCGTCCCACTGGATCAACGCCGGCCTCGCCGTCTGGTCGCGGTCGGTCCTCGACCACATCCCGGGCGGCCGGCCCGTGAGCTTCGAGCAGGAGGTCGTTCCGGGCCTCCTCGGCGGGGGGCTCTACGGCTTCCGCCTGACGGGTTACTGGGACGACGCGGGTACGCGCGCGCGCCTGCTCCGGTCGCAGCGCCTGCTGTTCGAGGCCGGCCGCGGCGCCGCGGTCGGGCTGCCGGAGGGCGCCTCCGGCCGCGGACCGGTGTCGACGATGGACGGGGCCCGGGGGCGCGGGGCGACGTTCGGCCCGTGCGTGACCCTCGGGGTCGGCGCGACCGTCGAGCCGGGGGCCTACGTCGAGGACTCGGTCGTGATGGACGGGGCGGTCATCGGCCGGGGCTGCCGGCTGCGGGGGACGATCGTCGGACCGTCCGTGCGCGTCGAGGACGGCCTCGAGCTGGTCGACCAGCTGGTCGGCCCGCCGGGACCCTAGCCGCCGAACGCCGGACCGGTGACGACGACCTTGAGCGCGTCGGCCGGCCGCCCGGCGAGACGGAACGCCTCGGCGATCTCGGCGAGCGGGAGGCGGTGGCTGACGAGGTCGTCCAGCCGGAGGCGCCCGTCGACGACCAGCGCGTGCACCTCCCGGATCTCCGGCTCGGTCGTGGCGTACGACGGAACGAGCCGGATCCCCCGCAGGTAGAGCTGCTGCAGGTCGACGTCCAGCCGGCTATCGGCCTCGGGGAGGCCGAAGAGGTTGACCGTCCCGCCGCGGCGGACCTGCTCGACCGCCGTGCGGACGACGGACGGGTGCCCGGACGCCGCGACGGCGAGGTCGACCCCCTGGCCCCCGGTCGCGGCGCGGACCGCCTCCTGGAGCGCGGCCGGCTCGCGCGGGTCGAGCGCGACATCGATCCCGCCGCGCTCCGCCGCGCGACGACGGAGTTCGCTGAGTTCGGTGCCGCCGACCCAATCGGCGCCGAGCGCGCGCGCGAGCCGCGCGTAGAGGAGCCCGACCGGCCCGAGGCCGAGCACCAGGACCTTCGCGCCGGGCGGGAGGCCGACCTTCCGCAGCGCGGTCAACGCGCAGGCGGCCGGCTCGAGGAGCGCCCCCGTCGGCCAGTCGACCGACGCGGCGAGGGGGAGGACCGCCCCCTGGCGCACGTGCTCGGAGGAGACCCGGAACCGATCGGCGAAGCCGCCCGGATCGAGGTTCGTGCGGCTGTAGCTCGGGCAGAACGTCGTGTCGCCCCGACGGCAGACGTCGCAGCTCCCGCACGGCACGTGGTGGTGGACGAAGACCCGGTCGCCGACCCGCAGCCCCGCGACGCCGTCCCCGACGGTGGCGAGCCGGCCGACCGGCTCGTGGCCGAGGATCCCCGCGGTGCGGTAGTTCCCGCGCACCTTCTCGAGGTCGGTGCCGCAGACGCCGCACGCGGCGAGGTCGACCGTCAGCTCCCCCGGTCCCGCGATCGGAGGCTCGCGTTCCTCGAGGACGACCGAGCCGGACGGGCCGAGCCGCCCGAACCTCATGCCCGGGCGCGGGCCGCCGCGATCGCCGCGTCCAGGATCTCGACCGCCTCGTCGATCTCCTCGCGCTGGACGATCAGCGACGGGATGTAGCGGATCGACGAGCGGCCGCATCCGAGGAGGACGAGGCCCCGCTGCACCGCCTCCTGGACGACCCGGTCCCGGAAGGCGGTCGCGGGCTCCTTCGTCCGTCGGTCGCGGACGAAGTCGGTCGCGACCATCAGGCCGAGGCCCCGAACGTCCCCGATCTCCTCGTGACGCTGCGCGAGCTCCCGAAGCCGCTCGAGCAGGTAGCTCCCCTGCACGCGGGCGTTGTCGAGCAGTCGCTCCTTCTCGATGACGTCGATCGTGGCGAGCGACGCGGCGACGGCGACGACGTTCCCGCCGAACGTGTTCGAGTGCGAGCCCTGGACGGGGAAGTCGTACTCCGCAGGGAAGCTGACCGCCCCGAGCGGCAACCCCCCGCCCAGCGCCTTCGCCATCGTGACGAGCTCGGGGACGACCCCGTGGTGCTCGACCGCGAACCAGCGGCCGGTACGGCCCATGCCGGCCTGGACCTCGTCGTCGATGAGCGGGATCTTCTCGGAGTCCAGGATCCCCTTCAGGGTCGCGTGCCACTTCGGCGGCGGAACGACGTAGCCGCCCTCACCCATCACCGGCTCGGCGACGAACGCCGCGACGTCCTCCGGCGGGATCGACGTGTGGAAGTAGAGCTCGCGGAGGATCTTCGCGCAGTAGAGGTCGCAGCTCGGGTACTCGAGCTGGTATGGGCAGCGGTAGCAGGTCGGCGCCGGGATGTGGTGGCCCCCTCCGACGAACGGCGCGTACCGTGCCCGCTGGACCGGTTTCGAGGTCGTCATCGTGAGCGCCCCCATCGTGCGACCGTGGAACCCCCCGAGGAGACCGACGACGATCGGGCGCTGGCGGTGGTACCGGACGATCTTGAGCGCCGCCTCGACGCTCTCGGCGCCGCTGTTCGTGAAGAAGACCTTCTTCTCGAACGACCCCGGGGTCATCCGGGTCAGGCGCTCGGCGAGGAGCGTCTGGTTCTCGTAATAGAAATCGGTCCCGGCGAAGTGGGAGAGCCGCCCGACCTGCTCGCGGACCGCCCGGACGACCTCCGGGTGGGCGTGGCCCACCGCCAGCACCCCGACCCCCGACGCGAAGTCGAGGAGGCGGTTGCCGTCGACGTCGGTGACCCAGCAGCCGCTCGCCGACGCCGCGACGACCGGCGAGGTCTTCGTGCTGGTCATCAGGTACCGCTCGTCCCGCGCGACGATGCGGCGGGCGTTCGGTCCGGGGAACGGCGACCCCATGACGACCCCGCGGCCCGGAGCGCGGTTCGAGGACGGTGGAACGACCGGCGACGGAGTGCTCTGGCTCATCCGGATCCCCGTCGGCGGAAGGCCGAGCCGGAGGTAATAGGTTCGCGGTGGGCGGCGCTTGACGGCGTCCAGTCGAGCCACGGCTTTTTGAGCGGAAGGGAGCGACCGGCCGCTGGCATGCCCCCGGGTCAGCCACGGCCGGTCGACGAGGAAGAGGAGATCCGGGAGGTGATCCCGGCGCGGGCCGTCCTGACGGAGCTGGCGCGCGGGTTCCTTCTGGTGCGGGAGAGCGACCGGGCGCGCGCGGTGCGGTTCGCCGCGACGTTCCTGCGCGAACAGGCCGACCGGCCCCGTCCCGCACCGGTCCCCTACCCGTCGGTTCCGGGCCCGCAGCGGAGCTTCGGGCGCGCCTCCCGCGGCGGGGTCGAGCGCCTAGACCCGCGACCGCCCGCGTAGCGAGCGGGGCGACCCGCGCTCCCGCACCGCCGCATAGGCCCGCAGCGACCGCGCGGCGTCGCGTCGGGTCAGGCAGAGTCGGACGCCCGAGGGGTCGCCGAACAGCGAGCCGGGAGCGACGCGGACCGAGGCGTCCAGGCAGCGGCGGGCGAGACGGTCGCCGTCCTCGCCCGGGACGCGGTCGAAGGCGACGGGGCCCTGCGGTCGTCCGAGGTGGGGGAGGAGCTCGCTCAGGGCATGGACGGCCGGGGCGATGACCGCGCGCACCTGCCGCGCGACGGCGTCGCGGCGGCGGAGCAGAGCGAGCGCCATCGCGGCCGACGCGGGGGCGAGGTCATCGGCGACGAGCCCGACGTACCGCCGGAACGCCTCGACCGCCTCGGGTGGCGCGACCGCGAACCCGACGCGCACGTCGTCCGCCCCGAAGAACTTCGTGAACGAGCCGGTCGTCCACCACCCCGGGGTCCCTGCCCGAGCGAGCGAGGCGGTGCCGGCGAACTCCCGGAACGTCTCGTCGATCAGGACCGCGCGGACGTCCTCCGCCCAGCTCTCGAGGCGCGCGCGGCCCCAGAGGTCCCCTTCCGGGTTGCGCGGCTGCGAGATGGCCGCCGCCTCGGCGGCCCCCCGCCCGTCGGACGGCCGGAACCCCAGCGCGGCCGCCGCGTCGAACAGAGGGGGATATTCGGGGTACTGCACCCGGAGGCCCGGCCGCCGGGCGCGGGAGGCTCGCGCGAGGTGGCCGAGGACCCAGCCGTTCGCCTCCGAGGCCCCGCGCGCGAGGAAAAGGCGCTCGCGCGCGACGCCCAGGTGCCGGCCGAGCTCGTCCGCGAGGACCTCGGCCACGTCCGGGTCCGGGGCACGGCGGGGCCACGGGGGCGGTGCGATCGAGCCGTGCATCCCGCTTTCGCCGAGGTCGTGACGGCAGTCGGCGTGCGCCTGCAGCCAGTCCCGAAGGGGAAAGTGCACGTCCGGTCCCTCCCGGCCGGGCCAGCACGCAGGCGGGCTAAACACCGACGGCCAGGCAGGCGAGCACGACGAGCACGGTCACGGTCCCCAGCGGGAGCGCGAACCGGACGAACGCGCGGAGGTCGATGCGGAGCCCCGCCTTCTCGGCGAGGTCGACGACGATCACGTTGCTCGCGGCGCCCAGGAGCGTGAAGTTCCCCGCGAGGGTGCTGCATGCGGCGAGCGCCATCCACCCGAGCGGGGTGGAGGCGCTGTAGCCGGCACCGAGAAGGAGGGGGACCTGGACGGCGACCCACGGCACGTTGCTGACGAGCTGGGAGCCGACGACCGCGCCGGTGGCGATCGTCCCGAGGCCGGCGAGCCGGTCCGACGGACCGGGGAGCGGAAGGAGTCGCTCGGCGCCGGCGACGACGCCGCCGTGGACGGCGGCCCCGACGACCACGAACAGGCCGACGAACAGGAGGAGGACCGACCAGCTCACCCCGCGCAGGACGCCGAGCCGGTGCGGCGAGAGGGCGAGCGTTGCGAGGGCCCCCGCGCCCGCGACGACCCAGCTCGGCACGGCCGGTATCGCGACCACGGCCTGGGCGAGGTCGAGCCCGACGAGGAGCGCCATCGTGATCGGGAAGATCGCGAGGATCGGAGCGCGGGCGAGGCGGCGGCCCCAGCCCCCGACCGGGAGGAGAGCTACGGCAACGACCGGCTCGGTGCTCGGGACGGACGGGGGTTCCGGCTCGCGTCGGGAGCGACGGCCGACGTACCACGCTCCGAAGGCGATGTTCGCCGCGGTCGGGACGAGCAGGTAGCGGAGGAACACGGCGACCGGGGCGGCGATCCCGGAGTCGATCGAGACCAGGAGGTTCTGCGGGTTCCCGAACGGGGTCAGGGCGCTGCCGACCGTCACCGAGGCCGCGAGCGTCAGGAGGAGCGGGCGGGGCTCGAGGCGGAGGCGACGGGCGAGGGCGACCAGCACCGGCACCCCGATCACGACCAGGGCGTCGTTCACGATGCACGCCGAGGCCAGGGCGAAGCCGATGAACAGGACCGCGGGGATCCGCTCGCGCGAGGGGGCCCGGCCGACGAGCCATCGCGCGAGGTGCTCGAGGGCCCCCGCGCGTTCGAGCGCGCTCGCGAGCACGAACAGCGCGAGCAGGAAGGCGAGGACCGGTACCGCCCCGGAAAGGACGCTCAGCGTCCGCGGTCCCGGGAGCGCGCCCGAGGCGACCGCGACGCCCCCTCCGGCGAGGAAGAGCGACCAGGTCGGGGGTCCCCGACCGATCAGCTGCCGGGCGACGACGGCGAGAAGGACCGCCACGAACAGGCCGGTCGCGAGCAGCGACTGCGACACCGCCCGCCGCGACGCCGGCAAGCAGAAAGCGGCCTACCCCCCGCGGCTGGAAGGGAAGGTTGAAGGGCGCCCGACCCGCGGCCCCTGCCGTGGCGGCGCGGCCGAGCGTCACGGTAGGCCGGAACGGCCGGGTCCTCGCGCTCTCGGCGGCCTGGTTCTCGGACGGGGCGCGACGGCGCAGCGAGGCGCGCGCGGCACGTCGGTGCGTCGAGTGCGGCCAGGCGCTCGCCTCCGGCCGGAGCCCGTACTGCTCCCGCCGATGCCGTTGGAAGTTCCACGGGCACTACTTCTGGGACTCCGCCCGGTCGTTCGTGCTCCTCCGGGACCGGTACACCTGCCAGGTCTGCGGCACCCGCCGGAGGGCCCGCGAACTGGACGTCGACCACGTCGTCGAGATCGCCCGCGGGGGGGCTGCGCTGGAGTACGGGAACCTGCGGGCGATTTGCCGACCGTGCCACCGTGAAAAGACCCGTCGGTTCGTCTCGAGCGCCGCGGCTGAGCGAAGCAGTATATAGGGCCGCCCGGGTCCCCCTCCCCCCTCCATGCACCGACGCCTCTCCGTAGCGGCGATCGCGGCCGCCGTAGCGCTCGCGCTCCTCCTCACGCTTCCCTCGCCCGTGACCTCGGGGGCGCCGGCCGCCGCCGCGTCCCTCCCCGGTCCGGCCCACGCCGCCGGTCCCATGGTCCGGAGCTTTCCCGGCAGCCCCGATGCCCGCGCCCCGACCGCCTCCCTGACGGACCTCGCCGCGTACGGCCGGTCCGCTGCCGTCGGGGGAGGGCACCCGGGTGCGGGGGGGGTTCCGGGCCTGGCGTCGGCGGCGATCTTCCCCCCCGGGCCGAGCGTCCAGCCGGGCGCCCCCGTCCGCACGCTCCTCACCACCGCGTTCAGCTCGACCCCCGCGCCGATGGGGATCTCCGACCTCGGCGTCGCGACGGGCGGGACCCCGTACTCCTACGGGACGCGCAGCTTCGAGGGCCAGCTGGTGCTGACCCAGTTCGCGGCGTTCACCCCGACGAACGTCACGGACGACGACTACCAGGCGCCGAACTGGGTCGCCCTCCAGCTGAACACCGTGGCGGTCAACGTCAGCCACTTCACCGGCACGACCGCCGGCACGTTCTGGATCCAGAACGGGGTCCACTTCAACGGCACGACCCTCCAGTTCGCCGACAACATCTGGAACTTCTCCGGACCGTCGCCGGCGCTCCCTCCCGCGACCCTCGAGGGAACGCACGGGGAGATCGAAGGTCACTACGTCTACGTCGGCGGGGTCGCCCCGATCACCGTGACGGCGCCCTCCCCCGCCGACCCGTTGACGCTCGAGCTGATCAACAGCATCAACAGCAGCTCGGGGAGCCACACGGTCGTCACCTTCGGCTACTACCTCCACGACGGGGCGACGACGATCCACGGGATCTACGACACCGTGACGTTCAACGGGTCGGCGACCGCGGCCCCTTCCCAGTTCGAGGTCGACGGGTCGACGACGAACGGGGCCGGGCACCTCAACGACGCCGAGTTCATCCTCGGTGGGAACGGCGGAGGCTCGAACGCGAACGTCGTCGCGCTGAACGGCACGGAGAGCCTGCTGCGCTGGAGCGGCAAGGCGAGCGACTACCTGTCGATCCCCGCGGCGTACGACTTCGGGGCCGACTCCTCGGAGACGTCCCTCGGCGTCGCGGAGTCCTACACCGGAACGACCGTGCACCTCAGCCAGGGCCCGTCGTTCCTCTACGGCCTGTGGAACACCACCTCCGGCCCGATCGCGCCGGCGGCCTCCCCCGGCTGGATCCACATCCGATTGACCGTGCAGCCGAGCTACGCGATCGTCTTCGCCACGAACCGTTCGCTCTCCGAGGGTCCCCTGGACGCCGCGCAGTACAGCTTCGCCCCGACCGACCGCGCCGGCGCGCTCGCGACGAACCTCCCGCCGCCGGCGTCGGGCGAGCCGTACGTGTTCAACGCCTGGGCGGACGGGTTCCTGAACGGGAGCGTTGCCGTCAGCGACAATTCGACGGCGACGAGCCCCGCGTCCGTCGTCCTCATCGGCTCCCCGACGACGGTGGAGGCCCCGGTGTACCTCCTCGGCTCGGCCCAGGCGATGGCGTTCGGCGAGGCGGGGGTCAACGCCACGACCTACTCCCCCTCTCCGGGAGCGCTCGCGCTGAACCCGACGACCGATGCGCTCGCCGCTCCGTTCCGCCGCGTCAACGACTACAACTACTCCACGTTCCAGCTGGTCGTCGTCCAGGACGTCAACCTCTCCGTCTCGGTCGACGACTTCCGTCAGACGCCGTCGACGTTCTCCTACACCAACGAGCTCGGCACCCCCCGGTCCCTGCCGTACTGGACCCAGGGCTACTTCTTCTACGGAGGCCGGGGTCGGTTCTCGGTCCAGAACGTCACGATCGGCGGGGCGTGGGCGACGAACCCGAGCCTCGCGCCGACGCTGCCCCCCGCGACGATCGAGTACGACGGCGTCACCGCGCCGGTCGCCGCGAACATCACCTCCATCGGCGACGCCGTCGGGATCTCGATCTTCGACTCGTCCGGCGCGACGGTCGAGCACCTCGCCGCGGAGGGCGGCTCGCTCGGTCTCTACACCTCGGTCGCGGACAGCCTCCTGCTCGCCCACGCCAACACGAGCGGTCCCCGGACCGCCCGCGCGACGCTCGCGAACCTGACGTCCAGCTCCACGATCACGGTGGAGGACGTCGTCACCGGGGTCGACTCCTCCGGCCTCGACCTCTACGCGGACAGCGACCTCACGATCACCGGCGTCACGGTCGAGGACAACGGTCTCGGGCTCTTCGCCAACGACTCGAGCTCGGCGACCGTCACCGACCTGCTCGTCGAGCTCGGCTCCGGCTCGACGGCCGGGACGTGGGCCAACGGCAGCGCGCTGACGTTCGACGACGTGACCGTCAACGGCGGGGTCGGCCTCGCCCTGGTCGATGACCGTACGGTGTCGCTGACCGACGGCACGGCGAGCGGCTACCTCTCCTCGGTCGTTCGGAGCTTCGCCGGCTCGACCGGGGGGACGTTCTCGGCGATCACGGCCGAGCTCGGGGCCGCCGGCGTCGTCCTGAACAACTGCTCGGTCCTCACGCTCTCGACGATCAGCGCCTCGAACGGCAGCGTGGGCGCGGTGATCTTCAACGCGACGACGGTCCAGGCGAGCGACGTGGAGAGCACGATCATCTCCATCGGCCTCTGGGTGAACCTCACGACGACCGACACGTTCTCCGCGATCTCGACGACGGTCGCCTCGGCCGGGGTGATCGTCCAGAACTCGACGTCGGTCCGGCTGACGACGCTCACCGGCTCGAACGCGTCGCTGGACGCGAAGCCGTACTTCAACAACGGCACCGGCCCGCTCGTGCCGAAGACCCCGGTCGGGCTCGTCAACGACTCGGGCGTGACGATCTCGGGCGTCAGCACGATCGGCTATCCGTTCGCCGTCTGGTCGAACAACTCGACCGGGGTCTCCGTCAGCACGGTCGTCTCGCTCTACGGGGGCGAGGCGGTCGCCCTGAACCAGACGAACAGCTCGACCGTCTCGGACGTCTTCGCGTTCTCGGACCTGCTCGGGATCTCGCTCGCCTACTGCTCGAAGACGCTCGTCTCGGACAGCACGTTCGAGCTGTCGGCGACCGAGGGGGCGTTCGTGAACAACGGTAGCCACGACAACTTCTCGAGCGACAACTTCGTCGCGAACAACGGCTCGAGCGTCAACGGCACGTTCAACCTCACACACGACCAGGCGCTGGTCGCCAACGCGACGGCGACCTCGTTCCGGGGGAACTTCTGGTCGGACCGGCCGAGCACCGGCTCCTACACGATCAACAAGACGGCCCCGGTCCGCGACGGCTCGCCGTCCAAGACGTTCACGACGACGTACGTCGAGTTCGTCGAGCACGGCCTGCCGGTCGGCTCCCCGTGGACCCTCGAGATCGGGGGCTCCCGCCAGGCCTACACGATGAACGAGAGCGTCCTGTACCTGCCTGGCTGGGCGCTGCCGAACGGCCCGCTCGCCTTCTCGGTCGTGCCGATCCTCGCGTTCCCGGCCCACCCGAGCAGCGGCTCGCTCAGCTGGAGCGGCACCAGCCTCTCGCAGCTGATCGTCTTCGGCAACCTCCCGAGCTCGAGCGCCCCGACGCCGTGGTGGCTCTACGCTGCCGTGGGCGGCGCGGCGGCCGTGGCGGCGATCGCGGCGGTCGTCGTGCTGCGGCGCCGGGCGCGGCGACGAGCCGCCCGGGGACACGGCAGCGAGTGGACCCCGGACCCTCCCGCGTAGGGGGGGCGGGCGGCCCCGGCCGTCGGTCGGGCTACGGCGTCGGCGAAGCGCGCTCGAGGCGGCCGGTCCGTCCGAGGGTGACCTGCGGCCGGCCCCGGTGCTCCGCGACCCAGGCGTCCACGAGCCGGACGTCGTCGCCGGCGGCGACCAGGTCGACCTCCGTACCCCAGAGGACGAGGGTGATCTCCCCGGTCGCGTCGGTCAGCGTGACGTCGCGGACCTTGCGTCGTCCGCCGCGTTTCGTCTCGACCTCCCGCGTCTCGCCGAGATGAGTTACGACCGCACGGAACGAGGCGACCCGCGAGGGCCGCAGGTCCGAGATGAACGTCGCCGGCGGGGCGCCGGTGCTCCGCGGTCCCCTACCGATCGCCACCCGTCCCCCTGCGGCGGGAGCTAGCTACCGTTCCCCGATAAATCCGGGCCTCCCTCCCCGGAACGGGAGGCGAGTCCCGCCCTGTCGTGCGAGCGGGGCCCGGGGGGAAGAGATCGGGTCATCCGCCGAAGCGTCCGCCGTGACGTGTCCGGCCCGGGAGTCCTACCGCAGGGGGGCGAGGGGGCCAAGGCTGCCGCGGCCGCAGCGGGGAGTCCCGCCGCCCGCTAGCGGAGCCGGCCTCCGCGGAGCGCGCCGCAGAACCGGGCGAGGAACGGGGCGTTCCCCTCGAGTCCCAGCGCGAGGCGGGCCGCGTGGCGTGCGATCCCGGGACCGAAGCTCCAGCCGAGGCGGAACCCCCCGGTCGCGACGACCAGCCGTTCCTGACGCCCGACGGTCGGGAGGCCGTCCGGCGTGCACGGGCGTGCCCCTTGCTGAAAGTCCCCGATCTCCGCCACGTCGACGGTCCGGCGGATGGCGGAGAGGACGTGCGCCGAGCGCGCGGGGTCGTCCCCGAGATCGAAGTCCCAGCCTCCCGTGACCTTCGCCGATCCCTCGAACGGGGCGACGGCGATCCCGCGGTCGACGAAGATCGTCGAGGAGGGATACTCGCCCCGGAGCCGCGCCTGCCAGCCGTAGCCCCGGACGGCGGTGAGCGGCACGCCCAGGCGTCGGCAGCTCACTCCCGTGCAGGCGACCACCGCGTCGAACCGGCGCCGCTCGCTCCCCACGGTCGCGGCGCCGTCGGAGGAGAGCGCGTCGACCCGCTCGCGCACGACCGTCGTCCGGCGGTACTCGCGGACGACCCGCTCGACCAGCCGACGCGTGTCGACCCAGGCGACCTCGGGGAAGAACAGGCCGGGGCGGCCGCCGCCCTCGCGGACCTCCACGGGTGCGAACGCCCGGTCGGCGAGCGCGGCGTCCCGCTGCTCCGCGAAGTGGAGCGGGTCGTCGAACAGCTCGAGGAGTCCGCGGGGGCTGTAGCCGAAGTCGTTGCGCTCCTCGGCGAGCCGTCGATACGCGTCGACGGAGACCGCCGACAGCTCCCGGATCTCGGGGGTCGCCGTCGGACCGGGCGGCCGCTCGAAGCCCCGCGCGCTCGCGAGCAGCCATCTCGGGTCGACGGAGCGGAACGTGCAGGTCCCGTGGCGCGCGAAGCGGCGGACCCGGCGCAGGAACGCCCAGGTGTTCGTCGTGTAGGCGGTCGACGGTTCGATGATCCCGGCGGCGTGGACCGACCCGGCGCCCGGGGGACCGGACTCGTAGAGCCGGACCTCCGCGCCCGCCTCCTCCAGGTAGCGCGCCGCAAAGAGGCCGACGATCCCGCCTCCGATGACCGCGACCTCCATCGGACCCCGTCGACCGGCCGGGGCGGGCGACCGCCCGCGGCCCTAACTCGCTATCGCCGGCCCGCGCGGCCGCTCATCCGCCCGCCTCGGGCGGAGGCGGTGCCGGTCCTGTCACCGAGGGGGCCGGAGGAGGGGTCGGCCGGCGCCGCCGGCGGCGGGCGAGCAGGAGGGCCACGGCGGCGAGGACCGCGAACCCGCCGGCGAGCAGGGCGTAGCCCGAGTCCCCCGGCAGCCCGAGGAACGTCGACGGCGACGACGACGGCGTCGCCGTGAAGTTGATCATCCTCTGGACGGCGACCCCGTGGACGACCACGACCCCGGACGCGGGGCTCGCCGAGTAGCCGGACGGGCCGGAGACGTTGAACGCCCAGGTCCCGGCCGCCTTCTCGAAGGCGATCGTGCTGGTCGCGCCGGTCTGCAGCAGGCCCGCGAACGTCACCGACCACGAGCTCCCGGGCGGGAGCCCCTGCTCGACGAAGCTGACCGTCTGCTCCGCCGGGCCGTTCGCGGCGAAGCTCACGTCCCAGCCGACCGCCGCGTCGACGACGGTCACCGCTCCGCTCGTGACGTTCGCCGTGTAGCCCGTCACCGAGCCGATCGTGAAGCCGTAGGTACCGGCCGGCTCGGAGAACGCGATCGTGGAGGTCGTCTCGGTCATCGGGGTCCCCCCGAGCGTCACCGTCCAGGACGTGTCGGCCGGGAGGCCGCTCTCGGTGAACGAGACCGTCCACTCGGGCGGCGCGGTCGGGGTGAAGACCACCGTCCAGGTCACCGGGAGGCCGCGGACGTGAACGGTGCCGCCGGTGACGTTGGGACTGTAGCCGTCGACAACGCCGATCGTGAACGCGTAGGAGCCGTTCGGCTCGGTGAAGCCGACCGACGTGCCCGTGGAGCTACCGAGGGTGCCCTGCAGCGTCACCGACCAGGGGGTCGACGGGGCGAGCCCGGACTCGTCGAAGGCGACCGAGTAGGTCGGCGTCGCCTTCGAGCCCCAGACGATCACGGAGATCGTCCCCGGCATGTAGTCGGCGACGAAGCTCGCTCCCACTCCCGTGTCGTAGACGATCGCCCCACCCGCGTTCGTCGAGCCGTCCTCCACCATCCCGATGTAGGTCGGGGAGCTCCCGCTCACGAAGCTGACCTCGCCGGGGAACGTCGTCGTCCCCGACAGCGTCACCTCGAGGACGTCGTCCGTCGGATCGTAGGCGACCCCCTGGGGGGTCCCCGTCGCGTCGAGGGAGATGTTGGCCGCGACCCAGAAGCCGGTCGCGTTGATCGCCGTGAGGTTGTTCGTCGCGCCGGAGTTCGCGACGTAGACCTCCCCGTCGGCCGGGTCGTAGGCTTCGCCGGCGGGCATCCCGCCGACCGTGACCGTGTGGATGACGTCCTCCTCGCTCGCGTCGATCACCGAGACCGTGCTCCCCTCCGAGTTCCCCACGAAGACGTAGTCGCGCGCGGGGTCGTAGACCATCCCGAGCGGATGGGAGCCGACCGTGATCGAGCCGACGATCGCGTCGTCCTCGGTGCTGACCACGGTGACGTTCCCGCCGGTGAAGTTGGCGACGAACGCGAGATTGTCCTCCGGGGCGACCGCGATCCCCGCCCAGGCGACCTCGGCGTCACTGCCCGAGGCGACGTCCGTGACCGCGAGGGTGCTCGCGTTGACGGCGGCGATGCCGTAGCGGACGAAGCTGTAGTAGTCGACGAACACGGTGTCGTGGACCGGGTCGTAGGCGATCCCCTGGCAGAGGAACGCGCCCGGGCATCCGATCCCTTCCGGGGAGAACCCGACGAACACCGAGCCCTCGACCGTCGTGCTCGCGTCGTCGACCTCGTAGAGCTCGCCCGTGCCTCCGTCGTACACGAACACGGCGTGGTGGGGGGCGACGTAGACCTCCGAGAGCGGCAGGTGCTGCAGGCCGGTCGAGCCGACGACGGTGTTCGAGGAGGTCGAGATCTCCGTGACGTTGTAGCCGACCCAGTAGAGCGCGTTCGCGTCGGCGACGGAGACGAGCCCCTGGCCCGCGTCGTCGACGATCGCCGCCGGGTAGCTGTAGACCGGCAGCGGGACCGTGCTGCTCACCTCGTCCGACAGCGTCGGCACGACCTGCACCTGGCCGCCGCCGCCGACTCCCTCGTCCAGCGCGTAGAGGCTGGCCGCCCCGGCGTCGTAGGCGAGGCTCAGCGCGGTGACGCTCGACGGGATCACGGTGCCGAACGAGGCGGTCGTGGCGTTCACCGGGTAGACCCCCGAGCCGTTGGAAACGTAGAGGCGCTGGTCCGGCCCGTCGTAGGCGAGCGCCTCGGGGAAAGCGACCGTGGTCGAGAGGCCGATCGCGTGGGTCGTCTCGTCCACGAACGAGAGCGCCGCCCCCGTGTAGCTCGCGACGACGACGGCCCCGGCCGCCGGGTCGTAGACGAGGGCCCGGGGCTCGCTCGGCACCGTCACGTTCGCGGCGACGACCAGCGTGCTCGCGTCCACGACACTGACGTTCGCGCTCCCGTAGTTCGCGAAGTAGACCTGGTCGGTGCGCCAGTCGAAGGCGACCGACTCCGGTTCCACCCCGAGGTGCACGGTCCCGACGATCGCCCCGGTCGAGGCGTCGTAGGCGGTCGCGCTGTCGATGCTGGTCTGCGCGACGAACAGCTCGTCGCTGAGGTTGTCGTAGGCGACGCCCCACGGCTCGTAGTTGGACGGGAGCATCCGCACGCCGGCGTTCGTGGTCAGGTTGACCTGGGCGAGTGCGTTCGAGCCTTGGGCGGTGACCCAGAGCGTGCCGTCCTTCGAGTCGTAGGCGAGCCCCTCGGGGGCGGTTCCCTCGGAGACGTTGAGGTCGTTGCCCGCGTGCACCGTGTTGTTGAACAGGACGAGCGTCTTCGAGGTGTGGGCAATGCCGAGGGGCATCACCGCGGGAGCCTCGACGCCCCCGGTCGTGACCGGCGCGCGCGAAGTCCCGGAGCCGACGCCCCGGCCCACGAGCGGTGGTGCGAGCGAACCCGCGAGCGCCGGGGCGAGGGCGATCCCCGCGAGCACGAGGACGGCGAGCGCCGTCCTGCGGTGGCTGGAACGGCCTCCCCGGGTCAACCGCGGACTCCCCCGCCGGCATCGGGGTCGTGTATAATGACCCTTGGTCGCCCGGTACGGCGGACCACGGGGCGAACGGCTCGGACGGCCGGCCCCGGCCCGCGGGGCCTTTCATAGCCTCGCGGCGCTCCCGCGAGGCGATGTACGGCCGAGGGAGGTACGGAACGTTCTCGATCGTCGCCTGCGATCCGGAGCGCCGCTTCTGGGGGGTGGCGGTCGCGACCAAGCCGGCGAGCGTCGGCGCCACGGTGCCCTGGGCCGAGTGGCGCGTCGGGGCCGTCGCGACCCAGGCGAACTCGAACTACTACTACGGCCCCCGCGGGCTCGAGCTCCTCCGCGCCGGCCGGAGCGCCGAGGAGGTCGTCCGTCGCCTCACCACGCCGGACCGCCAGCGCCAGCACCGGCAGCTCGGGGTCGTCGACCGGCGCGGACGCGTCGCCGCCTGGACCGGGACGAAGTGCCTCGAGCACGCCGGGCACGTCCTGGGGGACGGCTTCAGCTGCCAGGGGAACCTGCTGGCCTCGGCGGAGGTCGTGCCCGCGATGGCCCGCGCCTTCGAGGGCGCCCGCGGGCCGCTCGCCCGGCGCCTCTGGCGTGCGCTGGAGGCGGGCGCGGCCGAGGGAGGAGACCGTCGCGGCACGGAGTCCTCCGCGCTCGTGGTCGTCCACCGCGAGCCGTGGTTCCTTCCGAGCTGGTCGGACCGCTGGGTGGACGTCCGGGTCGACCGCCACCGGTCGCCGGTCCGCGAGCTCGGGCGGCTCGTTCGGGCGGACGAGGCCGAGACCCGGCGCTTCCTCGCCGCGCGGGCGGCCGCCCGCCGCCGGCGCCGGGCGGCTCGCGCACGGTAGGCTGCACGTCGGCCCGTCCCTGGCTCGACAGCCGAGCCGGCAGGAGCTGGCTCCGCGCGTCGGGCGATGGGCAAGCCCTTTGACGGTCGTCCCCTCCCTGAAGGGGAGGAGCGGTGGCGACCGAGTCCCAGCTGGGCGTCCGCATCGAGCGGGTCGGGCCCACGCGCCTCTGGCCGTTCACCCGGTTCTTCCGGGGGTTCGACGCCCTTCCCCCGATCCGCGAGCTGTTCGGGACGCGGGCGTCCCGGGTCCTCGCCGGGCTCAAGGTCGAGTTCTTCTCCGCGCGGTTCGGCTACATGGGGACGAGCGACGTCGACGGCCACCTCCTGATCAGCACCCATCACCTCCGGGACAGCGACTTCCGGACGATCTATCTGGACATCGTCCACGAGCTCTGCCACGTGAAGCAGTTCCGCGCGCGGAGGCCGCTGTTCTACCCGAAGCTCAGCTACGTCGACGCCCCGAGCGAGATCGAGGCGTATCGCTTCACGGTGAAGGAGGGCCGACGGATCGGGATGACCGACCGCCAGCTCCTCGACTACCTCCAGGTCGAGTGGATCTCGCCGGCAGAGCATCGGCGGCTCGCGCGTCGGTGCGGGGTCGCGGTGGGCCGTCCGGCCGCGCGCGCCCACCGCCAGCGCCTCCGGCGCTAGCGCGGGACTCCTCTTCCCAGTCCGGCGCGCTCCCGACGCGAGAGGGGGGGGCCGGGGCACCCGTCCGGCGGCGTGGCACGCCCGTCGGAAGGTTTTTGACGGGGGGGCCTGCTAGTTCGCGCGGTCTGCCATCGTATGTGGATGAACCGCGAACCTCGGCGTCTGGGCCTCGTGACGACTGTCAGCATAGCGCTCGCGATGCTCTGCGCGGTCCTGGTACCGGCCGTGGCAGCGGCCGCGCCGTCGTCCGCCCCCTCTGCCGCGGTGGCGCCGGCATCCGGCAGCCCGTACCAGTGGGCGTTCGGCGGCTCGCTCTCGTCGGTGTACAGCTGCACCGGCGCCGTCTGCCCCAACGGCACCTCGACGACCGACGAGGTCACCTCCCTGAGCTGGAACATCGGGGCCTCCTGGGTCGTGATCTACACGGAGACCAACGTCTCCCTGACCCAGACCGAGCTCGAGCTCGAGACCGGCGTCTCCGTCTCCGCCTCGTTCAGCGAGGCGATCTGCGAGACGACCTCGCCGTGTGTCGCCGAGACGCTCTCGTTCTCGGTGAGCGGCCACGAGCTCTCCGCGGGGTACACCAACGTCACCCCCGGCACGGTCACCCTGACCGCCGGTCCGGATTACCCGGGGAGCCCGGCCGCGGTCGCGGTCCTGAACGCCGCGAGCCACGAGGCGTTCAACATCTCCGGCAACATCGCGCTGAAGGTCCCCGAGGGACCCGTCACCGAGACGATCAACGAGAACTTCGACCTCGGGGGGTCGGAGTCGGCCCAGATCGCCTTCAGTTCGCCGCTCGGGATCGTCCCCACCGACCCCAGCGTCGGGGACAACTGGACGGCCAGCGAGCCGTTCACCGCGAGCGGCCACTACATCAGCGGCTACAGCTTGAGCGGGGACATCAACGGGACCAGCGCCTCGGCGAGCCATTGGGCGCCCGGCACGGTCGCCGCGTCCGGTACGCTCGAGGTCAACGGCACCGACAACGGCACCCGGGTCCTCTACGACAACTACACCAGCCCGGCGAAGACGATCACGGTCCAGGAGATCTACCTGACGTTCTCGGGCGGCAACTTCACCGCGAGCGACGGACTTCTGTTCAGCTCGAGCGATGTCTACAGCACGATCTTCTCGGGCCTCTCCGGTGACGAGCCGGCCGGTCCGGGCGGGCCGGCGGTCGCCGCGCCCGGCCTGAGCCTCGGCGGCACGAACGCCGAGTCGACGTTCTACGCTGCCGGACCGGGGTTCGTCGGCGCGAACGTCGCCGGCAACCTCTCGTCGGCCGCGAGCGCCCCGGGCGCGCCCAGCCTGGCGCTCAACGCCGGCCCGGAGCCGGTGTCGGTCGCCCAGACCCAGTACAGCGCGATCGCGTCCCCGTCGTCCGGCGGGGGCGGCTTCCCGCTGCTCCTCGTGGCCGGGATCGTCGTCGCGGCCGTCGTGGTCGTGGCGCTCGTGATGCTGCTGCGGGGCCGCTCGAAGCGCCCCGCGGGGCCCTCCTCGACGATGCCGCCCCCGGGCGCTGTCTCCGCACCGATGCCCCCGTCCCCGCCGGCTCCGCCGCAGCAGGGGGCCCCGTAACGACCTCGCGTCAGCCCCGCTCGGGCCGCGGTCGGAAGGCCGCGGCCTCCCCTCTTTTTTTCCGACCCCTCCCCACGACCGCCCCCGGCGGGGCTATCGACGACCCCGGCGGCTGCCCGGGGCCCGGGTTCAACTAGTCGACCCTCCTCGCACCGGCCGTGCCCGCGCACCCCGCCGAGGGATTCCTCCCGATCCTCGGTCATCGGCAGTACTTCCGCTCGTTCGGTCCCGACGACGGGCCGCCGGTGCTCGGGTTGCACGGAGGCCCCGGGATGTGCCACGACTACCTCGTCCCGCTCGGCGATCTCGCGGGGCGGGGATACCGGGTCGTCCTGTTCGACCAGCTGGGGTGCGGACGGTCCGAGGTGCCGTCGGACCACCGGCTGTTCTCGCTCGAACACCACGTGGCCGAGACGGAAGCGGTTCGCGCGCAGCTGGGACTGGGCCGGGTCCACCTCGTCGGCTCGAGCTACGGCGGACTGCTCGCGATTGCGGTCGCCCTGGCCCACCCGGAGGTTCTGCGGAGCCTGACGACGATCGGCGGGCTCGCGAGCGTTCCCCTCGCGAGCGCCGAGATGGACCGGCTGCGCCGCACGCTGCCCGCGGAGGTGCAGCGGACCCTCGACCGTTGCGAGGCGGAGGGGAGGACGTCGAGCCCGGAGTACCAGGCCGCCGCGATGGAGTTCTACCGGCGCTACCTCTGTCGGCTCCCGACCTGGCCCGAGGAGCTGCAGCGAACGCTCGAAGCCGGCCTGTCGCACCCGGTCTACGGCGTGATGAACGGCCCGAGCGAGTTCACGATCACCGGGACGATCCGCGACATCGACCTCTCCGGCGAGCTCGGACGGATCCGCGCCCCGACGCTCGTCCTCGGAGGACGCTACGACGAGGTGACCCCGGTGGTCGCCGCGCAGATCCGGGACGGGATCCCGAACGCCCGCGCCGTGACGTTCGAGCAGAGCTCGCACCTGCCGTTCTGGGAGGAGCGGGAGCGGTTCATGGCGGTCCTCGGCGACTTCCTGGACGGGGTCGATCGCAGGAGCCGGTAGGGTCCCGTCGTTACGTCTTCGGGCCGTTGTACGGCAGCAGCCGGCCGACGGTCGCCAGGCATCGGGTGACGCGGGCGTCGTCGATCTTCTGCTGGATCTCCGCGCAGAGATTGGGGCCCCCGGCGTAGACGACCGTCTCGTTGACGAGCACCCCATAATCGGGCGTGACCCCCGGGAACTGCTGGGGGAGCTCCTCGACCGCGAGTCCCACGACCTTCTCGAGGTCGACGCTCCACTCGACCTCGCGGTGGATCGGCTGCGGGTGGCTCAACAGGACGCAGCGGATGTTCGTCAGCACGCCCCGGCCCTCGGGCGCCGGCCAGTGATGGAGGACGACCTCGTCGGGCCGGATCTCGTCGGGGGGCAACCCGAAGTGGGGACCGGTCGGCTCCGGCCCGTGCATCGTTCCGCACATTCGGCCGGCCTATTTGCGCTTTCAGGCGCACGTCCCCGGCCCCCCCGGCGCGCTCCGCTGGTGCCGCCGGCGTCGGGGGCGCCGCCAAGTAGGGGGGGCGGATGGTCCTCGGCGCACCATGGCGAGACCGCCGATAACGAGCGCGCGCGAGGTCCTCTCGCCGGTCCAGGCCCGGCGCCTGTACGCCTACAACCTCGCTGTGCTCGACCGGTACGTGCGCGCCGCGCGGCGGCTGCCCTGGTCGGTGGCGAACCGGCGGCGGGAGATCGGCCACCAGTCGATCTTCGGGACCCTCGTCCACATCCTGAACGTCCACGAGGTCTGGCTCGGCTACATCCTGCAAGGGCGGAACCGGGACGCCGACCTCGAGCCGCTCTTCACGGAGGCCGCACGCAAGCCGAAGGACTGGGCGTCGTTCGCCCCCTACTACCGACGGGTCCGGGCCGCGATCCTGGGCTACCTCGCCGACGTGACCGCGCGCGACCTCGCCCGGCCGGCGAAGGTCTTCTGGATGCGGGGCCGGTTCGTCGCCTCCGACGGGATCCTCCAGGCGACACTCGAGCAGGCCCACCACCTCGGGGAGATCATCGCGGTGCTCTGGCAGCGGAACACGGAGCCGCCGGAGATGACGTGGATCGACGTCGGGGCGGCGGCCCGACGGGGCGGACCGTAATGACGGGCGGCCGCGGGGCGAGCGGGGCGGGGCCGACGGGGTCGATGGAGCCCACGCGGACGCCCCGGCTCGCACCGTACCTCGTCGTGCGGGACGCCGGAGCGCTCATCGAGTTCCTGGAACGGGCCCTGGACGGTCGCCTGGCGTACGTGCAGCGCGACCCGGAGGGCCGCGTGCGCCACGCGGAGGTCCGCGTCGCGGACGCCGTCGTGATGCTCGCGGACGCGCCCGCCGGCGCGCCGCCGTTCCCGGCGATGGTCCATCTCTACGTCGCCGACGCGGACCTCTCCCATCGGCGGGCCCTCGCGGCGGGGGCGCAGAGCGTCCGGGTCCCGGAAGACCAGCCGGACGGCGACCGTCGTGGAGGCGTCGCGGACCCCTGGGGCAATCAGTGGTGGTTCACGCGGCTGCCGCCCTCCGGTCGCTGACGACCGTTCCCGGTCGGTACGCCTGGTGTCGGCGGCGCCTCCCGACGGGTCGGCGGAGGCCTCTCAGAGCTCGAGCCGGCCCGCGGCCCGGAGCACCCCGAGCGCGTCCGCGGTGACCCACGGGTTCGCTCGTCGGGCGCCGACCCCGCCCCAGTCGACCGATTCCCCGCCCGCGGTGTAGCGTCCGGGGGTGTAGCGGTAGAACTTCTCCTCGGCGGGCCAGCCCCCGTCCGCCCGTCGCTTGCTCTCGAGCAGGTCGAGCGCCTCGTGACAGCGCCGGTCGCCGATCCGTCCGACATCGACCATCCCCCGGAGCCCGCCCAGCACGTCGTAGTGGTAGTACAGCGGGTAGTGCAGCCGGACGAACGTGGGCCGGATGACCGCCCCGTCGGAGCGGCGGCGACAGAGACGCCGGCTGAGGAAGACCTCGCTCGCGCGACGCGCGGCGGCGCGGGACGCCGGCCGGCCGGCGAGCCGGCCGTAGAGCGCGAGCCCCCGCATCGGCAGGAGCGTCTCGAGGAACGAGGAGGTATCGGCCGAGGGGTCCCGGTCGCAGTTCCAGCCGCCGTCCGGCCACTGCCAGTGGACCAGGCGCTCCGCGAGGTCCGCGCACCGCCCGTCGTCCAGGCCTAGCGCCGTGAGCGCGAGGAGCGCGTTCCCCTGCTGGGAGGCGCAGCGTCGATAGCGGCCCCGGAGCAGCGGGACCCCCACGGCACGCGGACGCACCGCGCCGCGGAGCTCGCGATAGTAGGACGGGCGGAGCCAGAGGTCGAGGACGCGGTCGCGCATCGGCTCGAGCTCGCGGTCGCCCGGGGGATAGCCGAGGTCGGCGAGATGCTCGAGGACCCACTGGCACCCCTGCCAATAGTTGTAGACGCCGCGCGACGTTCCCGGCCGGCCGAGGATCCCCCGACGTCCGAGGAGGCTCCGGACCCGCGGCGAGCGGGCGACCTCCCGGCCGAGCGCGACCATCCCGCGAGCGTCCGGGGCCTCCCCCAGGACCTGATGACGGACCTTCCACCGGAGCCCCGGCTCGGACGAGCGAAGGAGCCGCTCGACCGTGGCGCCGGCGCGCACGCCCCTCAGGAGCGTCCGGAGCGTATCAGCTCGAGGCGTCCCGCGCTCTCGGGTACGGCCGCGGGCCCCTCCGTCGGGCGGCCGTCAGGCGAAGAGGTCCTCGAGAGGGTTCTCCATCTCGCGGGCCTCCCGGACCCGAAGGCCCCGCTGGAGCAGACCCTGGAGGATCGCCGGGACCTCTTCCGGGCCACCGAGCTCCCGGAGGAAGTAGTCTCCCTCGCGCGCGAAGCCGTCGAGCGCCGGGGGCGCGTCGAGGAGCCGGATCCCGAGGACGAATCGGGCGGAGCGCACGTTCTCGAGTCGATCGAAGAGCGAGATCCTGCCGGCCTTGAGCGCGAGGACGTACCGACCGATCTCGCGCGCCTCGAACAGGTTGTGCGAGGAGTAGAGCACGATCTTCTCCTGGCTCAGCCGGAGGATCAGCGAGCGGATCTCGCGGGCGACCTTCGGGTCGAGGTTCGCCGTCGGCTCGTCCAGGAGGTAGATCTCGCGCTCCCGCAGGAACACGCGCGCGAGGGAGGCGCGCTTGCGCTGGCCCGCGCTGAGCTGCGACGGGAACCGATCCTCGAGCTCCCGAATCTCCAGCTGGTCGAGCACCCGCTCGACGTCCGACGGGCCTGCCCGCTCCACGCGGGCGTAGAACCGGAGCGCCTCGCGCACCCGGAGGCCGTCCGGCAGGCCGTCGGTGTGCGAGAGGTAGTGGAGGTGCTCGCGCGCCGTCGCGTGCTCGACCGGCTCGCCGGCGACGCGGATCTCCCCGTGGGAGGGCCGGAGGATCCCCGCCACGGTCCGGAACAGCGTCGTCTTGCCCGCCCCGTTCGGCCCGAGCACGACGTAGATCCCCGGCTCGTCGGCGCGGAACGAGACGTCCTGCAGGACGGTCGAACCGAGGTAGCCGGAGCTCACCGACCGGCAGTCGATCCCGCCGCTCATGCCGCTCCCCGTCCTCCTAGGCCGGTGATAGCAGCCGCTCGCGGCGCAACAGGCGTCCGAGGAGGGCGAGCAGGGCCAGGACGACAGCCGCGAGGATGGCGAAGCCGGCGCCGAGGACCTCGAGCTCCTCCGTGCTGCCGCCGCCCGAGAGCCCGAGGGCGATGATGGCGCCCAGGGTCGCCAGCGCCGGCAGGATGCCGACCATCGGGATCAGCCCGATCGGGCTGCTCATCCCCTGGCGCGGGGACGAGAGCGCGGTCCAGTACATACCGGCGCTCGCGGCGAACGCGGCGCAGGCATAGGCCATCGGCACCCCGTAGAGCCCGAGCCCGAGGAGCAGGGGGACGGTCACCGGATGCCCCCGTCCGACGTAGAGCCCCAGCCCCACCCCGACGGCGACGCCGACGACGATCGTCACCAGGGCGAGGCTGGTGAGGAGGATCTCGACAAAGATCCGTCGCGGGGAGACCCCGTACGCGAGGAGGTACTCGAGGACCCCCTTCGTCCGGTCGCTCGTGAACACGGTCAGGCCCCCCATCGAGCCGACGACGCCGAAGATCGGGAGGAAGAGCGGGAACGCGCTCGCGAACGCGGAGCTCGAGACGAGCGCGAGCACCGAGCCGAGGAACACGGAGACGACGGTCCCGTAGACGAGGAAGAACCGACCGCTGACGGTCGCGCGACGGAACGTGATGCCCAGCAGGGACGGCGGGACCCCGGCGGTGCGCGTGCCGTCCATCCGACCGCTCGACGGTCGGCCCGCCGATAACGGATTCGCCGCCTCGCGGGCCTCCGTCGCGGACCGTCCGTCGAGGAGATCGGTGCCGGAGCGGCTCGGGGCGCCGGCGCCCGCCCCGCCCCCGCGGGCTTCCGGGCGGAAGGCGACGGCGGCCCCCGGGCGGAGAGGGGTAGCTAAAGAGGGTGCTCACCCACCACTCTGCGATAGCTATGGGGTCAGCGTGTCCGGGTTGCGGGGCGGCCGCCGAGTTTTCGCCGCACGCCGTGCGGGCCGTCCAGGGCACCTGCAGCGCGTGCGGAGGCACGTTCACGGTCGTCGAGCCGGGGTCGGCTCCGGACGCGTCGGCTCCCGCCTCCCGAGCCGCCGGCGCAGGGGAGATCGCCGGGGACGACGCGCCAGCGGGAGCGGCTCCCGGGATCGCGACGATCCCCGGTCCCGACTGCGCCGAGTGCGGAACGTCGATGGTCCTCGAGACGTGGACGGCAGAGTTCGCGAAGGCCGCGTGTCCTTCGTGCGGCGAGGCCGTCGAGTACCGCACGGCCCCGGAGCCCCGGGAGACCCGCTTCGAGCGGGCGCCCCCGTTCCGGGGGCGCGACCGAGCCGGCGGGTTCCCGCCACAACGGGGCCGGCCGTGCCGCGAGTGCGGTGGGCAGCTCACGTTCTCGACGGACGCCGAGGGCAATGTGACGGGCGCCTGCACCAACTGCGGCAACCGCTTCACGCTCCCGCCGCGTCCCCGCGGTGATCGCCCGGGTCCGCGCGGGCGGCCGGGCGGTTTCTCGCGGGGCTTCGTCCCCCGGTTCCAGCGGTCGGGAGGCCGGTTCCGAGAGGACAACGACCGGGGTCCCCGTCGCGGGCCGCCTCGGGGAGCCTCCCGTGGTCCGCCTCGTCGCACGTACCGTCGGAACGACGACGGTGACGACGACGATCGTTCCGACGCCGCCGACCGGCGGCGACGTCGCCCCCGCCGCGAGTAGGCCCGCCCACGGCTCCCTCGGGCAGCGCTGCCTCCTCAGGCGGCGGACCCGCACGGAGCGGAGCGACGTGCCGGTGCCCGGGCGCGAGGCGCTCCAGTGACCCGGGGGTGGGGGCCTCAGCCCTCGGGGGGCCGGTCGTTCCGGAGGAGCTGCTTACCGAGGTTCTCTCCCGCGTACAGACGGGCGAGCCCGTTCGGTGCCTGCCTCAGCCCTTCGAGAACATCCTCCTGCGACTTCAGGCGACCGGAGCGCAGCAACGGCAGCATCGCCGCGGTCGCCTCGGCGCGACGAGGGAGCAGGTCGCGTCCGAGCAGGCCTTCCATGCGTCCGTTGACCATGACCAGCGCGAGGTAGTTCGTCGGTCCGGGGAGGGGCGGGCGCGCTGCGTAGCGCGAGGTCGCTCCGCAGAGGACAACGCGACCGCCCGGGCGCAGGCGCTCAAGGGCGAGGTCGAGGAGCGCCCCGCCGACGTTGTCGAAGAAGATGTCGATCCCCTCCGGGCACAGCTCGGCGAGCCGAGCCCCGACGTCCTCCCTCCGGTGGTCGATCGCGGCGTCCGCCTGCCCTTCCCGCACGAGCCAGTCGCACTTGGCGGCCGAGCCGGCGATGCCGATCGTGCGCAGCCCGTGGATCTTCGCGAGCTGCGTCGCGATCGACCCGACCCCTCCCGCGGCCGCGGACAGGACGATCGTCTCCCCGCGACGGGGTCGCGCGACCTCATGAACCCCGAAGTACGCCACGAGGCCGGTGAGCCCGAGGACGCCGAGGGCCCAGTTCGGCGGGACGCCCTCGGGAAGCCGGTAGCTGGGCGTGAACGACCGTCCGTCGGTGACGGTGTAGTCCTCCCACCCCATGTGCCCGTGCACGAGATCACCCGGGGAGAACTCGGGGTGGCGCGACTCGAGCACCTCGGAGACGGCGATCGAACTCATCACCTGCCCCTCCGGGATGGCCCCGTCCGCCGGACCGCCGTCGTCCCCGCGCGCCACCATGAACCGCTGGGTCGGGTCGAAGGAGAACCAGAGATTCCGGGCGAGGAACTCGCCGTTCTCCGGAGAGGGTACCGGCCCCTCGACCCACCGAAAGTTCGCCGGGGTGATCGCCCCGTCGGTGTGGTGCGTGACGAGCCACTGGCGGTTGACCCGGGACATCGACCACCCCGGGCCGGCGGGCGCCGGCCCGACCCGCAGTGAACCTCCCGCTCGGCATAAGCCTGCGCGCGGCCGCGGAGCGGGTCCGCACCGGGCGGACGACTCCGCGGGCCCGGGCCCCGACCCCTGGCCGAGGGGGTCCGTCCTCCCTCGGCTCAGTCGAGCCCCAGCCGGTGGAGCAGCCGCGGGTAGCGCGCGTCCGAGCGCAGCCGGTCGAACCGGGGTTCGACCTTGACCCAAGCGAGCCAGGCGGAACGCTCGCGCGCGGCCCGGGAAAGCCAGGCGAACGCCCGGTCGAGGTCGTCCAGCCCGACGTGGATCAGGCCGATCCAGTACGACGGCACGTAGCGCGAGCGTCCGCGCACGAGCAGCCGCTCCAGGACCCGGCGCGCCTCGCGCGGCCGGCCCGCCGAGGCGTAGGCGTGTCCCAGGACGGCGAGGCTCATCGTGCTCTCCTTCGACAGGCGCACGGCGATCCGGATCTCCCGGATCGCCCGGTCGTAGGCCCCCTTCTCGAGGTACGGTCGCCCGAACCAGAGGTGGGCAAGGGCGAAGCCGGGATCGAGGTCGAGCGCCCGCCGGTACTGCCGGATCGCCTCGTCGTACCTCCGCGCCAGGTAAAGGACGTGGCCGAGCGCGGTGTTGATGGACAGCGAGAGCGGGTCGAGCTCGAGCGCTCGGCGCACCTGGGCCTCAGCCTCGTCGAACCGTCCCTCGGCCTTCAGCAGGTCCGAGTAGAACTGGTGGGCCGTCGGATAGCTCGGGTTCAGCTCGATCGCGCGACGGAACGCCCGCTCCGCGTCGGTCCAGGCACGGTCGTAGAGGAGCTGCACGAACCCGAGCGACGCGTGGGCCTCGGCGAGCTCCGGGTCGAGCTCGATCGCGCGGAGCGCCGCGGCCCGGGCACGAGGAAACGCACGACCGGGCCGTACGAACTCGAGCCAGGCGAGGTTGCTGTAGGCGTCGGCGATCCCCGCGTAGGCCCGGGCGAAGCGGGGCTCGCGGCGCAGGGCGCCCCGGAAGGCGACCAACGACGCCCGCAGCGCCTCGTCCGTCCGTGCGTTCAGCAGGTGGCGCCCCCGGAGCAGGTAGGTGTGCGCGACCGAGTCGGTGCGACCGACGGGGGGAGGCGCGCCCGGCTCCTTCCGGACGATCTCCACTTCGAGGGCCTTCGCCACGCGCTCGGAGATCTCCGACTGCAGGGCGAACAGGTCGCGGTTCTCGCGGTCGTACTCCCCCGACCAGAGGGTCTCCGCGCTCGTCGGGTCGAGGAGCCGCGCGTTGACGCGGACGCGGGCGCCGTCCTTGCGGATGCTGCCCTCGACGAGCGCGCTCGCCCCGAGCTCCTTGGCGACGTCGGTCGGGCCCCGGTCGGTCCCCTTGAACCGCATCACCGACGACCGACCGATGACCCGGAGACCCGAGAACTTGGAGAGCATCTGGATCAGCTCCTCCGTCACCCCGTCGGCGAAGTACTCCTCCTCGCCGCGACCGCTGAGGTTGGTCAACGGGAGCACCGCGACGCGCGGCAGCTCCTCGCGGGCCGGCGCGGGCGCCTCGGGGCCGCTCCCGACGACGATGCGATAGAGCGGTATCGGGGAGGCGATGTTCTTCAGCCGCGGGCTCCCGATCGGGACGAAACGCAGGTCGGTCTTGTTGCGGACCTGATCGAGGACCTGCTGGGAGACGCAGACCTCCCCCGGCCGCGCGAGGGGTTCGATCCGTGCGACGATGTTGACGGCATCGCCGAGCAGGTCGCTCCCCCGGCGGACGACGTCCCCGAGGTGGACCCCGATCCGGACGCGGAAACCGTCCGGGTCCTGCCGCGGAGCGCGTCGGACCGTCGCCCGCTGTACGTCCACCGCCGCCGCGACGGCGTCCAGGGCGCTCGAGAACTCGACCAGGAGCCCGTCCCCCAGCGTCTTGACGACCCGTCCGCGGCGGGCCGCCACGTGCGAGCGGACCAGGCGTTCGTGGTGGCGGACGGCCTCCAGCGCGCGCACCTCGTTCCGGTGGGCGAGCGCCGAGTAGCCGACGAGGTCCGTCAGCATCAGCGCGGCGAGCTGGCGACGCGGCCGGGCCACGCGACCGCAACGGAGCCCCCACGATTAAGGTCGTTCCGAGGGCCGGGTGCCCCGCCGCGTTCCCGGAAGCCGGTCCCCGAAGTGCCCGGGAGCCGGGGCCCGGGCGTCGCCGGGAGGATCGGGCGCCGAGCACGGACCGGGCCACACCCCGTGCCGGTCGGCCCGAGGCCGGGGACGGAGCGGAGGTCCGTCGCCCGCGGACGAAGAGCGACGGCGGTCACAGGTGCAGCTTAAGGTGGTGCGGCGCTCCATAGCGGCCTACTCGATGACGACGGAATGCGAAACGCCGGGTTGTCTGCACCAGCGACGCCTCCACGGCCCGGACAACCATTGCCGCGCCTGCGCCTGTACGGCGTACACGCGCAACGCTCCCCCGCACCAGACCCGCGCGGAGAGGAAGCAGATCACGCAGGCCCTGCGTCGCTGGTGAGCACGTGGCGCCGCGGGCGGCCGCGCCGCCCCGGCGGGCCGGGCTCCATGGTCTCCGCGCCGAGGTCGATCCTCGGAGCGGGTGAGTGGCATTATCTCCTCGCCGCGGCGTGGGACGCCTCGGAGCGGAGGCTGGGATCCCGTGACGAAGAGGCTACGCAAGCGCAGGTCGCCCGCGGCGCGCCGGAAGAATCGCAAGGATCGCTTCCTTCGGGTCGCGGCGAGGCGTCGTTCCGTTCGCCAGTCGGGACGGCGGCGGGCGGTCTCTTCCGAGGCGTAGCCGACGGCGACGTGGGGCCCGAGCTCCCCCGCGCGATCTTCGTTGGGACCGAAGGCTCCCCCCGCCCCACGATACGACCCCCCTACGGTGCGTCGCCGCGCGGGCAGGACCCTCTGGGCGCCGCTGGTGCCCGGGGAGCTGTCCGGGGGTGTCGACCCGTTACATACTCGGCCGCCTCCGGCGGGCCATGGCCCTCGCGCGCACGGTCTGGGTCGGGTCGATCGTCATCGACTGCAAGAACTGGAAGGAGATGCTCGCGTTCTGGGGCGCGGCCCTCGGCTACGAGCTCCGAGAGCCCCCTTCCGACGACTGGGCCGTGCTCCACGACCCGGAGAACGTCGGGCCGAACCTTTCCCTGCAGAAGGACCCCGTCGGCCCGACCGGCGTCTACTGGACCCACCTCGACCTCTACTCCTCCGACCCGGAGGCCGAGGTACGACGGCTGGTCGCGCTCGGCGCTCGGGTGATCCAGCCCGCGCGACCCGACCACGACTACGTCACCCTGACCGATCCCGACGGGAATCCGTTCGACGTGATCGATACTCGGGACTTCCGTTTCGGCCAGCGGTCCGCCTGACCCCCGGCAGGCCGGTCGCGAAGAGGCGCTTCGAGCAGCGGGCCGTCGTGGCCCGGGGCCGCGGGGGGATCTCCCGCCGACGCCCTGCGTGGGAGGCGACCGGCGCCCCGGGAGACCCGGCCCGGCGACGCGCTAGCCCTGCTGGAACGGGATCATGCGGCCGAAGCGGGCGACGCAGCGTGCTGTCCGGGCGTCATCGATCCACGCCTGGACCTCCTGGCACGCTTGCGGATCGCCGATGAAGACGTCGGTGCCGTTCACGACGACCGAGTAGGTCGGATCGATCCGTCCGGGGCCGATCACTCCCCCACCGATCCCTCCGCGCATCGAGACGCGCGTGCGAACGAGGCCCCGGACCTTCGCGACGCCGAGCGACCGCACGCCTGCCAGGTCGAGCGTCCACTCGACGCGTCGGCGCAGCGGGCGGGGACAGCTCAGCATCACGAGCCGATGGTTCGTCAGGAGCGCCCGGCCCTCGGGAGCGGTCCAGTGACGGAGCACCGACTCCTGAGGGCCGAGCGCCGCGGGTGGAAGGCCGTACAGAGGGGAGCCCCGCGGGCCCGCGGCGGTCATCCCCCCCTCAGGAGCGCGCAGGGTCATTCGCTTTCCCCGCGCGGCTCGTAGAGCCGCGTCGCACCGGATCCCCCGCGGCGCGGGCCGCGGCGTGCGGAGGCGGTTCGGGGAGCCCAGGGTCCTCGTCCGCCGGTCGGGGGGGGAGCCCACGGCGCCTCCTCCCCCGTACCTCCCCCCGGGATCGCCGGGAGGCACCCCTCGGTCGCGAACGTCAGCGGAGCCGAGCGGTCAGGGAAGCTCCATCCGCCGCAGGAGGGCGGTGAATCTCGTGTCCCGCCGGGCGTGAGCCATCCGGGGGGCGAGCCGGAAGCTCTCGAGCGAAAGGCTCCGGGTCCGGAACCCGAGCTCGAGCCACGCAAAGCACTCGTCGAGGTCATCGAGCTCGGCGTAGGTCGAGGCGAGCAGCACGGCGTATCGAAACTTCTCCGGGGAGGAGCTCGCCCGCGGGAGCAACCGCTCGGCCTCTGCCCGCTTCCCCGTCATGGCGCACAGGTAGCCGCGAACGAACTTCGCCGCCTCCGGGTCCCGCTCGAGCGCGATCGCGCGCTCGACGTGCTCCTCGTAGCCCCGATGGTCCTCCCGGGCCAGGTCGTAGGCGCCCCGCACGACGTGGTAGAACTCGTCGTCGGCCGACAGCT
>DATJUZ010000006.1:0-30945 GCA_035502035.1 Thermoplasmata archaeon
GGTGAACGATGCGGGAGGTGGCCGGGCGACCGCATAAAATCCCAAAGCAATGCCGTGAGGAACCTCCAAATACGAAGGTCCCCCTCGTCCGCCGTCGGGCTTGTGGGGTAGCCTGGACTATCCTGTTGGCCTTCGAAGCCAACGACCTGGGTTCGAAATCGCGGCGATGCGCCGCGGCGGAACTCCCAGCAAGCCCGTCCCGGGCCCGTCGCTAGCGGAAGTAGCCGGGGCTCTGCGACGGCTCGCTCCGCTTCTCCTCTTCCGGCTTGGCCGCCTCGAGGATGTCGATCGCGAGGAGCGCGGAGATCGGGACGAGCCGGATGCGCCCCTGCTCCTCGCGGTCGGAACTCTCCAGCTCGATCGCGAGGGCGTTGTCGCCGCCGATCGAGACAAGCCCTCGAAAGATGCCGACCGAGTCGATCGCCTTCTCGTCGGGTCCCGCGGAGCGCGCGCGAATGCGCGACGCCGGCGTGAGCGCGATCGCCGGTCGCTTCGCGGCCGGGCCGGAGGCGCTCATCGCGCTCCCCGCCCGCGTGGCGGAGCGCGACCGCTCGGCCCGCTCGTCGCCGGCCCTTCGACCGGCCGATGCTCGATCAGCTCCTGCAAGTGGTTCACCGTCTCGCGGTAGCGCTTGAGCGCGTTCTGGGCGTTCGCCTCGGTGAAGTCCCATGCCCGTGCGAGGTTGCCGTAGCGGAGCCGATAGCCTTTCCGCCCCTTCCCGTCGGTCGCCCCACCGACCTCTTCGAGGAGGTCGAGGGCCTTGAGCTTGTTGATGTGCCGGTAGACGGTCGGCTTACTGGTCTTCAGGACCGCCGCGAGCTCCTCGGCGTACCACGGTCGGCTGAGGTCCCGCAGCAGGCACTCGCGCACGAGGCGGAGCGCGAGGCTCCGCGCGATCGGCCCCTCGGAGCCCCGGCCGTCCTCCCCCTCGGGAAGGTAGCCGATCATCCGCAGGAACTCTCGAAGGACCTCGTCCAGGTCGGCGATCGGGGTGAGCGGCGTGCTGTAACGCAACGACAGCTCGAACGGCATGCCCCCCCGGTTCCACCAACGCGGGCCGAATTAAAACGTAGGGCGGTCCGAGTCTCCCCCACGTGAACCGCTAAGCCCCGGGGACGGCTTCGGGACGACCGTGAACACGGTCGAGTTCGTCGCGCCCGGGACGGAGGCGGAGGCGATCGCCGAGCTCGCCCGCGGACCGGTCGGGGCGTGCGTCGTCCTGGCCGGGGGCACGGACCTGCTGTTCGACCTGGAGGACGGACGGACGCAGCCGCGCCGGCTGCTCTCCCTGCGGCGGCTCCCGTGGCGACAGCACGCCTGGGAGGAGGGCGGGCTGCGCCTCGGCGCGACCGAGCCGCTCCGCGATCTCGAGGCCGACCCCCGGCTCCGCCGGGAGTTCCCGGCGCTGGCGGATGCCATCGCCGCGGTCGGCTCGCCGGCGCTCCGACGCCAGGCAACGATCGGCGGCAACCTCGGCCGCGCCGCGCCGGCGTCCGACCTGCTCCCGGTCCTGCTCGCGCTCGAGGGGGAGGTCGAGCTGGTCGGGCCGGAAGGCCGACGGACGGTCCCGATCGACCGGTTCCTGCGCGCGTCCCGGTCGACGGCGTTGCAGCCCTCCGAGCTCGTGCGCAGCGTTCGCCTTGCGGGGGCGCGTCCGCGCTCCGCCTACCTCTGGCAGCGCGTCCGTCCCGCGAACGACATCTCGCAGATCGGGGTGGCGGTCGCCTTCTCGGAGAGCGCCGGCCGCTGGACCGTCGCGCTCGGCGGGGTCCCGCCGCGTCCGGTCCTCGTACCGGAGGCGGCCGCCGAGCTGCCGTCCGGGCAGCCGGACGTCGAGGAGGCGAGCCGTGCGGGCGAGCGCCTCGCCGAGAGCCCTGCGCTCGTCTCCGACCGTCGAGCGACGGAGGAGCATCGGCGGCGCCTCGCGGCCCTGCTCTGCGCCCGGGCGGTCCGCGCGGCGCTCGAGGGCCCGGCGAGGCGCCGATGAGCGCGGACGGACCGACCCTCACGGTGAACGGCCGGCCGGTCCCGCTCGCCGACCTGCCGGGCGACGAACGCCTGCTCGACACGCTCCGCTGGCGCCTCGAGCTCCGCGGGACGAAGGAAGGCTGCCGTTCGGGGGAGTGCGGGGCCTGCACCGTGCTGGTCGACGGCGTCGCGCGGCTCAGCTGCCTCAGTCTCAGCCGCGACCTCGAAGGCCGCTCGGTGACGACCGTCGAAGCGGTCGGGGAGGACCCGGTCGGCCGCAGCGTCCAGGAGGCGTTCGCGAACGAGGGGGCCCTCCAGTGCGGCTACTGCACCCCCGGCTTCGTCATGGCGCTCACCGGGGCACTGCGCGAACGCGGCCGTGCCGCGACGGTCGACGAGCTGACCGGCGAGCTCGCCGGCAACCTCTGCCGCTGCACCGGATACGTCGCGATCCTGCGGGCGGTCGAGCGGGCTCGGGAGCTCTCCCGATGAGCGGGGCACGCCGGCCGGACGCGGAGGCGAAGGTACGCGGCGGCGTGGAGTTCGGTACCGACCTCGCCGACCCGCGCATGCTCTGGGGAGCGCTCGTCCTCGCGCCGGTCGCGCACGGCACGCTCCGCTCGGTCGACCTGCGAGCGGCACGTGCGCTGCCGGGGGTCGTGGCGATCGCGGCGGACGATGTCGCCGGCCTGGTCGACGGCGCGGCGGGGGACCCCGAGCGCCCCCCGTTCGCCACCGGGGAGGTCGTCTATCGCTCCCAGCCCGTGGCGGCGGTCGCCGCTCCGACGCTCGCCCGCGCGCGCGAGGCGGCCCATGCGGTCCGGGTCGTCGTCGACGCGCGCCCGGCGGTCGCCGACCTCGAGGCGCTGTTCCCGGAGTGGCCCGGGCCCGCGGCGATCGGCTCGCCGCAGGTCGCCGCGCACGTACTCGCCCGCCACGGGGACGTCGACCGCGAGCTCGCCGGGGCAGAGACCGTCGTCGCCGAAACGTACCGCACCGCCGGGGTCTACCAGGTGCCGCTCGAACCCCACGCCTGCCTTGCCGAGGTCCGCGACGGCCGCTGGTCCGTCCGTACGTCGACGCAGTCGCCGTTCGGGGTGCGCGAGGACGTCGCAGCGATCCTCGGGATCTCGGAGGCGTCGCTCGACGTCGCCGGGACGTGGGTGGGGGGCGGATTCGGCGGGAAGGGCGCCTCGCTGCTCGAGCCGTACGCGCTGCTCCTCGCCCGGGCCTCCGGGCGGCCGGTCCGCCTCGCGCTCAGCTACCGGGAGGAGTTCCTCCTCGGCCGCTCGACGCTCCCTCTGGTCGCCCGGCTCGAGACCGGCGTGAGGGGCGGGAGGATCGTCGCCCGGCGGGTCCGGCTGCTGCTCGACGTCGGCACGTCGCTCCCCGGCCGTGACTTCGCGACCGGCTACTCGATCGGTTTCCTGCTCGGCCCGTACGAGGTCGGGGCGTTCGAGGTGGAGGGGTTCGCCGTCCGGACGAACAAGCCGCCGTTCGGCCCGCACCGGGCGCCGATGGCGCCCCAGGCGGCGTTCGTAATCGAGTCGCACATCGCCTCGGTGGCGCGCGCGATCGGGGCCGACCCGGAGTCGTTCCGCGCGAGCCACCTCTGGTCGGAGGGCGCGACGACCGCCCTCGGGCAGCCCGTCGGACCGTTCGGTCTGGGGGTGGCGCTGGACGCCGCTCGAGCCCGCGCCGCCGCCTGGCGGGCCACCAAACCCCCCGGCCACGGGGTCGGGGTCGGCGTCGGCTTCTGGTCGACCAGCACCGGGGCCGGCGGGGAGGCACGGCTCCGCCTCACCGAGCGCGAGCTCGTGATCGAGCAGGGCGAGCGTGAGATCGGCAGCGGGAGCGTGCTCGTCGGGCTCGTCGCCGTCGCGAGCCGCCGGACCGGGCTACCGGCGGACCGTATCCGCGTGGAGTACGGCGACACCTCGCACGCCCCGTTCGACTCCGGGGTCTTCGGAAGCCGCACGGTCGGCGCCCTGGGAGGCGCGGTCGACGACGCGGCGGTCCGCCTGCTCGACGAGCTCGGCCGCCGGCTCGGCCGCTCGGCGCCGGTGACGCTCGCCGCGAGCAGCGCGGGAATCGTCGTCCGGGCCGACGGGGCGGAGGACCGTCCGCTCGGCCCACTGCTCACCGACGCGGAGCGCGCCAGCGGGGGGCTTCGGTCCTCGGGCCGCCACTTCGGGGCGTCCCACGCGATCGACGAACGGCGGGTCGTCGACGGCTCGTTCTACGCCTACCAGGATTTCACCGGGGCGGCGCACGTCGCCGAGGTGGAGGTCGACGGCGCGACCGGCGCGGTCCGGCTCGTGCGGTACGCGGCGTTCCAGGACGCCGGGGTCGTCCTGGATGCGGCGGCGGCCCGGGCCCAGGTGGAGGGCGGGGTCGTGATGGGCCTCGGGGCGGCGCTGACGGAGGAGGCGGTCTGGTCCGAGGACGGCCGGCTGCTCAACCCGGGCCTGCTCGACTACCGGATCCCGACCCTCGGCGAGGTCCCTCCGATCGAGGTGACGTTCGTCGAGGGGTTCCCGGGCGCGGGCCCGTTCGGCGCGAAGGGGCTCGGGGAACCACCGATCGTCCCGGTCCCGGCGACCGTCGCCGCGGCGGTCGAGGACGCCGTCGGCATCCACCCGACCGAGCTCCCGCTCTCCCCGGAGAGGGTCGCGCGAGCCGTTAAGGCGGGCCGGCCGTCCCGGCCGGCCGATGCCGCTCGGGGTCGCTGAGCTGCGGTCGATCGCCGCGGGCCTCCCGGCGAAGCCGACCGTCGCCGCGGTCGGTTCGCACTCGGCGCTCGACATCGCCGACGGGGCGGCGTCCGAAGGCCTGCCGACCCTGGTGCTCGCCCAGGCCGGCCGCGAGGCGACGTACGCCCGCTACTTCCGCACCGTGCGGGGACCGGACGGCGCTCGGGCGCGGGGCTGCGTCGACGAGGTCTGGACGTACCCCGCGTTCGCCGACCTCGCCGCACCGGCCGAGCAGGAGCGCCTCCGGGCGCGGGGCGCGATCCTCGTGCCGAACCGCGCGCTCAGCTCGTACGTCCCGCTCGCGACGATCGAGGAGCAGCTCCGGGTCCCCCTGTTCGGCAGCCGGTCGATGCTGCGGATCGAGGAGCGGACCGAGCGCGAGAACTACTACACGCTCCTCGAGCGCGCCGGCGTTCCGTTCCCCCGGCGGCTCGACGGCCCGGAGGCGATCGACCGGCTCGCGATCGTCAAGCTTCCCCACGCACGACGTCGGCTCGAGCGCGGCTTCTTCACGGTCGCGAGCCCGCGCGAGTACCGCGAGAAGAGCGCGCAGCTCCTCGAGCGGGGGGTGATCCAGGCGAGCGACCTCGCCGCGGCGCGGATCGAGGAGTACATCCTCGGCCCGGTGTTCAACTTCAACTTCTTCTTCTCGCCGCTCGTCCCGCGCGCGGACGGACTCGAGCTCCTCGGCGTCGACGAGCGACGGGAGAGCGACCTGGACGGCCTCGTCCGGCTGCCGGCCGCGCAGCAGCTCGCGCTCCCCGAGGGCGCCCGGCTGCCGCAGTACACCGTCGTCGGCCACGGGACGCTCACGGTGCGCGAGTCGATCCTCGAGGAGGTCTTCGCGCTCGCCGAGCGGTTCGTGGACGCGAGCCGGGAGCGCTACCCGCCGGGGATCCTCGGGCCGTTCTGCCTGCAGACCTGCCTCGACAAGGACGGCCATCCGAGCGTCTTCGACGTCGCGGTCCGCATCGGCGGGGGGACCAACGTTCATCTCGGCATCGGCCATCCGTACGGCAACGCCCTCTGGAGGGGGCCGATGAGCACCGGTCGACGCATCGCCCTCGAGCTGGTCCGGGCCGGTCGCGACGGCCGTCTCGGGGAGGTCCTCACGTGAGCGCCGGCAGCTCTGTCTCGGAGCCACCGGCAGTGCTCCAGCGCACCGCCCTCTACGACTTCCACGTCCGCCACGGCGCGCACCTCGTGCCGTTCGCCGGCTGGGAGATGCCGCTGTACTACACGGGGATCCTCGCCGAGCACCGCGCCGTCCGCTCGGGCGTCGGCCTGTTCGACGTTTCGCACATGGGCCTGCTCGCCGTCGACGGCGGCCACGCCGCCGACCTCCTCTCCCGGCGCACGACCGCGAACGTCGACGCCCTGCCGCCCGGCCGGGTCCGCTACACGTTCCTCCTGGAGGCGACCGGAGCGATCGTCGACGACCTGCTCGTCAACCGCATCGACACCGGCGACGAGCTCGCCCGGCGGTACATCGTCGTCCCGAACGCCGCCCGGGCGACCGAGGTCGAGGAGATCCTCCGGCAGCACCGCGCGCCCGACACGACGGTGCGGCGCTGGAACGGCTCCGTCGCCCTGCTCGCGGTCCAGGGACCGCGCGCCCGCGCCCTGCTCGAGCAGCGGTTCGGCTGGCAGCTCGGCAAGCTCGGCTTCTACCGGAGCGCCTTCTTCCCGCTCGCCCCCGGGGTCGGCGCGCGCGACGGCCGCCTGGGTGCGGCGTTCCCGGAGGCGCTCGAGCAGGAGCTCCTCGTCAGCCGGACCGGCTACACCGGCGAGCTCGGCTACGAGCTGTTCGTCCGCGCGGCCGACGCCGACCGCCTCGCCGAGTCGATCGTCGCCGCCGGGGCGACCCCGGTCGGGCTCGGGGCGCGCGACACGCTCCGGCTCGAGAAGGGCTACCTCCTTTCCGGCCAGGAGTTCCACCGGGACCGGACCCCGCTCGAGGCCGGGCAGGAGCGGTTCGTCGAGTTCGACCACCCGTTCGTCGGGCGCGTGGCGCTCGAGCAGCAGCGGGCCGCCGGACCGTCGGTCCGCCTCGCGGGGCTCCGGCTCGAGGAGGAGGGGGCGATCCCCCGGCACGGCGCCGCGGTCCTCGCCGGAGGCGATCGGGTCGCGGTCGTCAGCAGCGGCGGGCTCTCCCCGAGCCTGGGCCGGGGGATCGCGCTCGCCTACCTGCCGACGGCGCTCGCGAGCCGCGGCACCGAGCTCTCCGTCGAGGTCCGGGGCCGCTTGGTTCCGGCCCGCGTCGTCGACCTCCCGTTCTGGACCGGGGCCCCCGCCCGAGACCGCTAGGCGGTCCGTCGACTACAGGGGCCGATGGCCGAGGAGGTCGGTCCGCCCGGCTTCGTCGGGCGGCTCGAGGCGATCGACGCCCTGCGGCGGCGCTACGAGGACGCCCGGGCCGGGGCCGGAGGCGTCACGCTGCTGGTCGGAGACACCGGGGTCGGCAAGTCGACCCTCGTCCTCCGCCTGGTCGACGAGATGGCCGCGAAGGGGGTGCGGGTCCTCGAGGGCCGCGCGGTCGCCGCGGACGCCCCGCCGCCGTTCCAGATCCTGCGCGACGCGCTCGAGCACCCCCACGAGGGACCGGAGGCGGCCGGGGCCGTCCCCGGCGCTGCCCTCGCGCCCCAGGTCCTGATCGGCTTCGCCCCGGGGCTCGAGGAGGTCGCCCGGGAGCCGGTCCGCGTCGAGCAGCGGATCCTCGCCGCGCTCGGGGAGACGGAGGAGCCGGCCGAGAGCCGTCGGGAGGGGCTCTGGGAACGGCTCGCCCAGCAGTTCGGCGAGTTCGTCCGCCAGGGGCTCACCGTGCTCGTCCTCGACGACCTCCACCGCGCCGACGACCCGTCGCTCGACGCCATCGAGTTCCTCGCGCGACGCTTCCGCGACCATCCGTTCTGGATCCTCGCGACCAGCCGTCCGTTCTCGGAGCTGACCGCCCCCCGGCGGGGACGTCTCGAGGAGTTCGAGCGGGCGACCGACGCGAAGCGCGTCGTGCTGGCGCCGCTGACGAGCGGCGAGGTCCTCGCGTTCCTGCGGACGCACGAGCCCGAACGGACGTTCACCGAGGAGGAGGTCGCCCGCCGCTACTCCGAGTCCGGCGGCAACCCGCTGCTGCTCCTGCAGCTCGACCGCCGCCTGCCCCGCCTCCGCGCCCGCTACGAGCCGAGCCTCGGCGAGGCGGCGGAGCGGGGCGGGGGGGTCGCGATCGGCGAGGAGGAGGAGCGGGTGCTCGCCGTCGCCGCCGTCATCGGCCCGGAGGTCGCGTTCGACCTGCTCTGGAAGGCGAGCGGCGAGGACGAGGAGCGCCTCGCCGAGATCGTCGACCGGCTGGTCGGCCGCGGGCTGCTGCTGGAGCGACCGGGCGAGCTGCTGCTGTTCGTCAGCGACCGGGTACGCTCGGAGCAGTACGAGCGGCTCACGGAGACGCGGCGGCGGCTGCTTCACCGGCGCGTAGGGACGGCCCTCGAGGCGACCGGGACGGCCGACGCCGCGACGATCTACGCGCTCGCCCGTCACTTCTACCTCGGCCGGGTCGACGACAAGTCGCTCCGCTACAGCCGCGCGGCCGCCGGCATCGCCGCCGCGGCGCATGCCCCCGAGGAGGCGCGGCGGCACCTGGAGCGGGCGCTCGAGAGCTTCCAGCGGCTCTCGCCGGAGGACTGGGCCGGGGAGACGGAGCTCGTCCTGGAGCTCGCCGAGCAGGCCGACGTCGCCGGGGAGTACCGGCAGGCGGAGGCGGTCCTGCGCCGGCACCTCGCGCGGCCGGAGCTCGCCCGCCGGGTGCCGGCCCCGCTCCGCGTCCTCGCGGAGACGTACCTCGCCCGCGTTCAGACCGACCTCGGGCGCTGGAAGGACGCGGAGGAAGCGACCGCCCGGCTCCTCGCGACCGAACGGCTGGACGGCCATCCGGCCGAGCTCATCGCGCTCCGTCACCTCCACGGCGAGGCGCAGTTCTACCTCGGCCGCTACGCGGAGGCGCTCGCGGAGCACGACGAGGAGCTGCGCCTCGCGCGGGACAGCGGCAACGCCCGCGCCGTCGCCCAGGGCCAGGCGCGGCGCGCGAGCGTCCTGAGGATGGTCGGCCGTCAGGCCGAGGCGCTCACCGAGGGTCGGGAGGCGGCGACCGCGCTCGCCCGGCTCGGCGACCTGCGCGGCGCCTCCTACGCACACCTGTTCGTCGGCGTCCTCCTCACGAGCCTTTCCGGGGCCGGCTCGTCGATCGAGGAGGCGCTCGCCGAGTTCCACGAGGCGACGCGCCTCGGCGAGGAGGCGCACGACCCTCGCCGCGTCGGCTGGGCGCTGTTCAACGCGGCGGACGTCCTCCGCGAGGCCGGGCGCCTGGACGAGGCGTCGGCCGCCAACGCCCGTGCGAAGGAGACCCTCGAGCGGATCGGGGACCGGTTCGGGCTCGTCCAGGCGCTCATCGTGGCCGGCAAGATCGCCCTCGACCGCCAGGAGTTCGACCGGGCGGAGGCGGACCTCCTGGACGCCTACCGCACCGTTCGCGAGATCGACGCCCCCGCGGACGAGGTCGATGTCGTCCTGCGCCTCGCGCAGCTGTCGTTCGCCCGCGGAGACCTCGCGAGCGCGCGGCGCCGCGTCGAGGAGCTCGAGCGGCGGAACCTCGCCGCGCTCCGGCCGGACGTCGCCGGGGAGTTCGCCCGGCTCCGCCGATCGCTCGACGACGCCCAGGACGCTCCGGGGGGCGATGGCCCGCTCCGGCCGTAGCGCGCGACCGCTCGCCGCCCTGGTCGCCCGGGCGCTCGCGGAGGACCGGGTCCGCGCCGACCGGACGACGCGGGCGCTCCTCCCCCGGAGCGTGCCGGCCGAGGGCCGCTTCGTCGCCCAGGCCCCCGGCACCGTCTCCGGGGTCGCGGCCGCCGCCGAGGCGGCCCGACAGCTCGGCCTGCGCGCCGTGCGAGCGGTGCGCGATGGAACCCCGGTGCGCGCCGGGACGGTGGTGCTCACCGTGCGGGGCGACGCCCGCAAGATCCTCGCGGTCGAGCGCACGTCGCTCAACCTCCTGATGCACGCGAGCGGCGTCGCGACCCGCACCGCCCGGGCGGTGCGTGCGGCGCGGCCGAGCCGCCCCCCGCTCGAGGTGTTCGCGACCCGCAAGACGCTCCCGGGCCTGCGGGACCTCGAGAAGGCGGCCGTCGTCCACGGCGGAGGTCACGCCCACCGACGCGACCTCTCCGAGGCCCTGCTGATCAAGAACAACCACCTGCGGCTCGTCGACCTCGGCACCGCCGTCCGTCGCGCCCGTCAGCGGGCGCGCCCGGGCGAACCGGTGGAGGTCGAGGTCCGCACCGCCGTGGAGGCGTTGCGGGCCGCCGCGGCCGGCGCGGACCTCCTGCTGATCGACAACGCGTCGCCGTCGGCCGCCCGGGCCATCGTCGACGCCCTCCGGCGCGCCGGGGTGCGCGAACGCGTCACGGTGGAGCTCTCGGGGGGCCTCACGGCCGAGACCCTCGGGCGCTACCGGCGCGTAGGCGCGGACCGGGCGAGCCTCGGCGAGCTGACCCACTCCGCCCCCGCGCTCCCGTTCCACCTGGTCCTCCGACCCCTCGCGGCGCGTTAAGAGAGCCCCGGGCCTAGTCGGGCCGGGGACCGTGTCGCTCGAGGAGGAGATCCGCACGCTGAAGGACGAGCGCGACGCCGTCCTGCTCGCCCACAACTACCAGCGGCCGGAGGTCCAGGACGTCGCCGACTTCGTCGGCGACTCGCTCTACCTCGCCCGCCGGGCCCGCGAGGCCGACCGGTCGACGATCGTCTTCGCCGGCGTCCGGTTCATGGCCGAGACGGCGAAGATCCTCAACCCGGCTCGGACGGTGCTGCTGCCGGACCTCGCCGCCGGCTGCGGGCTCGCCGACGCCGTGACCGCCGAGCAGGTGCGCGCCTGGAAGGCCGCCCACCCCGGCGCCGCGGTCGTCGCCTACATCAACACCTCCGCGGACGTCAAGGCCGAGGCCGATTACTGCTGCACGAGCTCGAACGCGGTCAAGGTCGTGGAGCGGGTGCCGGCCGGGCAGGAGATCCTGTTCCTGCCGGACATGTTCCTCGGCGACTACGTCCGCCGCCGGACCGGTCGCCCGATGCACCTCTGGGTCGGCGACTGCCCGGTGCACGCGAAGCTCCGGCCGGAAGAGGTCGCCCGGGCGCGGGCCGCGCACCCCGGGGCCCCGATCGTCGCCCATCCGGAGTGCGGCTGCGCGAGCCAGGTCCTCCCCGACGTCGACCACGTCCTCTCGACCGACGGGATGGTCCGGTTCGCCGAGGAGACCCGAGCCCCCGAGGTGATCGTAGCGACCGAGGTCGGGATCCTTCACCGGATGCGCCGGTTGAACCCGGGGACGACGTTCACCGCCCTGGACGGGGGGGCGGTCTGCCCGTACATGAAGGCGATCGACCTCGCCGACGTCCGCGACTCGCTCGCCGAACGTCGCTACGTCATCGACGTGCCGCCCGGGACCGCCGAGCGCGCCCGGCAGGCCCTCGAGCGGATGATCGCGACGTAGTCCGCGCCGCCTACAGGTGCGGCAGCAGGCGGGCTCCGCCGCCGCTCGACCAGAGCGCCCAGGCGTCCGCGAGGAGCGCGACGGCGCCCAGGAAGACGACGCCGATCGCCGCCCAGGACGGCTTCCGGCTCAGGTAGAAGTGCGGGCTGAGGGGGTTCAGGCGGGTCGAGAGGAACGAGAGCCCCGAGAGGAGCAGCACGAAGCCGAGGAGCGCCGGCACGAGGAGCGAGTAGCTCGCGCCGTAGAGGCCGACCCCGACGAGCACCACCGCGACCGGGATCGCGGCGTGGGAGCGCTCCGCCGAGCGCGGTTCGAGACGGGCCGAGCGGGACGACCGGGGGCGTCGGTACGCCGGGGGGAGCTCGCGGTAGCCGTCCACGGACGCCGGCGGGAGGAGGGGCTAGATGAGCTTCCCGCTCCAGCGGAGGCCGACGTGCCGGTGCGCCGACACCCACAAGAACCCCCCGGGGGTGCGTCGGTCGTGAGCCCGTCCCGACCCCGTCCGTCCGGTCCGTCGGCGCTCCCGAGCCCGCCGAAGCCGACGTTCGCCGAGCCTCCGGCCTACCGGGCCCACCCGCTCGCTCCCCCGGGGGCGTGCGTGAACTGCGGGAGCGCCCTGGGCCACGGCTACGCGATGCCGCGGTGCTGGGAATGTGGCCGGGGCCTCTGCCCGGACTGCTACTGGCGCCACGGCCTGACCCCCGCCGAGCACCGCTGCGCGGGGTGCGCGGCCCGCGGGGCCCCGCCGCCGTCGTTCAGCGTCTCCGGCGGCCGGACCGCGAGCCCGTAGGGCTGCGGCCGGGCCGCACCGTCCCCCCGCCGACCGGTCGGGCGTTGAGCACGTCCTCCGGGCGCGCGCCGGCGCGACGGGCGAACAGGAGCGCGACCGGCGCGAGGGCGTCGCCCGCCTCGCGCTCGACGCCGGTCGGCAGGACGAGCGGGACCCCCGCCGCCACCGCGACCCGGGCCGACGCCGGGTCGAACCGTTCCGGTCCCGGGCCGACCTCGATGCCGGCCCCGAGCGACCGCGCCAGCTCGACGATCGCTCCCGCCGCCTCGGCCGGCCCGCCGACGTGCGCGAGGACCCGGACCGGTACGCCTCCCCGCGGGGGCGAGGCCGGACGTGCGAGCGCGGTCGGCGCGAGGACCCGATAGGCCGAGCCGGGGGCCGCCTCCGCGGCCGCCGCAGCGTCCTCGACCGATCCCCGGACCTCGAGGACCGGGGCGAGCGGTGGGACGCCGTTCCGGAGCCGGTGGAGGGTCTCCTCGGGGAGCGACGGACCGAGCGCCCCGCCAACCCACACCCCGGTGACGACCCCGACGCGGCGAAGCCGAAGCGTCGCGGCGGCGGCCGCGACCCGCTCGAGCTCCGCTACCCCCGCGGACGGAGGGAGGTGGAGGTGGAGCTCCTCGGTGAGGTCGCCCGTGTCCACCAGTCTCGGGATCGGTCCCCGGGCGGCGAGGTCGATCTCCCCCCGGTCCTCGCGCAGCTCGGGGGGGATGAGGGCAAGCCCGAGGGCGCCGTAGACCTCCTCCTCCGTGCGGCCGGCGATCCTCGCCTCGCCGCGATAGACGCCGTACTCGTTGACCTTCAGCCCGTGCTCGCGGGCACGCGAGCGCAGGCGGACGTTGTGGTCCTTCGAGCCGGTGAAGTACTGCAGTGCCGCCCCGAACGCCTCCGGCGCGACGACCCGCAGGTCGACCTGGAGCCCCCCGTCCAGGACGACCGTCTCCTTCGTCGGGCCGCGGAGGCGGATCTCCCGGACGCCGGGAAGGCGCGAGAACGCGTCGAAGACCTCCTCGGGCGCGTCGGAGGTAACGAGGAGGTCGAGGTCGCCGACGGTCTCCCGCCCGCGCCGGAAGCTCCCGGCGAGGGCGACCTCGCGGACGGGAGCGGCCGCCCGCAGCCCCGTGACCAGCCCCTGGGCGATCGGCCAGACGAGCTCGAGGGGCCGCCGTCCGGTCGTCGGCGCGTGGGCCGCCGCCTCCAGCGCCTCGCGGAGCTGGGCGATCTTGCGTTCCCCGAACCCCTTCACCCCGTCGAGACGGCCGGCGGCGACGGCGGCCGCGAGCTCCTCCGGCCCGTGGACGCCGAGCTCCACCCAGAACCGTCGTGCGGTCTTCGGGCCGACCCCCGGCAGGCGCATCAGCGCAAGGACCCCGGCCGGGATCTCCGAGCGGAGTCGGTCGAGGTAGGCGATCGTGCCGCTGCGGAGGAGCTCCTCGACCTTCGCTGCGATCGCCTCGCCGACGCCGGGGATCGTCCGCAACGCCCCCCGGCTCGCCACCGCCTCGAGCCCCTCCGGCAGCGCCTCGAGCGATCGGGCCGCGCGGCGGTACGCCTCCGGCTTGAATCGCTCGCCGAGGAGGTCGAGGAGGTCGGCGATCTCGACGAGCTTCGCCGCGACCTCCGCGTTCGCGACCAACCGTCTCCCTCCGGACCGCTACGACGCCCCCGGGCCGGCCGCTTCGAGCCAGGTGCGTCGGGCCAGCTCCTGGAAACCGAGACGGGCGTACAGGCGACGTGCGGCCTCCGCCTCCTCGCGTACGTAGAGCCCGGCGGGCGCGCCGGCGCGTCCTGCCTCCCCCACGACCGCGGCGACCACAGCCTCCCCGCAGCCGCGGCGCCGCGCGGTCGGCTCGACGAACACGCCGTTCACGACCCAGACCCGGGGCAGGCGCACCGACGCTCGGGCGACGCCGACGAGCGTCCCCCCGTCGAACGCGCCAAAGACCGGCTCCTCGGCGAGGTCGAGAGACGGGTACCCCGCGAGCTCCGGGGCGTCGTGCCGGGCGCACAGCGCCTCCAGGGAGGCGCGGTCCCCTGCGCCCAGCCGGCGGGCGCGGGGGGCCGCGCCCGCGGGGAGGGGGGCGTCGCGCGGCCGCAGGAGCAGGCGCAGCACGGAGCGCCGGAGGTTCGGGTAGCGGTCGGCGACCAGCGGTTCCGCCTCCGCCGGAACGACGGCGACGCACGGCGCCGGCGGCAGCGCCCCGGCGAGCGCTGCGCATCGGGCAACGTCGCCGTACCAGTGGACGATCGACCGGCCCTGCCCACCGAGGAACAGGAGCAGGTAACCGACCGTCCGGCCGTCCGCGATAGCGGAGACGAACCGTATCGACGCCGGCATCCGCTCGAGGTCCCAGACGGCGTAGGCGTGCAGGAGCGGCTCCCGGGCGGCGGCGGCGTCCAGCCAGGCCCGGTCGATCGTCGGGCGGAGCCCGCTCTCCGGCGTCGGCACGCCGGCCTCAGGTTCGGGGGCATAGTAAGGCCGTTCCCGCCGGGGCGGGCAACGGTAAATCGGGGCCCCCGCTCGAGACGTCCGTGGGGGCGCACCGACCGACCCGCGAGCTGCCCGCCCACCTCGAGGAGCTGTACGCGAGGTTCCCGTTCCAGCGCTCGGTCGCCGACGACCCGATCTCCGAGGTCCGGCCGCTCGCGCTCGATCCCCGTCGCGCCGAGGTCGCGGCGGTGTTCGCCTCGACCCTCGCGATCGGGAACACGACGGCGATCCGGGGGGCGATCGGTCGGATCGCCCGCCTCACGGACGGGGACGTGGGCCGGCTGGTCGACCCGGCGTGGGCGGCCGAGCGACGTCGCCGGCTCCGTTCGTTCCGCCACCGATGGATCCGCGGCGACCAGCTCGACCACCTCGGCCGCGTGCTGGGCGCCTACTACGCGCGGCACGGCTCGCTGGAGGAGGCGTTCGTCGACGGGCTGGACGCCGGCGGCTTCGCCGGGGGCCTGGACGCGCTCGCCCGTACGCTGCGCGGCGCGCCCCCGGCTCCGCGAGGGTACGTCGCGCTGTTCCCCAGCCCCCGGGACGCCGGCCGCTCGGCGTCCAAGCGCCTCACGCTGTTCGTCCGCTGGATGGTCCGGACGGCGTATCCGGACCTCGGCCTCTGGCGTCGGGTCCCGACCGGCGAGCTGCGCGTCCCGCTCGACCAGCACGTCCACTGGATCGCCTACCACCTCGGGCTGACCGGACGGCGGAGCCGTTCCTGGGGCGCCGTCGAGGAGGTCAGCGAGGCGCTCCGCCGCATCGACCCGATCGACCCGGTCCGGTACGACTTCGTGCTCTGCCACACCGGGATCTCCGGCGACTGCCCGAAGGAGCGCGACCTCGCGGTCTGCGGACCGTGCTCGGTCCGGCCGGATTGCCGGCTCTGGCGGGGGAGGCGGCCGGCCGCGTGAGCGAGCTGCCGATCGACCCCGGCCTGCTCCGTCGGCTGAGGGACGCCGGGGGGGCGATCGTCTGGAGCGACGAGCGGGGCCGTCGCCGGGCCGCCCCGGCGCGGATCGCCCGGCTGCGCGACGAGAGCGCTCGGGTCGTCCTTCGTCTCGCGGACGGCGCCGCGACCGTCGAGGTGACGAGCGGACCGGTCGGCGCCGTCGTCCTCCTCCTGGAGGCGGACCGGCGCGGCCTCCCGGCCGCGCTCGGCGCGCGGAACGCCGGCGCCGACCCGGGGTTCCCGGACGGCTCGATCGTCGCGGCGTGGGGGACGACCGCGGTCCCGACGGACGGCGCGCCGCGCCTCGGGGACCTGGTGGACCTCGCGCGCTACGCGCTGCCGTAGCCGGCTCGGACCCGCCGGCCTACGAGCAACCGCTGGTGGACCCGCAGACCGTGCAGGCGTAGCACGTCCCCGAGCGCACCATGATGCCGCCGCAGACGGCGCAGGACGGAGCGTCCTCGCTCGTCGACCCCGGCGGGGCCCCCTCGGGAGAGAAGGCGTCCAGCGGGCGCGTCTCGAAGCGGACGGTGCGCGGAGCGGTCGGGGGCGGCGTCGCCGGGCCCCCGTGTCCGTTGCCGTTCGCCTCGGCGGAGCCCTCGAGGCCGATCGACCGCCGGTCCTCCTCGGACAGGAACTCGAGCGCGAGCCACCGGGCGACGTAATCCGGGATCGAGCGCGCGAAGCGGATCCGCGGATTGTTCGTCATGCCGGCCGGCTCGAACCGGAGGTGGGCGAGCTTGCGGACGAGGTCCTTGAGCGGCACCCCGTGCTGCAGCGCCATCGACATCGACAGCCCGAGCGAGTCCATCAGCCCGTTGACGGTCGAGCCTTCCTTCGTGACGCGGAAGAAGATCTCGCCCACGCGGCCGTCCGGGTAGAGGCCGACCGTGACGTAGCCGTCGTGCCCGCCGACCTCGAAGTGGTGCGTCACCGCCTGGCGTTCGGCCGGGAGTCGCTCGCGGGACGGGCCGCGGGGGCCGACGACCGCGGTCGGCTTCGCGAGCCCGGTCTCGAACGGCTGGGAGGCCTTGCAGCCGTCCCGGTAGAGCGCGACCGATTTGATGCCGAGTCGCCAAGCCTCGAGGTAGATCCGCTCGATGTCCTCGACGGTCGCCGCGTTCGGCAGGTTGATCGTCTTCGAGGCGCCGCCGGAGAGGAACGGCTGGACCGCTCCGAGCATCTTGAGGTGGCCCATCGGCTCGATCGTCCGCGAGCCGTTCGGTGGCGCGAGCGCGCAGTCGAAGACGGCGAGGTCCCCGGGGTCGAGACCGGGCGCCCCCTCGATCGTCCCGCTCTTCTCGATGTGGCCGACGATCGCGCGGCGCTCCTCCTCGCCGTAGCCGAGCGCGGTCAGCGCCTCCGGCACCGTGCCGTTGACGAGGCGCAGCACGCCGCCCCCGACCAGGTTCTTCGACTTGACGAGCGAGAGCTCCGGCTCGAGGCCGAGCGTGTCGCAGCCCATCAGGAGCCCGATCGTCCCGGTCGGGGCGATGACGGAGATCTGGGCGTTGCGATAGCCCCAGAGCTCGCCGGCGCCGACGGTCGCGCGCCAGCGCTCGCCCGCGAGGCGGGCGAGCGGGGCGATCCGGCTGTCGGAGCTCGCGAGCTGCTCGGCGGCCCGCGCGTGCTTCTGCATGACGCGGAGCATCGGGGCGCGGTTCCGTTCGTAGCCGGGGAACGGGCCGACCCGGCGGCTGATCTCGCTCGAGGTCCGGTAGCCCTCGGCGGAGAGGATCGCGGAGACCGACGCCGCGAGCGCGCGGCCGGCCTCCGAGTCGTAGGCGAGACCGAAGTGCATGAGCAGCGCCCCGAGGTTGGCGTAGCCGAGCCCGAGCGGCCGGTAGTCGTGGGAGTTCTGCGCGATCGGCGCGGTCGGGTAGGAGGAGGCGTCCACGAGGACCTCCATCGCGAGGATCATCGTGCGCACGGCGCGGACGAACAGCTCGGCGTCGAACGACCCGTCCTCGGCGAGGAACTTCATCAGGTTCAGCGAGGCGAGGTTGCACGCCGAGTCGTCCAGGAACAGGTACTCGCTGCACGGGTTGGAGGCGTTGATCCGGCCGGTGTTCGGGCAGGTATGCCAGTCGTTCGTGACGTCGTCGAACTGCACGCCCGGGTCGCCGCACCGCCACGCGGCGACCGCGAGCTTCCGCCAGAGGTCGCGCGCCTGGTAGCTGCCCGCGACGGCGTGGTCGGTCCGCTGGAAGGTCGTCCACGGACCGTCGCGCGCGACGGCGTCCATGAACGCGTCCGGGATGCGGACGGAGTGGTTCGCGTTCTGGTAGGCGATCGAGGCGTAGGCGGAGTCCGGGTCGGTCCCGTCGAAGTTCGCCGAGTAGCCCTCGCGGATCAGCGCGAGCGCCTTGTCCTCCTCCTTGACCTTCGAGTCGATGAAGTCGACGATGTCCGGGTGGTCCATGTTCAGAATCACCATCTTCGCCGCACGCCGGGTCGTCCCGCCGCTCTTGATCACGCCGGCGAGGGCGTCGAACGCGCGCATGAACGACACCGGGCCGGAGGCGATCCCGCCGCCCGCGAGCCGCTCGTGGCTGCCGCGGAGCGCCGAGAGGTTGGTGCCGGTGCCGCTGCCGCCCTTGAACAGACGGCCCTCGCTCGTCGCGAGCGCGAGGATCGAGTCCATGTCGTCGGCGACCGACTGGATGAAGCACGCCGAGCACTGCGGCGGCTCGCGGACCCCGACGTTGAACCAGACGGGGCTGTTGAACGCCGCCATCTGCTGGACCATGAGGTAGCCGAGGCTCTCCTCGAACGTCGTGCCTTCCTCGGCGGTGTCGAGGTAGCCGAGGGCGACCGCCTGCTGGGCGATCCAGTGGCAGACGCGCCGGATCATCCCGTCGATCGACGTCTCCCGGCGGCCGTCGATGATGCGGAAGTACTTCGACGCGGCGATGTTGATGCTCGTCTCCGACCAGGCCTTGGGGGCGTGGATCCCCTTCTGCTCGAAGATGACCTTGCCGTCGGCGGTCTTGATCAGGGCGTCGTGCGTACGCCACTCGACCGTGTCGAAGGCGGTCTTCCCGCTCGGCACGAGCCGGGGGACCTCGATCGGCTCTCGTCCCGGACGGTGCGCGGTGCGCGCCGCCGCGTCCTCGCCGGGAATCGTGCGCTTCTTTGCAGCTGCCATGACGGTGCTTCCTGGAGGTCGGACGCGGGCTCGGCTCCCGTAGCTACCAGGTCCCCGGGGGACCTAAGCCGAGCGCGGGCGGGGCCCGCAACGCCCTCGGAGAGAGAGCGTTTCGGGCCGGCCGAGGGCGCCGGCGCAGGCGGGAAACGGACGAGACAACACGTCGAGAAACCTCCGAGGCGGCCCTACCACGGCCCCCTATATCTGGCCTCGGTCCGAAACGAGCGACGGCCGCTCCTCCGGTCCGCCGTTCGCCGTCGAATCCGTTCCTGCGTAAGGGCGCTAACGCTCTCGCGGACTCACCGCCCCCGGAGCGGTCGGGTCGACGCGCCCGGGGCCGGCGTCGGTGGCAGCACGCGCATGGTGCACGGCATCAGGACGCCGCAGTCGCCGCAGAACAATCCCTCCTCGGCGACCCAGAGAAACGCACCGCAGCGTTCGCAGCGACGCGGATCGTCCGGGTCGTTCCGACAGGTCATCGCGCTCCCGAGACGGTCGGCGTCCCCTGCCGCGGTAGCAGAAAACGAAGCGGTGAGGGGTCCCGGTGGGGACCCCTCGGGAAAGGGTAGCCTCGGCGTGCGCCTACGCGTTCTTCATGCGGGCGCGCGAGATGAAGCCCTTCTTGTCGAGGAAGTACATGTAGCCGTCCTGGCGGGAGATCTTCTCCGTGCCAACACGCGCCTTCCTTCCCGACTTGTTGAGCTTCGTCGGCGTCTTCCACAGGTACCCGTCCTTCCCGAGGTAGTACAGGTAACCCTTCTCTCGCTTGACCTGCTCCTTGCCCACGCGCTCGGCCATGATGTCCTCGCCGGCGAGAGAAAAGCCCCCCTATTTGAATATGCTGACGGAGTTACGGCGGAGAAATCGGTTTTCCCTGACGGAAAACGAGGCTCGGGCGGAGGTCGAACCGGTAGCCGAACGCCGAGCTCGAGGGGACCGGGAAGACGGAGAAGTCCGCCGGCCGGCCGGCGGAGATCGTGCCGGCCTCCTCGACCCCGACCGCGTGGGCGGCGTTGACGGTCGCTGCCGTCAGCGCCTCCGCCGGGGAGAGGCGTCCGGCGTGGACCGCCGCGGCGAGCACGCCGGGCATCTCCTCGACCCAGGTGTTCGGCGAGCAGTCGGTCCCGAGGGCGACCGCGGCGCCGGCGTCGACGAGCTCGCGGGCGGGACTGCGTCGGGCCGTCGTCGAGGCGAACGCCGTCAGCGGCAGGACGACGGCCGTCACCCCTGCCCGGCCGAGGAGGCGGCGGTCCGCGGGGCGGGCGGCGAGGAGGTGGTCCGCGCTCGTCGCCCCGAGGCGCGCGGCGAGGCGCGCGCCGCCGGAGGCGACGAACTCGTCCGCGTGGAGCTTTAGGCCGAGACCGAGACGGCCGGCCGCGCGGAGGATCCGCTCGCTCTCGGCGACGGAGAAGAACCCGGGCTCGCAGAAGACGTCGCAGAACCGCGCGAGGCGGCGGCGCGCGACCTCGGGGAGCGTGCGCGTGACGATCTCGCGGACGTAGCGGTCCGGCGAACGCGCGTGCTCGGGAGGTACGGCGTGTGCCCCCAGGTAGGTGGGCACGATGCGGAGGCCGCTGCGCCGGCCGAGCGCCCGGGCGAGGCGGAGCAGCCGCAGCTCGCCCGCGTGCTCGAGCGCGTAGCCGCTCTTCACCTCGACCGTGGTCGTTCCCGCGGCGGCCATCCGCGCGAGGCGCGCGCCGCTCTGCTCAAGCAGTGCCGCGTCGCTGGCCCGGCGGGTCGCGCGGACGGTCGCCAGCAGGCCGCCGCCGCGCCGGGCGATCTCGCGGTAGCTCGCCCCGGCGACCTTCAGCGGGAGCTCCGCGGCCCGGTCCCCGGCGAACAGGACGTGGGTATGGGCGTCGACGAACCCCGGGACCGCCGTCCCCCCCGCGCCGGAGAGCCGGCGCGCGCCGGGCCGCAGGCGCACCTCCCGCGCGAGGCGTCGTCGCGGGCCGACCCAGACGACGCGTCCCCGGTCGACGGCGATCGCGGCGGACGGGACGAGGCCGAGCTCGCCCATCGCCGGGCCCCGCCGAGGGACGGCCCCGTCGGCGAGGGTGGCGACCTCGGCGAGCTCGTCGACCAGGAGGTCCGCGCGGATCATCTCACGGCTGCCGGATCAGGTGGTCGAGGAGGTCCCGGGCGGCGGTCGTGCCGGCGAAGACGACCCGCGCCTCCTCCTCGAGGGGTTCGAGGTCCTTGTACCGAGCCGAGAAGTGGGTCAGGAACAGCGCACCGACCCCCGCGACCCGGGCGCACTCGGCCGCCTGGCGTGCCGAGGAGTGGCCCCACTCGTTCGCCTCCCGCTCGAGGTCGGCGGCGGCGGTCGCCTCGTGGATCAGGAGCGTCGCGCGGTCGGCGAGGCGCGTCACCGGGTCGGTCGGGGCGCTGTCACCGGAGTAGACGACCGAGCGGCCCGGGCGGTCCGGTCCGATCACCTCCTCGGGCCGGACGAGGCGGTCCCCGACCCGCACCGGCTCCCCGTCCTCGAGGCGGGCGAAGTCGGGGCCCCGGATCCCGAGCTCCCGCGCGCGGACCGAGTCGAAGCGGCCGCGCTTCGCCCGCTCCTCGACCCGGTAGGCGAGCGCGGGCACCGGGTGCTGGGCTGCCGCCGTGCGGACGGTGTAGCCGTCCAGCTCGACCGACGCGCCGGCCGAGAGCGGGTGGACCTCCACCGGGAACCGGAGCTGGAAGTAGCCGAGCCGGAGCGCCCGGCCGACCATCTCCTCGGCGTCCGGCGGACCGTAGATGTCGAGGGGGGCCTCCCGGTGGTTGAGGCACATGCTCTGGATCAGCCCCGGGAGCCCGAGGAAGTGGTCGCCGTGGAAGTGCGTCAGGAAGATCCGGCGGACGCGCATGAACGAGGCGCTCGACTGGAACAGCTGCCGCTGGGTCCCCTCGCCGCAGTCGAGGAGGACGAGCTCGCTGTCGAGGTCGAGCGCGATCGCGCTCGCCGAGCGCTCCTTCGTCGGCCAGGAGCCGGCGGTGCCGAGGAACGTGAGACGCATCGCCGGCCGGCACCCGGCCCGCCCTAAAAAGCCGCGAGACGGCCGCGCCCCCGCCGTCGGCGGCTTCGGAGGGGGGCGGGGGCAGGGCCAAAGGGGAAAAGGGGCGCCTCGTTCGACCGGCGATGGTCGACTGGGACCGGGTCCAGGAGCTCCGGTCGAAAGGCTGGGACTGGAGCGACATCGCCGCCGACCCGAAGGTCGACTTCCATGCCGACGCCTCGGCCGGAAGCCCCGGCCGCGCGTTGCGCGCGCTCTACCACCGCACCGGCCGCCAGAACGCCCCGCCGCCCGCCGAGGCGGCCCCCGCCAAGAAGGGCCGCAAGGAGGAGGCCGATCGGAAGTGGACCCTGCTCCGCATCGGTTACCTCGCCGTCCCCGCGGCCGGGGTCTGGTTCCTCCTCGCCTACTTCGCCCCCTCGCCGGTCGGCCTCCTCGTCCCGGCGATCCCGTACGTCGCCCTCGGGCTCGCCGGGGTCGCGTTCGTGCTCGCCTACGCCCTCTGGCGCCGGACCGACGGCCGGCGATGGTCGCCCGTCTACCGCACGACCGTGATCGGCGGCGTCGTGCTCGGTCTCGTCGTCTCGGGCGCGATCGGGCTCACCGGTTCGATCGTCTTCGGCTGCCCGTACCTGCCGCCCGCGTCGAGCTTGAACGGCCAGGGGGGCCCCGGCTGGGCGACCGCGTCCGTGAACGCCTGGCAGGAGAACGGCGTTCCGGTCGTCTTCTTCTACGGGGCGACCTGGTGCCCGTACTGCTCGGCGAGCAGCTGGGCGGTCTACAAGGCGCTGACCGAGTTCGGGAGCGTCACCGGTGCCTACACGTCGCATTCGAGCACCAGCGACATCGCCCCGGGGACACCGGAGGTGGTGCTCGCGAGCATCTCGGTCGGCGCGAAGAGCGGGCACGGCCCGGACGTCGACTTCCAGCCGTCCGAGGACACGTCGGGGGTCCGGGGGACCTACCCGGGGACCGCGAGCTGCTACCAGCAGGCCTACGTCACCTCGTACGCCGCCGGCATCCCGTTCCTCGTCGTGAACGGACAGTCGGTCCACCGCGGCTCGTTCATCCTGCCCGCGAAGCTCGGCGCCTGGAGCGAGGCGAACATGAGCAACGGCACGACGGTAGTCCAGAAGTCGGTCCTGAGCGAGTCGACCGTCCCCGGCTACGGGGACCCGTGGTCCGTGGTCCAGACCTCCGCCTGGTGGATCATGGCGTACATCGCCAAGGACCTCGGCTACACCCCGTCGACCGTCAGCACCCTCCACACCGACTTCGGCTGGTCCCAGAATACGACCTCGGCCGTGACGAACATGCTCGGCATCATCACCTGAGGGCGCGTGAGGACCCAGAGCATCCGCGGGGTCGTCTACCTCGCGGGCGGCCTCGGCCTGCTGGTCGCCGTCTTCGCCACCGCCGAGTTCTACACGGCGTCCCTGCGGGGCGTCTGTTCGATCAACCAGTTCTTCTCGTGCGCTACGGTCGACCAGAGCGGTAAGACGTCGACGCTCGGGATCCCCGACTACCTCTGGGGGATCGGCGGCTTCCTCGCGCTCCTGATCGTCGCGGGACTCGCCGAACGTCGTCCGACCGACGTCCGTCGGGCCGCGGTCCTGACGCTGTTCGCGACGCTCGCGGTCGCCCTCTCCGGCTACTTCATCTACGTCCAGCTCGCCGAGATCCACGCGCTCTGCATCGTCTGTGCGACCGCGGAGGCGCTCGGCGGGGTCGTCTGGCTCGCGTCGATCGCGCTGGTCGGCCGGACGCGACGCGCCGCGCGCGACGAGGCCGGGGACGACGACGGCCCCGACGGCGAGCGCGCCACCTCCGCATAGCCGCCGGCCGCCGTTGCCGGCGCCCGGGCGGGCGCCTTCGTGGGACGGTTATATACCCGACCTTGCTCGGCCCGCGCGGGTTTCCGAGATGATCGACCAGTACGCCACGCTCGCGGCCGGGATAGCGATCGCGGGGGGGCTGATCGGCACCGGCATGGCCCAGTCGGGGATCGGCGCCGCCGGCATGGGGATCATCGCGGAGAAGCCCGAGAAGTTCGGCCAGGTGCTGTTCTTCTTCGTCATTCCCGAGACGCTCTGGATCATCGGCTTCGTGCTCGGGATCATCCTGCTGCTCGGGGTCATCTCGTAGACCCCGCGCGGCACCCCGGATGTCGCTCGAGAGCTTGGTCGACGAAATTCGCACCCGCGCCGAAGCCGAGCTCGGCTCGATCGCCGAGCAGCGCACGGCGGCGCTCGCGCGCATCGCCTCCGAGCGCGACGCCCGTCTCGCGGAGCTGCGCTCGAACGCCGCGAAGGCGACCGAGGCGGAGGCCGGACGCGAGCGCTCCCAGCGGATCGCCGCGGCGCACCTCGCCGCCCGGCGGATGCTCTACGAGGCGCGCGAGGAGCGCCTCGACCGGGGGTTGGAGGAGACGCGGGCGCTGTTCGTGGCGCTCGGGGACGAGCCCCGCTACGCGACGATCCTCCGCGCGATGATCGCCTCCGCCGGCTCGCGGCTCGGCCGCTCGGCACGGATGAGCGGGCGCCGGGAGGACGCCGCGCTGCTCGCCCGGCTCGCCGGCAAGGCGTTCGACCCCACGCCGCGGACGATCGTCGGCGGGCTCATCGCCGAAAGCGAGGACGGCCACCGTCGGCTCGACCTGTCGTTCGACGAGCTGCTCCGCCAGCGCGCCGACGCCGTCCGCGGACTGCTCGCGTAGCCGGGGACGGCGATGGCCGGCTCCCCGTACGCGAGCGCCCTCGGCCGGCTCGAGCCGGAGTTCCCGGCGTTCCTCGCGCGGGAGGCGTTCCCTGGCCTTCTCGCCGCCAAGGACACGACCGACCTCGCGAAGCTCCTCGAGACGACCCCGTACGTGGACGACATCGTGCGCGCCCGCACCACGCACCCCGGGCCGGCGATGCTCGAGGTCGCCATCAACCGCACGTTCGTCCGCCGCAACCGCCACGCCTACGACGCGAGCCCGTACGCCGGCCGCCGCGTCGTCGCCGCCTACCTCGGACGCTGGGATATCCAGAACGTCGAGCTGATCCTCAGCGCGAAGGCCCACGGGCGGCCCCTGAGCGAGACGGAGGACCACCTCGTCTCCAGCCGCGACATCCCGGCCGGGCTGTACGCCGGGGTGATGACGCTCGACGACTTCCGCGGCCTGCTCGCCCAGCCGAGCCTGGAGGCGACCGTCGCGGCGCTCGTGCCGTTCGGCTACGGGGCGACCGTCCTCCCGCTCCTCGAGGCGTTCGAACGGACGCACGACATCTTCCCGGTCCTCGCCGCGCTCGACCGGCAGTACTACCAGGACGTCCTCGGCGCCGCCCGCTTCTTCCAGGGGGACGAGTGGGTCGTCCGGGCCCTGCTGGCGAGCGAGATCGACGTCCGCAACGCTCTCCTGCTGCTGAAGGGCAAGCGCGCGGAGATGCCGCTCGCCGAGCTGCTCGGCCGCTGGATCCCCGGCGGCTCGCTCGCCGCCGACGCGGCGGGCGACCTCTACTCGGCCCGTGGCGTCCCCGAGCTCGCCGACCGTCTCGCCGAGCGGTTCCCGTCGGCCCCCGAGGGGACCGAGGAGTTCCACGACGGCGGCAACCTCACCGGCTACGAGACGGCGCTCGAACGCGACCGCATCGGCCGCGAGCTGAAGCGCCTGAGGACCTACCCGCTCTCCCTCTCGGTGATCTTCGGCTACCTGCTGCGCAACGAGGTCGAGCGGGGGGACCTCCGCCGCCTGATCTTCGGCAAGCTGTACGGGCTCCCGAACGAGCGGATCTCCCGGCTGCTGGTCGCCCCGACGCTCTAGGCCTCCGCCGCGGCGGTCCGCCGCCCCGGGCCTACGGCTCCGGGCTCCGCAGGATCGCACCGAGGTTGCCGTGCTCGTCGACGCTCGGGACGGTGTGGGTCCGGGGCGCGCCGAACGGGCGGAACGCCTTGCCGTTGCCGGAGTAGAACTTCGAGAAGTACTCGACGAAGATCAGCCGCGCCCCCTGGATCCCCGGCTCGAAGACGCCGAGGATGACGTTGAACCCCTGGCCGATGACGAGGATCGCGGCCCCGGCGATGAGGCCCGCGATCGCACCCCCCTCGAGGAGACCGACCGAGATTTTGTTGATCACGAGCGCGAGGATGACGCTCGCGAGCAGGATGCCGACCAGACGCATGTAGGAGAGGATGTGGCTGATCACCTCGATCAGCCCGAGCATCCCGGTCTGGATCCCCTCGCCGCCGATCAGCAGGCCGAGGCCGGCGGCGACGAGCGCGTACCAGAGAACGTCGACCGGGTTCTGCGCCGGGTCGGTCGCGTGGTGGATCAGCGCGAGGCCCGTGAAGGCGATCCCGACCGCGAAGAGGATCCCGCCGCTCTTGGCGAGCACCCCGCGGCGGTGGTGGTGGAAGTACTCCTTCAGCGCCCCGAACAGGAACCCGAGGACGACCATCCCGAGCCCGACGTAGCCGGCGAACAGCAGGAGCCGACCGACGTCGGCCTGGCTGTCCGGCTTCACCGGAGGGACGTAGCCGACCAGCGTGTGGAGGAGCCCGAAGCCGAAGAACTCGTCCCAGAACAGGCCGAGGCCGATCGCGATAGCGCATCCCGGCAGCAGCGCCCAGGCGAGCTGCTGCATCCCCTTCGGCCCCATGATCATCTTGACGAAGTTGCGGCCGAACTTCGGCAGGTGGCGGGCGCCGGGGAAGCCGGCGATCATCCAGAGCGAGATGCCGAGGATGACGGCGCCGTAGCCCCAGTCGCCGAGCATGAAGCCGAAGAAGATCGGGAAGACGATCGAGAAGACGAGCGTCGGGTCCCACTCGGTCGCCTGGGGGAGCGAATAGAACCGGATGAAGAACTCGAACCTCCGCACGCCGGCCGGGTTCGACATCATCGTCGGCGGCTCCTCGGAGGTCGGCACGCGGGTGAAGTGGACCCGCCCGGAGGTCGCGGCGGCGAGCACCGACTCGAACCGCGGAACGTCCCGCTTCGGCACCCACGCCTCGAGCGCGAACGTCGCGCCGGTGGCGCCGAGCCGGGTCAGCACCTCGACCTTGCGGTTCTCGACGTCGAGCGCTTCGACGATCGCGGCGACCGTCGGGTACCAGTCTTTTGCGAGCTCGGCGAGGCGGGCGTGGATCTCCGCCCGGCGCCGGTCGATCTCCTCGCGGCGCGACTCGAGGCGGGTGCGCTCCTCCCGGGGCGTCCCGCCGAGCTCCGGCAGCGTGAGCAGGCGGATCCCTTCCCGCTGCGCCGCCGCCCCCAGCGCCTCGCCGGCCGATGCGCGGCCGACGACGAGGAAGCCGGTGCGCTCCGCGGCGCCCCCGACCAGCAGCCGCGCGTCCGAGCCCGCCGGCAGGGCGGCCCGCAGCCCGGCGACCGCCTCCGGGCTTCCCTCGCCGTAGAACGCGAGGAGATGGCGCGCCCGGAGCAGGTCGAGCCGCTCCGGATAGAAGTCGAGCTTGCCGAGGAGCGCGAGCGTGTCGTCGGCCGCCTTCCGCTCGGTCTGGAGCTTGTCGTCCTCCCGGACGAGCGCGCCGACCTCCGCATCGAGCGGGACGGTCTGCGCGAGCGCGAGGACCTCGTCCAGGGAGCCGAAGCGGCGCGGCCCGGGGGTCGGCACGGGAGGGAGTGCGGCGAGGAGCCCGCGAAAGCGCAACGTCTCGTCGCCGATCCGGCGGAGCGTCTCGGAGCCGCGCTCCGGCCCGACCTCGGCGCCGGCCTCGGCCGTGAGCGGCTCGATCTGCGCGAGCCGCAGGTCGTGCAGGACGGTGAGGATCCGCTCCTCGTCCGACCGCAGGCCGATCAGGCCGACCTTTTCCATCGCGACCGGCCGCAGCCCCATCGACCCTCGAGCGTCGGTTCAGTCGCCGGCCAGCGGCCCGAGGACGGCCGCGACGATCTCGTCCGCCCGGTCCTCGGGCCGGCGGCCCTTGCCGGAACGGACCGCCTCCGCGGCCCGCTCGCCGTCCTGGCGGATCCCCGCGGCCTCGCGCTCGGCGGCCTTCCGGGCGTCCTCCAGCTGACGGCCCCGTTCTGCCTCGAGCTCCGCGACGACGGCCCGGAGGGCCGCCTCCGCCTCGTCGTGCGCCCGCCGGACCGCCTCGTCGGCCTCCCGGCGCGCCTCGGCGAGCCGGCGGTCCCACTCGGCCTCGACCGACTTCACGCGCCGCAGCGCCTCGACGGTCGCGGCGTCGCCGCCCCCGGAAGCGTCGGTCACAGCCGACCTCCGCCGACGAGCATGCCCACGAGGAGGAGGAACGCCGCGAGCGCGGCGAGCTTCCAGGCGACGCTCGCCGTCCAAAGGAGGGCGAACCGTCGGACCGCGGCGCTACGCGCTGGCGACAGCTTCCGCCTCCTGCTCGAGCTTGCGCTTGACCGTCTTCAGCATGCTGAACGAGTCCCGCTCCATCTCGTCGAAACGGAACTTGATGTATCGGACGATCCCCTCGAGCCGGGGGACCAGGACGTTCTCGATCGCGCTCGCTCGCCGCTTGGTCTTCTCGATCTCCCGGAGCAGGCGGCGGATCGCGTTCTCCTTCTCGGCGATGTCGAGGACGACCTCGTAGATCTCCTGGAACCGGCGCACGCTCTCGCCGATCGAGGTCGGCAGGTCGAGGAGCGAGACGGTCGGGAGCGGCTCGAACGGGCCCCCGTCCACGCGGGGCGTCCGGACCCCCATGACGTTCTTGGTCGCGACCGCGACCGCCGGCACGTCCGGCAGCAGCATCGCGATGTTCTCGAGCCGCGTCGGGCCCTCGAGCGTCTCGCTGAGGCGGATCGCCTCGTAGCCGCGCGCGATCCGCTGGCGGAGGTCCCCCCGCAGGCGCATCGCTTCCTTCGAGACGCGGAAGAACTCCGCGATCAGCGCCGAGCGCTTCAGCTTGAGGAGGTTGAGGCCCCGCTTGGCGACGACGATCCGCCGCCGCGTGCGCAGCAGCTCGAGTCGGGTCGGGCGGACGTTCTCGACGGCCACGCCCCCCCTCCTGCGCGCTACAGGCCGGCGACCGGCGGGTGGGCGCGGTACTGCTGGAGGAACTCCGGACGGATCCGTTTCAGCTCGGAGTCCGGGAAGTCCGAAAGGATCTCCCAGGCGATCCCTAGGCTCTCGTCGATCGTGCGGTCCTCGTCCAGCCGCTGGGTGACGAACTCGCGTTCGTAGCGGTCGGCGACCTTGAGGTAGAGCCGGTCGACCGGGCTGAGGGCCTCCTCCCCGACGATCGCCGAAAGGGCGCGCTGGTCCTTCCCCGTCGCGTAGGCGGCGAACAGCTGGTCGGAGACGCCCCGATGGTCGTCGCGCGTCCGGTCCTTGCCGATCCCCTGACCCATCAGCCGCGAGAGGCTCGGCAGGACGTCGATCGGCGGATAGATCCCCTTGCGCTGGAGGTCCCGGCTGAGGTACACCTGGCCCTCGGTGATGTAGCCGGTGAGGTCCGGGATCGGGTGCGTCACGTCGTCCGCGGGCATCGTGAGGATCGGCAGCTGGGTGATCGAGCCCTTGCGGCCGTGGATCTTGCCCGCCCGCTCGTAGATCGTCGCGAGGTCGGTGTAGAGGTAGCCGGGGTAGCCGCGGCGGCCGGGGACCTCGTCCCGGGCGGCGGAGACCTCGCGGAGCGCCTCGCAGTAGCTCGTCATGTCGGTGAGCACGACCAGCACGTGGAGGTCCTCCTCGTAGGCGAGGTACTCGGCGGCGGTCAGCGCCATCCGCGGCGTGACGACCCGCTCCATGGACGGGTCGCTCGAGAGGTTCAGGAACGCGACCGTCCGCTCGAGCGCCCCGGTCGACTCGAACTCCTTGAGGAAGAAGTTCGCCTCCTCGCTCGTGATCCCCATCGCGGCGAAGATCACGGCGAACCCTTCCGACGAGTCGCGGAGCTTCGCCTGGCGGACGATCTGGGCGGCGACCTGGTTGTGCGGGAGCCCCGCGCCGGAGAAGATCGGGAGCTTCTGGCCGCGGACGAGCGTGTTGTTGACGTCGATCGTCGAGATCCCCGTCTGGATGTACTCGCTCGGCTCCTCGCGCGAGTACGGGTTCATCGCGTTCCCGACGATCTCGAGCTGCGTCTCGCTCACGATCCGCGGGCCGCCGTCGCGCGGCTCGCCGAGGCCGTTGAAGACGCGGCCGAGCATCTCCTCGGAGACGGCGAGGCGGGCGACCTCGCCCAAGAACTTCACGCTCGACGTCTCGATGTCGAGCCCCATCGTGGGGCCGAACACCTGGACGATCGCGAGCCCCTTGCGGGAATCGAGGACCTGCCCCTGTCGGCGCTCCCCGTTCGGGAGCGTGATCTCGACGATCTCGCCGTAGGCGGCGTCCTGGACCTCGCGGACGAACAGGAGCGGGCCGGTGACCCGCTCCACGGTCCGGTAGTCGAGCGGGACGTTGCCCCGGCCGCCCGCGGCGCTCTTCCCCGCCATCGCTACGCCGCCCCCGTCGCGGAGGCGATGTCCGCGGCCATCTCGAGCTCGAGGGCGTCGAACTGGTCGGCGAGCTCCGCCTCGGGGATCCACTTCATCCGGGACAGGCGCGTCCGGATCGGGAGGCCCTGCAGGCGCGCCACCGACGCGCCCTTGCCGATCGCCTCCTGCTCGCGGTCGCCGAAGGCGAGGATCGCGCGGAGCATCCGGTACTGCTTCTGGATCGAGGTGTACGTGTCGACGTCGTCGTAGGCGCTCTGCTGGAGGTAGTCCTCGCGGATCATCCGCGCGACGTCCAGGACGCCCTTCTCCCGCTCGGGGAGCGCGTCGACGCCGACGAGCTGCACGATCTCCTGCAGCTCCGACTCCTTCTGCAGCACCTCGAGGGCCCGCTGGCGGAGCTGGACGAAGTCCCGCGCGAGCTCGCTCCGGTACCACGGCTCGAGGTCGCCGACGTAGAGGGAGTAGCTCTGCAGCCAGTTGATCGACGGGAAGTGGCGCCGCTGGGCGAGCGCGGCGTCCAGCGCCCAGAAGACGCGGGTGACCCGCAGCGTGTTCTGGCTCACCGGCTCGGAGGTGTCCCCGCCCGGCGGCGAGACGGCCCCGACGACCGTGACCGAGCCGGCCCGCTGGTCGGGCGAGAGCGTGACGACGCGGCCGGCGCGCTCGTAGAACTCCGCGACCCGGCGGCCCAGGTACGCGGGATACCCCTCTTCGCCCGGCATCTCCTCGAGCCGGCCGGAGATCTCCCGCATCGCCTCGGCCCACCGGCTCGTCGAGTCGGCCATCAGCGCGACGTCGTAGCCCATGTCGCGGTAGTACTCCGCGATCGTGATCCCGGTGTAGACGCTCGCCTCGCGGGCGGCGACCGGCATGTTGGAGGTGTTGGCGATCAGCACCG
>DATJUZ010000007.1:0-126086 GCA_035502035.1 Thermoplasmata archaeon
GAGAGAGCGGGGCGCAGGTTCAAATCCCCCGCCCGGCTCGGCGCGCCGATCCGAGGGCCACGTCGTCATGGAGATGCAACCGGGCCAGATGGCGTACGACCGCGCGAGCACCGTCTTCTCGCCGGACGGTCGCCTGTTCCAGGTCGAGTACGCGCTCCAAGCGATCCAGATGGGAGGGACGGCGGTCGCCGTCACCTACGACACCGGGATCGTCTTCGTCGCCTACCGCAACCTGCCGGTGAGCGCCCTCGCCGAGGCCGGCTCGATCGAGAAGAGCTTCGCGATCGACACCGGCCTCGGCTGCGTCACCGCCGGCCTGATCGCCGACTCGCGGGTCCTGGTCGAGTTCCTTCGGGTCGAGGCGCAGCGCCACCGCCTGACCTACGGCGAGGCGGTCCCGTACACGCTCCTCGGCCACTCCCTCGGGACGCTCCTGCAGCAGTACACCCAGTTCGGGGGGACGCGGCCGTTCGCGGTCTCGCTCCTGCTCGGAGGCTTCCGCGGGCGCGTCCCGGGGCTCCTCGAGCTCGACCCGAGCGGGGCGACGATCGGTTGGAAGGCCTACGCGATCGGGCGCAACCGGCGCGCGGTCGCCGACTACCTCGAGGAGAAGATGCCGGAGCGTCCGACGGAGGAGGCGGCGTTCAAGCTCGCGGTCGGGGGCGTCGCGGAGGGATCCCCGACCCCGTTCCAGCCCGAGGCGCTCGACGTCGCGATCCTGGAGCCGGACGCGGAGCTGCGTCGTCTCCCGACCGCCGAGATCGCTCGGCGCGTTCAGGGGATGCCGTTCATCGGCAGCCCCGAACGCAAGAACGCGAGCCGCTGAGCGGCCCGCCGGTCACTCCGCCAGCCCGTAGCGGACGTCCCGCAGCCGCCGGGCGAGAACGAGCCCGAGATCGATAGCAGGCCGTTCGCGGCGGAGAGGTGCGGCGCGTCGACGACCTGGGGGACGAGCGCGTTCGTCGCCGAGCGCACGAGCGACGCGCCGGTCCCGAGGACGATCGCGAGCACGACCTCGAGGTCGACCGCGTGGGTCAGCACGAGCGCCGCGAGGGCGGCGACCGCGGCCGCCTCCCCGAGGTTCGTGAGGACGAGCTTGCGGCGGCGGTCCCATCGGTCGACGTAGACCCCGAGCAGCGGCCCGACGACGACCGTCGGAACGATCGTCGTGCCGTAGACGAGCGTTACCGCGACGAGCGAACCGGTGACCTCGAGGACGAGCCACAGGAGCGCGACCGCGAAGACGTAGTCACCGGACTGCGAGACGAGCTGGGCGAGCCACAGGAGCAGGAACGGCCGGCGTCGCAGGACGCCGCGGTAGGACGGCCCCGAAGGGCCCGCGCGACCCTCGGAGGCCGGCACGGTCGCTCCGTCGTGGGGAGGCTCAGGCGTCCGTCCGGTTACCGCGATCCGCGGCGGCGGCGGCGTCGACCTCGTCGCGCAGGCGCATGCGCCGCCGCGTCCGGTGGTAGGTGACGGCGAACCGGTGCGCCTCGTCGCGCACGGCCCGCAGGAGGAGCATCGGCGCCGAGTTCCGGTTCGGCTGCATCGGCTCCGCGCGGTCCGGCCGGTAGACCTCCTCCTCCCGCTTGGCGAGGCCGATCGCCGGGACCCGTTCGGCGAGGCCGAGGGCGGCGAGCGAGGAGACCGCCGCGCCGAGCTGGCCGGCCCCGCCGTCCACGACCAGCAGGTCCGGCAGCGGCTCCCCCTCCGCCGCGCGACGCAGGTAACGACGGCGGACGACCTCGGCGATCATCGCGAAGTCGTTCGTCCCCGGCACGGTCCGGATGCGGAAGCGGCGGTACTCCGCGCGCTTCGGCACGCCGTGGTCGAAGACGACGAGCGAGCCGACCGCTTCCGAGCCCTGGAAGAGCGAGATGTCGGTCCCCTCGATGCGGTTCGGGATCGTCGGCAGGTCGAGGAGCGACTGGAGCGCGAGGAGCACCTCGCGGGGCGGCGGCCGGCTGACGACCTGGTCGACGGTCGCCCGGGCGAGGCGCTCCGCGAGCGCGGCGACTCCCGCGAGACGGCCGGTCGGTCGGAACTGCACGTCGATCCCCCGCTCCCCGAACAGCTCGTCCAGCGTGGCGTCGAGCCCCGCGGGCCGCGCGCCGGCGAGGACGAGACGGTCCGGAAGGCTGAGCCGGCCGCCGTAGTACTGGGTGAGGAACTGCCGCCACAGCTCCCCCGGCTCCGGTACGTCGTCCGCCGGCACGGCGAGCAGGTGCGGCTCGGTCCCGCAGACCTCGCCGTCCTGGAGCCGGACGAGGCCGATCGCTACCCGGAGCGTGGACGGCTCGCTCGGGTAGGCGAGCGCGAGGACGTCGGCGCGGCCGCTCCCCCGGCCCACGATCGCCTGGCGTTCGGCGAGCGCGCCGAGCCCCGCGAGCGCGTCGCGCAGCAGGCCGGCCCGCTCGAACTCCTCCCGGCGCGCCGCCGCCCGCATCTCGGTCTCGACCAGCGGCCGTACGGTCGCGACGCGGCCCCGGAGGATCTCGACGGCGCGATCGACGTCCGCTCGATAGGCCTCCGGGGCGATCGCCCCGATGCACGGGGCGCTGCAGACCCCGAGGTGGTGGTAGAGGCAGGCGGCGTTCGGCAGGCGGACGCACCGGCGAAGGCGGAAGAGGTCGCCGAGCAGCCGCTCGACGCCGCGCGCCTCGCGGGCGCTCGTGTACGGGCCGAACAGGAGCGTGCCGGCCCGACGGCGCGGGCGTCGGACGAGGACGATCCGCGGGAACTCCTCGCCGGTCGTGACGGCGAGGTACGGGTAGGAGCGGTCGTCCTTCAGCAGGACGTTGTTCGCCGGCTGGTACTGCTTGATCAGGCTCGCCTCGAGGAGGAGCGCCTCCCGCTCGTTCGCCGTCGGGACGAACTCGACGCTCGTGCTCTGCGCGAGGATCGTCCCGTCCTTCTCGACGCGCGCCCGCAGGTGGTCGAGGACCCGGCGGCGCAGGCTGCGGGACTTGCCGACGTAGACGACCTCCCCGGTCGCCGAACGGAACAGGTAGACGCCCGGCGCGTCCGGGCCGACACGGAACCCCTCGCCGGTCGCCGCCGCGAGCTCGCTCGCGGGGACGAACGACGGCGGGGCGCCGTCGTCGCGCTCGCCGGGGCTCATGCCGCCAGGCGCGTGGCGACGCGCCCCCGGGCGAGGAGCGGCGCGAGGAACCTGCCGGTGTGCGAGCGGCCCTGCCGCGCCACCTCCTCCGGGGTCCCGGCGGCGACGAGATGGCCGCCGGCGTTCCCGCCCTCGGGACCGAGGTCGATGAGCCAGTCGGCGCTCTTCAGCACATCCAGGTTGTGCTCGATCACGACGACGGTGTTGCCGCCCGAGCGCAGCCGGAACAGCACGGCGAGCAGCCGTTCGACGTCCGCGAAGTGGAGGCCGGTCGTCGGTTCGTCCAGGAGATAGAGCGTGCGGCCGGTCGGCGGCTTCGCGAGCTCGTAGGCGATCTTGATCCGCTGCGCCTCCCCGCCGCTGAGCGTCGTCGCGCTCTGCCCGAGCCGGACGTAGCCGAGCCCGACCTCGCTCAGCAGGCGCAGGCGGGAGGCGATGCGGCGGTGGTGCTCGAAGAAGCCGAGCGCCTCGTCGACCGTCATGTCGAGGACATCGGCGATCGTCTTGCCCTTGAACGCGACCTCGAGCGTCTCGGCGTTGAACCGTCGTCCGTGGCACTCCTCGCACGCGACGTAGACATCCGGCAGGAAGTGCATCTCGTAGCGGAGGACCCCGTCCCCGTCGCACGCCTCGCAGCGGCCGCCCGGCACGTTGAAGCTGAACCGCCCCGGCTGGAACCCGCGCGCCTTCGCCTCGGGGAGCCCCGCGAACAGCTCCCGGACCGGGGTCATGACCCCGGTGTACGTCGCCGGGTTGGAGCGGGGCGTGCGGCCGATCGCGGACTGGTCGATGAGGAGGACGCGGTCGATCGCGTCGATCCCCTCGATGAACTCGTGACGTCCCGGGCTCTCCCGGCCGACGCCGAGGTGCCGGCGCACGGCCTTGTACAGGATCTCCTCGAGCAGCGTCGACTTGCCGCTCCCGGAGACCCCGGAGAGCGCGACGAACAGCCCGAGCGGTAGCCGCACGTCCTCTCCCTTGAGGTTGTGCTCCCGCGGACCGTGGATCGTCAGCCACCGGCTCCCCGGACGGGCGCGCACCTCGGGGAGCGCGATCGACCGGCGCCCGCTCAGGAAGTCGGCGGTGAGCGACCGCGGCGTCGCGCCGATCTTCTCCGGCGGGCCCGAGTACAGGAGCTCGCCGCCGTGCACGCCGGCGCCCGGACCGAGGTCGACCAGCCAGTCGGCGTCCCGCATCGTCATCTCGTCGTGCTCGACGACGAGGAGCGTGTTGCCGAGGTCGCGGAGCGTCTTGAGGGTCGCGAGCAGGCGCGCGTGGTCGCGCGGATGGAGCCCGATCGACGGCTCGTCCAGGATGTAGAGGACCCCGACCAGCCCCGAGCCGATCTGCGTCGCAAGAGCGATCCGCTCCGCCTCCCCTCCGCTCAGGCTGCCGCTCGCCCGGTCGAGCGAGAGGTAGGTGAGCCCGACGCTCTCGAGGAAGCCGAGGCGCGCCCGGATCTCCTTGACGACCTGCCCGACGATCTTCTCGTCCCGCTCCCCGAGGGTGAGCGCCCGGAACAGCGCGAGCGCGTCCGCGACGGTCATCGCGGCGACCTCGGCGATCGAGTGGCGCTCGACCGTGACCGCGAGGCTCGCGGGTTTCAGCCGGCGGCCGCCGCAGGAACGGCAGGTGACGAACGAGAGGAACCCGAGGTAGTACTCCTTCGCCCCCTCGCTCTTGGTCGTCTTCCAGCGCCGCTCGACCGCGGCGACCAGGCCCTCGCGGAGCCAGCCGGAGGCCCACCAGGCGCTGGGGCCCCGGGCCCCGGGACCGATGCTCTTGTCGCTCCCGTACATCAGCGCCTTCCAGCCCCGCTCCGAAAGCTCCCGGACCGGCCGACGGGGGTCGTAGCCGAACGCGGTCCCGAAGCGGCGAAGGCCCTCGGCCTCCGGCGTGAGGCCCCAGACCGCGATCGCGCGACCGAGCGGCTTGTCCTTGTCGGGGACGATCCGCTCCGGGTCGGCGTGGAGCGTCGCGCCGATCCCGAGACACTCCGGACAGGCCCCGAGCGGGTTGTTGAACGAGAACATCCGCGGCGTGAGCTCCTCGAGAGAGAAGCCGCACTTCGGACAGGCGCGACGGCTGGAGTAGGTCGTGCGGGTGCCGTCGGCGCCCCGCACGATGACGAGCCCGTCCCCGAGCTCGCGCGCGAGGCTCACCGCCTCGGCGAGTCGGCTCTCCTCCCCCGGAGCGACCTCGAGCGAGTCGACGACCACCTCGATCGTGTGCTTCTGGTTCTTGCCGAGGCGGACCTCGCGTCCCGGCAGCCGGACCTCGACGCCGTCGATGACGAACCGACGGTAGCCGGACCGACGCAGGCGCTCGAGGGTGTCGCGGTGCTCGCCTTTCGTGCCGCGGACGACCGGGGCGAGCAGGTCGACCTGGGCGCCGTCGGCGGCGCGCCGGACGCCCTCGACGATCCGGTCGACCGACTGGGGGGCGATCTCCTCGCCGTCGTTCGGACAGTGGGGGACGCCGATCCGCGCGAACAGCAGCCGCAGGTAGTCGTAGATCTCCGTCACCGTCCCGACGGTCGAGCGCGGGTTCCGGCTCCCGGCACGCTGCTCGATCGCGATCGCCGGGGAGAGCCCCTCGATCGTGTCGACGTCCGGCTTGTCCATCTGGCCGAGGAACTGGCGTGCGTAGGCCGAGAGGCTCTCGATGTAGCGCCGTTGTCCCTCGGCGTAGAGGGTGTCGAAGGCGAGGGACGACTTGCCGGAGCCGCTCACGCCCGTGATGACGATGAACTTCCCCCGCGGAAGGTCGAGCGAGACGTCCTTGAGATTGTGCTGCCGCGCGCCGCGGATGCGGATGGCCTCGGCGATCTCCCGCACGGCCGACTCTCCCTAGGCGGCCAACAGGTCGCCGACGGTCCGCTCGAGCCGCTCGAGCACGTGCGCCTGGATCTTGCGACCGAGCTCGGCCGTCGCCGGCCGCGTGTCGCCGATCACGCTCTCCGGCCAGTCGGCCTCGCTCGCGGGGCCGGGGACGAACGGACTGTGGCGGTACTCGACGACCGGTCGCGCCGGGCCCACCGTCTCGGGGGCGAGCGCGAGGAGGCGGGAGGTCTCGAGGAGGCCGGCGTGACCGTCCGAGGAGGGAGCGTCCTGGCCTCGAAGTTCGTAGACGAACTCGTAGTCGCAGAGGACGACGACCCGGAGTCCCGAGCGGGCGCGCATCGCCCGCTCGCCCGCCTCCCGCAGGGCGGCCATGTGGCCGCGCTCGCCGTGACCGGAGAGGACGAGGAGCCGACGCACCCCGCTCCTCCCGAGCTCGCCCAAGACCCCGGCGACGTGGTCCTCGAGCTCCTGGATCGAGAGCGACACCGTGCCCGGGAAGCGGCGCGCCGCCGGTGCCGAGCCGTAGGCGACCGTCGGGGCGACCAGCGCATCGAGCCGCTCGGCGAGCTCGAACGCCGTTCGCTCCGCCTGGATCTGGTCGGCGCCTAGCGGCAGGTGCGGGCCGTGCGCCTCGAGCGCCCCGACGGGCAGGATGACGAGAGGGTTCGAGCCGAGCCGCTGTTCGAACGTGCGCGAATCGAGCTCGAGCAGACGGTGACGCCCGCTCACGCCCTCACGAGCGGGAGTCGGTATTTAACGCGGGGCGGGAGGTGACGTAACGGCTGGCCGTCCCCGACCGTCCGGACCCGCTCGCCCCTACGGCTCCGGCCCGGAGGCGACCGACGGCCGGTCCGGCGACGGGGGGCTCGAGCCGTCGGCCGTCGCCGGCTCTGCGGCGGCCTTCGGCCGTCGTCCGGAGCTCGCCTTCGTCCGCTTGGCCGCCGGCGCTCGACGGGTCCGCTTCGCGGCCTCGGGTTTCGGGGTCTTCGCCGCCTTTTGCCGGGTCGGGCACGCGGGGTTGATGCAGAGGGTCCAGGGAGGTCGTCCGGCCTCGATCGCGGTCACCACGGGGGCCCGGCAGACCGGACACGGCGGCTGGTCTTTTTCGAGCTTGCCGCGCTGCGGCAGCGGGTAGGTGACTCGGCAGGTCGGATACCCGGAGCAACCGACGAACCGCTTCGCGGCGAACGAGTAGCGGATCTGCAGCGGGCTTCCGCAGCTCGGGCAGACGCCGATGCGGAACGCGCGATGGTGCTCCGCGCATTCCGGGTTGATGCAGTAGAGGTCCGGCCGCTGCCCCCGGAACGTGATCTTCACCCGCGGGACCTTGCACGTCCCGCAGAGGAACTCCGGCGCCGGCTCGACGAATCCGGCCGCCGGCAGCGAGAACGTCGACGTGCACGATGCCGGATTGTTGACGCACTGGACCCAGCGGGCGCCGCGGGGGCTGCGCGCGAGCCGGAGGGCACCGCCGCAGCGCGGACACGGTCCGACGAAGTGCTGGCGGTCGAGCGCCGCCCCGAGGGTCTCCTTCACCCCACCGGTGTTCGCCGAGAGGAGAGCGTAGGCTTCGCGCAGCATCTCCTTCGACTCGCTGAGGACCTCCGCCTTCGCCTTCTTCGATTCGGCGACCCGCTCCATGTCCTCCTCCAGCCGATGGGTCATCTCCGGCCGTGTGATCAACGGGGCGTGGGCGCGGAGCGCCTCGGTGACGGCGACCCCCGTCGACGTCGGCTCGAGCTGGCGGGCGTTGACGTACCGGCGGTCGAACAGCTTCTGCAGGACGTCGTGGCGCGTGCTCTTGGTCCCCAGGCCGAGCCGCTCCATCTCCTGGATCAGCGAGCCCTGGGTGAACCGGCGGGGAGGCCTCGTCTGCTCCTCGACCAGCTCGACCGCGGTGATCTCCACCGTGCCGCCGACCTCGAGCACCGGGAGGGGGGCCTCGTCCGGCTGCGAGTACGGGTAGACCCGGTACCACCCGAGCTCGGTCAGGTGGCGGCCCTCCCCGGTGAACGGCTCGTCCGCAAGCGCGACGGTCGTCGTGCGCTTCCAGCCGACCGCGTCCGGCGCGACGGTCGCGAGGAACCTCCGCACGACCAGCTCGTAGAGACGCGCGGGCTCGGCGCGGAGCTTGCGCGGGTCGACCGCGGCCGTCGGGTAGATCGGCGGGTGGTCGGTCGTCTCGATCCGGCCCCGGCTCGGGCGGAGGCTCGGCTGCGTGAGGACGAGCTCGGCGGCGTCGGCGAACGGCCCCTCGCGGAACTTCTCGACGAGGGTTCGGAGCCCGAGACCCCGCGGATAGACGGTGTTGTCGGTGCGCGGGTAGCTGATCAGACCCTGCGTGTACAGGTCCTCGGCGTGCCGCATCGCCTGCGCGGCCCCCAGGCCGAGGCGGGTCGCCTCGGCGACGAAGAGCGTCGTCGAGAACGGGGGGGGCGGCCGGCGCCGGGTCTCCTCCTGCTGGAACGTGCGGACCGTGCCGGTGCGCGTCGACCGGACCTTGCCGAAGACCGCCTCGGCCTCGGACCGGACATCCCAGCTCCCGTGCTCGTGGCGCAGCGCGAACGCCTCGCCGGCATGGGTCGCGCTCGCCGAGATCTGCCAGAACGGCGTCGGCCGGAACTCCTTGATCTCCTGGTCGCGCTGGACGAGGAGGGCGAGCGTCGGCGTCTGCACCCGCCCCGCCGAGAGGAAGCTGCGCCCGCGCTGACCGCTCGTCAACGAAAGGTAGCGGGTGAGCAGCGCTCCCCACGCGAGGTCGATCTCCTGGCGCGCCTCGCCCGCCTCGGCGAGCGCGCGATCGACGTCGGAGAGGTGGGCGAAGCTTTCCTCGATCGCTTCGCGCGTGAGCGCGCTGTAGCGCGCGCGCTGGACGGCGATCGTCGGGTGGACCCGCTGGAGGAGGGCGAGGCACTCGAGGCCGATGAGCTCCCCTTCGCGGTCGAAATCCGTGGCGATGATGACCCGGTCGAACCCGCGCACGATCTCCTCGAGCGCGTGGACGATCCCCGGCTCGGTGACGCGCTTGTCCGGCTCCGCCTCGATCAGGCGGGGCAGGGTCTCGAGCGACCACTCCGCGAACTCCTTCGGATAGTCGAGCTCGACGATGTGGCCCCGCAGCCCGACGACCGCGTAGAACCCGCCGTCGCGTTCGAACTCGAAGACCGGCGTCCCGCCGACCCGCGTTCGCTTCATGCGGCCGTCGGAGAGGACGACCGCGATCCGAAGCGCGGTGTTGAACTTCTCCGCGACGACGAGCGTGCGCATGCGGACCGCTATTGAGGCGGGAGCGGGGTAATAATGGGGACGGGCGCGCCGACCGTCGGCCCTTCGCCGAACGGGCGCGCGCGCGTTCGGCCGCGGCGTCGGGGGACCGGGACCCTCCGCCGACGTGCCGACCGACGCGGCCTCCGTCCGCTTTATAGCGCGCGCGCGGTCGCGGGGACCGCGCCGCGGTAACTCAGTTTGGGAGAGTGCAAGACTGAAGATCTTGAAGCCGCCGGTTCAAGCCCGGCCCGCGGCACTTCCCTCCCGCCGGTGACCGTCCGGCGCGCGCGCCGAGGACCGGGGTCCTCCGGGCCTTAGCTCCTCCGCGCGGTGTAGACCGGGGTACGCATCGGGAGCGTCGTCCGGCCGCCGAGCTCCTCCCGGACGACCCTGCGGACCTCGGCCAGCGCCGCGCGTCGCCGACCGGAGGGGAGCGTCGAGATCGGAGCGAACGTCGCGTAGAGCCCCACCGCGCGGTCCGGGTCCAGCTCGAGCGACCACCGCAGGACGCGGCTCGAGATGCGGTCGAACGAGCCGGTGACTCGCAGCGCCGCCTCGCGGCTCGTCCGGTCGAGCGCGGGAGGAGGGCCCCGACCCGCTCCGGAGCTCGGCCCCCGCGGGAGCTTCGCGAACACGGGGCCGAGAGCTCGGTGGATCGGTGCCCGACCGGCGGGGTCGCCGAAGACGTTCCACCAGCACGCCCACCAGCCGCCCGGCCTCAGCAGGCGGGCGACCTTCCGAAGCGCTTGCTCCTCGGAGAGCCAGTGGAACATCGTCGCCGCGACGCCGAGGTCAAAGCGGCCGGGAGGCAGGCGCGCTCCCTCGAAGGGCGCGCGGACGATCCGCAGCGCGCCGGAGCTGCCCCCGAGCTCCCGGGCGAGGAAGCCGGCGAGCCGCGGGTCCGGCTCGACCGCGATCAGCGGCTCCGCGCCGGCGCGGAGCAGCTCCCGCGTGGCGAGGCCGGTCCCGGCCCCGATCTCGAACGTTCGCGTCCCCGGGCCGAGGCCGCAGCGCCGGCGGAGGAGCCGATAGACCGCCGCCGGGTACGGCGGGCGAGCCGCGGCGTAGGCGGCCGGCGAGCGACCGAACGCCCGGCGGCCCGCGGCGCGTGCGAGCTCGGCGCCCATCGACCCCTCGACCCGGCCGCCCCGCACGACCGGAGCGCCCGGCTCGGCCTAGCGGCGGTCCGGGACGAACCAGAGGTCCGTGACGAGGAACTTGGGCCGGTCGCTGAAGCGTGCGACGACCGGCATTCCGACGTAGATCTCCGACTCGACGCAGTCCTTGAGGCGCACGAGCAGCACGCTGTCGACCCCCTCGAACTCGACCAGGGCGAGGTTGTAGGGGGTCTCCTTCAGGAACGCCTCGCTGCCGAAGTGACAGGTCGTCCAGGAGTGGAGGCGGCCCTTCAGGGGAAGCTCGAACCAGGCGGTCGCCGTCCCGCAGACCATGCAGTGCGAGCGCGGCGTCGCGTATCGGAAGCCGCACGCTCGATCGGTGCACTTCGAGCCGAGGAGCTTCCCTTCGGCGAGGCCCAGGAAGAACGGCGAGTCCTCGGCGTAGCTGTGGATGTAGTCGATGGAGTAGGGGAACCGGATGACGAGGCTCTCGACGCCGTTGGCGTCCCGGAAGATCGCGGCGCCGCTGCGCCCGAGCTCCTCCTGGACCTCCCGGAACTTCCCGAACGCCTTGGGGGGGGCCATCGCTAGAACCCCCGCTCGAGGATCGAGACCGTCACCGCGGAACCGGTCCCGGCGTGGCTGTGGATCGCCCCGCGCCGGGCGTTGGCGATCTGGAGCTTGCCGTCCCCGAAGTGCTGCTTCACCGTGCCCTGCAGCTGCCAGAACGCGAACACCGCCTGCATCAGGCCGGTCGCCCCGACCGGGTGTCCGCACGCGATCAGGCCTCCCGACGGATTGACGGGGATCTCCCCGGCCCGCGGAACGTCCAGCCCGTAGTCGAACCCCTTCAGGAACGGCGCGCCGGAGAGCGTGAAGTCGTAGCCTTCGCCGTAGCGGCAGAGCCCGAGGTCCTCGTACGTCTGGATCTCGCTGGAGGCGTAGGCGTCGTGGAGCTCGATGAAATCGAGCTCGCCCTTCGGGTCGGTGATCCCCGCCATGCGGTACGCCTCGAGGCCGGCCGCCCGCCCGGCACGGAACGAGTGCACCCCGGGGTAGTCGAGGTTCGCGTAGTCGGAGGCCTTCTCGTGCGGAAAGAGCGGCACCTTCCCGAACGGCCGGTCGGCGAGCCGCATCGTGTCGGTCCCGCACCCGACCCCGGTGATGCGGACCGGCCGGTCGGTGAACTCCTTCGCCCGGGACTCGTCGCACAGCAGCACGACCGCCGCCCCGTCCGACATCGTGCAGATCTGCTCGCGCGTGAGGGGGTAGGAGATCATCTCCGAGCGCAGGACGTCCTCGACGCTGAGACGCTTCGGGTACTGTGCGTACGGGTTGTGGAGGGCATTGCGGTGGTTCTTCACCGAGACCCAGCTCATGATGCGCTGGCCTTCGGCGATCGCGAGCCGCTGCGCCTCGCGCTCGTCGCGGACGTGAGCGAACTTGCTCTTGCGGAGGTACTCGTAGATGTGCCGAATGACCATGAGCGCGTAGTAGCCGGTGTAGAAGCCCCCGAGCGGGAAGTCGAAGTTCGTGTCGGAGGCGAGGGCGATGAACTCGTTGCCCTTCCACGTTGCGACGCGGCTCATCGTCTCGTAGCCGGCGGCCAGGCAGACGTCCATCCGGCCGCTCGCGACCGCCTCGTACGCCGCCTGAAAGCACTCGCCCCCGGTCGCGCCGCCCCACTCGATGCGGACCGAGCCCTTGGGGTTGAGCCCGAGGTAGTCCTGGACCATGCTCGCGGCCTTGAGCTGACGGGAGAAGTGGTCGGAGAAGTAGGAGATGCGCGTGCCGTCGATCCGGTCCTTCGTGAGGTTCGGGACCCCGCGCGCGGCGTAGTCGTAGGCGCGCTTGACCATCAGTCGGAAATCCATCGACGGGTGGGCCTTCGCGAACTTGGTCACGCCGCCCGTGACCATGTAGACGCGGCGCCCGCCGTTCGACCCCGGGGAAGCGGCGCGTGGGCGGCTCGGGCGGGCTCGGGAGCGAGGGGACGGACGTGCGGGCATGCTCGGGATACCTCGGCGGGCGAGCCGGGTCGCCTCTATAAGGTTCCCACCCGGCGCTCCGACCGGAGCGACGTTTTTTCCGCCGCGAAGCGTTCCCCGCGGGGATGGCACCTCCCCCGGAGCTCGAGGACTTCCTGTCGATCGGGGACGTCGCGGACGAGCTGGGCGGCCTGGTGGAGCACGCCGCCCGTCTGAAGTCGGAGCGCCAGCGGGGGGCCGGCCGGGCGACGCTCCCGGGCAAGAACCTCGCCCTGGTCTTCGAGAAGCCGTCCGCCCGGACGCGCACATCGCTCGAGGTCGCGATCCGCGACCTCGGGGGGCAGGCGACGTACCTGGCGCCGGCGGACGTGCAGATCGGTGAGCGGGAGAGCGTCGCCGACGTCGCCCGGGTCCTCTCCCGCTACGTCGACGTGATCGCCTATCGGGCGTTCCGTCACGCCAACGTCGTCGAGCTCGCCCGCCACGCGAGCGTCCCGGTGGTCAACGCGCTGGACGATCACGAGCATCCGTGCCAGGTCGTCGCCGACCTGCTGACGATGCACGAACGCTGGAGCGGTACGTTTCGCGGACGCCGGCTCGCGTGGATCGGCGACGGCAACAACGTCCTGCACTCGCTCCTCCTCGGCTGCGCCGGCGTCGGTCTCGATCTTTCGGTCGCGGTGCCGGACGACTACCGGCCCCGCGAGGAGGTCGTCCGCGCCGCCCGCGCGATCGGCGAGCGCACCGGCGCCCGCCTCCAGCTGACCTCCTCCCCGGAGCAGGCGGCTCGCGGGGCGGACGCGCTCTACACCGACGTGTGGGTCTCCATGGGCGAGGAGGCGGAGGCCGCCGAGCGCGAGGCCGCGTTCGCCGCCTACCAGGTGAACGCCCGGCTCCTCGGCCTGGCCGCGCGGGAGGCGTTCGTCCTCCACGACCTTCCGGCGCACCGCGGCAAGGAGATCACCGACGACGTCCTGGACGGACCCCGTTCGGCCGCCTGGGACCAGGCCGAGAACCGGCTGCACGCGGCCAAGGCGATCTTCGAGCGCCTGCTCCTTCCCCCGGCGAGGCCGGACCACCGCTCCCGGGTCCGGCCGCTCCGCGGCCCTCGGGGCCGACGTCGCGGCTAGTACCGGGGCCGGCCGTCAGCGGGGCGCCTCGGCCTCGGGCTCGGCGCGCAGCCGGACCTTCAGCAGGTGCTCGAGCTTGCGCACGAGCGCGTCCGGTGGGTGGATGTCGCTCGACTCGATCTTGAGCACGACCGACTTCTTCTCGTTCAGCCGCTTGGCGAGCTCCTCTGGGGTCCACGCGAGCGCCTCGCGCGCCCGGCGCACGCGCTGGCCCCAGTCGGCCGCCAGCTCGAGCTCGCCGATCTCCTGGTAGAGGTCGCGCTCCTCGAGGCGTCTCGGCCCCCTACCGCTGCGGGTCGCTCCTCCGGAGGCGACCGGCCGCGCGGGCGCCGGGCCGGCCGCGGGCGTCGCCAGCGGAGCCGGCGGCGGGTCGATCGGGGTGCCGAACCGTGCGCAGGACGGGCAGAGCTGCAGCACCGACTTCTCGATACGGACCCGGCTCGTCGCCACGACGTCGTTCCCGCACATCTCACAGAGCATGCGTTGTCCCCCACCCGGCGCGCCGGAGGCGTCCGGTGCCGGCCGAGGGGCGGCCGCCCTCTTGACCCCGTCGGCCCGCAGCGGAGGCGTCGACCGAGCGGCCGGGGCGGCGCGGGGCGGCCGAGGGCCGCTCCCTCGTCCGCCGGAGTGACAGTTCTCTTATAGGGGAACCTTTTGGCCGCGCCCGGAGACCCCCACGGATGGCGCAGAAGCCCCACCTCAACATCGTCTTCATTGGCCACGTCGACCACGGCAAGTCCACGACGGTCGGCCGCCTCCTTCTGGATACCGGCTACATCCGCCAGGAGGAGATCGACAAGTTCCGCGCCGAGGCCGAGGCGAAGGGCAAGGCGACGTTCGAGTTCGCCTGGGTGATGGACGAGCTCAAGGAGGAGCGGGAGCGCGGCGTCACGATCGACATCGCGCACCGCCGCTTTGACACCCAGAAGTACTACTTCACCATCATCGACGCGCCGGGTCACCGCGACTTCGTCAAGAACATGATCACGGGGACGAGCCAGGCCGATGCGGCCGTGCTCGTCTGCTCGGCGGCGGAAGGGATCCAGGAGCAGACGCGCGAGCACATCTTCCTGTCGCGGACGCTCGGCGTGACGCAGCTGATCTGCGCCGTCAACAAGATGGATCGCCAGGAGGTCGCCTACTCCGAGGCGAAGTACAACGACATCAAGGAGGAGCTCACCAAGCTGCTCAAGAACGTCGGCTACAAGGTCGACCAGCAGGTGACGTTCGTCCCGATCTCGGCGTTCAAGGACGACAACATCAACAAGGCGAGCCCGAACATGGCCTGGTACAAGGGCCCGACCCTGCTCGCAGCGCTGGACGCGCTCAAGGTGCCGGAGAAGCCAACCGACAAGCCGCTCCGGCTGCCGGTCCAGGATGTCTACACGATCACGGGGATCGGGACCGTCCCGGTCGGACGCGTCGAGACCGGGAAGCTCAAGCTGGGCGACAAGATCGTCTTCATGCCGAGCGGCAAGTCCGGAGAGGTGAAGACGATCGAGATGCACCACGAGGCGGTGCAGGAGGCGATCCCGGGCGACAACATCGGCTTCAACGTCCGCGGGATCGACAAGAACGACATCCGCCGCGGCGACGTCGCCGGCCCGGCGTCCTCGGCGCCGACGGTCGTCGAGAGCTTCATCGCGAACGTTCAGGTCCTTAACCACCCGAGCGTGATCACCGTCGGCTACACGCCGGTCTTCCACTGCCACACGGCGCAGGTCGCCTGCGAGTTCACGGAGCTGCAGAAGCGCCTGGACCCGAAGACCGGCCAGGTCGCCGAGGAGAATCCCCAGACCCTCAAGACCGGGGATGCGGCGGTCGTGAAGATCACGCCGAAGCGTCCGCTCGTGCTCGAGAAGTACAAGGAGTTCCCGCAGCTGGGCCGGTTCGCGGTCCGCGACATGGGCCAGACGGTCGCCGCCGGCGTCGTCGTCGACGTCAAGAAGCGCGCGTAGGGGCCGCCGAGGTCCCGAGGCGCGGCGGAGGGGGAGGGGCTTTCGATGCCGCAGAAGGCGCGGATCTCCCTCAGCGGGACCGACTCGCGCAAGGTCGACTCGATCTGCCGGCTGATCCGGGAGATCTCCCAGAAGACGGGCGTCGCGATCGCCGGCCCGATCCCGCTCCCGACCAAGAAGCTCCGCGTGCCCGTGCGCAAGGGACCGGACGGCGGCGGCACGAGCACGATCGACCACTGGGAGATGCGGATCCACAAGCGCCTGATCGACCTGGACGCCGACGAGCGCGCGCTGCGCCAGGTGATGCGGATCCAGGTCCCGGACGGCGTCAACATCGAGATCGTCCTGACGGGTTAGGGCGTGCTCGCCCCCGGGGCGGCGCGACACCTCCTCCCCGTCGTGCTGCTGCTTCTGCTCGCCGTCCTCACCGGGGTCGTCGCGGGCGGGACGGTCGCGATCGCCGCCGGCCTGGTCGCCGCCGCGCTCGCGGCGCTGGTCGCGTTCCTGGCCGTCTTCTTCCGTGACCCCGAGCGTACGCCGGGGGACGGCATCGTCTCCGCGGCGGACGGCACGGTCCGGGCGGTGGAACGGAGCGGGGAGCGCTGGACGATCTCGGTCTTCCTCGGCCCGCTCAACGTCCACGTGAACCGCCTCCCGATCGGGGGGACGGTCGAGGCGATCGCAGAGGCGGGCCGGGGATTCCGGCCGGCGTTCCGACCGGAGGCGGCGTCGAACGCGGCGCGGAGCTACCGGCTCCGGACCGAGATCGGCCCGGTCGAGGTCATCCAGATCGTGGGCGTCGTCGCCCGCCGCCTCGTCTCGTTCGTCCGCGTCGGTGCGACGCTGCGCAAGGGCGAGCGGTTCGGGATGATCCTGCTCGGGTCGCGGGTCGACGTGCTGCTGCCGGCCGAGCGCGTCGAGCCGACCGTACGGGTCGGCGACCGGGTCCGGGCGGGAGCCTCGACGATCGCGCGGATCCGTCCATGACCGACCGCTACCGCGTCGGAGCGAACCTCGCGACGCTCGCCAACGGCCTGCTCGGCGTCGGCGCCGTCCTCTACACGCTGGCCGGCAACAAGCTCTGGGCGATGCTCCTGGTCGCCTGCGCGATCGGGTTCGACGGGCTGGACGGACTCCTGTCGCGCCGAAGCCGCCTCCCGACCGGGGCGTTCGGACGGGTCGCCGACTCGATCGCCGACGCGCTGTCGTTCGGCGTCGCGCCGGCGGTGATGCTCGCCGTGCACACCACCCACGAGGGGCTGTGGGCACCGTACGCCGCGGCGACCACCGCGATCGCGGCGGCGTACCTGGCGGCCGCGGTCGCCCGGCTCACGTACTTCACCGCCCGCGCGCACGGCCTCCCGCACTTCCGAGGCGTGCCGACGCCGGAGAGCGCGCTCGCCGTCATCGTGCTCCTCCTCTTCCACGACACCCCCGGCTACGCGGGCGTGGCTCCGGTCGGAGCGATCGTCGGCGCGGCGATCGTCGCGGTGCTCATGCTCGCCCCGGTCCCGTACCCGAAGGTGCGCCGAGGCTCCGCGATGCAGCTCCCGTCGGCGATCACCGCCGGTCTCGCCGCCCTCGTCCTCGTGCCGCTGCAGTTCCGGCCTCCGGCCGGTAGTCCCCTCGCCGGGACGGCCGAGCTGGCCGCCTACGGCCTGCTCGCCGGCGTCGCGCTCTACTACGTCTACGGCCCGTTCACCGTGCGGCACGCCGCCGCGGGAGGGTCGTAGGCCATGGCACGGGGGAGGGCACGCCGCACGGCGCGGCTGAGCGCTCGCGAGACCCTGCTCTTCGAGGCGGGGATCAAGCTCGGAGGGGTCTTCCACCAGTACCTTGGCATCCCCGTCCGGCCCCGGACCGCGGTCGGCCTCGCCCGCGCCATCGAGCAGGCGGTCGGCCTGCAGCCGTTCGTGCACGCGGTCCGGGTCCGCATCCGGCCCGAACGCGGCGGTACGGCCGGCCGCGGCCGGTTCGGCTACCGGTACCTGACCGCCGAGATGCTCGAGGTCCGGCTCGAGCTGCGCGACGGGCCGCTGAGGGTCCGGGCCCGGCTCGCCCATCGGCCGGAGCTGCGCTATCCGCTGATGTGGGTCGAGACGGCCACCGGCCGGCCTAGCTCCGCTGGGCGATCGGGACGTAGGCGAGATCGGTCGGGCCGACGTAGGCGGCCGTCGGACGTATCAGGCGGAGGTCGTCGTACTCCTCGAGGACGTGCGCGGTCCACCCGACGACCCGGCTCGCGGCGAAGACCGGCGTGAACAGGTCGTGGGGGATCCCGAGGAGCGAGTAGACGGAACCGGAGTACAGGTCGAGGTTGGGGTCGAGCCCCTTCTCGCGGTGGACGACCTCGACGACCTTCTCGAGCAGGTGGTAGTAGTGCAGGTCCCCGTTCGCCTCCCCGACCCGCCGCGACCATCCGCGAAGGATCGTCGCCCGGGGGTCCTCGACCTTGTAGACGCGGTGCCCGAAGCCCATGACGCGTTCGTGCCGCGAGAGCTTGCCTCGGACGACCTCCTCGACCCGGTCGACGGTCCGGATCTCGTCCAGCATCTCCATCACCCGCTCGTTCGCCCCCCCGTGCAGCGGACCCTTGAGCGTCCCCACCGCGCTCGTCACCGCGCTGTACAGGTCGCTGAGCGTGGAGGCGGTGACGCGGGCGGCGAACGTCGAGGCGTTCAGCTCGTGGTCGGCGTGGAGGATGAGGGCCACATCCAGCGCGCGGGACTCGAGCTCGGTCGGCTCCCGGTCGAGGAGGGCGTAGAGCAGGTAGCCCGCGTGGGAGAGCTCCGGCCGCGCACCCAGCGCCGGCAGTCCCGTGCGGCGGCGGTGGAACATCCCGAGCACGGTCGGCAGGGCCGCCGTGAGCCGCTGCGCCCCCCCGATCGAGCTCGGTCCGGGGTTCGTCTCCTCGGGCTCGAAGACCGCGAGGGCGCTCACCGCGGTGCGCAGCACGTCCATCGGCTCCGCGTCCGCCGGTAGCGCCTCCAGCTCGCGCACGAGCCCGGCCGGGAGCGCCCGGAGCGAGGCGAGCCGGCCCCGGAGCTCGGTGAGCTGACCGGCGGTCGGCAGGCGGCCGTACCAGAGCAGGTAGGCGACCTCCTCGAACGTCGCGTGCTCGGCGAGGGCGCGGATGTCGTAGCCGCGGTAGATCAGGCGCCCCTCCTTGCCGTCGATGAAGCAGATCCTCGACTCGAGCGCGACGACGTCCTGCAGGCCCCGCTGTACCTCCTCCGCCACGCTCCTTCCCTCGGCTCGCCGCGGCGCGAGCCTAGCGCTCCCTATGGGCGTTGTGGCCGGAGGCGGGCCCGACCCCGACCGAGGAGGAGGCGGGGAGCCCGGGCCGGTGACGTCGCTCGTAGGCGACCGTCGCCGCCGCCCAGAGCGGGATCGAGACGAGGAGGATCGCCGCCGAGACCAGGAAGACCAGGCGGAACGAGCCGACCAGCGCGAGCACCCCCGACAGCCCTGCGCCGGCGACCGCGGCGACGCCCCCGAGCGCGCTGTTCACCCCGAGCAGTCGGCCCGGGTCCCGCGGCCCCAGGCTGCGGAACAGCATCAGGGTGCTCGCGGTCGTGTAGACGGCGATCGCCCCCCCGAGGACCCCGTAGACGAGCACGTTCGCGCCGAGGACCTCCCCGCGGGCGAGGGCGACGAACGTGAAGCCGGCGGTCGCGAGGTAGCCGAGGCTTCGGACGTAGCTCGCCCGCCCGACCAGCCGGTCCACCCCGAGCCGGTTCGCCAGCGTACCGGTCGTCGGGAAGACGAGCGTCTGGACGAAGTTGTTCCCGAGGTTCACCAGGAAGATCGACGACGCCGCGAGGCCGGCGGTGTAGAGGTAGGGGGTGTAGGAGATGTTGAACAGGTTCGCCGCGACGTTGAACAGGAACGTCGCCACGAGGATGAGCGGCAGCTCGTGGTGGAGCTCCTCCGTCGCCCACGCACGGAAGCGGGCGATCGGCCGGGGACGCCAGGGCGGTCGACGCGGGAAGAACGGGATCGGGTTGCGGAGCCCGATGAACGGGCGGAGCCGGGAGAACAGGCTTTCCGGGTGCCGCGCGACGCTCGCGGTCGTCTGCGGGGACGGCCCCTCGGATATCCCGAACCAGAGCGCCGCCGCGCTCGCGGCCGCGAGACCGGCGAGGACGTAGAGGAACGTGCGCAGGGCGTCCGCGGAGGCGGTCCAGAAGAATCCGAGGAGCAGCCCGGCGAGCGAGCCGATCATCGCCATCTCCTGGAACGAGGCGAACGCGGTCGCGCGCTCGGACTCTCCGAACTTCTCGAGGATCAGCAGGTTCGAGGCGCTCACCCCCGCGGGCGAGACCGCCCCGAGCATGGTGTAGAGCGCGTACAGCTCGTAGACCGAGCCGACGTGCGCGAGCAGGGCGTAGACGCCGGCGAACGCGAGGTAGTTGACCGCGAGGAACAGCCGCCGCCGCGGGTAGCGGTCGGAGAGGTGGCCCCACAGGACCGAGGAGAGGATCACCGCCGCGTTGAACAGCGTCGCCGCGACCGCGACCTCCGCCCACCCGCCGCGAAGGGAGATCAGGATCAGCAGCGGAAGGACGACCCCGAAACCGGCCGTCGCCGCGTTCAGGGGGACGAACGCGAGCAGCCAGGGGCGGGCCACGAGCCGGCCGGACCAGGTGCGGAGACCGACGTGCATCTACCGGGGGCGTTCGAGGTCTCCCGTCACTTAACTCCGGGCGCGGACGCGCGCGGGACCGCATTCCCGGGCGCTCGGCGGACGGCGCTTCTCGACACGCTTATTAACTGAGCAACTTCTCGCGGGCCCGTCCGAGGGGAGCGAGCCGCTTGGCGATCGGATTTGTCCTGATCAGCACGGCCCCGGCCAAAGAGCACGAGGTCTACACCGAGCTGCTCCGGGTCAAGGGGATCGTCGAGCTGCACCCGCTGTTCGGCGAGTACGACCTGATCGCCAAGGTCGAGGCGGAGGACTTCAACGCGCTCGGCCAGCTCGTCGTCGACAAGATCCGCTCGGTCGCGGGCGTGATCGACACCAAAACGCTCACGGGCATCAAGTTCTGAGGAGAAGTATGTTGAATCCGGTAGTGTTGGGCACCGCTCTGAACGTCGGCGGCTGGCAGTTCCTCGAGATCTTCCTGCTCGTCTTCGCGCTGTTCATGATCCTCGCCGGCGTCTTCACGGCCTATTTCGGCAGCGGGAAGAGCCGCACCGTCGGGGTCGGGCTGCTCGTCGCGGGCCTCGTCATCGGACTGCTCGCCGGCTACGCCTACCATGCGGGCTGGATCGGGAGCAAGGGCCGCCTGGGCGCGCTGATCTGGGAGTCGTTCCTGGTGATCGTCGCCGCGGTGATCGGCGCGCTGGTCGCGGTCGGGATCTTCCTGGTCGCGATCATGAAGTCGTAGGCGCGTAGCGGTCGCCGGCCGTGACCGTCCGGTCACGTCGGCGCGCGTCCGGTCCCCTCGTCACCCTCGCGAGCGACCTCGGGGCGACGTACGCGGCTCAGATGCGCGCCGTCCTGCTCGCCCGATTGCCCGCGGAGCGCGTGGTCGACCTGACCCACGACCTGCGGCCGCACGCGATCGGCGAGGCGGCGTTCGTGCTCCGGCCGATCGTCGCCCGCTTCCCGGCCGGCGCCGTTCACGTCGTCGTCGTCGACCCGGGCGTCGGCGGGCGACGCCGCCCCCTCGTCATCCTGTGCCGGGACGGGAGCCGCTTCGTCGGGCCGGACAACGGCGTCCTCGCTCCCCTCGTCGAGGCCCGGGGCGGGGGACGGGCGTTCGTCCTCGATCCGGCGCGGCTGCGGGGGGAGCCCCGCATCGGCACGACGTTCGACGGCCGGGACCTCTTCGCACCGGCGGCGGCCGCGCTCGCGCGCGGAGCCTCCCCGCACCGGCTCGGCTCGAGGACCGTCTATCACCCGCTCGATCGTCCCGCTCCGTCCCGCCGGCCCGGGGAGGCGTCCGGCACCGTCGCGCACATCGACCGCTTCGGCAACGTCCTGACCGACATCCCGAGCGCCTGGGTCCCCCCGTCCGCCCGCTCCCTCGAGGTGCGCCTGGGAGGCCGCGTCCGCCGACTCCCGCGGGTAACGAGCTACGAGCAGGCCGGCAAAGGGCGGCTCGCGGTGCTCGGCTCCAGCTTCGGAACGCTGGAGGTCGCGCTGGCCGAGGGGCGCGCGAGCGATCGGCTGCGGGTCGCCCTCGAGGCGCCGGTCCGGCTACGCTGGCGAGCCCCTCGCGCTCGGCCGGCCCGCCCAAACCGTAAGTAGCGAGCCCCCTAGACGACGGCGGGGCGACGGGCGCCGCCCTCACCATGGCGAAGCGCGACTACTACGAGGTCCTCGGGGTCCCGAAGAGCGCCTCGACCGACGAGGTGAAGTCCGCCTATCGCAAGCTTGCCCGGCAGTACCACCCGGACGTCACCAAGGAGAACCCGAAGGTCGCCGAGGAGAAGTTCAAGGACCTCTCCGAGGCCTACGAGGTCCTCGTCGACCCGGAGAAGCGTCGCCGGTACGACCAGCTCGGCTTCTCGGGGGTCGAGTCGGACTTCGGACCCGGAGGGTTCGGCTGGCAGAACTTCACCCACGTCGGCGACCTCGAGGACCTGTTCGGCTCCTCCCCGATCTTCCGGCAGCTGTTCGAGGGGCTCGGCATGCCGTTCGGCGGACTCCCCTCCCGCGAGCGGGGGCGGGGCTCGGACGTCGAGATGACGCTCCGCCTCCCCCTCTCCGCGGCGGTGCACGGGGCCCGGCCGACCCTGGAGGTCCCCCACGCGCGTCCCTGCGGCGCCTGCCAGGGGACCGGGGCCCGCGACGGCACCGCGCTCGAGGTCTGTCCGGAGTGCGGGGGCCAGGGCCAGGTGCGCCGGGTCCAGAACCGGGGCTACACGCAACTGATCACGATCGGCGAGTGCCCCCGCTGCCATGGCACCGGGCGGCGCATCCTCGAGCGGTGCCCGACCTGCCGCGGCTCCGGGACGCTCACGTCGACCGAGAAGATCGAACTGGACGTGCCGGCGGGGATCGAGGAGGGCGCCGTCCTCCGCGTGCCGGGGCACGGCAAGGCCGGCCGGAGCGGGGCGCGGGCCGGCGACCTCTATGTCCAGGTGATCTTCGAGGGGGCGGACGGGATCCGGCGGGCGGGACAGGACGCGTTCACGGAGACGACGGTGCCGCTCGCCACCGCGGTGCTCGGCGGGGAGGTGACGGTCGCGACGATCGACGGCAAGGCCGACCTGCGCGTGCCGGCCGGGACCCAGCCCGAGACGCAGTTCCGGCTCCGGGGGAACGGGTTCCCCCGCATTCGCGGGAGCACCCGCGGGGACCTCATCGTCACCGTCCACATCGAGATCCCCCGCGACCTCACCCCGAAGGAGCGCGAGCTGCTGCGCGAGGCGTTGGGGGAGGAGACGCCGAAGGCCGGGGGGCGGAAGGAGTCGTTCTTCCGCCGTCGAGCGTCGTGAGCGCGCGCGAGCCGTTCGGCTCGGAGCCGTACTTCACCGAACGCCCGCACGCTCGACCCCACCGCCGGGAGCTCCGCTTCCTGTACCGGGGGGAGCTGCTCGCCTTCGCGGTCGACAGCGGGGTCTTCGCGACCCATGGGCTCGACCCGGGCACGGCGCTCCTGATCGAGAACCTCGGGGTCGGCTCGGGCGACCGCGTGCTCGACCTCGGCTGCGGCTGGGGGCCGGTCGGGGTCGCCGCCGCCCGCAGCGCCCCCCGGGGCGAGGTGGTGCTGACGGAGGTGAACCAGCGGGCGGCCCGCCTCGCGCGGGAGAACCTCGGGCGGAACCGGGTCGCGAACGCCACGGTCCGCCTCGGCCCGCTGTTCGCGCCGGTCGCCGGGGAGCGGTTCGACGTGATCGCGACGAACCCCCCGTACCGGGCCGGCCGGGAGCTGGTGCTGCGCCTGCTCGCCGAGGCGCCGGAGCATCTCGTTCCGGGAGGACGTCTTGTCCTCGTCGGGAAAGGCAGTCAAGGGATCCTGTTCTACCAGGAGTGGCTCGCCCAGCACTGGGCGCCGGAGGTCCGCGTCCTCGCCCGGGGCTCGGGCTACCGGGTGCTCGAGGCGCGCGTCCCCGGCCGGTCGAGGGGACCGTCCCCGCCCGTCGCCGGCGAAGGGGTTAAGAACCGAAGGTCGCTCGGCCGCCGCCCCCGAGGAGCGGCGGGCGCGCCCGGAGCCGTGCGCTCCGGACCGTCCCGGCGCCCGGGAGCCGACCAGCGAACGGGGTGATTCGGACGCCGAAGGAGGCGAAGGAGCCCAAGGAGGAGGCGAAGCCCGCGAGCGGCGACGCCGCCGGGTCGCCGGCCCCGGAGAAGGGCGCGCGCAAGGAGCGCGGCGCCAAGGGCAAGGACGGCGCGAAGGAGACGAAGGAAGGCAAGGAGGGCAAGGACGCCAAGGGCAAGGGGCGTCCCGGTGCCCCCGGCAAGCCGGCGAAGTTCGTTCCGACGAACCCGAACTTCCGTTACATCGTCCGGGTCGCGAACACCGACCTCGACGGGACCCGCTCGACGGCCCTTGCCCTGACGCGCGTGCGCGGCCTGGGCCTCCGTCTCGCCGAGACGACCTGTCGCCTCGCGCACGTCGACCCTCACGAGATGATCGGCAACCTCCCCGAGGCGACGGTCGAGGGGTTCGAGACGATCCTGCAGACGCTCCCGAGCCAGGTCCCCCGCTGGATGGTCAACCACCCGACCGAGCCGGTCGCCGGCGAGACGGTCCACCTGTTCGGACCGGACCTCGACACGCGACGGCGCGACGACGTCAACGTGATGAAGATGATCCGGAGCTATCGGGGCGTGCGCCACGAGCGCGGACAGAAGGTCCGTGGCCAGCGGACGCGCTCCAACGGACGGACCGGCATGGCCGCGGGCGTCCTGAAGAAGGCGGCGAAGGAAGCCGCGGCGGCGGCCGGCAAGGAGACCGCCCCGGCGGCGGCCGCCCCCGCCGCGCCCGCCGCCCCGGCCGCGGAGAAGAAGGCCTAGGCCGGAGCGTGCGATGGGCGACCCGAAGTTCCTGCGCCGCCGTTACGATACCCCGAAGCACCCGTGGGAGGGGCCTCGGATGGAGGAGGAGCGCAAGCTCCTCGAGCGCTACGGCCTCAAGAACAAGCGCGAGCTCTGGAAGGCCCAGTCGGTGCTCCGCGGCTTCCGCCGCCAGGCCCGCGAACTGCAGGCCCGCCTGCGCGCCGGCGAGCCCCAGGCCCGTCGGGAGACCGACCAGCTGATCGGCCGCCTGAGCCGCCTCGGGATCCTCGGGGTCGGCACGCCGACCCTGGACGACGTGCTCGCCCTCTCGACCGAGGATATCCTGCGCCGCCGGCTGGAGTGGGTCGTCTTCTCGAAGGGGCTCGCCCCCACGCCGAAGAGCGCGCGCCAGTGGATCGTCCACGGACACGTGACGGTCGGCGACCACCGGGTCCGCCGTCCCGGGACGCTCCTGCCGTCCGCCGAGGAGGCGCGGCTGGACTACACCCCGTCGAGCCCGCTCGCCGACGACGGCCATGCGCTCCGCGTCTCCCTGCGGGAGCGGCTCGAGCGGCGCGGGGCGAGCCCGCCGTCGCCGCCGAGCGTCGCGGAGGAGGCACGGCCGTGACGAAGATCGGCATCGCGCACATCTTTGCCAGCTACAACAACATCCACATCACCGTCACCGACATCACCGGAGCGGAGACGCTCGCCAAGGCGACCGGAGGGATGGTCGTCAAGGCGGCGCGCGACGAGTCGAGCCCCTACGCCGCGATGAAGGCGGCCGACCAGATCGCGGCGATCCTCAAGGAGAAGGGCTACGAGACCCTCCACGTCCGCGTCCGCGCACCGGGCGGGAACCGGTCCCGCTCGCCGGGGCCGGGCGCGCAGGCGGCGATCCGCGCCCTCGCCCGCGCGGGGGTCAAGATCCAGCGCATCGAGGACGTGACCCCGGTGCCGCACGACGGAACGAAGCCGAAGGGCGGCCGACGCGGCCGACGAGTGTAGCGAGGGGACGATGACCGTCACCGTCGGCGAGCTGTCGACCCGCCACGCGTCCCTCGAGCTCGAGGGGGTCTCGGCGGCGCAGGCGAACGCGATCCGCCGGACGCTGGTCGCCGACGTGCCGAAGCTCGCCATCGAGGACGTCGAGTTCCATCTCGGTCCGATCCGCGACGAGGCGACCGGCAAGGACTACGACTCCTCGACCAGCATGTTCGACGAGGGGGTCGCGCTGCGTCTCGGCCTCCTGCCGATCCCGACCGACCTCTCGCAGTTCCACCGGAAGTCCGAGTGCACGTGCGAAGGCGCCGGCTGCCCCCACTGCCAGGTGATGTACTCGATCGACCGCAAGGGCCCGTGCACCGTCTACGCGAAGGACGTCGTCCCGCTCGGAGACGCGTCGCTCGCCATCCTCGAGCCCGAGGTGCCGATCGTCCGGCTCGGAGCCCGCCAGGCGCTGCTCGCCTACGCGACCGCGACCGTCGGGACCGGCCGCGAGCACGCGAAGTGGCAGGTCGCCCACGCCGTCGGCACGTACCCACGGCCCCACGTCAAGATCGCCCGCCGGGAAGGGTGCACCGACGCCTGCCTCAAGCGGACCGCCGCCTCCTGCCCCGTCAACATCCTCGCGTTCGACGCGGGGAAGCTCTCGGTCACGGAGGAGGTCAAGTGCATCGACTGTCACGCCTGCGAGAAGACGTGCGAGCACGGGTCGATCCGCATCGAGCCGGACGCCGAGCGGTTCTTCCTCCGGTTCGACACCGACGGCTCGCTGTCGGCGCGCGAGGCGCTCCGGTTCGCGCTCAAGGACCTGAAGCGCCGCCTCGAGGAGTTCCGCGAGGCGGTTCAGGGGATCCCGTAGGCGCCCCCGCGCTCGTCCAGTCGTAGCGCAGGATCGCGGCGATCTCGCCGAGGGCCGCGAGGCGCCGCCCCGGCGCCTCCTCGGCCCGGACCACGAACAGTCGGGCGCGCGCCGCGCGCGAGCGGTCGAGCAGCCGAACGATCGGCTCCTCCGCGAGCAGGCGGTCGCTGACGAGGAGGACCGCGACGGCCCCGCCGTCGAGCGCCTCGGCGACCTCGCGGCGACCGACCGCGGCCCGCGTGCCGCTCGCGACGGCCCGGACGAGCTGCTCGACGACCTCGGCCTCCTCCGCGGCCACGCTCGAGCGGAGGACCTCGCTCGCGCGGCCGCTCCTCAGCAGCTCGTCGACCCCGACGCGGCCGGCCTCGGCGGTCGGATAGACGCGCGTCCGCCGCGCGAGCTCCGGCGCGGTCTCGGCGAGGCGTCGGGCGAGCGCCTCCTTGAGGAAGCCGGGTCCGGCGAGGAGGACCGCGGTCGCCGACGCTCCCTCCCGCTCGACGAGCTGGCGCAGCTCCTCGAGGTAGCTCGAGCGGTCCTTCTCCCCCTGGCCCGCGTCGTAGCGCTTGCCGGCGAGGGTTCGACGGACGTCGGCGACCGGCTCGATCGCGCGTCCGCGGACGCGGACGAGCGAGGAGTCCCCCCAGTCGACCGCTGCGATCAGGATCGTCGGGTCCCCCCGGCCGGCGACCCCCTCGTCCAGGAGGGCCTGGTCCGCCACCGACAGCTGGGGCTTCTGCAGCGTGACGTCGTCGCCCTCCGTGAGGTCGAGGGTGTGGTGGCGGCCGATGTCGAACGGCCCCTCGACGATCGGCCCGATGACGCGCACGTGCTGGCTGAACCCGTGGAACTCCACCTGCTCGACGCGCACGACCAGGTAGACCCGACGCCGGCTGCGCTCGGCCCCCGGAACGTCCTCGGGCGCCTCCGGGTCACGTCGCGTCGTGGACGCCCCCACGCGCTCGCCGGGCTGCACCAGCCGGGCGAGGCGCCACAGGTCGCTCGGCGTCTCGAGCCGGAGCTTCACGGTCCCGGTCGTGCGGTCGTGGAGCAGCAGGCGCACGCGGGGACCCGGTCGCCGACGACGAGCGCCGGCTACATGCGACTTTCGGCCGGCCGCCGACCGGGGCCCGCGATAGGCTTATCGCGCCGTCCCCTGCTGCGAGCTCCGCCGTGGACGGCGGACCCCGGGCGACGTACCGCGACGTGCTGCGGCACGATTCGATGCCGGCGTTCCTCACGGCCGGTGCGCTGCAGTTCGCCGCTCCCGCGACCGCGCTGGTCGTCCTGATCTTCTCGATCCCGGGCGCCTACGCGCGGGCCGGCCACCCGGGCGAGGGCGCGCTCGCGCTCGCGCTCCTCGGACTCTCGTCCGCGCTGCCGACGCTCGCGAGCGCCTTCTTCGCGGGGCCGCTCGCGGACCGCCACGACCGGCACTACCTGCTGCGTACCGCGAACGTCGTCTCGCTCCTCGCGACCGCCCTGCTCGCGGCCGACCTCTACGCCCGGCCGGGCGGGGACCTCGGCCTTCTCCCCGGCTTCTACCTGCCGCTGTGGATCGCGCTCGCGCTGCCGGCGTGGGCCCTGCTCATCTCCTCGGCCACGGTCTTCCGGCCCGCGTTCAACGCCTCCGTCCCTCGGCTCGTCCCGGCGGCCGAGCTCGGCCGCGCGAACGGGCTGATCTACGCGATCGCGGCCGGCACGAGCGCCGCCGCCTCACTGCTGGTCGGGGTCGTGCTCAGCGTCGGCTCCTCGGTCTACGCGCTCGCGGTCCCGTTCCTGCTGTTCCTCGCGACCCAGGTCGCCCTGGTCGGGGTCCGCGCCGACCTGAGCGCGCCACGACCCCGACCGGTACGACGGATCTGGCCGGACGTCGTGGAGGGGCTGCGGTACCTCTACGGGCGACGGGACCTGTTCGAGATGACCGTCGCCGCACTGGTCGTCAACTTCCTGGTCGCCATCGCGTTCGTCGAGCTCGGCCTGTACGTCCTCGTCTGGCTCGGCCTCGCCTCCGGGGTCTGGTACGGGGCGATGGTCGCCGCCTCGACCGCGGGCGCGGCGGTCGGCATGGTCGCGATCGCGCACCTGCGGTTCGAGGAGCGGGCGGGACGCGTGCTGATCGGTCTCGTCCTCGCGATGGGGTTCGCGGTGCTCGGGCTCGCGCTGGTGCACTCGGTCTGGTTCGCGCTCCCGATCGTCTTCGTCTACGGCCTCCTCCCCGGCATGGTCCAGACGGTCTTCCTCTCGAGCGTTCAGGCGACGGTCCCGAACGAGATCCTCGGCCGCGTCTTCTCGGCGGACGAGGTCGGCAGCTACGCCCTCGTCCCGGTCGGGCAGGCGACCGGAGGCGTGATCAGCTTCGAGGTCGGCGTGCAGGGGACGTTCCTCGCCGCCGGCAGCTCGATCGTCGCCCTCGGGCTCGTGATGGCCGCGGGCTTTGGGGCGCTCCGGGCGCTGCGCTTCGACGCCCACCCGGCGGCGCGGAGCTCCGGGTCGGCGGCCGACTAGGGCCCCCGTATCGGCGCGACCGGGATGCGCCCGGCGTGGTACCAGTCGCGGGAAGGGCCGAGCGAACGGCGGAACCCGAGCGAGCGGTAGAGGCGCAGCGCCGGCTCGTTGCCTTCGGTGACGTTGAGGTAGACCCGGGCGACCCCGACCTCGGCCAGCCCTCGGAGCGCCTCCGAGAGGACGCGGCGGCCGATCCCCTGGTGCTGGAGCTCCGGGTCGGTGGCGACGTCCGCGATCAGGGCCCCGGCCGGCGTTCGGACCGCCAGCACCGCCCCGACGAGCCGTCCGCCCCGCTCGGCGACCGGCGAGCCCTCCGGGAGGAACGGGCCGAACTGGCCGCCGAGAATCTGCTCGACCGCTCGACGCGCATCCTCCTCCTCGTCCTCGACCTCGAGGAACAGAAAGCGGTCGAAGGTGCCGTGGTAGGCGCGGCGGTGGAGCGCGACGAGCGCGACCCGGTCGCCATCGGCCACCGCGCGAAGGCGTTCGCCGGGCGGGGAGGGGATCGTCGGGCCGCTCGCGCCCGCGTCGCGCACCATCTCGCTGCGGGAGCAGGGACGGAAGCCGAGCCCCTCGAAGAGCCGCTGCTCGTCGGCCGGAGGGAGATCCGGCACCGGCCCGTGGACGAAGGCGATCGCCCCGAGCTCGAGCGCCACCGTGGCGAGCAGCCGACCGTACTCCTCGAGCAGCTCGCCGCGGGGTTCGACGTACAGGAGATCGACGGAGATGCCCAGCGGGCTGCCGGCGGTCCAGCTGACGAATCCGGCGGGTCTCCCGTCGCGCACGTAGAGACGCCCGGGGCGCTCGCCGCTCGCGATCCGCCCGAGCACCGCGGGGAGCCAGGTGCTCGGCTCGATGCCGTCCCCCGACCGACGCTCCCCGGCGCGTCGCGCGAAGCGCCACGCGTCGTCCGGGGCGGTCGCGATCGGCGCAAGGCGGGCCGGAGGCTGCACGCCCGAGCCAGGGCGGTCCGGGCAGATAACGCTCGGAGCGCGGTCAGCCCCGGTTGACACCGGACTTGATAGGGGAGCACGGTTACCGCGGGCGGGGTCCGGCATGCGGACGGTCACGGAGCTGGCAGGAGCGCTCGGCCTGGCGGAGGGAGAGGTCGCGCCCGCCGGGCCGTCGACCGGAAAGGTCCGTGTTCGCGCGGTCCGCGAGCGGACCAGCGGGGCCCGTCGCGGGAAGCTGATCCTCGTGACGGCGATGACGCCGACCCGCCACGGGGAGGGAAAGACCGTGACGACGATCGGCCTCGCCGACGGCCTCGCCCGCCTCGGCGTTCGGGCGGTCGCCTGCCTGCGCCAGCCGTCGCTCGGACCGGTGTTCGGCGTGAAGGGCGGGGCGACCGGGGGCGGGCGCGCGACCGTCGAGCCGTCCACCGAGATCAACTTCGGGTTCACGGGCGACATCCACGCGGTCGCCGCCGCCCACAACCTGTTGGCCGCGCTGGCCGACAATCACGTCTATCACGGCAACGCCCTCGGCCTCGACCCGAGCCGCTATCTCTGGAACCGGACGCTCGATGCCGAGGACCGGGCCCTGCGTCACATCGTCGTCGGGGACGGCGTCCCGAAGCAGATCCCCTACCCGAGCGCGTTCATCATCGCCGCCGCTTCCGAAGTGATGGCGATCCTTGCCCTCGCCGGCGGCTACGACGACCTGCGCGAGCGCCTCGACCGGATCCTTGTCGGCTTCACGAGGGATGGCCGGCCGGTCCGGGCCCGCGACCTGCAGGCCGGCGGGGCGATGGCCGCGCTGCTCCGGCACGCGCTCGAGCCGAACCTCGTCCAGACGGCCGCGGGGACGCCGGCGCTCGTGCACGCCGGTCCGTTCGGCAACCTCGCGCACGGAACGTGCAGCCGCCTCGCGATCCAGCTCGCCCTCGCGACGAGCGACTACGCCGTCGTCGAGGCCGGTTTCGCGACGGAGCTCGGTGCGGAGAAGTTCGTGGACATCGTGACGCCCGTGGTCGGCGCGGACGTCGACGCCGCGGTCCTGGTCGTCACCCAGCGCGGCCTTCGGGTCCAGGGCGGCGCGAGCGACGAGGAGTCCGCTCGGCCGGCGCTCCCGGCGCTCGAGCGCGGGCTCGCCAACCTGGAGCAGCACCTCGCGAACCTCTCGGCGCTCGGAGCCGCGACGACGGTGGCGCTCAACCGGTTCCCGGGCGACTCGGCCGAGGAGGCAGAGCGGGTCCGCGCGTTCTGCCGCGACCGCGGGGTGGAGCTCGTCGATTCCCGAGGCTTCGAGCTCGGGGCCGAGGGGACGGTGGAGCTCGCGCGCGCGGCGGAGAGGGCCGTCGGGCTCGGCCGCCGGACGCGTCCGCTCTACCCGGCGGGGACGCCGCTCGTCCGCCAGATCGAGACGATCGCCCGCCGGCTGTACGGCGCCGACGGGGTCGACGAGCGTCCTGCGGCCGCGGAAGGTCGCTCGGCCCTCGAACGGATCGAGGAGGCGACCGGGCCGGTCTGCATGGCCAAGACCCCCCTGTCGCTCTCGGACGACGCGCACCGCCTCAATCGTCCCAGCGGGTTCCGCGTGAGCGTGCACCGTTACGCACGGGCGGCCGGCGCCGGCTTCACCGTCGCCTTCCTCGGAAGCATCGAGGCGATGCCCGGGCTTCCGGCCCACCCGGCCTCCGAGGCGATCGGGATCGGCCCGGATGGCGAGGTCACGGGAGTCCGCTAGCGCGATCGCCCGCCCGCCGGCAGGCGCGTCGCCCGCGACGCCGCGGTCCCCCTGGGCGGTCCCGGCCCCGTGGCCGAGGTCTCTCGCGGTCCCGAGCTCTGGGCCGCCAAGGATCGAGCCAACCCGCTGACGGACCGACCCCGCGTTCCCCGCTCCCGTGCCGCAGCGCTCGGAAACGCTCGGCGCGACCCGGCCCTCCGCCCGCTCCGCCGGGACCTCCTTCTCGACGCCGAGGTCGAGGACGCCGTCCGGCCGCCGCCCGGACCGGCGACCGAGAGACCCCGCCGTTCGTCGACCCCGAGGACGTCGGGTCCCCGAGACGGCGGCCGGCCCGACAGGTGACGGGCTCGGGTTCTGGCGGAACCGGCGTCACCGACGGCGGGCGGAGGCGACGAGGGACGGAGAGGGACCGCCGGGGTCAGGGGCGAGCGGCGACGCACCGACCCGGTGGAGGGCCGGGGAGAAGCTCAGGTTCACCGCCGCTCCGGTGCCGTCGACGGTCAGCCCGCCGGTCCCTCCGCCGGCGTAGTGACGCGGGGCCCGCACGAGGTAGCTGTAGCTCCCGTTCGGCAGGTCGAGGGTGATCGGGTCGGGCGCGCGCGCCGAGCCGTGGACGGCCCGGTGGGAGCCCCCGGCGAGGTCGGTGACCCGCACCGACCAGCGCACCCCGGCGGCGAGCCCGGCCTCCTGGAAGACCACCGGATAGGTCACCTCCGAGAAGCGGAGGTGGAACGTCGTCGGACGCTGCACGACGAGCTCTCCCGAGGCCGGGACCGGGCTCCGGCCGAGTCGGGCGGAGAGCGTGTAGCCGGCCACGGGCCCGATGCCATAGGAGTAGGTGGCCGGCGTCAGGTTCCCGAGCGAGATCCTGCCGTGGAGCGAGCAGCCGCTCCACCCGGCGAGCCGGATGCACCAGCCGGTGTGGTGGACGAGGCCGCGCTCCGCGAACGCGACGCCCACGGTCCGGCCGTGCGACAGGGTGAGGGCCTCGGAGACGTTCGCCCCGGCGACCGTCACGTTGCCGACCGGGGGGAGACCCCCCACGACCATGCCGCGGGGACCCCGCAGGAGGTACGGCAGCGAGCCGTTCGCCTCGAGGAACGAGATCGTCGCGTCGGTGCTCGTCCGGGTGACCCCGCCGACGCTCGCGGACCAGCTCTTGCCGGCCGGCACCCCGGAGGCGTTGAACGTAAGATGGAACAGGCTCGTCCCCGCGAGTCCGTAGGCCGTCAGGTAGCCGAGCCCGGCGTAGTTGCCGCTCGCGACGAACAGCTCGCCCCCGACGACGACCGGTTCGGTGACGGTCTGCTGGCCCGGGGCGAGCGTGGCGTTCCAGAGGACCGTGCCATTGCCCGCGTCGATCGCCTCGACCTCGTCGCCTCCCCCGGCGTAGAGCACACCGTTCGCCCAGGCGAGCGAGCCGAGGAGGGGGCCGCCCCCGAGAAGGGGGGCGGTCCAGAGGACCGAGCCGTTCGCCGGCACGACGGCCTCGACGGAAGAGCCGCCGCCCAGGTAGAGCGTCTCCCCGTCGAACGCGGCGCCGGAGAAGCCCCCGCCGGTCGAGAGGTTCCAGCTTGGCCCCCAGTCCCCTCCGGCGCTGACGTTGCTCCGGTTCAGCGCGTAGGCGACCCCGTTCTTGTTGGAGGCGACGATCATCGGGACGCCGGCGGCCGTGTGGAACAGCGTCGGCGTCGACCCGAAGTCGGAGTCCTCGCCGGCGACGTTCGGCACCTGCCAGGAGCCGCTGACGTTGAGCGTCGTCGCGTTGAGCGCGATGACCGCGTTCGCGTACAGCGGATAGCCGGGCGGGTTCTCGTTGCCGGTGGTGATCCAGACCGTGTGGTTCGTCGGGTCGAGAGCAGGGCTCGTCCAGACCGACTCGCCGGTTCCCCCGACGGGCGTCGAGTTGAACTGGGCGAGTACGGCGCCGTCGCTCGTCGCGACGCGCAGCAGGCCGGCCGGTACGAGCGGGTTGTCGAAGCAGCTGGAGGTCCCGACATACAGCGAGCCGTCGTAGACCAGCGCGCTCGCCCAAGCGTAGTAGCCGTCCGTCTCCGAGCCCGGCAACATCCGCCAAAGGACCTGCCCGCTCGAGGCGTTCAGTGCGTACCAGTAGCCATCCCCTCCGCCGAGGTAGATCGTGCCGTTCGCGTAGGCCGGGGTGGAGGAGATCCCCATCGGCGAGTAGCCCCCGCACGCCGTGTCGACCCCGAGGAACTGCGACCAGAGGACGGTGCCCGTCGTCGCGTTGACCGCCTCCTCCGTTCCGTTCCAGGACCCGAAGTACACCGTCCCGTGGACGACGATCGGCGCGCTGAAGTCCGAGCCGTTCGAGGGGATCGACCACAGGGGGGTGAGCGCCGCGACCGTCGTCGGCGCGAGCGTGCGCTCGAGGTGGTTCGCTGCGGTCCGCCCCACGTTGTCCATGTACGTCGGCCAGGCGCCACCGCCCCCGGCGTCGCTCGGCGCCTTGGTTGCCGAGGGCGCGAGCGGCTGCCCGGGGTGCATCTGCGCCGGCGGCGCGGCCCCGAACGTGCTCACCGTCAGGACCGCGACGAGCAGCGCGACGGCGGAGGACCACCTGAGTGGTCGCACGACGCCGGTATGTCCCTCGGCGCGAATCAACCCTTCGGCGGCGAGCCCCCGGCGCTCCGGTCGTCGGAGGAGTGGCCGCCGGGGGTTTGCCCGCCGGACGGCCCCCGCGCGGAGTCTATATACCCGGGGTGCGATATGTCAACTGTCAGACAAAGAAGCACATATTGTCTGACGACCATGGTCGACACCTCCGAGCGCGTCACGGTCCGCATTCCCGAGGAGTTGCTCGAGAAGCTCAAGCGGATCCAGGAAGGCAAGGCGACCGCCACGATCTCCGACACGATCCGCGAGGGGCTCGAACAGTACGTCGAGCTCCATCTTCCCCCCCACCACATCCGCAAGGTCGTGGTCGAGCTCTCCCGCCGGGACAACAGCCGTCTGGAGGAGTTCGTCCGGGAGGGGAACTCCGTCAGCGTCGACGACGCGGTCCGCTCGGCGGTGCGGGAGTACATCCGGAGCCGGATCGACCAGCTGGCACCGCCCGCGCGGCTGCACCGACGCGAGAGCGACGCCGTCGCGGCGGAAGAGACGCCCCCGCCGTAGGGCGGCAGCAGGAGCGATGGACGACGCCGGGGACGCGGACGCGCTGAGCGCCCTCGCTGTCTCGCCGTCGATCGCCGTGGTCGGCCTCGGCGGCGCCGGGAGCGAGGCGGTCGAAGACCTCGTCGAGCTGGGCCTCCCCGGGGCGCGGGCGATCGCCGTGAACACCGACGCGATGCACCTCGGCCGCGTGGGGGTCGACGAGCGGATCCTGCTCGGGCGCCGCGAGCTCCAGGGCCGCGGAAGCGGGGGCGACCGCGCCGCCGTCCTGCGGGCCGTCGAGGAGAGCCGCGAGGAGGTCGTCCGCCGCCTCGCCCGCTTCGAGATCGTCTTCCTGCTGGCAGGCCTCGGGGGCGGCACCGGCAGCGCCCTGCTTCCGCTCCTCTCGCGAGAGCTGCGGGCGACGACGGCGCTGCCGGTCCCGATCGTCTTCCTGCCGTTCCGCCTCGAGCTCGACACCAACCCGGTCCGCGCCGAGAACGTCGAGAGCTGCGTCGCCGAGCTCGAGGAGCTCGGCGGACTGCTGCTCGCGCTGGCCAACGACAAGCTCCGGAAGTTCGACTCCCTGCCGATCCACCGCGTCTTCCGCGTACGGAACGCCTACCTCCACGGCCTCGTCTCGAGCCTGATCGACATGGTCGACCACCCGTCGCAGCTGAACGTCGACCTCGCGAGCCTGAAGAGCCACCTCCGGCAGTCCGGCCTCTCCACCCTCGTGATCGCCGAGGAGCACGTCAGCGAGCCGGGCCGGCTCGTCCGCCAGGCGCTCGCCGACTCGCTCCTCGACTTCCGGCTCCCCGAGCACCCGTCGGTGCTCGTGCACCTGGAGGGGGGAACGAACCTCACGCTCCAGACGCTGGACGAGGTGATGCGCGAGGTGCGGGACCGCTTCCGCGAGCCCGGTCGGCTCGTCTTCGGGACGCGGATCCGTCCGGAGCCGCGGGAGGTCGTGCGGCTGACCGCCGTCCTGGGCGGTCTGCGCCCCCGCACGGTCCGCGAGGCGCTGCGGAACGCGAGCGGACCGACCGCCCTCGCCGCCGGGGGCGTGCGCTAGACCGAGAGGGCCGGTCGGCGGACGGCCCGGCCTACGGGCTGACCTCGGTCAGCGTCGCCCCGACCGTCGTGAGCGCGAGGCCGGCGGTCGTGAGCGGGACGAGCTCGACCCCGTCGTACGGATGGTTGCTATGGAAGGCGAACGTGAAGCTGCGCGGCCCGCCCGAGCCGGTCGCGGTCACGTGCACGGTCCCGGCGGCGAGCAGGACGTGCCCGTCGCCGGCGGTGACCTCGACCAGAACGGAGCCGGACGAGGAGGCGTGGTACTGCACGGTCCAGGAGTACTCGCCGGGGATGATCTCGGTGAACGGTCCGTGCCAGTAGGCGATGTCGGTCGCGCTGTGCCGGGGCGGGAAGTCAGCCCCGGGGAAGCTGAGGGTGTAGCCGCCGTAGAAGGTCATCGGGCCCGCGTAGTGCCAGGCGAGCAGGAGGACGCCGGCGTTCTCAGCGAGCGGCGCGTAGTTGGCGTCCAGGAACCCGGAGAGGTTGTCGAAGTAGGGGAACAGCCCGTACTGGACCGTGTTGAGGACGATGTACTGCGGGTCGACGTGGAGCGTCTCGTTGACCGCCTCGTAGAACGTCGTCGGGGACGGCTGGATGTCCAGCGGGAGCACGTAGGCGTTCAGGTTGTTCGCCACCCAGGGGAAGGCGTTGTCGTCGACCAGGATCGAGGCGCCGGGGGGCACGCTCCCGACGAGGTCGTAGGCGGCTGAGTTCGAGGGCGTGGGTCCCCCGATGAGCGCGCCGGCGCCGAACCAGGCGCCGTAGCTCGTCGTCGAGGCGACGACGACGATCACGACGAGGGAGGCGGCCGATGCGCTCGCGAGCACGGGACGGACGAGGCGGCGCGACAGGTGCGGGAGTCGCTTCGCCTCCGCGCGCCGGAAGCCGAGCGCTGCGGCGAGGATGTAGCCGGGGACGACGAGGAAGCCGTACTCGTAGCCGAGGTAGTAGTAGGAGACCGCGCTGAACAGGGCGGGGAGCGCGAACGGGGCCGCGAGGAGCAGCGGCCGGGGGTCGAACAGGGGCAGGAACGCGAGCAGGAGGAACGGCAGGCCGAAGAACAGCAGCAGCACCCAGGGGCCGGTCGCCGAGAAGTTCGTGACGGAGAGCGAGAGCCGGGACGGCGAGAAGGCACCGTTGAGCTCCCGGAGCGTCGGGTTCACCGCGTAGATCACGGAGAAGGAGATCAGGTAGGCCACGCCGCTCGCGACCGCCAGCGCGGCCGCGAGGAGGACGGTGCGGCTCCCGAGCAGCGCGCGTACGCCGGCCGAGCGCCAGAGGCCCCTCAGGTCCCGGAACCGCAGCAGCGCGTAGACCCCGAGCCCGCAGACGACGAACACGGGCCCGTACTCGTAGACCGAGAACAGGTAGAGGCTCGCGACGATCGTCCAGAGCGTGTTCCGCCGGACGAGCGCGAGGAGCAGGAGGAACTCGCCGAGCGGGACGAACGCCTCGAGGTGGAAGTCGTAGAGGTTCGACAGCAGCGTAAGGGGGCTGAGCAGGTAGAGCGCCGCGAAGAGGCTCGGGTACGGACACTCGAGGGCCCGGCACAGGCGGACGAGGGGCAGCGCCGCGACGGCGACGACGAACGCCTGCAGGAACAGGAGCGCCGGCGCCGACGGGAACAGCCGGTAGAACGCCGCGAGGGGGAACATCAGGAGCGAGCAGTGGACCCCGAAGTACGAGCCGGAAGGGTTCTTGTTGAACAGCTCGGGAGTGTAGTAGAACAGCCGCCCGTGGAACGCAGCAGAGTAGAGCGCCTGCTGCATGATCCCGAGGTCCCAGGCGTACGTCTGTCCGATGAAGTAGCGGTACGTCGAGAGCGAGCCGATGACGAGGGTGTAGGCCGCCGCCATCGCGAGGGGAACGCGGTACGAGCGGACGACCGCCCCGAGCCGGTGCCCGCGGCCGCCGCCGGAGCGCTCCCCCCGGGACATCGCCGACTAGCTCCGGCGAAAGACGAGCAGCGCGAGGCCGTTCGCCCTCGGGAACGGAGGCCGGTCCACCACCTTGTCGATCGGGCCGCCGTAGCGCACCGCGGCGGCCTCTTCGAACGAGCACTGGGCCCAGCGGTTGTCGAACGAGATCCGGCGCAGGAAGGTCGCGCGGTCCGGACGCAGCGCGCCGGTCCGCAGGCCGTCGTCCAGCCAGCGGTTGTAGCCGAGCGGCACGGTGACCCATGCCTCCCCTCGCGCGCTCAGCCAGGAACGCAGCCGCTCGACGGTTCGCGGGATCTTCCCACGGTCCCGAGGCACCTCGTCCCAGCCGACATGCTCGAGCGTCGAGACGCTGACGACCAGGTCGAGCGGGGCGGGAGGGGTGTAGTCGACGACGTCCTGGTTGATCACGTTCGGTCCGACCTCGTACTTGTCGATCACCCGGTGCCCCGTCGCGCCGTAGTGTCCGAGGACGTTGCCGAACTCGAGCGTCCGCGCGGGGTCGGCGTCCCGGAGCCGGTCGAGCCCGAGGGGGACCTCGACGGTCCGTTCGGTGCCCCAGGCGTGGTTGAAGTCGGAGTAGGAGTACGGCAGCGCGCGACCGTCCACGACGAACGGTTCCGAGCCCTTGGCGATCGACGCCTCGTGCATCGCCCGCATCGCCGGGGAGGCGAACTCGAGCTCTTCGGCCCGCTGGAGCAGCCGCGAGAGGTCCGGGCTCCGCAGCGCCTCGAGGAAGAGCCGCGGGTGGCGGAAGGCGGCGCGCGCGTACCGGCCCTTGAGGTAGTAGACGAGCCCGAGGACGCGCTCCCGGACGCCGGAGGGGCGAACGAACGACAGGCCCTCGCCGCCCGCCGTCACGCCGGTGCTCATGGCGCTCCGTCGGGCGTGTCGGGGCGGCTCCGACGGTCCGCGAAGATCATCTCGGGCGTTGTTCGACCCCACCGACGGAGAGGAAGCCGGCCGGCCGGGCCGAGAGCGGCGGAACGCCCTCCTCGGTCGTCTCGCGCTCGACCCCCGGGGCTACGCCGGGCTCCGCCATCGTGGCGGCGCGGAGGTAGCGGACGACGGAGGTCGTCACCGGCGAGGGCACGGGGACGGTCTCGGCCGGGGTACCCCCCGTGACGCTGAGCAGACGGTCGTAGACCGCGAGATACCGGGCGGCGATCGCGGAGGGCGTGAGCAGGGCGAGCTCGCGCCATCGGGCCGCGGGGTCGACGCGCGGTGCCTGGACGGCGGGCCAGATCGCCTCCGCGAGCGACGCCGGGTCGCCGGTCGGGCAGTAGCGGACGCCTTCCATCTGCTCGTAGCCGCGCAGGCGCGGGACGTCGGTCAGGACGAGCCGGGCCGAGAACGAGACCCCGAAGTCGAGGACGCTGCCGCTCGTGCCGATGATCCCGTCGTCCCGGAACGGGAGGACGATCACGTCCGCGAGGCGCTGCAGGTAGGCATACTCGGGCGCCCGGACGTAACGGTTCTCGAGCTGGACCGCCCCGCGGCCGGCCTTCCGTGCGATCCCCCGCAGCCGCTCGAGATACCAGCGGGCGCTCAGCTGCGAGGACTCGATCCCTCCGACGATCGTGAGCTGGAGGTCGCGGCCCCGGTCGACGAGGAGTCCGATCGCCCGGATCAGGTCCTCGAGCCCCTTGTAGGGGACGAGCCTCCCGACGCAGATCACCTGGGGGACCGACGCGACGCGCTCCCGTGCCTCCTCCGCCTCCGGCGGGGCAGGCGGGGGGGCGTCGGTGCACGCCCCGAGCGGGATGTGCCCGAGGGATCGCAGGGTGGTGTGACGGCGCAGCCAGGCAAGCGCCTCCGGCGAAACGACGGCGACCTCGTCCGCGGTCCGGAGCGCCCGCGCGAGCAGCGCCGCCGAGAGCGGCGCGGAGAGCCGGTCGACGATCGGGGGGAAGCTCACCTCGGCGCCGAAGCGGGAAGCCAGGTAGCGGACCGGGGAGGCGACCACGCTGTGGAGGGTGACGACCGTGCGGACGCCGCGACGAGCGAACCCCTCGAGCAGCCGAGCGAGGACGGCGAAGCTCTTGATCGGGTGGCCGAACGTGAGGTAGTTGAAGTGGAGGTGCGCGACCTCCGGGCGGAAGCGGTCGCTCTCGGCCAGGACGTTCGCGACCGTCCGTCGGACCGGGTCGTTGCGGCTCCAGACCCTGCGCACGGTCAGGGCGGGGCTCGGGGGCGCGTCCGAGGACGTCTCGAAGCCGACGTCGTACGACGCCTCGCTCGCCGCCACGACGACGGAGGCCTCCGGGCGGCTCCGTACGACCGCCTCCGCCCAGGCCCGCGCGCGCAGGCCGTTGCTATCGTCGCTGGGGGGGTAGGGGGCCACGACCAGGAGCTTCATGTTCGAACCACCGCACCTGGACGGTCCCCGTCGAAGCGTTGCCTGAACGGGCGCCCCCCGGAGGGCGACCGACGTTGACACCGGCCCTGCGTATTTTACCCCTGTCCTCGGAGCGCTCGGAGTTCGGCAGGGCGCCGCGGAGCGTCGCACCGCGTCGGGCCCGCGGCGCCCGGCGCGCGCGGGCGACTAGCGGTCGACGTACGCGCTCGGCCCCCCCGGCGGCTCCGTGCCCTGCGACGCCGCCGCGTCGAGCTCGCGATGGACCGCGTCGATCACCTGGCTCGTCCGGAGGGAGCGCGGGCCGACCGACACCGGCGGGACGCCGCTCTCGCGGAGCACCTCGAGCTCCGCGGGGGTCGGGTCGAACGGGTCCGAGACGAACGCCGCGACGCTCGACCGGCCGCGGGCGAGCTCGCCCAGGGGCCGGCCGTCCTCGCGGAGCCAGAGCGCCCCGTCCTGGCGGAGGAACCCCCTCAGCACGGCCAGCGGGTCGGCCGGTCCGACCCGGAGCCCCGGGGACGCTTCGAACTCGGAGGGGTAGCGCGCGGCCCCCACCAAGGCGTTCTTGAGGAGGGCCGCTGTCGACCGCTCGTCCGGGTTGAGGTGCCGGAGCTTGGCTCCGAGCATCTCGATCCTTCGGGCCGCCGGGGGCGGGTCGCGCGCGAAGACGACCGTCACCTCCGTGTCCCGCCGCAGGTCGTTCGAGAGCGTGAACGCCGTCGAGACGGCCCGGGCGATCTCGTCCATGCGGCCGGCGCCGCCGGCGAGGTCGTTGAGCGTGAAGACGCCGTCCGGCGGGACCTTGTGGGCGACGAGCAGGAACCGGCGCACCGCCCGCCGAGAGCGGCGGGCGGTTAACGGCTCCGGCCTACGGCTCGAGGACGGAGCGCCGCGGCCTCGGAGGCGCGGCCGGGACCGCCGGGGTGGTCGGCTGGCGCCGCTCCAGCCAGATCTCGTCGGAGAGCTCGTGGTAGACCGCATGGTCGGCAAGTCCGGTGCCGCGCTCGCCGTGGGGCAGCCGGTAGGCGCCCGAGCGCTGCATGTTCGGCGAGTAGACGACCTCCTGCTCGCCGGCCGCGGCCATCGCGGCGGACTCCTCGCGCGCGAGCTCGAAGATGCGATCCTTGCGGAACATCCAGTAGTGGATGCGCCACTCGCGACCGTCGTAGAGGGTCGTCTCGTCGCGCTCGGTCTCGAGGATCCCCGTGTCCTCGAGCATGTAGAACGTGTCCCGGTCGTCCGGTTCGAGGACGTTGTCGATGATCCGCTCGTTGAACCCGAAGAAATTCAGCACGTGGGCAGCGATCGACCGCGCATCCTCCGACCGCATCCCGTCGTGGCCGACGGACCGCCGGATCGCCTTCGCCAGCGAGTCGAAGTCGACGGGGCCGCTCGGCGCGGCGAGCGTCTCGTCCTCGGGAATCCCGGCCCGCGTGGTCGCGAGGTCCTGGGCGGTTCGCAGCGGCAGCGGATTCCGGAGCGTGTAGCGCGCCGGGCCCTGCGGGCTCGACGGGCGCCCTCCCGTGCCCGACATGCTCGTGACTATCCTGAGTGTCACTATATATACATTCGTCGAGCGCTTTATCTCTCGAGCGACCCGGGAGGTCTCGCCGGCGGATCGAGCGCCGGGGGGCGTGCCCGGACCCGTCTCCTGGGAGTGGGTGCGGGAGCGTTCGCGACGCACCCCGGGTACTTGGCCGGGACGTCAAATACCATCCGGCCGCTGGGGTGGACCCCCCGCGGGAGGCTGGGATGGCGCCGAAGGGACGTCGTATTTCGAGGGTCGCGTACTGGTTCGCCGGTTTCATGTCGATCGCCCTGATCGCCGGGTTCGCCGTCGGGGCGCTCACCTTCGGGACGTTCGGCAACTCCCCGCGACAGACGAGCGCCACGAGCGTCACGCCGAACGCCCCGACGGGCGTCACCTTCCCGCTGGTCGAGGCGACGATGGTGACGGCGTCCTCGAGCCCCGCGACCGGCGACTGCGCCTCCTCGAACCTCGGCACCGCCGGGGCCCCGACCGCGCTCGCGAGCGGGACGAACACGACGATCTGCCTCTCCACGGCCGCGGGTGGCTACGCGCTCGGCGACCTCACCTACATCCTGGACGTCGAGTGGGACACGACGGCCGACGCCGCCACGACGTTCGAGGTCCAAGTGTTCTTCGCGGTCACTCCGACGGCCAACGACGTCGTGCAGACCGCCTACGTCCAGACCTCCGGGACGATCACCAGCCCCGAGGTCGGGGTCTTCGCGCTCGACCTGACCCAGTCCGGCGACAACTCCGTGACGGGGTTCACCGTCATCGTCACCGAACTGTAGCGGGCCGCGCGGCTACAGGACGACCCGGCGGCCCCGCCCGACGCGCTGGAGGGCGGCGACCGCCGGACGCCACTCCTCGTCCTCGATCCGGAACTCGAGTTCGGCGAGTCCGTCGAACCCCTTCGGGAACGGCAGCAGCGACCGGGCCACGTAGACGTGGGCGAACGGGCCGCTCGACGGACCGCTCCACGGCTTGCCGGCGTCGACGACCGACCGGAACTCGTAGTACTCGGGGGCGGGGACCAGCCAGACGAGCGTGTCGTCCGTGCCCTTCACCCGGTCCCCGCGCGAGTAGACCTTGAGCCCGAGGTGCTCGGTCACCGAGCCCGGCAGGGTGAAGAGGAGCCGCTCCCCCGGCCGCGCGGTCGCGAGCAGGCGGTTGCGCACCGTCTCGACCGCGAGCGCCTCGCGGGCAGGATACGTCGCGATCACCCGGGCGAGGCCGGCCCCCCGCGCGAGGAACGAGATCGAGCGGGCCGCCGTGCCCCCCGCGTCGACCCCGGGGTCGTAGCAGATCAGCTGCGCGACCTCCGTCGGGAGCATCATCGTCAGCCAGCTCGGGTGCTGGGCGCGGACGATCACGTACTCCATCGGCGTGTCGAGCCGCCGGACGATATAAGAAACCTGTTGAGGCCTTCCGGTCGGGGTGAAACCCGCCGGCCGGGAGGCTCCGGCGCGCCCGTTACCCTCGCGAGGAGCGGCCGAGAAAGACCCCTCCGAGCCAGACCGCGAGGATCCCGATGCCGGCGAGCGCCGCGATCCGCTCGAGCGAGCCGGGAGCGGTCGGGAGCGCCCCCCCGAGGACGAACAGGCCCACGAACGTGAGGACCAGCCCGAGCGCGATCCGCCCCTTCGGGCCGAGCCGCCGGCGCGGGGCACGGGGGGGACCCGCGGAGGGGCTGGTGGTCTCCGCCATCTCCGGGGACGGGTCGTCGTCGGATATGAGCCCGCTCGAGCCCTAGCGGCCGGCGGTCGGCTCCTCCTCGCCCGGGGGGTACGGCGGCAACGACGCGGAGATCCAGGGGCGGGGCCGCTCGCCGGCGTCGGTCGGGCCGGCCGGGGAGACGTGACGCAGGAACGGCCGGGCCCCGATCGGGGCGAGGAGGGTCGTCACCAGGCCGACCCCCGCGACCACCGTGAACGTTCCGGTGCTGAAGACGCCCACCGACAACAGGATGATCGCCATCGCGAGCTCGACCGCGCCACGGGTGCTGACGAGGAAGCCGGCCCCGAGCGCATCCCGGCCGGACCATCCGAGCGCCCGCGAGAGGCCGCCCCCGACGAGCACCTTCGAGGCGAAGGCGAACAGGCAGAGCCCGGCGAACGGCAGGTAGACCTCCGGGGAGCTCGCGAGGGCCCGCAGGTCCATCCCGAAGCCGACGAGCGCGAAGAACAGGGGGATGAAGAACCCCCACGTGAGGGCGTCGAAGACCCGGGTGATCTGGCGGTGCTCGCGCGCGCCGACGCTCTCCGGGGTGACGAGGAGGCCGGCGTAGAAGACCCCGACCAGGAACGTCAGGCCGATCGCCTGGGAGTAGAGCGCGGAGGCGAGTCCGCCGACCATCAGGATCGCGAAGCCGGCCTCGCGGGACCGCCACTCGAAACGGACCCGCGAGACCCACCGGTCCCAGATCCGCAGCTGGCGCAGCGCTCGGAGCGCGTGATGCACGGCGAAGATCGAGGAAAGGAAGACCCCGACGGTCACGGCGCCGATCGCCGCCGAGAGCCACGGGCTCGTGGCCGGGTTCGTCTCCACCCGCAGCAGGACCGAGAACGCCGTCACCGCCGCGAGCTCGTTGATCAGCGACGCGTTCAGCAGGTAGATCCCGAAGCGGCTCCGGAGCAGGCGGAACTCCTGCAGCATGATCGCGAGGACGGGCAGCGCCGTGATCGAGATCGTCAGCGAGACGAACAGGGTCGTCGTCCACGGCAGCGCAGGATAGAGGAGCCTCACCACGGCGGCCCCCGCGAGGAACGGGACGACGAACATCCCGACCCCGAGCACGCCGGCCGAGACGCCGGTCGAGGCGATCTGCTCCGGGGTGACCGCGAGGCCGGCGGTCATCAGCACGAAGAACGTCGCGAGGACCTCGAGGCCGGTAAGCTCCGTCGTGACGCTCGTCAGGCCGAGCAGCGGCCCGAGGAGCGTCGGGCCGAAGACGATCCCGACGGCGAGCTGTCCGACCAGCGCGGCCTGCCCGAGCCGGCTGACGAGCTCCCCGGCGACGACCGCGCAGGCGACCAGGAGGAACAGCGAGACGATCAGGACCGTCGTCGAGTCCATCGTTCGTGGGTCCGGTGCGACCCCGGGACGCGCGGCCGGGAACCCCGCGAGGGCGCCGAGGGTCCGGCCGGACGACCGCGGCCGAGAGGGGCCGGCTCCTTTCGGCTAACTATGTTTCCGTTGGACGCGGCCTGAGCCGCTAAGGGGCCCCCCGTTCTAGGGGCCGCGTGCCGGCCCCTCGCTCAGGCCCGGAGCGTTCGAAGGGAGACCCCGACGAGGCGGTCGCCGCACGACGGATGCGGGCCGCCGAGGAGCCGCTGGACGTCCGATGGCGGATCAGCTCGCCGTTCGCCGAGCTCGAGGTCAGCAACCCGCTCCACCGGACGCGCTACCGGGTCTTCCTCACGCAGTATCCCGAGCGCGAGGGGGCGCTGTGCACGTGCACCGACTTCGCTCGCCGGGGGCTTGGGACCTGCAAGCACCTCGAGGCGGCGTGGAGCTGGGTCGCGGCCCATCCCCCCGAGGCGACGACGGGAGAGCCGCCGCCGGGGCTGGGGCCGCTCTGGAGCCGCCTCGAGCGGGAGAGCGCTCGCCTGGCGCGTCGCGGGCCGCAGGAGATCCGGGACGTCGAGGCGGTCGGTCGTCCGCTCTGCGAGCCGTTGCGGTCCTGAGGGACGAACCCGTCCGGGGTCGCGCCGGCCTTCGGGTGCGGGAGGAGGCGGCGGAACGAAGAGGGGGAAACGGTTGGCCGCGGGGGGGGAGACGGCCCCTACGTCGACATCCCGGGCGCGCCCTTGAGCGCACGGATCTTGTAGTACTCGGGGTCGACGATGACCTCGCCGTTGACGCCCATCGTCTCGATCGTCTTCAGCTGGACGCCGCTCTGCGACTTCGCCCGCTGCCAGTCCGGGATCGGGATCGAGAACTTCTTCTCGACCTCCGTCCGGTAGATCGGACCCGAGTTGTACGAGCAGAACGGGATGATCCGCCCGTCCGGCACCGCGTAGTGGATGTCGCACCGCATCAGGCGCTGGATATCGTAGTCGTAGGCGTCCTGGAAATGCATGTTGCCGATGTAGAGCGTCCTCCAGGTGAACTTCGCCACGGCCTCCTTGTTCCCCTCGGTGAAGATCGAGGCGATGATGCGGACGCAGTTCTTCTCGCTGACCCCTTCCGGAGCCTTCGAGAAGTCGAAGTACTTCGCGACGTCGTGGAGCAGGCGCGCCCCGGCGACCGCCGTCCGGACCCGCGCGAACCGCGCGTCCCGGTACTTCTCGATCATCGACTCGACGTTCTCGAAGAAGCCGTCGACGTCCATGAACCGCGGGAGCGGCGTGATCTTCTGGCCGTCCTGCGACACGAACGCGAACGTCGCGCAGCCGCAGCCGGGGTGGGTCGTCAGGGTCATCTTCTCCTCCCCGTGGATGATCGACGCGAGCTCGCTGATCGGCGCGACCGACGGGACGGGGAAGAAGTCGGAGCGCTCGAACGGCCCGTCCGTGCAGAGGATCCGCACGAGGTCCGACTGGGTGAACCGCATCTGGAAGCGGTCCTTGTCCGGGATACGCGCCGTGAGCGCGACCGGCTGGAAGTTCACTCCCCGGACGACGTCGAGGTTGTCGATGGCGAACCGGACCGTCGGCCAGATCTCCTTCTCGTTGAACCCGCCGACCAGCGTCGGGACGAGGACGACCGACAGCGGCTTGTCCGACTTGCCCGCGGCGAGCTCCGTGGCGGGGGCGTGGGTCTCCCGCGCCGCCTGGATCGCCTTCTGCTTCACCTTGAGCAGGGGGACCCCGCGGACCTTTCGGTAGATCTCGTCGTCCAGGCCGTCGAACTGCAGGTAGAGGGTGTGGAGTCCCGCGTCCCGGCACGCCTGGGCGAAGCCGGGCTCGTTGGCGACGCGGATCCCGTTGGTCGCGACCTGGATCTGCTTGAAGCCGAGGTCGCGGGACATGCTGACCGCGTCCAGGAACAGCGGGCTGAGCGTCGGCTCCCCGCCCGAGAACTGGACGGCGACGGTGCCGACCGGCTTCTGCTCCCGGAGCGTCTTGAGCATGAAGTAGATCTGCTCGCGGGTCGGTTCGAAGACGTAGCCGGCGGCGTTGGCGTTCGCGAAGCAGACCGGGCACTTCAGGTTGCAGCGGTTCGTCAGGTCGACGAGCGCGAGGCCGGTGTGCGACTTGTGGTGGCTGCACATCCCGCAGGTCGTCGGGCACCCGCGGAACTTGTCGTAGTACGGGTTCTCGTAGCCGACCCCGTCATGGGCATAGACCTCCATCCGGAGGTAGAAGTCGACGTCGTTGGAGATGATGTCCCAGAAGTAGCCGTGCGCCCGGCACGTCTTCTCCATGATGACACGGCCCTCCTTCTCCCGGACGATCGCCGGGATGACCTTGATGCACTCGGGGCAAACGGACGCCGTCTTGCGGGGAAGGCCCCGGGGCGCCTGGAACTCCTTCATCACGCGGGCGGGCATTGTTCGTTTCCTCCGTTGGTAGCCCTCCCCCTGCGGGTGCGGGCTTAGCCTGCCCAGCCACCCCGCCCTACATAACCCATCTGTCGTTCAACCTGCGACAAATCCGGCGTCCCGTGACGGAGAGTCGCACGGTTCTTCGAGCGACAAGCCCTCCTCGGGCGGGGACGACCCCTCGCGTCCGGGCCCCGAGCCTCAGAGGTTATGGCCCGCGGGGGTTCGCTCCGTCCGACGATGGCGACGCGACGCCGACGGACAGCCCCGCGGGGGACGACCCGCCGCTCGAGGCCCCGGCGCGGACCGACGAAGAACCCCCGGTTCGTCGGCCGGGACCCGTCCCCGGTCCTCGACCGGTATCCCCCGCGGGAGCCGGCCGGCTTCACCCGCCCCCCTCCGCCGGCCGCCGGAGTGCCGCCGTCCCCGAGGACGACCGAGGCGCCGTCGACGACCGTCCCTTCCGCCCCGGTCCTCCCCGGCGCGCCCGCGCCCGAGGGGCTCATCCGGCTCGAGCGGCCGTTCGACCCGGATGAGTTCTCCCGGATGCTGGGGGAGACGTCGATCCGGCTCACCGTCCCCCGCGACGCCCTCCCGGAGGTCCTCCGTCGGGCGACGGAGTTCATGGGCTTCGGGATCTACGTCTACGCGATCTCGGTCCGTCCTGCGCCGTCCGAGCTGCTGCAGGGATTCGTCGTCGAGCTCCAGCGGGTCGAGTACGACCCGGAGGAGAACCGCTGGAAGCCGTTCGTCGAGCGCGGAGCCGTCGGCGCCCCACCGTGATCCGGGCCGACGGCGGGGCCTAGGGCCGGGGGGCGAGCGCCCGGCGCGCGAGGAGGGTGGCGAGCAGGATCATCGCGGCGGCCCACCCGACCAGGCCGAGCAGGTAGAACCAGCCGCTGTGGGGGTACCAGGCGCCGGCCCCGCGGAACAGGTTGATCCGGATCACCTCGACCGCGAGCGTGATCGGGTTGTAGGAGGCCAGGGTCCGCATCCACCCGGGGAGGATCCCCCACGGGTAGAGTGCCGCGGAGGTCAGCAGGACGGGAAGGTTGATCGCGTTGACGACGGCGAAGTACGTCTGCGGCTGCTCGATCGAGAAGCCGATCGCGAGGAACAGCGAGGCGAACATCACCGAGAGGATCACGATCGCGAGCAGGATCTGGACCGCCCCCAGGACCCCGACCGAGGCGGTGACGTCAAGCCCGTTGAGGCCGACGTGCCCGAGACCGATCGCCAGGCCGAGGACGAGGAAGGCGAGCGCGATCGGCTGGATCGTCCCGGCGATCAGGCGGGAGCCGAAGATCGAGATCGGGGAGGCCGGGGTCGAGGAGATCCGCTTCAGCACGCCGAACAGGCGGTCGAAGATCACGTTCGCCCCGATGAACAGCGTGGCGGTCACCGCGACGAAGCCGGCCATGCCCGCCGAGAAGTAGCTGAAGTACGACGGCGCCCCGTTCACGGCGACCGCGAGCGCGTTCGGCGGGAGCGCCGAGGAGAGGTTGAACCCCTGGCCGAACAGGACGAGGTAGAGGATCGGCAGCAGGAGCGACGTGATGATCGCCTGGGGGTTCCGGCCGATGCGCAGGAGCTCCCGGCGGGTGAGGGCGACGGTCTCGCGGATCACCGACGGCCTCCCATCTGGCTCCGGACCCGACCGAGCATCACCGCGCGGTCGGTCGCGCTCGGTCCTTCCTCCTCGCGGAACTCGCGGCCGGTGAACTCGAGGAACACCTCGTCCAGGCTCGGCCGCTTGAGCGAGACCCCCTGGAGCCCGACCCCCGCCCGAACGCACGCCGCGACGACGACCGGGACGAGCGCCTCGCCGTTGGCACACTTCAGCCGGAACGCCCCGTCCTGCTCCCCGACCGAGACGACGCCCGGGACCGCAGCGAGGACCGCCTTCACGGCGGGGGAGGGGGCCGAGGGGCGGACGGTCACGATGTCCCCGCCCAGACGGTCCTTCAGCTCTCCGGGCGTGCCGGAGGCCACGATCGTTCCGTGGTCGATGATCGCGATGCGGTCGCACATCCCGTCGGCCTCCTCGAGGTAGTGGGTCGTGACGAAGACCGTCATGCCGTGCTCCTTCCGCAGTTCGAGCACGTAGCGCCAGAAGCCGGCACGGCCCTGGGGGTCGAGCCCGAGCGTCGGCTCGTCCAGGAAGAGGACCCCCGGAGCGTGCACGATCCCGGCCGCGAGCTCGAGCCGACGGCGCATCCCTCCGGAGTACGTCTTGGCGAGCCGGTCCGCGGCGTCCGCGAGCTGCATCCGCTCGAGCAGGCCGTCGACCCGGCCCCGGACCTCCGAGCGCGGGACGCTGTAGAGGGCAGCGGCGAGCTCGAGGTTCTCGCGACCGGTGAGGTCTCCGTCCGCGGTCGATTCCTGGAACACCACGCCGATCCGTCGCTTGACCGTCGCCGGTTCCCGGCGGACGTCCAGGCCGTCGACCGTCGCCTCGCCGGCGGTCAGCGACAGACCGGCGGAGAGCATCGAGACGGTCGTCGTCTTGCCGGCACCGTTCGGACCGAGGAACCCGTAGACCTCGCCCGGACGCACCGCGAACGAGACCCGCTTGACCGCCTCGACCTTCCCGACGTAGGTCTTGGAGATCTCCGCGGCGACGATCGCCCCTCGAGCGGTTCCTTCCAGCCCCATGCGTCCTATCCCGCGATGCGTGCGAGGCGTTCGGCGACGTCCTTCATCTCCGGCGTCGCCTTGTCGAACTCGCCGCTTCGGCTCGACTTGAGGTCTTCGAGGAAGGCGACCAGACCGCGCAGCTCGACGAGCGCCTCCTCGACGTTGCGGGGCCCGACGCGCCCGGGGGCCCACCCTCGTTCCGGGCCGGCGCCCGCCGTGAGAGCGTACCTTCCGTCCGTCCCCTTCCGTACCGCCCCGTCTCGGGTCATCTCCTCCAGCAGGGGGTAGATCGAGCCGGGCGAGGGGCGCCAGAAGCCCCGCGAGAGATGCTCGATCTCGTCCATCAGCTCCGCGCCGGTCTTGGGACCCTGGCTGAGGAGGTGGTAGACGAGCGGACGAAGGCCGCGGCGGTGTCGGCCCATCCAGGGGGCGCCGAGGAGCGACATCGTATTTCCGATATCGGAATAACGATACGTGTAGATGAACCTTGCTCACGACGGGGGAGTGCGGCGGGGGAGTGCCCGTCGGGGGCGGGCGGTCCCCGGCCGCCGTCCGTGGCTTGATTTACCGCCCGGGAGTACCAGCGGACGTACCATGACGCCCCAAGGATCGCCGGATCGCTGGGAAGTCGAGATGCTTGCCGTCCGTCAACAGCTCGAACAGATGCGGGAGGAGCAGCGGCAGATGGCCGCGGCGATCCAGGACCTGGTCGCTACGTTCCGGACCATCGCGACCCACCTCGGGATCGCCTCCGAACCGTACGGCCGGAAGGCGGAAGGCACTCGCTCGAGGGACGTCCCCGGCTTCGCCTAGGTCCCGTCGGGGGCCGGAGGCTCGCCGCGCCGCGGGGCCGGCACAGCCTTGCGCCCGTACCGCCACGCGCCCTCGATGGCGTATAGGCGACGCAGCCGGGTGTCGACCCGGGCGCCGACGGAGACCTGCTCGCGCTCCGCGTCGGCGACCGGCAGGGTGACCCGGACCCCGGGCTCGAGCTCCGCCAGCACGACGCCGTACGGACCGGTCGCCTCGACCTGCGGGTCGAACTCCGTCGGCTGACCGCCCTGCCCGATCCAGGTCGACGCCACGACCTTCGCGCCGTCGAGGGGGAGCGGCTCGTCGCGGAGGGCGTCGGTCCTCCCGCAACGGCCGCACCTCCCCCGGCTCGGGAACGTCCGCTCGCCGCAGGCCTGGCATCGGTCGGCGAGGAACCGCCAGCGGCTGCGCAGGCTCTCCTGGTATCGAGGAGCGGGGACGAACGCCCCCTCGGCCACGGTGTACGGGGGCCCGTCGGGCAGGTCGGGGACCGCCCCCTGACCGCGCGCGGGCACGGGGGCGACCCAGTCCCCGACCCCGACGGAACCGAGCCCTCCCGGACCGCCGAGCCAGGCCCAAAGCTGCGTCAGCGGATCGGCTCTCACCGGTGCCGTCGGTCGGAACGTGGAGAGGGGGATCGCGTCTCCGCCGTCGTCCACGACGAGCGCCGCCGACCCTTCCCCCCGGTCGGCGGGGTCGATCGGGGGTTCCCCCCGCGACAGACGCCGAGCGACGATCAGGCACTCCGCTCGATCGGAGGCGGCGAGCGACGCGAGCGCCGCAGCGAGCGACCCGACCTGCTCGCCCGCCCCTTCGACCGTCACCGGGCGTCCGGCGACGGCGGAGAGCGCCGCCCCGGACGGCGGGGAACGGAAACCGAGCAGTCGCACGGTGAGGGGCGAGCGCTCGGGGAGGCGCGGGAGCGCCCGCTCGAGCACCGTGGCCGCGAGCGTGAACTCGTCCTCGTCCGCTCCGCAGCGCCGCACCGCGCCGTCGGTGTACGACGGCAGGTACGCCGCGGCCCGCACGACCCCGCGCATCCGGACGGCCCTACCCCGCGGCCAGGACCGCGACCGCGGCGGTCGCCCCCGCGCCGCCGACGTTGTGGGCGAGCCCGACGCGCGCGCCCGCCACCTGTCGCGCGCCGGCCTGGCCACGGAGCTGGAGGAACAGTTCGTAGGCCTGCGAGACCCCGGTAGCGCCGATCGGGTGGCCCTTCGCCTTCAGACCGCCGTCCGGATTGACGGGGAGGCGACCGTCCCGCCGGGTCGCCCCGTCCAGGGTGAGGGGACCGGCCCCGCCCGGTTCGGAGAACCCGAGGTCCTCCAGCGCCAGCAGCTCGGCGATCGTGAAGCAGTCGTGCGCCTCGACGACCGAGACCTCCTCGCGACGCACGCCGGAGGCGCGGAACGCGGCCTCGGCGGCCCGGCGCGTCGCGGGGAACCCGAGCAGCTCGGCCCGCTCCTGGACCGCGAGGCGGTCGGAGGCGGCCCCGACCCCCTCCACGTACACCGGGGTATCCGTGTAGGTCCGGGCGCGGTCCGCCGCCGCGACGACGACGGCCGCCGCGCCATCGCTCACCGGGCAGCAGTCGTAGAGACCAAGCGGGTCGGCGACCTTCGGGCTCGACAGGGCCTGCTCCCGGCGGATCGGCTTCTGGAAGTGGGCGTTCGGGTTGAGCGCCCCGTTGGCGTGGTTCTTGACCGCGACCTCCGCGAGCGCCTCGGGGGCCAGACGGTACCGCGCCAGGTAGGCCGAGGCGAGGAGCCCGTAGACCCCGGCGAACGTGAGACCGGCTTGGCGCTCCCACTCGGTGTCGCCGGAGACCCCGAGCCAGTACCGGCGGCGGGGCGAGCTCACGTCCGTCATCTTCTCGACGCCGGCGACGAGCGCGAGCTCGACGTCGCCCGACGCGACCGCATGGACCGCCTCCTGGAGCGCGAAGCCGCCGGAGGCGCAGGCGTTCTCGACGCGGACCGTCGCGAGACCGGGCGTCCGGAGCTCCTCGGCGAGCACGGCCGAGGCGTTGCCGATCTGCCAGCCCCCGAAGCCGATCGTCGCGAGGTAGCCGCGGCCGATCGTCCCGCGGTCCAGGCCCTTGTCCACGGTGGCCAGAGCGCCGTCCACGGCCGTGCGCAGGAGGGCACGGGGCCCCTCGGGGAGAACGCCGAACCGGCTGTGGCCCGCCCCTACGATCGCCGCCCGGTGCACCACGCCTTTCCGCCCCGCGAATCGTCTTATCGCCCGAGTCGCTCGAGTGATTTAACCCCCGGGGAGCCGCGGTGGACGAGGACGCCCCAGTTGTCGTAGGCGTGTCGGGCGCCAGCGGCGCCCCGATCGCGGTCACGGTGCTGCGCGCACTTCGGGAGGCCGGCGTGCCCACCGCGCTCGTCGCCTCGACGGCCGGGGTCGCGGTCGTCCGCGAGGAGACCGGGCTCGATGCCGCGGGGCTTGCCGCGCTCGCGGACCGCAGCTACGCCGACGACGACCTCGCGGCCCCGATCGCGAGCGGCTCCCGGCGGACGCGCGGGATGGTCGTCGTCCCGTGCTCCTCCTCGACGGCGGCGAAGATCGCGCTCGGCCTCGGGGACGGCCTGCTCGCCCGAGCCGCCCACGTCCACCTCAAGGAGCACCGCCCCCTCGTGATCGTGCCAAGGGAGACCCCGCTGCCGACGATCCTGCTCCGGCACCTCACGAGCCTCAGCGAGCTCGGGGTGGTCGTCCTGATCCCCACCCCCGCCTACTACCTCCAGCCGCGATCGATCGACGACGTCACCCGATTCCTCGCCGGCAAGGTCCTCGACCACCTCGGCGTCGCGCACGCGCTCTACCGGGGCTGGAAGGAGGGGGCTTCGTGAGGTCCGGGGCCGCCCCGCGCGACTGGGGCGGGCGCCTGGGCGCCTACGCCCCGGTCCCGTTCGTCGGCGCCGCCTCGATCCTCGTCGCGCTGATCGTCTTCACCCCGGTCCTGCTGGCGAGCGGCCCGTCGCCCCTCGCGCTCGAGGCGGAGCTGGTCGTCTACCGCACGACGGGGTCGGCCAGCACCGAGTTCTACCTCCACGCCCTCGGCGCGCTCGTGCCGTATGCGCGCCTCTCGATCGCGCTCGGGAGCAACTACACGTGGAACGGTCAGTGCCCGAGCTCCGGCCTCACGTGGACCCCGGCCCAGGAGACGGACGCGCTCGAGCTGAGCGTGGCGAGCGCGCTCAATCCGGTCGTCGTGAACGCGACCGCGGTCTATGCGTCCGGCGGCTCGTCGACCGTCTATGCCGCCGAGCTCGCCTTCGAGGTCCTCAACGTCGGCGCCCCGGACGAGAGCCTCGCCGTCGTCGCCTGCACCGCCGCGACGCCGGGGGTCAGCACGCCCGGCTCGCTCTCGGTCTCGGAGCTGCCGCACGCCTGGCTGCTCGTCGACTACGGAGCCGGAGGCCCGCCGTGAAGCCGTCCCGGGCGGTGCTGACCCTCTGGAGCGTCGTGCTGATCGCGCTCGTCGTCCTCGAGCTCGCGGAGGTGACGCACCTGTTCACCTTCCCGATCTCCGCGGTGCTCGGCGACCCGATCTCGCTGGTCGTCTCGCTCGTCTTCACGACGATCGTCGCGATCATCGGGGCGATCTTCGTCGGCATCTACATCTCGACCCGCCTGCTCGGACCGCGGGGGTTCACCCCGTTCGAGGAGGAGATGCTGCAGATGCGCTCGGACGTCCACGAGCTGCGCACTGCCGTCGAGGAGCTGCGGGGCCAGCGGTCGGCGGGCGGCGACGGAAGGCCCCGGGGTCCGCCGCGATGATCGTACCGGTCATCGACAACGGCGGCCAGTGGACCCATCGCGAGTGGCGGGTCCTGCGGGACCTCGGAGCGGAGAGCCGGATCGTGCCGAACTCGACCCCGCTCGAGGCGCTGGGGGCCGACGGGGTCGTCCTCTCGGGCGGCGCGCTCAGCCTCGAGGGCTCGGCCGCGCCCCTCGGCGCGGTCGACGGCTGGATCGACCGGATCGACGTGCCGGTTCTCGCGATCTGCGTCGGGCACCAGTTCCTCGGACGGCACTTCGGGGGCCGCGTCGCGCACGGGGCCCCGGAGTTCGGCTCGGTCGAACTGACGGTCGACGCCCCGGACGACCCGCTGTTCGCCGGTCTTCCCGCCCGCCTCAACGTCTGGGCGAGCCACAACGACCACGTCCTCGCGCCTCCCCCGGGCTGGCGGGTCCTCGCGCACTCGACGGCGTGCCCGGTCGAGGCGATGGCGAGTCCGGACCGTCCGATCTGGGGCGTGCAGTTCCACCCCGAGGTCGAACACACCGAGGGGGGCCGGGAGATCTTCCGTCACTTCCTGGACGCCTGCCGCCGGTAGCGTTCGGCCGGCCGGCAGCCGGGAATATGTAGAGCGGCTCGCTCGCGGCGGGCGATGCCGCGTCTGCGCCGGGGCTCCGGTTTGAGGGGGGCGGACCTCGTCGCGCGGGCGAAGGCGCTGCGCGCCTCCGTCGAGCCGCTGCTGCCCCGGCTCACGGACGACTGCCCGCGCGAGCGGTTCGACCGCCTGCGGACCGACCTCGAGGCGGTCCGCGAGGCCGCCGACGACGAGAAGCGGCTCGCCCGGCTGGCGCGCTGGGGCGAACCGATCGCCCGGGCGTACGCGGGCCTCCTGCGGTTCGCGCTCGAGCCGACGACCCCCGTGGTCGTCTCCTTCCCGACGGCGAGCGGCGACGTTTCCTACGCGGCGCTCGCGGCGACCGACCGCGAGGCGGAGGTCGCGGTCCAGCGCTCGGAGGAGCCGGACCGTCTCCTCCTCGGCTATGTCGACTGGGCCCGCAAGGGGTTCCACTTCTACGCCACGCGGCGGGCGCTCTGGTGTACCGGGCGCTCGGACCGACCCCCCGCGGAGTTCGTGAGCGAGCGGATCGCCGAGCTCCCGTACCGCTTCCTCGAGGACGCCGACCACCACGGCTACCGCTGCCCGCACCTCGCCGCGGGCGAACCCCGCCCGTACCTCGAGGTCGGCTGGCCGGGCGCCGGGCTCGCCTTCCGCCTCTGCCGGCGGTGCGCGAAGGACGACCGGCATCTGCTCTCGTCGATCTCGGACGGCGCGGCCGTGCCGGCGCCCGAGGAGGAGTTCCCGGTGTCGGCCGAGCTGAACGTGGCGTGCCGCGGCGGCGACGGCTGCCTCCACCACGCCCTGCCTCCGCTGCCGAAGGCCCTGCTCAAGCGCTACCTGCTCGGCCGCCTCGCCGACGGGCCGCTCCTGGACGGCTACCTCGACGAGCTCCGCCCGCGCCTCGAGCGGGGATCGCGCCGGATCCTCGTCGCGGGAGGGGTCTGCTACGGCGCCGACCTCGAGGCGTTCCTCGAGGCGCTCCGGCCGACCCCGGTCGAGCGGCGCGCCCTCGCGGCGGTCCTCGACGGGCAGGACGGGCTGTTCGAGGTCGACGAGGCGACCGCGAGCCGGGCGCTCGAGCGGCTGTGGGGGGCGCACGCCGAGGCGATCGTCGGGGTGATCGTGCCGGACCCGAAGGAGGCCCGGCGCCTCGTCGAGGAGGCGCGGGGGCACCCCGGGCGCGTCGCGGAGATCCTGAAGCGGCTCCAGCGGCGCAGCGAGGAGCAGGAACTGCTCGAGACCCTGCCGCACTACGCGCGGCTGGTCCCCGAGGCCGCCTGGACCGACCGCGTCGCCCGGGCGTTCCGCGTCCACGGCGACAGCGGGGCCGAACGGGCCGTGCTGCAGAGCCTGCCGCGCGAGGGCAAGGAGCGGGGGCTCGGCTACGGGTTCCTCCTCGCGCTCGGTCGCGCCGGCGCGCATGCCTGGCAGTTCACGCCCACCGAGAAGGAGTTCGGCCAGGCGCTCCAGACCCAGCTCGGCGAGCTGCTCCGCGCCCCGGCCGACCGCTACCACGCGGCGATGGACGCCCTGCTGCGCTCGGCCGGCGTGGCCGACTGGGGAGAGGTCGCCGCGCCCCGTCGTCCGGATAGCGCGCAAGTCTAATCATATCGGAGCGTGCATAAATTCGCTGCCGCTCCGGCCCCGTCGCGCCACCCGGGGCCTACGGTCCACGGGGCGAAACGGGTGCACGCGAACGACGGCTCCTCGTCCTCCGCCGTCGTCGTCGCCGCCGACGAGGAGATGCGGATCCTCCTGCGGGGGCTCCTGCAGCTCCATCGCGTCCGCGTCGACGCCGAGGCCGAGGGGGTCACGGAGGCGCTGCGCCTCGTGCGCGAGCGGCGTCCGTCGCTCGTCGTCGCCGACACGCACCTCAGCGACGGGACGCCGCACGAGCTCGTGACCGGCGTGCGGGCGATCGTCCCCGGGCTGCGGTTCATCCTCGTCGCCCCCGCCTCGCGCCCTCCTCCGCCGGCCGCCGGCGCGTCGGCACCGGACGTGCTGCTGCTGCGTCCGTTCCGCATCCAGCAGTTCGCGGAGGCGGTCGCCCCCACCGGACCCCGCCGGAGCGGCGCCTAGCGCAGCCGGAACCGCTCGAGCGCCGCCTCCTCCTCGAAGTGGAGGGTCCGGCCCGGCACGACCAGGACGTGGAGCGGGGGCCCGAAGTCGGCCGCGCGCAGCCGGCGGACCGGCCCGAAGAACCCGGCAGCGTCGTCCCGGCCGACCCTCGCCGCGACCGCGAGCCGGTCGTCCTCGGTCAGCAGCCGGTCCTCGGGGTCGCGCTCCCGCAGGAGGGCGATCGCCTCCCCTGCCCGGAGGTAGCGCCCCCCCTCCGGCTGGAGGTCGAGGAGGACGAGCGTGTGGAGGTCGCGCTCGCGGTTCGAGGCGATCTGCTCGAGGGGGGAGCTGGGGGCGAAGCCGGGGCTCGGGAGCGGGAGCGAGACGGTCCGTCCGAACCGGTAGTGCATGAGCCCGAGGTAGCCGGCGGCCGCGGTCAGGATGCTCGCGCCCGGCAGGTACCGCCAGAGGTGGCCGGCGCGCTCGGCTGCGAGCCGGAGCGCGACGTGGGTCGTCGCGGCGAACGGGTCGCCGACCACCACGAGCGCGACCGAGCTCGACCGCTCGAGCGCCTCGACCAGCGCGGTCTCCCGCTCCAGTTCGGCGCGGCCGAGACGCTGGACCGGGCGCCGGATCTCGACGGCGAGGCGCTCGAGCGTCCCCGGCGCGGCGACCGCGGTGTACTCCTCCGCGAAGACCTCGCTGCCGCGCAGCACGTCGAGCGCCCGGCGCGACAGTCCCCGCTCGTCGTCCAGGCCGAGTCCGACGAACCAGAGCGTCGCCATCGCCGGGCGGCCCGTCAGCTCCGCAGCGACAGCACCGGGCACGGCGCCGCGCGGAACAGCAACTCGAGGAACCGCCGGGTGAGCAGCGTGCCGCCGCCGACCGGCTCCTCGCCGACGAGGAGGAGCCCGTACCGCTCCCGCGCAGCGGCCTGCAGGATGATCTCCGGGAGCCGACGGCGCCGGCCGAGGAGCGAGCCGGAAAGCGGGACCCCCCGGCGCATGAGCGGCACGCCGCGGGCCGTGCGCTCCCCCTCGATGCGGCCCGGCGCTCCGGCCTCCCCTCCGAGCACGAGGGTGATCACGGGGACGCCCCCCGACTTGACCGACAGCTCCTCGGCCAGGGCGAGCGAGCGCGAGCCGGGCCGCTCGGCGAACGTCGGGACCAGGACCCGCGGGATCGCACCCGAGGCGAGCGCGAGCCGGTTGACGACCAGGACGTCCGAGCTCGCGTGCTGGAGGAGGGCGGTGGCGGTGTGCCCGACGAACGGGTTCCGGCTCCGCCGGTCGCCCCGCAGCGTCAGCACGATCGCGTCCGCGTGATGGGTCTCGGCGCTCTCGAGGATCTCGCCCGGGACGTCGGTCGCCGCGCGGACCTCCGGGTCGACCCGGACGTCCAGCACGGCGCCGACCTCGTGGGCCGGCACGACCAGGTTGACGGAGGCACGCCACTCGCGGGTCACCTGGGGGAGCGTCGTCGTCGGGATGACGTGCAGGACGCGGATCTCCCCGCCCGGCTCGAGGAGCTGGGCGGCGAACCGTACCAGCGGCTCGACCTCGGCGGGGACCTGCACGGGAACGACGATCTTGCGGTACATCAGCAGAGCCCCTGCAGCGCGAGGAGAGCGATGTCGAGCTCAAGAACGTTCACGAAGGCGACCCCGAGGTAGGGGAGCGGGGGCTCCGTGATGTGGCCGTTGACGAGGCCCGTCACCGTTCCGACCGTGAGGCCCGTGGCGTTCGCGACCCGCAGGACCTGCACCAGGACCGCCGCCGGGGTGAGGTCGGGGTCGACCGACGAGGCGCTCGGGGAGACCCACCAGAACGGCAGCGTCGCGTTCGGCCACGGGCCGCCGCTCGCGTTCGCCTGGCGGAGCCAGTAGATCGTCTCGTTCCGCAGGGCGGCGACCAGCGCCGGGTCGCTCGGACCGGGCGGCGAGTCGGCCCCGAGGGTCGTGTTGTAGTCCGTGAGCGACGGCCGCGCCCAGAACAGCCCCGGTCCCAGCTTGCCCGCGGAGAGGTTCTGGGCGATCTCCGCGGAACCGACGACCGTCCCGTTCGGGCAGCGCAGCAGCGAGCCGTTCGCGCTCCACGGCTCGATCGTCTGGGCGATCTCCGTGACGACCCACGGGTAGGCGAGGCCGGTGACGAGGATGGCGGCGACCAGGAACAGCGCGCTCGCGCGCACGTGCGTCGTCCAGCGCATCGCGGGGGGAGGAGCCGGGGGCCGAGACGGTCCGCTCATCGTCCTCCGAGCGGGAGCCAGCGGCCGACCAGGGCGCTCGCGGCGTGGACGAAGCCGATGCCGTCCAGGTAGCCGAGGAGGAGGTAGCAGAGCCAGATCCCGACGAACGCGCTCACGAGCCCTCCGAGACCGTACGTCAGCATGTTGCGGCGCAAGAGGTCGATCGCGTTGCGGGGGCGGAACGGGACCCCCGCGAGCGCGAGCGGGATCAGGATCGGGATGATCAGGGCGTTGAAGACGAGCGCGGCGAGCACCGCGCGGTACGGGTCACCGAAGCCGAGGACGTTGAGGGCCGCGATCCCGGGGAGCGCGGCCGCCCCGGCGGTCGCGAAGATCGCCGGGATGATCACGAAGTACTTCGCGACGTCGTTGGTGATCGAGAAGGTCGTCAGCGCCCCGCGCGTGATCAGGAGCTGCTTGCCGATCGAGACGACCTCGATCAGCTTCGTCGGGTCGTTGTCGAGGTCGACCATGTTGCCCGCCTCCTTCGCCGCGCTCGTCCCGCTGTTCATCGCGAGGCCGACGTCCGCCCGCGCGAGCGCGGGGGCGTCGTTCGTCCCGTCGCCGGTCATCGCGACCAGGCGGCCGGCGGACTTCTCGCGCTGGATGAGCTCGAGCTTGGTCTCGGGCTTCGCCTCGGCGACGAACTCGTCGACCCCGCTCTCGTGGGCGATCGCCGCCGCGGTGAGGCGATTGTCGCCGGTGCACATGATCGTGCGGATCCCCATCATCTTCAGCTCGCGGAGGCGGTCACGGATGCCGGGCTTGACGACGTCCTTCAGGATCACGAGGCCGACGACCTTCTTGTTCACGGAGAGCGCGAGGGGCGTCATCCCCTGGCGGGCGGCGTCCGCCGCGGCAACGCGCGTCGCCTCCACCGGGACGGCGCCGTAGGCCTCCATCGCCCGCAGCGCGCCCTTGAAGACCTCCGTGCCGTCCGAGAGGAGCAGCCCGCTCATCCGGCGCTCCGGGGTGAACGGCATCACCTTGAACGTTCCCGGCTCGAGCCGTCGCGCGGTCGCGCTGCGCCGGGCGGCGAGGCGGACGATCGAGCGGCCCTCGGGGGTCTCGTCCAGCGTCGACGAGAGCAGGGCGGCCTCGAGCAGCTCGGACAGCTCGACCCCCGGCGCGGGGACGAACTGGACGGCGAGGCGACTGCCGACGGTGATCGTGCCGGTCTTGTCCAGGATCAGGACGTCCAGGTCGCCGGAGGCCTCCACCGCCTTGCCGGACTTGGCGATGACGTTCGCCCGCGCCACGCGGTTGACCCCGGAGATGCCGATCGCCGGGAGCAGCGCTCCGATCGTCGTCGGCATCAGGCAGACGAACAGCGCGATGATCGTCGCGAGGTCGACCGGGCGGATCCCGAGGTCGACGGCGATCCCGGAGAAGTTCGCGAGATAGACGAACGAGATGCAGACGACGAACAGCGTGATGGTGAACGCCGAGAGCAGGACGGAGAGCGCGATCTCGCTCGGGGTCGGTTCCCGGCCGAGCCCCTCGACCAGGCGGATGAGGCGGTCGAGGAACGACTCGCCCCGTGCGGCGCTGACGCGGACCTGGACCGTGCCCTGGAGGACGCGGGTGCCGCCGAGGACGCTCGTCTTGTCCCCTCCGCTCTCGCGCGTGACCGCCTCGGACTCGCCGGTCATCATCGACTCGTCGATGAGCGCGGCGCCGTGGATCACGTCGCCGTCCAGCGGTACCGGCTCGCCCGGTCGGACCTCGACCGTGTCCCCGACGTGGAGCACGTCCGACGGCACCCAGCGTCGTTCGCCGTCCGGCAGGATCTGCCGGGCGCGGATCCCGCTGCGGATCGACCGCAGGCTCTCCGCCTGGGCGCGTCCCTGCGCCTCCGCGATGGCGTCCGAGAGGTTGGCGAACCAGACGGTGAGGAACAGGACGAGCGCGATCGCGAGGTAGTAGCCGGTCTGGTAGGTCGCGGCGATGTCCGGGAAGGCGCGCGGGTAGACCGCGACGACCGCGACGAACAGGAACAGCACGAGGACGCAGAACATGAGGGGCCGACGGAGCTGGTGGCGGAGGCCGAAGTAGCGGATCGAGTCGGCGAGGACGCGGCGCGCCGAGGTGTGGGGACGACGCCGGACCGAAACGCGGGCTCCCGGCTCGACGCCGAACGGTCCGTCGGCGGCCACGCTAGTGCCCTCCGAGGATCTGGGCGAGGGGACCGAGCGCCATCACGGGCAGGAAGATCAGGGCCGTGATGATCACGACGAACAGCGTGAGGTAGAGCGTGTAGGTGAGGCTCGTGGTCTTGATCGTCCCGGGGCCGGCCGGCAGCGGGTCCTCCCGGGCGAACAGCTCGCCGACCTTCAGCATCACCCAGATCGGGACGAACCGGCCGACGAGCATCACGACGGCTCCGGCGAGGTTGAAGAACCGCGTCGTGTCGGTGAACTGGGCCGCGGCGAGGGCGCTGCCGTTGTTCGCCGACTCGCTCGTGAACTCGTAGAGCACCGAGGTGAACGTGTGGCTCGCGGCCCCCGGCGCGAGCCCGGCGAGGGAGACGTCGCCGCCGAGGAAGGCGACGGCCGTAGGGACGAGGATCGCGGCCGGATGGATGAGCAGCGCGAGCGCCGCCCAGCGGACGTGGCTCGTCCCGATCTTCTTCCCGAGGTACTCCGGAGTGCGTCCGACCATCAGGCCCCCGACGAAGATCGCGAGGATGCCGAACAGCAGCAGCATGCCGAAGCCGGTCCCGACCCCGCCGGGCGTCGCCTGGGTGAACATGCCGAACAGCAGGACGAGCTGCGCGACCGGCGAGAGGGCGCCGATCTGCATGTTGTTCGCCCCGACGTTGGCGTAGACGCTCGCGACCTGGAACAGCGAGCCTTCCGGCAGGCTGAAGCGGGTCTCCTGGCCGACCGGGTAGCCGTTCGTCTGGGCGCCGAGCCCCCCGAGGCCGGAGAGCGCGGGGTTCGCCGCCGTCTGGTAGGCGATGAACAGCCCGAGGGCGATGGCGAAGACGATCACGATCGTCGCGACGTACGGCCATGCCTCGCCGCGCCGGCGGACGATCGTCCCGAACGCGAACGGGGTGCCGAACGGGATGAGCAGCATCACGAACACGGCGAGCAGGTTGGTCGCCGCCGACGGGTTGGCGAGCGGGCTCGCCATGTTCGCGGCGTAGAACCCTCCGCCGTTCGAGCCGAGGAGCGACGCCGCCTGGTAGGAGGCGACCGGGCCGAGGTAGATCGTCTGCGTCCCGCCGGTGAGGGGGTGGGCGGTCACGGTCGCGGTGAACGTCTCGGGAAGCCCGAGGAGGACCAGGACGAGCGCGAACGCCACCGTGAGCGGCAGCAGGATGCGGGTGATCGTACGGACCATGTCGACGTAGAAGTTGCCGATCGTGCCGTCCCGGCGAACGAAGCCGCGGATCGTCGCCGCCGCGGCGGCGAGCCCGGTCGCCGGAGAGAGGAACAGGGCGACCGGCCAGGCGACCGTCAGCGAGGCGAGGCTCAGCTGGCTCTCGTTGGTGAAATGGGTGAAGTTGGTGTTCGTCGTGAAACTGGACGCCGAGTGGAGGGCGAGGTCCCAGCGCATTGCCGGCACCCCGGTCGGGTCGCCGGGGAGCGTCGCCTGCCAGAGCAGGAAGAAGAACAGGAACAGCAGCAGGCCGGCGTTGACGGAAACGAGCGCGAACATGTACTCGCGCGCCCGCATCGTCTGGCGCGGCGACGTCCCGAGCAGGCGGAAGACCGCGGACTCGACCGGGGTCAGGAACGTGTCACCGGGGAGGGGCCGGTCCATGTAGACGCGACCGAGATAGCGCCCGAACCACGGCGAGATCGCGAGGACGATCCCGACGAGGACGATGACGTCCCAGAGCGAGTCGAGGTCGAAGGCCATGGACTCCGCTTACAGCCGCTCGGGGTGCACCATCGTGTACACGAGGTACCCCGCGAGGCCGACGACGACCAAGGTGAGGACGACCAGGCCCAGGTCGTGGGCGATCCAGGCCGCGACGTCCATCGCTTCCCCGGGCGCGTCGGGACCGGCCGGTATTTAGGGTGGCCGACCGAGGGGGCCGGGCCCCCGGCCCACGAAAGCTTAAGCGCCGCTCGGCTCGGCCGCCGCCCGCCGTCGGCGCCCTTCCGCCGAGAGGCGGCGCACGATGCGGCGCATCGCCTGCTCGCGGCGGACCTCGGCGCGCTGATAGGCGACCTCGCGCGTCGCCTTCGTCAGCAGCACCACGACCCGCCCGAGCGAGGTGCGTCCGGTGCGGCCGCGCCGCTGGATCGCCCGGATCTCGCTCGGGACCGACTCGAAGAAGACCACGAGGTCGACGTCCGGCACGTCCAACCCCTCCTCGGCGACGCTGCTCGCCACGAGGATCGGGAAGCGCCCCGCCCGAAAGTCGCCGAGGACCCTCGCCTGCTCCCGCTGCGTCATCCCGGGGTCGTCGCGGTCGCGCGTCGCCTGGCCGACGAAGCGGCCGACCTTCCATCCGTCGGCCTCGAGGAGCTCCTGGATCGACTGGATCGTGTCCCGATACTGCGCGAAGACGAGGAGGCGGGGCGGGTGGTCGCGCGGCGCGGCGAGCGTCTCGCGTACGAGGGCGAGCAGCGCGTCCAGCTTCGGGTGCGACGCCTCCTTGGTCGACGTGAGGCAGGCGAGCGCCTCCGCACGGGCCCGCTCGACCTCCGGCAGCCGCACGAACGCCGCGTCCCCCCGGCTCGGCTTCTCCTTCCCGGCGACGCGCTCCACGTACTGGAGGAACGGGCGCAGACCCTGCGTTTCGAGCCGCTCCTGGGCGTGGTGGAGATGGAGGAGGACCAGCTGGTGGAACAGGGGTCCGAAGCGGCGGACCATCGGACCCGGCCGGGCGAAGATCTCCGCCCGCAGCGCGACGAGGTCCTTCACGGAGAGGGAGGCGATCGGCTTCTTGCGCAGGTAGCCCATCCGCTGCAGCTTGCGGGCTCGCTCGTGCGCGGCGACCTCCAGCAGGTCCCGGATCCGGGAGCCTACGGGGGAGAGCTCGACCCACCGGTGCTCGACCTCGACCGGCTGGACGTGCTCCCGTACGCCGTCGTCCTCACGGGTGCGCGCCTCGATGCGGTGGACCCCGAGCGCACCGACGACCTCCTCGATCCGCTCGTCCTTGCCGCCGGGCGACGCGGTGAGCCCGAGCACCCGGCCGTCCGTCGGCCTCTCGGCACGGAAGCGGGCGGCGATCGGGACGTAGGCGTACTTCCCGACGGCGTGGTGCGCCTCGTCGACCACGAGCAGCGCGACATCGTCCAGCCGATAGCGCCCGGCGGCGAGGTCGTTCGCCACGATCTCCGGCGTGGCGAAGACGACGTCCGCCGACTCCCACGCCCCGACGCGCACCGGGCGACGCACCGTCCCGGTGAAGCGTGCCCACCGCAGGTGAACGAGCCATCGGGCGAACGCCTCCGCGTGCTGCTGGACGAGCGGTCGGGTCGGGGCGAGCACCAGTACCTTGCCGGGAGCCCGACGGAGGACCTCGGCCGCGAGGAGCGCCGCGATCACCGTCTTGCCGAGGCCGGTCGGTAGCACGACCAGGAGGTCCTCGTCGAGCCCGACCCGCGCGAGGTCGATCTGGAACGGGAGCGCCCGGATCTCCCCCGGACGTAGCAGGGGGTGCTCGACCATCCCGTCGACGACCTTCCAGGTCCCTTCGAGTCCCGGGGGCCGCGGTCGGCCGGTCGCGAGGTCGAGCGCGGGGGCCTCCCCGTCCGGGGAGAACTCTTCGAGGAGGTGCTGGCGCGCCATCGAGCCGACCGTCCCCGGACGACGTGCGGGGCGATAGGCGCTTCCGTCCCGGCTTCCGCGGATCCCTAGCCCCGCGCGCCGCCCGGGGCGGCGAGCACCTCTCGCCCTCCGAGGTACGGCCGAAGGGCCCGGGGGATCTCGATCGCACCGTCCGCCCGCTCGTACTGCTCGACGAGGACGGCGAGCGCGCGGGAGGTCGCGACCGCGGTCGAGTTGAGCGTGTGGGGGACGACCTTCCCGGGCTTGCCCGCGCGTCCCAGGCGGATGCCGAGGCTCCGGGACTGGTAGTCGGTGCAGTTCGAGCAGCTGACGACCTCGCGGTAGGCCTGCTGGCGAGGGAACCAGGCCTCGACGTCGTACTTCTTGGCGGCGACCGTGCCGACGTCCCCGGTGCAGACGTTGACGACGCGGTAGGGGACCTCGAGCCTCCGGAAGACCTCCTCGGCGTTCGCGCGGAGCTCCTCGTGGATCTTCGGGGAATCGTCCGGCCGGCAGAACACGAACTGCTCGACCTTCGTGAACTGGTGGACCCGGAACAGGCCCTTCTGGTCGACCCCGTGTCCCCCGATCTCGCGTCGGAAGTTCGTGCTGAGGCCGACGAGACGTATCGGCACGAGCTCCTCGTCGAGGATCTCCCCCTGATACAGGGCGGCGAGCGGGTGCTCGCTCGTCGCGATGAGGTACAGCTCGTCGCCGTCGATCTTGTACATGACGTTCTGGAAGTCGGCGAGGTCGGTGACGCCCTCGTACGGCTCGCGCCGGAGCAGGAACGGCGGGATCACGGGCGTGAACCCGCGTTCGATCATCAGGTCGAGCGCGAAGCGTTGGAGGGCGAGGTCGAGCAGCACGAGCGGTCCCCGCAGGTAGTAGAAGCCGGCACCGCTCGCCCGCCGCGCACGGTCGAAGTCCGCGAGGCCGAGCGCCTCGAGCGTTTCTCCGTGCGGCCGGCGGCCCTCGACGGCGGGGCCCGGCGTGCCCCAGGTGCCGACGACGACGTTCTCCGTGTCGTCCTTGCCGTACGGGACGCTCGGGTCCAGCAGGTTCGGGAGCCGGCGCAGCCGCTCGTCGCGCTCGCTCCGAAGCTCGGCCTCGCGACGTTCGGCGTCCTTGAGCTCCTCCGGCAGCCGCTTCGACTCGGCGAGGAGCGCCTCGGCGGTCGCACCGGCCTTCCGCGCGGCGGCGACCTGCTGGCCGAGGCTGTTGCGGCGCTGGCGGAGGCGGTCCGCCTCCCGCACGCTCTCCCGCCAGAGGGCGTCGCGACGGATGACGTCGGAGAGCATCTCGAGGACGGCGGGCTGCCGGCGTCGGGCGAGGTTCTCCTCGACGTCCTTCGGCCGCTGGCGGAGCAGCTCGATGTCGATCACGGCGCCCGGCTCAGGCGGCCGGGCCGTAAATCTTTCCGCCGGGCGGGCGACGGGCCGTGCCGGCGCGCACAACACCTATGTACCCTCGTCGGGCGTTCGGGGTCCCGACGGGGAGGCGAACGCCGATGGAGGGCGAGTACGGGCTCCTGATCGACGGCCGGTGGACGGTCCCGCCGAACGCGACGCGGTTCACGACGAAGAACCCGGCGACCGGGGAGACGGTCGGTTCGTTCGTCAGCGCGACCCCGGAGGACGTGCGGGCCGCCGTGGGGGCCGCCCAGCGCGCGTTCCCGACCTGGCGCGAGACGCCCGCCCCGAAGCGAGGGGAGATCCTCCTCGAGGTCGCCCGCCGGATGCGCGCCGAGAAGCCCCGCCTGGGCCGGCTCGTCACCCAGGAGATGGGCAAGGTCATCGGCGAGGGCCTCGGCGACGTTCAGGAGTCGATCGACTTCGTCGAGTACATGGCCGGCGAGGGACGGCGCCTCTTCGGCGAGACGGTCCCCTCGGAGCTCCGGTCCAAGTTCTGCCTCACCGTGCGCCAGCCGAAGGGCGTCGTGGCGTGCATCACGCCGTGGAACTTCCCGACGGCGATCCCGAACTGGAAGATCGCCGCCGCGCTCGTCACCGGTAACACCGTCGTCTTCAAGCCGGCCAGCGCGACGGCCCGCTGCGCGGCCGAGGTCGTCCGGCTCTACGAGGACGCCGGGGTCCCGCCGGGGGTGCTCAACTTCGTCACCGGCTCCGGCGGCGTGGTCGGCAACGCGCTCGTCGAGGACCCGCGCGTGCGCACCGTCTCGTTCACGGGAGGGGTCGAGGCCGGGCGGGACGTCTACGTGCGGGGCGCGCGCGGCCTCAAGATGGTACACCTCGAGCTCGGCGGCAAGAACCCGGTGATCCTGATGGAGGACGCCGACCTCCCGCTCGCGCTGGAAGGGGTCCTGTTCGGGGCGTTCGGCACCGCCGGTCAGCGATGCACCGCGACCAGCCGCCTCATCGTCCACGAGAAGGTCGCCGAGCGGTTCCTGGGCATGCTCGTCGAGCGGCTCGAGCGGTTCTCCGTCGGGGACCCGCTCGACCCGAAGACCGGCATGGGGCCGGTCGCCTCCGCCGACCAGGAGAAGAAGATCCTCGAGTACATCGAGCTCGGGAAGAAGGACTCGAAGCTCCGGTACGGCGGCGAGAAGCTCACCGGCGGCGCCTACGACCGGGGGCACTTCCTCCGGCCGACGATCTTCGAGACAAAGCACGGCAGCCGCATCTCGAAGGAGGAGATCTTCGGGCCGGTGCTCTCCGTGATCCGGGTCGGCTCGTACGAGGAGGCGGTCCGCGTCGCCAACGACGTCGACTACGGCCTCTCCTCGTCGATCTACACCCGCGACGTGAACCTCGCGTTCCGGGCGATCGAGGACCTCGAGGCGGGCATCACCTACGTGAATGCGCCGACGATCGGCGCCGAGGTCCAGCTGCCGTTCGGCGGCGTCAAGAACACCGGTAACGGCGGGCGCGAGGCTGGGAGCGTCGCGATCGAGGAGTTCACCGAGATCAAGACCGTCTTCGTCGACTTCTCCTCGCGGCTGCAGAAGGCCCAGATCGACGTCGAGACGTAGGGATGTGCCCGTTCCGCGGCTCCGACGAGCAGCTCGAGCGGGAGATCGACGCCGTCCACCGCCTCGTCCGGGTCCGGCTCCAGCGGGCGAACGACGACCTCCGCGAGCTCGAGAGCGCCCTGCGCGAGCTCCGCCGGGAGCGTCGCCGCCGCGAGCAGGCGAGCGCCGCGTCGGTCCGCGGCTCGTCGGGCGCCCGGGAGGGGGCGGTCGGCTAGCTCAGACCCCGCCCGTCCGGTTCGGGTTGTCGAAGTTCGTCAGCAGCAGCTGACCGCGGTTGCGCGGCCGGGCGACCGGCGCGAGCAGCGCATCCTCCTCGAGCGCGGGGACGGTCTCCGAGATCGGCACGTCGACCAGGATCTCGCGCGTGCGCCCGCCCCGGCCGCGGGAGACGATCGTCGCGCGGATCAGTCCGAGCGTCTCGAGCTCGCTGACGTAGTTCGAGATCGAGCGTGCGTGGAGCGGCTGGAGCCCGAGGCGCTCGGCGAGCCGCCGGTAGCTGTCGTAGACCTCGCCGGTGAGCACGCCGTTGCGACGCCGCTCGTACAGCTGAAGGATCGCGTAGAGGAGGACCTTGCAGTGGGGCGGGAGCGTCCGGCAGCACTCGACGACGATGTCCTGCTCGAGCCGGTTCTTCGCCTTCACGACGTGGTCCGGGCTGATCCGCTTGGCGTGGTCGCGCTCGGCCATCTCGGCCGACAGGCGGAGCAGCGCGTGGGCGCGCCGCGCGTCGCCGTTCTCGAGCGCGGCGTACGCCGCGCACCGCTCGACGACGCCGGGGTCGACGATGTCGTCATTGAACGCTTCGCGGGCTCGGTCGCGCAGGATATCCTGCAGCTCGGTCGCGTTGTACGGCTGGAAGACGATCTTCTCCTCGTTGAGCCGGCTGCGGACGCGGGCGTCCAGCTGGTTGGTGAACTTGAGGTCGTTCGAGATGCCGACCAGGCTGAGACGCGCGCCGTCGAGCTCGGTGTTCAGCTGGCTCAGCGTGTACAGGACGTTGTCGCCGCTGCGCGCGACGAGCCGGTCGATCTCGTCCAGGACGAGCACGGTCGTCGCCTTGCGCGCGTTGAGCGTCCGGACCATCGCCGCCTGGACCCGGTCGAGCGACCAGCCGGTCGGGATCCGGTCCGCCTCGGTCGGGGCGAACGTGTTGCCGATCGTCTGCAGCAGGCTGTAGGAGGTGTCGATGTTGGCGCAGTTCACCGTCAGGAAGCCGAGGCGGGAGGTCGCGGTCGCCCGCCGCTCGATGTCCTGGCGTACCTGCGCGACGACGGCCGTCTTGCCGGTGCCGATCTTCCCGTAGATCAGCAGGTTCGACGGGAGGTCGCCCCGCAGCGCCGGTCCGAGGATCTCGGCGACCTTGCGGATCTCCTCCTCGCGGTGCGGGAGGCGCGGGGGCACGTAGGAGTCTCGGAGCACCTCGCGGCTGCCGCGGAACAGCTCGCTCTTCGATTGCAGGATCGCGTCCAGCAGCGCCCCGGCGCCCCCGCTGCCGCCGCCCGTCGGGGGCGTCGACCCGGTGGGGGCGTCCGCGCTTCCGCCCGGGCGGCGGTCGCCGACCGGGGCGACCGCCGTCGCCGTCGTCTCGCTCAACTCGGGTCGCGCCGGCAACTCGGCCGGCCGATCCTCGGGTGCAGGTGGCACCGTAACGCCTGCCCTTGGCCTCGGGCGGCGCTCGCACAGTCGCTCGCCATATCAACCTTCGCCCGTCAGTATCCATTCCGGCGTCGAACGCGGGCGTCGCGACGCCGATCCGGCTCGACCGAACCGATTTGAAGGGCGACGGGCCTCGGCCGGAGCGATGGACGCGCATGCGGTGGCCCCGGCGTCGCACGCGCGCGCCCCGGGCCACCGTCTGACGGTCCTGACGATCATCGGCTCCGCGGTACTCTCGGGGCTCGGGATGATCGGAACGATCTACTGGCTGATCACGTTCCGCTGGATTCTGTTCGCGAGCCTGGTCCCCTTCGTGGTCGGCGCCTACCTCCTGTTCACGCGGGCGACCGGCCCCGACCACGCCTAGCGCGCGCCGATGGCGGCCCGGTCGACGTCCTCCGGCCCGGCGCCGGTGATCGTCAAGCTCGGCGGGAGCCTCCTGACGCGCAAGCGCGAGGTCGAGTCGCTCCGTCCGAAGGTCCTCGCGCGCATGGCCCGGGAGCTCGCGGCCGCATCGGGGACGCCCCTGGTCGTCCTGCACGGCGCCGGCTCGTTCGGGCATCCGGGGGCGGCGCGCTTCGCCCTCGCCCGGGCCCCGGCGACCGATAGGGAACGCACGGAGCGGACCCGGGGGGCGTCGATCGTCTCGGCCGAGGTGCGCCGCCTCCACCTCGCGGTGCTCCGCGCGCTGGTCGCCGCCGGAGTTTCCGCCTGGTCGGTCCCGCCCTCCGCGACGGCCCGCAACCGGGAGGGGCGCCTCGAGTCGCTCGAGGAGGCGCCGTACGCCGACGCGCTGGGGCGGGGCGTCGTCCCGGTCGCCTTCGGGGACGTCGTGCCGGACGAGCGGTGGGGGTTCTCCATCCTGAGCGCCGACACCCTCGCCGTGGAGCTCGCGCGGCGGCTCCGCGCTCGCCGCGTGGTCTTCGCGTCCGACGTCGAGGGGGTCCTCGAGGGACCCGCCGGGGGAAAGCGCTCGGTCGTGCCCGAGCTCTCGACGGAGCTCCTCGGGCGGCTCCGGCCCGGAGCGGGTGCGGTCGACGTCACCGGGGGGATCCGCGCGAAGGTCACGGCGATGCTCGCGGTCGCCGCCGGCGGCGCGGACGCAGCGCTTATTAGCGGACTGACGGATGGAGCGCTCTCGAGGGCGATCCGGGGGGAGTCGGTCTACGGGAGCTGGGCCCACGCGCGAGCCCCGTAGTCCCGACGACCGGACCGGGCTCGACCTGAGCCATCGGAAGGCCGAGCACGTCAAGGTCGTCCTCGGCCGCAATGTCGACGGACGCTACCGCTACTGGGACGACGTCCAGCTCGTCCACCGTGCGCTCCCCGAGCTGGACTTCGACGAGGTCGACCCGTCGGTCACCCTGCTGGGCCACTCCCTCCGCGCGCCGATCGTGATCACCGGCATGACCGGGGGATTCCCGGACGCGGCGAAGATCAACGAGAACCTCGCGCGGGCCGCCGCCGAGGTCGGGGTCGCGATGGGGGTCGGGAGCGAACGGGCCGCGGTGCTCAAGGGCCAGTACCCCGAGAGCTACGCGTGCGTCGCACGCCACCCGGTGCCGCTCAAGTTCGCGAACATCGGCGCGCCGCAGCTGATCCCCCAGGGACCCGGGGACCGGGTCCTCGCTGCGGAGGACGTTCGGGCCGCGATGGAGCTGATCGGGGCGGACGTCCTCGCGGTCCACCTCAACTTCCTGCAGGAGATGGTGCAGCCCGAGGGGGACCGGCGCGCGAAGGGCTGCCTCGCGCGGATCGGGGAGCTGGCACGGACCTTCCCCGTCCTCGTCAAGGAGACCGGCGCCGGGCTCTCGCGGGAGGTCGCCGAGTCGCTCCGGGAGCGCGGGGTGCGCGCGTTCGACGTCAGCGGGACCGGGGGAACCTCGTTCGCGGCGGTCGAGCACTATCGCGCCGTCGACCAGGGCGCCGAGCGCGAAGCGCGCGTCGGCAAGACGTTCTGGGACTGGGGGATCCCCTCCCCCGTCTCCGTCGTCGAGCTCGTTCCGCTCGGGGTACCGGTCATCGCGAGCGGGGGGATCCGGACCGGGCTCGACGTCGCGCGGGCGATCGCCCTCGGCGCGTCCGCGGCCGGCACGGCGGGAGGGGTCCTGCGGGCGGCGTCGACCGGCTACGCCGAGACGAAGGCCGAGCTCGAGACGCTCGTCCACGAGCTCCGGGTCGCGATGTTCCTGACCGGCAGTCCCACGGTCGCCGCGCTGCGCTCGGCGGCGACGGTCGTCATCGGGGAGACGCGGGCGTGGCTCCGGCGCTAGCCGACCGGCCGACCCCCGAGGAGCTCCACCGGGCTCGGCTCGTCGCACCGGACGGCCCGGCGGCGGTCTCCAACGTCGGCTACCTGCGCTCCCGCCCTCCCGAGGAGCGTGCCCGGCTCGCCGGCACGATCGCGCGGAAGCCGACCCGCTCGCTCTCCGGGGTCGCGGTCGTCGCCGTGATGACCGCGCCGGCGCGGTGCCCCCACGGCCGGTGCAACTACTGCCCGGGAGGCCTCGAGAGCCGCTCGCCCCAGAGCTACACGGGCGAGGAGCCGTCCGCGCTGCGCGGGGCCCAGTTCCACTACGACGCCGAGCAGATCGTCCGCCATCGGCTCGCAGCGCTCGAGGAGATCGGCCACGCCACCTCGAAGGTCGAGGTGATCGTCATGGGCGGGACGTTCCCGAGCCGCCCCCTGACCTATCGGCGCTCCGTACTGAAGGGGATCTACGACGGCCTCAACGGGGCTCGGAGCGCCAACCTCGAGGCCGCGCGGGACCTCAACGAGCACGCGGAGCATCGCCTGGTGGGGCTGACGGTCGAGACGCGGCCCGACTGGTGCGACGCGGCCGTCCTCGACCCGCTGCTCGAGTCCGGCCTCACCCGTGTCGAGCTCGGGGTCGAGTGCCTCGAGGAGACGGTCCTCCGGGCGGTCGGGAGGGCCCACGGCGTCGCCGAGGTCCTCGCGGCGAGCCGGTCGGCCCGCGACCGCGGGCTCAAGGTCGGCTTCCACCTGATGCTCGGCCTGCCGGGGATGGACCCGGCGTCCGACCTCGCGGGGTTCCGCCGGCTCTGGCGGGACGAGGAGCTGCGGCCGGATTTCCTCAAGATCTACCCCACGCTCGTCCTCCCGGCGACCCCCCTGTACGACGAGTGGCGCGCGGGCCGGTACGCGCCCTACGACACCCCCACCGCGGTCGAGCTGCTCGCGGCGATCAAGCGGGAGGTCCCGGCGTGGGTGCGGATTCACCGCATCCAGCGGGACATCCCCGCACGGCTGATCGCCGCGGGGGTCCGGACGAGCAACCTTCGCCAGCTCGCGCAGGAGCGTCTGCTTCGCGAGGGGAACGCGTGCCGCTGCCTCCGCTGCCGGGAGCCGGGACGCGGCGCCGGCGCCGAGCCCGCGGACCTGCAGTACAGCGAACGGTCCTACCGGGCGAACGGGGGGGAGGAGCGGTTCCTCGCCTTCGAGGACCCGGCGACCGACCGATGCGCCGCCTATCTTCGGCTCCGCTTTCCGCCGTCCCCGCGCCCGGGGGCACTGGGGGACCCGGTCGTCCGCGAGCTCAAGGTCGTCGGGCGAGAGCTGCCGGTCGGGGCCCCGGCGACGACCGCGGAGACCTACCAGCACCGCGGCCTGGGCCGGCGCCTCCTCGAGGCCGCGGAGGAAGCGAGCCGCGCCGCGGGCTTCGACCGACTGGTCGTGATCAGCGCCGTCGGGAGCCGGGCCTACTATCGACGGCACGGCTACGAGCGCGACGGACCGTATCTGGCGCTCCGGCTCCGCCCGGCGGCGGCGTGAGCGTCCCCCGGCCGCCGCTCCGCTCGCGCAACCCTTAAACCCGCACCCCGCTCGGCGACCGAAGGTGCCCCGGCATGGCCCGTAACGTCCAGGTCGAACCGCTCCGCACCGTCCACATCGAGGACCAGCAGGTCGAGCTCGTCGAGCGGAAGGGGCTCGGCCACCCGGACTCGATCGCCGACGGCGTCTCGGAGTCGGTCAGCCGCGCCCTCAGTCGGCTCTACCTCGACGAGTTCGGCAAGATCCTGCACCACAACACCGACGAGACCCAGGTCGTCGGCGGCGCCTCCGAGCCGAAGTTCGGCGGGGGACGCGTCACCAAGCCGGTCTACATCCTCCTGGTCGGTCGTGCGACGACCGAGGTCAACGGCGAGAAGCTGCCCTACCGCGACGTCGCCATCGAGGCGGCGCGCAAGTACGTCGGCTCGGTCTGCTCGCACGTCGACGTCGACCGCCAGGTCGAGTTCGACTGCCGGATCGGCCAGGGCTCGGTCGACCTGCGGGGGGTCTTCGACCAGAAGGAGGTGCTCGCGAACGATACGTCGTTCGGCGTCGGCTTCGCCCCGCTCTCGGACACCGAGCGGCTCGTGCTCGAGAGCGAGCGGTTCCTCACCCTGAAGCTCAAGAAGAAGCTCCCGGCGCTCGGCGAGGACGTCAAGGTGATGGGCTACCGTCAGGGGCCGAAGATCCGCCTGACCGTCGCGGCCGCGCTGGTCGACGCCGAGGTGAAGGACGGAAAAGAGTACACGAGCGTCTGCGAGGAGGTCCGCGACCGGCTCGCCGACCTCGCCTCGCGCCTCACCCGGCGGGAGGTCGCGATCGACGTCAACACGGCCGACGACCCGGAGCTCGGCCGCTACTACCTCACCGTCACCGGCTGTTCGATGGAGGCCGGCGACGACGGGTCGGTCGGCCGGGGCAACCGCGCCAACGGCCTCATCACCCCGTGCCGGCCGATGAGCCTCGAGGCCTCCGCCGGCAAGAACCCGGTGAACCACGTCGGCAAGATCTACAACATCCTCGGCAACATCGTCGCCAACGAGATCGTACAGCAGACCGGCGGCGACGTCAAGGAAGTCCACGTGCGCATCCTCTCCCAGATCGGCAAGCCGGTCGACCAGCCGCAGGTCGCGAGCGTCCAGATCCTCCCGGCCGACGGCGTCCGGCTCGCCGCCGTGAAGGGCAAGGCCGAGGCGATCGCCCAGGCCGCGTTCGACGAGATCGAGTCGATCCCGCGCCGCCTGCTGACCGACAAGCTCACCGTCTTCTAAGCCCTCCGCCGCCGGACAGGCTCTAAATAGGGCCCGCCCCCCATAGCGTAGCCTCGGGACCGCGCTCCGCCGCCGGGGCCGCGGTCGGTCTCGGTGGCCGCGCTCAACCCGTACGAGTTCCTCGCGCTCGCGGTCGTCGCCCTCGTGCTCGTGGCGTTCGTCACGATCTACGTGCTGCGGACCTACCGCCTCCGGCGGCTCGCCTCGCTCCGCCAGACCGAGAGCACCCCCGCGCTCGCCCGCGACCGGGCCTACAACCGACTCGCGCTCGCCCGACGGGAGGCCGACCTCCTGGAGGCGCAGGGAGGCGACGTCGCGCGGGCGAGGCAGCTGCTCGCCCTCTCCGACCACTCGCTGGCCTCCCGCGACTTCGACCGCGCCTACGAGCTCGCCCAGGCGGCGCACGAGACGCTCGTCCATTCCCGTCGGCAACCGGTCCGGGGTGCCCTGCCGCCCGGCACCGCTGCCCCGGACGCGCGGACCGGCCCGCTCCCGACGGCACCCGCGCCCGCACCGGTCGCGGCGGTGCCCAAGAACCGGGCCGAGGCGCAGTTCCAGCTCCGGCTCTTCGACCAGGAGCTCGCCGAGGCGAAGGCACGCAAGGCGGCCGGCCCCGGCGTCCCGGACGCCGGGCAGCTGAACGACGCGGCCCACTCCGCCTACGCGAACGGCGACTACGGCGAAGCGTTCCGGCTCGCGCTCCGGGGCCGACGAAGGGTCGGGGGCCACGTCGAGGCGCTCGGCTCGCCCGCCCCCGCAGGTCCCGCGACGGCCGGAGGGCGGGGGGCCGACGACGCGACCCAGCTCGCCGAGCAGGTCGCCGCGGCCGACCGATGCCCGAGCTGCGGCCATCCGACCGTCTCCGGGGACGGGTTCTGCCGGGGCTGCGGGACCGCGTTCGCCCCCAGCAACTGCCCGAAGTGCGGCGCGACGCGCCTGAGCACCGACACGTTCTGCGGCAAGTGCGGGCTGCGCTACGACTAGGCGCCTAGCCCGCGGCCCCGGGCTCGAGCCACTGCTCGAGCCGTCGCTGGGTCCGGGCCTCGTGCAGGAGCGCGCTCGCCTGGAGCCAGCGCTCGAGCGGGATCGCGAACCCGTCCCGGATCCGTCCGCCGAGCTCCTCGAGGCTGGCGAGGCGCTCCGGCGGCCGTCGCAGCGCCTCGCGCACGTGCTCCCGAACGTTCCAGACCCCGAGCGGGAGGATCTCGCCGGGGTGGACCTCGCGCAGGACCACGACCCCGGCCTGACGGCCGAGCCGCTGGAGCCCCTCCGCCGTCGCGAGCCGGGCGGCGTAGTAGCAGCCCCCGATCGAGGCGTAGGTCGTCCGGCCCTGGAACCCCTCGTGGTCGCCCATGACGATGACGCGGTCCGGGGACGGGTTCCAGACGGTGTTCGGATACCACGCCTCGATCGACTCGTACCGGTAGCTTCCCGGCAGGAGGACGAGCCGCCATCGGTTGTCGAGGGCGGTGTACGAGTAGAGGAGGATCTCCGAGAGCTCAGGGAGCTCCCGCACCGACTCGAGCAGCCGCTTCGAGATCAGATCGTCGACCGCCGTGATGCTCCAGCGGGTCGGCACGAGGCGACGCCGTCCCCGCCGGCCGAGGGTCCCGACGCTGAAGGCCCGCTGGATCCGGCTCACCCGCACCCCGCGGTCGTACAGTTCCTCGACGGCCGTCTTCGCGTTGGCGTGGACATCCGAGCTGAGACGGTCGAGGTGCGGGTCGAGGCGGCGGACGTCGAGACGGAATCGCTCGAGGGGAGCGGAGGGGCCGAACGGGGGGGCTGAGTCGGAGAGAGCGAGGTGGCCGCGAGGGGGCCGACGGAACTCCGCCTCGCTCTCGACCGACTCGACCGCGAGGCCGAGCAGCTGGAGGCGCTCGAGCATCCCCTCCGCGCGGTCGGCGTCGGTGACGCGGTAGCGGGTCGTCCCGCGCACCAGCCCGGTCCGGAAGCCGACGACCTCCTCGACCGAGCGGCCGACCCACTCCTCCGGGGTGTCCATCACCTCGGTGGAACCGTGGAGGGGCGAGAGGAGCGGCCCGAGCGAGACCTTCGGGTAGCCGTACCGCCCGACGAAGACCCCGGGAGGCGAACTGCCGTCGAGCGACGTCCCCTGGACCATCGGGAGCGTGCGCTCGAAGGCGCGGTACTTCACGAGGATCGGACAGACGGGCTTACCGCAGAGCAGCTGGGCCGAGCGGCAGCGCAGGCAGAGCGTCGGATCCTCCCGCAGACCGGGGATCGTCCAGGTCAGGGACGGGACCGGGGCGATCCCGGGGATCGGGACGGCGAACGAAGGCTCGGCCATCGGCCGGTCCCTCCAGAGCTCCCCGCTATCTAACGGGAGAAGGCGAGGTCGTGGAACACCCGTGCTCGGGGCAGGGTCAAATAGCGAGGGACGGTGGCCGCCCGCGCTGGGACTGTGGGGTAGCTTGGTCCATCCTTCGGGGTTCGGGACTCCGAGACGCCAGTTCAAATCTGGCCAGTCCCACTCGCCCGCGTCGACCGCGCGGCGCGGGAAGGGGTCGCCGGCTATCGAAGCTTCTCGACCAGCGCCCGCAGCGCCGCCCCGCCCTTGTGCAGGACCGGGCCTCCATGGTAGGTCATCAACGACTCGACCGAGAGCTGCCCCATTCGCCGGGCGGAGATGCGGGCCGTGGGCGTGTGGTGCGTGAAGTCGGGCACGGTCAGGATGACACCGTCGCCTTCTCCGAAGAACAGGTCCCCGGTGAAGAGCAGCTTGCGCTCCGGCTGGTAGTAGCAGAGGTGTCCCGGGGTGTGCCCGGGCGTGTGGTAGGCGATCAGCCCGCCGGCGGCGTCCACGGTGTCGCCGTCCTTGAGCGTCTCGTCGACCCGGAACGGCTCGGCCGGCGGCGAGCCCGGCCCATCGTACGTCGGGTCCATCGCGATGTAGGCGGCCTCGATCCAGTGAGCGAACGTTCGGGCGCGCGTCCGTTCGGCGAGGACCTTGAGCGAACCGGTGTGATCGCGGTGCAGGTGCGTCAGCAGGATCTTTGATACGGCGCTCGGGTCGACCTTGATCTTCGCGAGGTAGGCGAGCGTCGCGGCGTGGGTCCCCGGCAACCCTGCGTCCAGCAGCGTCCACGTCGCGCCCTTGTCCTTCAACAGGTAGACGTGGGTAGAGAAGTCGGGCGACGGGTCGACGCCTTCCACCTGGTGCACCCCGGGCAGGATCTCGGCCATGGCTCCCCACCGAGGGTCCGGGCGTTAAAGGCCGTTCCGGCCCGACTCCCGCGCGACGGTCGTGGGCCCGGCCGTCGGCGCGGCGGCGCGTGCGCCCCAGGCGGCGCCGAGGGCGCTCACCGAGCGCGCGACCTCTGCCGGGTCGAGTCCCCCGAAGTCGACGATGCCGAGCACCTCGTCGACGCCGATCCCCTCGAGGCGCTCGAGGCCGGCGACGACCGATCGGCCGGAGCCGAACAGGGCGAGACCGCTCGCCTCGATAGCGTCCGGGCTCGCGTGCTCCGGCCGCTCCGTGACCTTCCGTTGCAAGAACGTCGAACCGGACCGGAGGCGGCTTTCCACGTAGCGGTGGAACGCTGCTCGGGCGAGCTCCGGCCGCTCGCCGACGTAGAGGTGCACTGCCACCGTCACCTGGGCCGCGGCGCCGTCGGGCAGCGCCGCGCGGTAGGCCCGGATCTGCGTGCCCAGCTCCTCGATCGAGGCGACGGTCGCGTAGGGAATGAGCGCGAGCGAGGCGCCTCGACGGGCCACGTGAGGGATCGCTTCCGGCCGCTGGACGGCGATCCACACCGGCGGATGCGGCTGCTGGACCGGGCGGACGTTCAAGCGGACCGGCACCGCAGCCGGGCCGTCGGCGCGCACCGCGGATCCCCCGAACGCCTCCAGGATCGTGGCCAGCGCCCGGTCGAACCGGGCGCGCTTCTCCGCCGGGTCGACCCCGAATCCCTCGAACTCGCTGGCGAGGTAGCCGCTGCCGACCCCGAAGTTGAGCCGGCCGCCCGAGAGCCGGTCGAGCACCGAGAACTCCTCCGCTACGTCCAACGGGCGGTGGAACGGCAGGACGCTGACGAGAGAACCGAGCCGGATCCGCTCGGTGCGCATCGCGCACGCGGCGAGCAGGACCGCCGGAGACGGGCACACGCCGTCGTCCCGGAAGTGGTGCTCGGCGACCCAGAGCGAGTGAAGCCCGGCCGCCTCGACCGCCTCCGCGAGACGCACGACCTCGACGAGCCGGTCCGCGGCCCCCCCCGGTCGATCGGGGTAGGCGTCCACGACCGTGAAGACCCCGAGCTGCACGACCGCGGCGACGCTCCTCGGCTTGAAGGCATTTCGCGGACCGAGCCCCCGTTCGCGCGGCGCCCTGCCGGGCGGGGATAGCCGTGGCCAACGCGTCCGGGGTCCTGGATTCCGTCGGCCGAAAAGGCTAACCCGGAGCCGGTCCGAACGTCTTCCGTGGGCTGGTAGATCAGCACGGAAGATCGCCGGTTTTGCAAACCGGAGGCCTCGGGTTCAAATCCCGACCAGTCCATTCGCCCTTCGGGGGCCCCGGCACTCGTCCTCGAGTGCACGAGGTACCTGGATTTTTCACCCCGGAGGCGTGACCCATCCACGGACGCCAAGCTCGCGAACGGGTGCGGCTCCGGCTCCCGCACTGAAACCAAGGGACTCCGGAGGGGCCAGCGGACGTCCGGCGGTAGGGTCTGTTCGTTGGAGATGCAAGTCGGGAGGTGCCAGGGTGCCCCGCCTCGGCGATACGAGGGACCAGCGCTAGCCCGGTATGCAGATCGGCGGCGCTGATCCTGAGGCTGCGGGCTGCTCGCGAATCCGAACGATGCGAGCACCAACGCCCGGCATTCAATATAGTGCGGGCGTCTGCCTGCTTCGAACAGTGTGAGGCCGGCGAGTGACTCGGACGGGCTGCCTGTCGGGGCGGCCTTGGGGCTGGAGCACGTCGTATTCCCCGTCAGGGACCTTTCCGATGCTTCGGAGACCTTCCAACAGGATCTCGGGTTTGCTGTAACTCCGGGGACGCCTCACGCGTCGGGGACGATCGACAACTCGGTCATTTTCGCGAACGAGGGCTACATCGAGCTTCTCGGAATCCACGATCCTCTCTCGAAAGCCCCGATCGTGGAAGAAGTGAAGACCATCCTGTCCAAGCGGGAGGGGCCGGTGACCATCGGCGTCCGTGTCGCGAGCGTTTCGGCCTCGGTCGAGTACTTCAAAGCGCGGGGGTGCGAGGTTCGTGGCCCGAACGAATCCCGATTCCCGGACCCGGAGACGGGACAGCTCTCGCCTCCGCTCTACTCCAACCTGGAGATCGTAGGGGATCGACCCTACGTCCGGGACCAGATCTTCTTTTTGGAGAAGTTAGAGAAGAACTTCCAGGAATACCACACGACCAACGCCCGTGCCGCAGCATACCTCCGGAGCTGGGTGACGGTCCACCCCAACACGGCTCGACGCATCGGAGCCGCTTGGCTGGCGGTCGATGACGTGGAGAAGGCTGCTACCGCCTATGCCGACATCGGACTGAAGGCCCGTCCGGTACGCCCAGCGTCCGTGCCGGGGGTCGATGTGGCTGCGATCCGCTTGGGGACCGGCTCCCTGCTGCTCGCCCAGCCCCGGGCGTCGTCCAGCCCGTTTTCCGACGTCCTCTCGGATGGCGGAGGAGCTGCCGCGATGGTGGGGATCTCGATCGAAGTCGCCTCGATAGAGGACGCGGCAAGCTCGCTCGGACCGGACGTGCGCAGGTCCGCCCGCTACGACGGATGGTTCGGAAGGAGCTTCCAGGTCCTTCCAGATCAGGCCCATGGGGCATGGTTGGAGTTCTACGAGGCCGCTCGACCCGCCCGTCCTGAGACCGGGACTCCGTAGAGCGGAGCCAACGGATGCCGGGGTGACCACCGGCATTCTCCCTCCGCCACGACCCGTTCCAGGGCGAGGGGTCTACCAGAGTCGAACCTGGAGGGGCGTCAACGCTCCGGTCCCGGCCCCACGGTTTCCGGCGAAGAGTGGTCGTTGGGCCCCGGGGGGAGTTCGGTCACCGTCGGGGGCACGGGTCGGCCGGCCACCGTAAACCTGCGACTTCTGGGATTCGCACGATCCCGTCGCTACAGGCTCGCCGGCCAGGGGCGTGGCCCCGTTGACGGGGCGCATCGCGCCGGACCCGGTCGGGAACGGCGCAGACGCGCCTCGGTACGATGCTCCAAGCCCCGGGGGGGATTGCTCCGACCCGTCCACTCCTCTACGCGCTTGGGCCGACCCCATCGCTCCGCCTCCCCAAGAACGGCACGGCGGGGGAGAGAGATCCGGATGCGAAGCGAACCGGAGACCGGGTCGCGCCCCTCGATCCGGCCGAACGGACGGGCCCCGGGCAGGCCGTCGCGGGGTCGATGCGGCGCGGGGGCTACGCTCCGGCCTTCGGCGTACCGGCGCCGGTACTGGGCTCCTCTGCGCGGGGCGTGGCGGCCTCCGCGGGGGGTTCGCCGGCGCCGCCGAGCGGGGACGGGGGGCCGGCGACCTCCGGCTCGGAGGACGGGGCGTTCTCGGCCGTTCTCTCCAGAATGCGTTCGAGCTGCTCGCGGGTCAGCCAGAAGCTGGCGATGCGGCGATCGCGCGGCGGGCCGTGCGCGTAACGCAGGCGGCCCCACCTCTCCGAGGGCGGAAACCGAGCCGTCAGGAGGGAGCTCCACCGGACTCGAGTGGTCCGGAGCGGGCGGACGACAACGACCCCCGTCGCCTCGAGACCGAGGCGGGTCGTCGTGACGGCGAGCACGAGCACGGCGATCGGCAGGTCGATGCCGAGGAGCGTCACCCAGAACACGATCGTCTCCACGCCCGACGGTCCGACCGGCTGGAAGAGGAGGACCCGCCGGGCGGAGCCTCTCGCGCCGGAGGCGGTCAGGTCGCCCAGGAACGCGGCCGCCGTGCCGAGCAACCAGCCGAGCGCGGCGTAGATCCGCAGCGGCAGACCCCGGCTGGGGATCCACTCCGTAGGTCTCCAGGGCATCGCCCCCCCGGCGCACCGGAGGTGGCCGCCCATCTTTTCGCTTCGGTCTCGGCCGCCGGGCGCGGGCGGGGGCTCGGGGGTCGTCGCTCCCGGCCAAGCCGCCCCGGCGTCCCGACGCTCCCTGTCGGGCCGGGGCCCCCGCCCAGCAAACGACTATAGTCCCTGCGTGACCCGCCCGGCCGTGGAGGAGCCGCTCGACCCGATCCTCATCCAGGTCACCGTTCCGCTGCCGCTCCCGATGATCCACGCGGCGCTCCTGGAGCCGCTCCGTCTCCAGGGCTGGCTGTGCGATGCCGCCGTGGTCGAGCCGCGGGTCGGAGGCGCCTACCGGCTACGCTGGACCGCCGAGCCGGCCTTCGAGAGCCCGGGGACGATCACCCAGCTGACCCCGGACGTCGACCTCGGGTTCCGCTGGTTTTCCCCGCCGGCGTTCGCCGCGCTGATGAACCAGCCCGAGCCCCGGACCGGCGTCTACGTCCGGCTGCAGGAGTCCCCGGAGGGAGTCGACGTCACCCTCGAGCATACGGGCTGGGGGAGCGGCGAGCCGTGGGAGGAGGCGCGCTCCTGGCACTTCCACTTCTGGGACGAGCGCCTCCGTCGGTTCAAGGATTACCTCATCCGCGAGGCGTACGGCTAGACGGCGCCCGCGGACGGCGCATAGACTCGGCACGTCCCTTCCCCGCAGAGGACGCACGGCCCGCTCGGCTCGAGGCGGACGTTCGACGAGCCGGGGATCGCCCGCGTCACCATGTGCTGGCTCGGGTAATGCCCGCAGCGGCATCGGCCCCTCGGACGCACCGACGGGGCCGTCGTCGCGCTCGGGCCGCCCACGGCCGGGACACCGGCCCGCGCGTCTAAGAGCCTTCTCGGCTCGGCTATACGCCCGCGCACGCTGCGCGCGGCCCGTGGACGTTCTGGGCTGCGAGCTGCCGGAGGACCGCCTCTACGATCTCGAGCAGGGGGTCTGGTGGCAGGTCGAGCCCGGGGGCATCGGCCGGCTCGGCCTCCTCGCCAGCGTCGGGGCGTTCGCGGGGGCGTTCCGAGAGCTGGTCTTCCGCCCGGTCGACGGGCCGCTCGACCGGGGCCGGAGCGTCGCGACCGTCGAGAGCGTCCGCTACACCGGGGCGGTTCGGCTTCCCGTCGACGGCACCGTGGTCGAGCGGAACGCCGCGGTCGTGGCCCGGCCCCGCCTGCTGAACGACCGGCCGTACACCGACGGCTGGGTCGTCCGGGTGCGGCCCCGGCTCGCCGACGGCCCGATCGAGGGCCTCGAGCCGGCGATCGTCGTCCGGCCCCGTCTGGAGGAGGAGATCCGCGAACGGCGGATCCGGTGCTGGCCGCTCACCCCCGAGACCGAGCTCATCGAGGCCGGGGCCGAGTGCGCGGCGGTGCTCGTTCGCCTCAACGAGGAGATCGCCCGTCGGGCTCCGGGCGAGGCGCTCCTTCTCGTCACCGACGACCCGACGAGCCCGATCGAGATGGTCCGCTGGTCGGACCAGACCGGCCACGCGGTCCTTGCCCACCGCCTGGAAGGGACGCTCCACCAGTTCCTGGTCGAGAAGCTGGAGCACCCGGTCCCTCGGCCCCGGGGACCGTCCGGGGCGCGCTAGCGTCGGCGACTAGCGCTCGATCGGCATCCGGACGAGGTTCCCCCATTCCGTCCAGGAGCCGTCGTAGTTCCGCACGTCCGGGTAGCCGAGCAGATAGCGGAGGACGAACCAGGTGTGGCTCGAGCGCTCGCCGATGCGGCAGTAGGTGATCACCGGGACGTCGGGCCGGATCCCCTGGGCGTGGTAGATCGCCTCGAGCTCCTCGCGCGACTTGAACGTCCCGTCCTCGCGGACCGCCTGGGCCCACGGGATGTTCTTCGCGCCGGGGATGTGCCCCCCCCGCTGGGCGTGCTCGGTGGGGTACTCCGGAGGCGCCGTGATCTCCCCGGAGAACTCCTTCGGACCCCGGACGTCGACCAGGCCGAGCTTCCCTGCCTTCACCTCCGGGAGCGCCTTGCGCACGTCCTCCAGGAAGACGCGCAGCGCCGCGTCCGGCGGGTGGGCGCGGAAGTGGCCCGGGGTCGGCTTCGCCACCTCCTTCGTCAGCGGTCGGTCCTCGGCGATCCACTTCTTCCGGCCGCCGTTCATCAGACGGAGCTTCTTCGCGCCGTAGTAGCTGAAGACCCAGAACGCGAACGCCGCGAACCAGTTGTTGAAGTCGCCGTAGAGGACGAGCGTCGTCTCCTCCGAGACCCCGGCGCGCTGGAACAGGGCCGTGAGCGCCTCGGCGCCGAGGATGTCCCGGCGCGCCGGATCGTTGATGTCCTTGCGCCAGTCGAACAGGACGGAGCCGGGGAGGTGTCCGAGCTCGTAGTTCGCCACCGGGTCGTAGTCGACCTCGGCGACGCGGACGCTCGGGTCGTCTAGGTGCGCTGCGACCCAGTCGGTGTCGACCAGGACCTCGGGGTGGGCGTACGCCGCCATGGCAGTGCCCCCCGAGGCCCCGGCGATTAAATCATCTGCGGGTGAGTAAAATGCCCGTTCGGGAGCCGCTCAGCCGTGCCGGCCCCTCTTCGGAAGCGCCGCGTCGGAGACCTCGACGGTCTCCGGGTCGAAGCCGAGCCGCCCCAGCTCCTCGCGGATGCGGGCCCGGTGGTCGCCCTGCAGGTAGACCTCGCCGTTGACGACCGAGCCTCCGGTCGCCAGTCGGTTCTTCAGCGTGCGCGTCGTCTCCTCGAGGTCGACGCCCGGTGGGAAGCCGGAGATGACGGTCGCCGGCTTGTTGTAGCGTCGGGGCTCGGCCCGCACGCGGATCCGGGCGCTTTCGCGGTCGAGGGCGGAGAGGATCTCGTCGAACTCTTCGTTACCCATGGTCAGAACGCGCTCGCCCCGGTCCCGCCGGGGGGCACGAGCGCTCCGCCCAACGCCGGGCGGAGCAGCTCGGACCGGTCCGTGCGGCGCGCGGGAGCCGTGGGCAAGTGCACCGAGCAGAGCACCACGTCGGTCCGCATGAACGTTTCTCTCGCCGCGGTCACTGCTCCCCCCAGCGGTAGAGGCGGAGCGTCAGGGTCAGCCCGACCCCCGCGCAGGCGACCAGGAGACCGGCGTACAGCGCCATCTGCTCGGGCGTCGCGGGGGTGATCCCGAGCGCCCCCTGGGCGAGGAGCGCCGCGTACGTCGCGGGGAGGAAGTGCGCCGCGTCCTGCCAGAGCGGCGGGAGGATCCGGACCGGGTAGTACAGCGGCGACAGCATGCCGAGCAGCGTGAACGTCAGGTTGCCGACCGGCCAGATCTCGCGCTGGGAGCGCACGCGGCTCGAGATCGCGATGCCGATCGAGCTGAACAGCACCCACATCACCGCGAGGCTCGCGCACAGGACCCCCGCCGCGTACCACGTCAGGGGGTGGCCGTCACCGCGCCCGACCCAGGCGAGCAGCGCCGTCAGCACGGCGAGCGCGGGCACCATCGCGATCAGGTTCGAGAACGCGATCCCGAACAGGTAGCGGATCCGGCCGAGGGGGCTCGCGACGAACAGGTCCTGGAGCGAGCACTCGATCCTCCAGGTCGCGCTGTCCCCGAGCACCCAGGAGCCGATGTTCTGCATCGTGAACAGCATCGCCCCCACGATCTCGAGCGGACGGAGCGACGGGGGCGAGATCAGCGATAGGAAGTAGAGGAAGATGAACGGCAGAAGCACGGGGGTGATCGCCACGGCCGGGTTCCGGGAGATCCAGCGCCAGCCGACGACGAGGAACGCCGGCAGGGCGCGGCCCCGGGTCGGCACGCCGGGAAACGCTTCGGCGACGCTCGCCCCGGCCATCTACCGCTCCCTCGCCGTGCGCCGGGCCCAGAAGACCGCCAGGACGAACAGCAGCAGCGACTCGACCCCAAGGCCGACGGCCGCGAGCTCGAGCTCTCCGGTCGGCGGGTGGACGGCGCCGATCGCGGTCTGGAGCAGCGCCGCGGCCGCGCTCGGGGGCATGAGGAGGACGATCGGACGCAGGTCGACCGGGAACCGGTCGAGCGGGTAGAACACCGGCGGCAGCACCCCGAAGACGTTGAAGAACAGGCTCGAGTAGGCCCAGATCGCCCGGTTGTCCCGGAACCCGGTCGACAGGATGTAGCCGATCGACGCGGCGCAGAGCCAGACGCCGAACGCGAGGACGACCAGCAGGCCGACCTCCGCGAGCGTGAGGTGGACGACGAGGTCGGCGAGGACCCCGACGGCGATCACCGGCGTGAGGTAGACGACCAGGATCCCTGCCGAGAGGCCGAGGAAGTACCCCTCGGCGGTCAGCGGGCTCGCGAGGTACAGGTCGGTCGCCTTGTGGTCGATGCGTACGTAGGCCGCCTCGTTGAGCACCCGCTGGCCCATCGTGAACATCGAGAAGATCACCGCCCCGAGGAGGGCGACGCCGATGAGCGCCGGGTCGAGGATCCAGACGAAGACGAGCAGCACGCCCTGCACGACCATCGAGGTCGCCATCGCGAGCTCCTCGTGGGCCTGCACCAGGACCTCGGTCCAGAGGAATGCCCCGACCCCCCGGAAGGCGCGCGGGGCGTCGGCCGGACTAGTCCTCATCGATCGACCTCCCGACGACGTTCAGGAACGCCTCCTCGAGGGTCACCGGCCCGACGGTCGCCGTCAGCCCTTCGCCGACCGCGACGGCCGTCAGCTCGCCGAGCCGCTCCGGCGCGACGATCACGGTGAGCGCCGGCCCGTCGCTGACGCACGCCCCGAAGCCGCGGAAGCGGTCGATCGACGCGGCCCCGTCGGGCAGGTGGACCTTGAGCGTCCCGCCGACCGAGCGCTTCAGGTCGTCGGCGGTCCCGCTGACGAGGACCCTCCCGTGCTCGATGATGTGGAGCCGCTGGCTGAGCGCGTCCGCCTCGTCCAGGTAGTGCGTCGTCAGGACGATCGTCGAGCCGCGGCGGGTCAGCTCCCGGAGCGACGCCCAGACGGCCCGGCGGGCGAACGGGTCCATGCCGATCGTCGGTTCGTCCAGGAACAGCAGCGGCGCCTCGGTCGCGATCACCGTCGCGACCATCGTCCGCTGGCGCTGGCCCCCGGAGAGGGTGATCGCGAGCCGATCGGCGAACTCATCGAGGCCCATCCGCTCGAGCGCCTCCTCCGTCCTCGCCTTCGCCGTCTCCCGGCCGAGGCCCCGCGCGCGCAGGTAGGTGTAGATCTGCTCCCTCGGCGTCAGGTGGAAGAACGGCTTCCCCTCCTGCGGGACGACCGCGATGTACGGCCGGACCTTCTCGGGGTGGCGGTCGACGTCGACGTCGAAGATCTCCATCGTGCCCGAGCTCGGACGCAGGAGCGTGGAGGCGATCCGCAGGAACGTCGTCTTGCCGGCCCCGTTGCGCCCGAGGAGCGCGACCCGCTCCCCCCGGCGCGCCTCGAGCGAGACCCCGGCGAGCGCCTCGACCGGCGGCGCGCCCTTGCTGGTGTAGGTCTTGCGCAACCGGACGCTGCGGAGGGCGAGGTCGCTCACGAACGCCCTCCCGCCGCCGGGCGGGCGCGCCGGCCGACCGCTTCCCGTGGATCGAGCTCGGAGGGGGAAGCGGGGGGCTGTGCTAGCCCCACGCCCCTCCGTCGGCCGGGCTCGAGCCCTTCCGACCGAACGGGGCGTGGCGACCGACGGCCCCGGCCCGCGTCGTCCGCGGGAGGGGTCCCACCGTGCGCCGGGCGCCCGAACCGGTCATTGCGTCTCCTCGACGGCCGAGGCGAGCAGGCCCGCGGCTTAACGTCTGCGTCCGAGCAGCGCCCTCGGGGGCCGGGAGCGGCGCGGCTAGCGGGGGCCCGCCCGGCGATCGTCGGCGTCCGAGGAGGACCCCGGGTCGCCGTTCGATCCGTCCCCGTTCCCGGCCTCGCCCTCCGGCCGGTCGGCGTCCGACATCGTCGGGAGCTCGGTGGTGCCCGTGAACGGCTCCGGGAACTCCGGAGAGCGGAGCCCCGGGGCGCGCGCGAGGTCGACCGGCGCGAGCGACGGCGTCGTCGCGACCCGACAGAGGCGGCCGAGCGGCTCGTAGAGCCACGTCGGCAGGCTCAGGGACGAGCCGATCCTCCGGAGGTCCTCCTTCGTCAGTTCGCCAAAGACGGCGAGGAGCACGAAGTAGACGACGAACCCGAGGAACACGGCGGCGAGCAGCTCGACCCCCGACTTCACCGGGAAGACCTTCGTCCGGTTGACGAACGACAGCGTGGCGAACGAGAGGGCGGCGCTGACGGTGATGCGCGCGATCGACAACGGCTCGATGTGCACGCGGATCAGGGTCTCCATGAAGTAGGTGTTCAGGGTGAGCGCGGCGATCCCGCTGAGGAGGACGGCGATCGCCGCCGCCTCGATGCCGAGGCCGGCTGGCAGGAGGCCCCACGGGGGCATCAGGAGGCCGACCGCGACGATCAGGACCGCCACCTGGGCGCCGGTGATGTACAGTTCGAGCCGCCGACGGCCGATGGCGTCCAGCGCCGAGAGGATGATCTGCGAGAGGGCGAGCGGGATCGCCGCGACGACGAGGATGGCGAGCGGCCACGCCCCGCTCGAGGCGTAGAGCCGGTTAGCGAAGACGTTGAGGAACGTGTAGCGGTACGTGACGAGCGCCACCACCCCCGGCACGAGCAGCATCGCCGAGTAGCGCAGGGCGTTCCACGTTCCGGAGCGCACGAGCTCGTAGCGTTCCTGCCGATGGAGGCCGGCGAGGTACGGGAACAGCGGGGTCGCGACCGCCATCGGCACGGAGAGGACGAGCACGCGCCAGCCGTTCGCGGTCAGGAACACGGAGAGCTGGGTCGGCCCGAGGTTCGCGCTGACGACGAGCGGGATCATGTTGGTGACGAGGTAGTTGAGCATGAGGCCGCCCATCAACGGCCAGGCGTAGCGGAACAGATGGGTCGCCTCGCGCAGCGCGAAGCGGCGGATGCGGGACGACACGGCGGAGAAGCTGAAGATCGCGCTCGACGAGGCGCCGATGACGTAGGCGAGGGTGATCCCCTCGAGCGAACGGACGTCGTAGGCGACGTAGATCAGCACCGGCAGGCGGACGAGCGCCTCGACCAGGGTGGGGAACTGGGCGCGCAGCGAGTTGCCGAGCCCGATGTACATCTGGTTGTAGACCGTCGAGAACGACCAGAGCACCGGCAGGCACAGGAAGATCCCGAGCACCTCGAGCTTGGCACCCTCGGCGATCCCCGCGAACGGGGAGATCACGAACAGGCTGACGCTCGCCGCGACGACCATCATCGTGCGGAGGAGGATGTAGGTGCCGGTGTTGTCGGTCGCCGCCTTCCCGCGCGCGAGGAAGTAGGTGTACGCCGCGCCGATGCGGAGGTCCCCGATCCCGTTGATCGAGGAGCCGATCAGCAGGAACAGCTGGGCGGTGCCGAGCAGCGCCTGGCCGGTCGGGTTGATCCCGATGTGCTTGTAGAGAAAGATGCTGCCGATGACGCCCACGACCTGGATCGCAAGCGCGGTCGCGAAGACCACGCCCGAACTGAGCGTCAGGGAGTGGGCTTGCTGCGGGACGGCCGGAACGGGACGCGACGGTGCAGCGGTCGGCCCGGTCGCCGCCAAGCTCCCCCCGGCGCCACGGACGGCCGCCGCGTCTTAGCGGCGTCGGTGGAGGGCGGAGCGGCCCGCTCGAGGGGGGTCCGTCCGGTGGGCTACTCGGAGGGGTGGCGCGCGCGCCGGGAGCGGGGAGCCCGTTCGTGCCGGCGAACCTGCGCGCGCCGCTGGACCGGGATCCGCCGCTCGCGCGATCGGTGGCTCTGGCGCCAGCGATGGAACTGGGTCTCCGTCTCCGAGGGACGGCAGACCCAGATCTCCCGGCCGTCCGGGTCTCGGAACATCGCGGACCGGCCGTGGGGGCGATCGGCGAGCGGCTCCTCGAAGACGATGCCCTTACGCCCGAGCTCGCCGCAGAGCGCGTCGAGGTTGGTCGTCACCGCGAAGACGAGCCGGCTGCCTCGGGCGGGAAGCTCGCCCGCGGAGGCGACCTGGACCGTCAGCAGGAAGGTCCCCGCGCCGAAGTGGAGCGCTTCCGCCGGCTCCTCGCGCCAGAGCGGCAGGCCGAGCTGCTCGCCGTAGAACTCGCGCGCCTTCTCCAGGTCCCCCACGAGCAGGCAGAGGTTCAGCGGCTCCGCGAGCTCGATCATGGCGACGGCCGCCGGTAGAGCAACCTCAGGCGAGATAAGACCGAAGGTCGGTCGTGCGGCCGCGCGGCAGGGACGGCCGCGGACGGCCCCGCCGTCGTCCCGTGGGGGAGTGGGAGCACGGGGATTTGAACCCCGATATGCGGGTCTCTCCGCGCGCTCCAGTCTTTCGTCATGGGGGCGTCGCGCGCCCCTCCGCAGACCCGATCTTCCAGGCGGCCTCGTGGACGCCTGACTGGAGCCCGCTGGTCTGCCAAGTTAGCCTATGCTCCCACCCTCGCACCGCCGGGAGAGCGGCGGCGGATAGTCTTTGCGACCCAGAGGGGGACGGTCGTCGGCGCCTCCGACCCCGGGTCCCGAAGGCTTATGTTCAATTCGACTTGACTGGAATATCATGAAGTTGAATGCACCGCCCGCCTCGGCCGGCGTGCCGAAGGCGCTGCTCGTCGTCGCCCTCCTCATCGCCGCGGGCGCGGGCTCGGTCGCGAGCGCCGTCTACTTCGAGCTGCGCGTCGCGGGGACCCCGGGCCCGTCCCCCGGCCCGGGCTCCGTCACCGTAGCGGACGACCTGGGCCGCCTCGTCACCGCGCCACTGAACGCCTCGCGGGTCGTCGTCCTCGCCCCGAGCGTGATGGACATCGTCTATCGCCTCGGCCTGCGCGACCGCGTCGTCGGGATCGGCTGCACGACCTCGATCGTCGGGGGGATGGCGAACGAGTACTCGCCGAACCAGACCGCGCTCTGGGACCTCTCCCCGTCGATGTGCATACCGGACGACCCGAGCTTGGACGCCGAGGGCGTCGCCGAGCTGCAGCCCCAGCTCGTCCTCGCCTCGACGATCACCTCGGAGGAGGACATCGGGACGCTCAGCTCCACCTACCACCTGCCGGTCCTCATCCTCGCCCCGTCCGGCCTTCCCGGCGTCGTCGGCGACGTCGAGCTGGTCGCCGAGCTGTTCCCGTCGGTCGCTCCGGTCGCCGCGAACCTGGAGGCGACGCTGCAACAGACGATCTACAACGCGAGCTCCTTCGACAGCTCGCTGTCGGTGAACAACGACTCCATCCCGTCGGTGTTCGTCACCTATGGTTTCTACGGCGGGACCTACTACACCTACGGCCCCGGCACGTTCGGTCAATCGCTGGTCGAGTACGCCGGCGGCTCGAGCATCTCGAGCGGCGTTCCGCTCGCCTACTACGGCCTGAACGCGACGGTCGTGCTGGCCGACCAGCCGGCGGTCATCTTCTTCGGCACGAGCACCAACGACCCCTACCTGGTCGCCGGGCAGACCCCCGACGTCTGGAGCTCGAGCGCCCCGTACTGGTCCGAGCTGAACGGGACCAAGATCGGGATCGACGTGACGCTCGTGACGGAGGCGGACCCGACGATGGTCCTCGCCCTCCCGACGTTCCTCCACGACCTGCATCCGAGCCTCTACCCCGCGCCGACGGTCGCGCCCGGTTGAGTCGCGCGATGGCGGGCGGGGACGGTTCCGTCCCGCCGGGCCGGCTCGGTACGGCGCGGGCGCTCGGGCTGCTGGTCGCCGGCCTGATCGGCCTGGTCGTCGCCTCCTGCCTGATCGGGGGGGTCTGGCTGCCGCCGTCCGTCGTCGTCGCGGTCCTCGCCCATCAGTTCTCGTTCGGCCTGCTCGGCAGCCCGTGCGGACCGCTCCGGAGCGGCTCGGGCGCCTGCACGGTCGCCGTCGAGATCCTCTGGGACGCGCGGATGCCGGCGATCGTCGTGGCCCTGGTCGCCGGGGCGGCGCTCGCGGTCTCGGGAGGAGTGCTCCAGGGGCTGTTCCGCAACCCGCTCGCGGACCCGTTCCTGCTCGGCCTCTCCTCCGGCGCCGCCACGGGCACCGCGCTCCTCTACGCGTTCGGTCTGTTCCTCTCCGAGCAGTACCTCCTGCTGCCGGTCTTCGCCTTCGCCGGGGCGCTCGTCCCCGGGCTCGCGGTCTACGCCGGCTCCCGCTCCGCCTACCGCAGCTCGGAGACGATGGTGCTCACCGGGGTCGCGCTGAGCACGGTCTTCTCGGCGCTCCTCGCGACCCTGCTGTTCTACAACCCTTCCGGGGGACTCCAGGTCAGCTTCTGGCTGCTCGGCAGCCTCTCGAACGAGAGCTGGACGAAGGCCGGGCTCCTCGGGGGGGCGCTGCTCGCCCTGGGCGGGGTGCTCGGGGTCTACGGTCGCGAGCTCAACGTCCTCCAGCTCGGACCGGACGTCGCGACCAGCGTGGGGGTCGAGACCCCCCGTGTCGTGCGACGGCTCATCCTCCTCACGACGCTGCTCACCGCGGCGGCGGTCGCCTTCACCGGGGTGATCGGGTTCGTGGGGCTCGTCTCGCCGCACGTCGTGCGCCGCCTGATCGGCCCGGATTACCGGCGCGTGCTCCCGGCGGCGGCGCTCTTCGGAGGGATCTTCCTGCTCGCCTCCTGGGACCTCGCGCAACTGCTCGTCGGAACGACCGTGGCCATCGGGGCGGCGGCCCACGGCTACGGCTGGGGGGCGTTCCGGCCGGGGGCGGTGCCGACCGTCGTCCTGCCGGTCGGGATCCCCACCGCGTTCGTCGGCGGTCCGTTCTTCCTCTACCTGCTCTACCGGCACCGCAGCGGAGGCCCGTGACCGTCGATCTCCCCGCGCTCGCGTGGGAGGACGTCAGCGTCCGCTTCGGCGATCGCAGCGCGGTGCACCGGCTCTCCCTCGGCGTCAGCGCCGGCGAGCTGCTCGCGGTGGTCGGGCCGAACGGCTCGGGAAAGTCGAGCCTGCTGCGCGCCGCGATCGGCCTGGTCCCGCCGAGCGGAGGGGTCGTCCGCCTCGCGGACGGACGCTCGACCGGTCGCCTCAGCGCCCGGGAGCGCGCGGTGCAGCTCGCCTGGATGCCCCAGGAGGAGCCGAGCGGGGAGAACGTCAGCGTCGGCGAGTACGTCGCCTACGGCCGCTACGCCCACGAGTCGCGGTGGGTCGGCCCCACCGCCGCCGACCGCGCGGCCGTACGGTCCGCGCTCGTTGAGGTTGACCTCGCCGAGGCGGTCGACCGCGGCGTCCGCGAGCTGAGCGGGGGCGAGCGCCAGCGGGCGCGACTGGCGCGGGCGCTGGCGCAGGAGGCCCCGGTCGTCCTCCTCGACGAGCCGACGGCCCACCTCGACATCGGCCACCAGCTGGACGTCCTCGCGCGCGTCCGCGCCGTCGCCCGACGCGGCGGACGCGCCGTCGTCGTCGCCCTGCACGACCTCAACCTGGCCTCCCGCTTCTCCGACCGCCTCGCGGTCCTCGCCCACGGACGCCTGGTCGCCGAGGGGCTCCCCCGCGACGTCCTCTCGGCGGAGCTCCTGCAGCGCGTCTGGGGGGTCGTCGCCGAGGTCCGGGTCGACCGCTCGACCGGACTCCCGTTCCTGCTGCCCCGGCTTCCCGCGCCCGGCGGCGAGGGCCCGGCCGCCCGCAACCGCGGCCCGCGCGTCCACGTCGTCGGGGGCGGAGGGTCGGCGTCGGCGCTCCTCGCCCGGCTGTACGACGAGGGGTTCGACCTCACCGCCGGGGTCCTCCCCCTCTTCGACTCCGACGCGGTCCGCGCGGAGGAGCTCGGGATTCCGGCGGCGGTCGAGCTGCCGTTCGTCCCGGTAGGGAGCGAAGCGCTGGACCGACTCGACCGACTGCTCGCCAGCGCGCGGGCGATCGTCGTCGCTCCGTTCCCGGTCGGTCCGACCAACCTCGCGAACCTCCTCGCGCTCCGGCCGCACTGCGCGCGGGTCCCGGTCGCGCTCCTCGGGCAGGCGCCGGGCGCGCGCTGGGACTACGCTGCGGGCGAGGGTCAGCGCGCCCGCTCGGAGCTCCTTGCGGCCGGGGCGGTCGAGCTCGCCGGCCTCGAGCCGACGGTCGCCTGGCTCGCGCAGCGCCTAGGGGCTCCGTCCCGCCCTCCGGGCGCGCCGGAGCGGCGTGACCTCGAGACGGACCCGACTCTGCTCACCGAAGCGGGCGATCAGGCGCGGTAGGTCGCGCTCCAGCACGACCACGGTGCACCGGACGCCGAGGCTCGACGCCTCCTCGACCGACGCGGCGACCCCGAACCGCTGGACGGTCCGCTCGGGGACCGCGGCGAGGACCAGGTGCTGCGCCTCGAGCCCGTGCGCGGCGAGCAGCGAGCTGCCCCGCCGCGCGAGCGCCGAGCGCAGCGCGACGCGGGTCGCCGCCGCGCCGAGCTCGGCGTCGCGGACGGTCAGCAGCTCGACCGGCGCCGGCCGGAGCGGCACGATGCCGCTCAGTCGTTCGACCTCGACCAGCTCCCCCCGACGCGCGGGGCCGCGGGCGACGCCCCGGGAGGCGCCGCTCGCCCCCGGCCGGGCGACCAGCCAACCGTCCTCGACCGCGAGCGCGACCGCCTCGCCGGCCACGATCGGCGCCCGAGCGACCGCGCGCGTCGTCGCGACGATGTGCAGGCGCTCGAGGCGGTCGGCGAGCTCCTCCTCCAGCTCGACGAGCCGCGCGTGGAGGTAGTCGACCCCCCGGACGGTCGGACGGTAGCGGCCCCCGCTCACCTGGACGAGCCCGCGGCGGGCGAGGGCCCGGTAGGTGTGCGAGACCGCCTGGACGCTCAGGCCGAGCGCGTCGGCGACGGCGCGGAGCTGGCCGACCTCCCGGGTCGTGCACTCGTAGAGGAACAGCAGCTCGCTCGCCCCACCTCCCCGGCGGAGCGCGTTGAGGCCGCCGGGCCGCGACTTCCCCTCGGGCGTGCGTTCCGGCACGGACCAGCGAGCCGGGCCGGCTACAAGAATCGCGCGCCGCCCGGCGGCCGGCTACGTCGGGGCGGTCCGCCGACCCCGGGCGCCCGGCGCGGCGTCGCTCGCACGGCGCAGCTCCCGCAGGCGGTCGCGGATCCGTGCCGCCTCCTCGAAGTCGAGGCGCTCGGCGGCGAGCCGCATCTCCTCCTCGAGGTTCGTGACGACGAGGCCGAGGCGGGCCTTCGCCTTCGGTCCGACCAGCGCGGCGACCTCCCCGTCGACCGGCACCTCCTCGGCGAGGAGGGCTCGGACCTCCTTGCGGACCGACTCGGGTACGATCTGGTGCTCCGCATTGAACGCGAGCTGGGCCCGGCGGCGTCGCTCCATCTCGGCGATCGCCCGCTGCATCGAGCCGGTGAGACGGTCGGCGTACAGCACGACCTTGCCGGCGACGTTGCGGCTCGCGCGACCGGCGGTCTGGACGATCGACGTCTCGCTGCGCAGGTAGCCCTCCTTGTCGGCGTCCAGGATCGCGACGAAGCTGACCTCGGGAAGGTCGAGGCCCTCCCGCAGGAGGTTGATCCCGACGAGCACGTCGAACCGGCCGAGCCGAAGGTCGCGGAGGATCTCGACGCGCTTGAGCGTCTCCACCTCCGAGTGGAGGTAGCGGACCTTGAGGCCGAGGCGGGCGAGGTGGTCGGAGAGCTCCTCGCTCGTCCGCTTGGTGAGGGTCGTGACGAGGGCGCGCTCCCCGCGCTCGACGCACCCCCGCAGCTCGCGGACGAGGTCGGCGATGTGGCCGGCGAGCGGGCGGACTTCGATCGGCGGGTCGACCAGCCCGGTCGGGCGGATGATCTGCTCGACGACCGCCGGCGCCGCCTTCCGCTCGAACGGCCCCGGGGTCGCCGAGACGAACACCGCCTGGGGGACGCGGGCAAGGAACTCCGGGAACTTCAGCGGGCGGTTGTCCCGGCACGACGGCAGCCGCCAGCCGAAGTCGACCAGGTTGTCCTTGCGGCTGCGGTCGCCCTTGTACATGCCCTGGAGCTGCGGGACCGCGGCGTGCGACTCGTCCAGGAAGACGAGGAAGTCCTTCGGGAAGAAATCGAGGAGCGTGTACGGCGGCTCCCCCGGCTTGCGGCCGGAGAAGTAGCGAGCGTAGTTCTCGATCCCGGCGCAGTAGCCGGTCTCTCGGAGCATCTCGAGGTCGTAGTCGACCCGGCCGCGCAGGCGCTGCGCCTCGACGATCTTCTCCTCCGCCCGGAGCTCGGCGACCCGGTCGTCGCGTTCGGCCGCGATCTGGCCGAGCACCCCGGCAAGGCGTTCGTCCAGGGTCAGGAAGTGCGTCGCCGGAAAGATCAGCAGCTCGGAGAGCTCTCGGCGCTCCTCGCGGCTCACCGGGTCGATCTCGGCGATCGCGGCGAGGCGGCTCCCCTCGAGCACGAGCCGGTGGACCGACTCGCCGGCGTCCATCACGTCGATCGTCCCGCCGCGCACGCGGAACCGGCCCCGCCGCAGCTCGGTGTCGTTGCGATTGTACTTCATCCGCACCAGCTGCTCGAGGAGCTCCTGCCGGCGCAGCTCCTGGCCGACCCGCAGCCCGACGACCGACGCGCGGTAGTCCTCGGGGGAGCCGAGACCGTAGATGCAGCTGACCGAGGCGACGATGAGGACGTCGCGCCGGGTCAGGAGCGCCTGCGTCGCCCGGTGACGCAGACGGTCGATCTCCTCGTTGATCTGGGCGTCCTTCTCCACGAAGAGGTCGATCTGGGGGACGTAGGCCTCCGGCTGGTAGTAGTCGTAGTAGCTCACGAAGTACTCGACCGCGTTGTTCGGGAACAGCGCGCGGAACTCGCTCACCAGCTGGGCGGCGAGCGTCTTGTTCGGGCTGACGACCAGGGTCGGCCGCTGCAGGTGCTGGACGACCTGGGCCATCGTGAACGTCTTGCCGCTGCCGGTGACGCCCAGGAGCGTGACGAACTTCTCGCCGCCCGAGACGCGGCGGACGAGCTCGTCGATCGCCTTCGGCTGGTCCCCCTGAGGGACCATGTCGGTCACGAGCTCGAAGCGGCCGGGGAGCGCCTCGGCCGGGTCGGTCAGGAACGCCGGGCGGCTCATGGGACGACCGGAAGGCTCTCGCGCGCCGTGTAGCCCCGGGGGTCGACGGCGACCGAGGCGAAGCCGAGCGCGCGGAGCTCGGCATCCAGCGCGGCGTGGAGTTCGGGATCCTCGAGGCGCTCGACCTCCGAGCGGTCGACCTCGACCCGCGCGGTGCTCCCGTGCACCCGGACGCGGACGCGTCGGAATCCCTGGCCGCTCAGGAACCGCTCCGCGCGTTCGATCCGCGCCAGCAGCTCGGCGGTGATCGGGTCCCCCCGGTGCACCCGCGACGCGAGACAGGCATTGGACGGGCGCTCAGCGTTCGGGAGCCCGGCCCGACGCGCGTAGGCCCGGACCTGCGGCTTGCCCCAGCCGGCCCAGAGGAGCGGATGGGCGAACCCGGCCTCCTCCATCGCCCGGATGCCGGGGCGATCGTCCGCGAGGTCGTCGACGTGGATCCCGTCCCAGAGGCGCCGCCGCCCTTCCGCGGCCGCGAGCTCGCGGAGCGCCGTCGTCTCGACCACCCGGCAACGGTAGCAGCGGTCCGCCCCGTTCTCGCGGTACCTCGGGTCCTCCAGCGGCTCCGCCGGGACCAGGCGATGGGGCGCGCCGAGGAAGGCGGCGACCGAGCGCGCCGCCTCGACCTCCTCGGCGGCGACGGAGCGCCCGACGACCGTCGCGAGGAGCGCGGATCGACCGAGCGCCGCGCAGGCGAGGGAGGCGACGACCGCCGAGTCGACCCCGCCGGAGAGGGCGACGAGGGCGGGGCCCCCCTCCGCCAGCCGGGCGAGGAGCTCCCGCTCGGAGCGAAACCCCGAGAACGGGGCGACGGCGTCCATCGCCCTCCGCAGGGACGGGACGGCCCCTTACCGTTTCCCCCGAGGTCGCGCAACGCCCATGAGCCCGGACGCCTCCCGAGCGGTCGTGCAGGCGGTCCGGGACGGCGAGCGGTGGATGCTCCGGCTGGACGACGGCCAGGACCTGTTTGCCGAGCTGGTCGCCTTGGCCGAGCGGGAGCAGCTCCGGGCGGCGGCGATCGCCTTCGGGATCGGCATGTTCCGCCGGGCGGTGCTCGGCTACTGGGACGGCGCCCAGTACGTCCGGAGCCCGCTGTCCGTCCCCCACGAGGTCGTCGGCCTCCACGGCTCGATCGCGGTCGCCGACGGGCGACCGTCCGTGCACCTCCACGCCGCGCTCGCCGGCCCGGACCACCGGCTCGTCGGGGGACACCTCATCGAGGCGACCGTCGGCGTCCTGCAGGAGCTGCTGGTCGAGACGTTCCCGGGGAGGACGTTCGGTCGCCCGCTCGTCGAGTCGTTCGGCCTGCGCATGCTCGACCTCGAGCCGGTCTCCCGTCCGTAGGGCGGTCAGCGTCACGGCCGAAGGGGGCGCGGGGCTCGACCGATGGCGGCGGACGCCTCCCCGTTCCCCGGGATCGACGACCGGCTCGTCCGTGCCGTCGCGCGGCGCCAGATCCTGGAGCCGACGGAGATCCAGCGGCTCGCGTTCGACGCCCTGGCGGGCGACGACGACGCCCTGCTCATCTCGCCGACCGGCACCGGCAAAACGGAGGCGGCCCTGCTGCCGGTGCTGTCGCGCCGGCTCGCGGACGGCTGGCCGCCGATCGGGGTCCTCTACGTCACCCCGCTCCGCGCGCTGAACCGCGACCTCGAGCACCGGCTCGTCGCGCTCGCCGGCGAGGTCGGGCTCACGGCCGCCGTCCGCCACGGCGACACCAGCGCCTCCGCGCGCCTCGCCCAGTCCCGCCGCCCGCCCGACCTCCTGATCACGACCCCGGAGACGCTCCAGATCCTGCTCGTCGGCCGCAGGCTCCGCGAGTCGCTGCGCCGCGCCCGCGTCGTGGTGATCGACGAGGTCCACGAGCTGGTCGGCTCGGACCGGGGCGCCCAGCTCGCCCTCACCCTCGAACGCCTGGACGCCCTCGCCGGGATGCGACTCCGTCGGATCGGGCTCTCCGCCACGGTCGGCAACCCGGAGGAGGTCGCCCGGTTCCTCGCACCGGCCCCCCGATCGGTCCGCGTGCTCGTCGCCGCGAGCCGCCGGCCGCTCGTGCTCACGGCCCGCCGGCCGGTCGAGCCGCCCGAGGCGCTCCCGCCCGAGCGGGTCGCCGAGCTGCGCGCCGACCCCGAGCTGCTCGTCGGGCTGCGGGCGACCGAGGCCGAGATCCGCGAGCACCGTACGACGCTCGTCTTCGTCAACACCCGGCGGACCGCGGAGGGGCTCGCCGCCCGCCTGCAGCGGCTCGCGCCGGACCTGCCGATCGCGGTGCATCACGGGTCGCTCTCGCGTGAGGTCCGGGAGGAGGCGGAGCGGGCGTTCCGCGACGGGCGGCTCCGCGCCCTCGTGGCGACCTCGTCGCTCGAGCTCGGGATCGACATCGGGGCGGTCGACCACGTCGTGCAGTTCGGCTCGCCGCACCAGGTCGGGCGCCTGGTCCAGCGCGTCGGGCGCTCCGGCCACCGGCTCGATCGGACGATCCACGGGACCGTCCTGGCGCTGGACGACGACGACCTCGAGGAGGCGGCGGTGCTCGCGCGGCGCGCGGACGCCGGGGAGGTCGAGCCGGTCGGTTGGCGGACCCGCAACCGGCTCGCCGCGGCCCAGCAGGTCGTCGCCGAGCTGCGCGCCGAGGGGACCGTCGACCGGGCGCGGATGATCGCGACGTTCCGGGGCGCCGTGCCGGTCCGCGACCTCACCGACGCGGAATGGGAGGAGCTGCTCGCCTACCTCGCCGACCTGGCGCTCGCGCGCGAGGCCGGCACGAGCCTCACCTCGGGCCGGGGAACGCTCGCGCGCTTCTACGCCTCGCTGTCGCTGATCCCGGACGAGCGCACGTACCGCCTGCGGGACCTCGCGACCCGTCGCGTCATCGGGACGCTGGACGAACGGTTCGTGCTGACACAGATCCTGGCGCAGCCGGAGGAGATCTTCCTCCTGCACGGCCGCACGTGGAAGGTCGTCGAGCACCGCGACGGCGAGCTGCTGGTCGAGGGGGTCCAGGAGCTCGGCCAGGAGCCGCGGTGGGCCGGCGAGGACCTTCCGGTCCCGTTCGAGGTCGCCCAGGAGATCGGCCGTCTCCGTCGCGACGGGGGGTTCGCCGCCTACCCGATCCCGCTCGACGACCAGCGTCGCCTCGAGCTGCGACGGCAGGACGGCCTGGCCTCGGGGTCGCTCGCGACCGACCGGCGGGTGACGGTCACCCCGAACGGACGGCTCGTCGTCTACGGGGCCTGCTTCGGCACGCGGACGAACGAGACGCTCGCCCTCGCCGTCGCCGGTCTGCTCACCTCCCGCCTCGGGTCGCGGGTCGAGGTCGCCGCGGTCGAGCCGACGTGGTTCGTCCTCGAGCTTCCGATCGCGGTCGAGCCGTCGGCGCTCCTGGACGCCTTCCGGCTCGAGCCGGCAGCGCTCGAGCCGCTGGTCGAACGGCTCGTGCCGAGCGGGCTCGACTACCGCTGGGTCTTCCTCACCGTCGCCCGCAAGCTGGGCGTCGTTCCGCCGTCCGCGGACCCACGCGACCTCCGCTCGCTCGAGCCCCTGCTCGCGGAGAGCCGCACGACGCCGCTCGGCGAGGAGGTGCTCGAGAAGACGCTCCACGACCGCTACGACCTCGAGCACGCGCGGGCGGTGCTCGGCGGTGTGCGCGACGGCACGATCGAGGTCGCGCTGACGGCCCGGTCTCCGGTCAGCGACGCGCCGCTCGAGCGCCTCCGGTGGCGGGCCGTGCCGGACCGGCCCCCTCCGACGCTCTTGCGGGCGATCCGCGAGCGGCTCGAGCGGGAGTCCCTCGTGCTCGTCTGCCTGCGCTGCGGGTTCACGCGGAGGACGACCGCGCTCCAGTACCGCGAGGCCGGCGGGAGCCGGTGCCTGATCTGCCGCGGCTCGCTCTCCGCGGTCCTGTCCGCGCGGCGCGAGGCGGAGGTCCTGCGGCTCGCGCGGTATGCCAAGGCGAAGCGGGCGGCCGAGAAGGGGCCGGCCCCCGGGGGCCGGCCGCGCCGGCGGACGAGGGCGATCCCCCCGGAGACGGAGAACCTCGTCCGCGCCGGCTACACGTCGGCGGAGCTGGTCGCCCACCACGGCGAGCGGGCGCTGCTCGCGCTCGCGGCCCGGGGCGTCGGCCCGGAGACGGCCCGGCGTCTGCTCGCGCACGCCTACCGGGACGACGACGCGTTCCTCACCGAGCTGCTCCGGGCCGAGCGGGCCTACGCCCGCACCCGGGCGTTCTGGGACTAGGCGCCGGAGGCGATCCGCCGGACCGTCTGCTCGACGACCGCGCGCGGCGCGTCCGTGCGGAACCCCTCGGGACGCACGTGCGTCCGCGCTGCCTTGTGTCCGGCATGTCGGAGGCTCTCGACGATCGCGGGCAGGGCGGGGGGGCGGGGGAGCCCAAGCGTCGAGGCGAGCCGGTTCGGTTCGTAGTAGAACGGCGCGGCGACCGTCGCGTCGTCCCGGAGTCGGGCGATCAGCCGTTCGAGCTCGCGGGGCCGGGCGGCGGTCACGGGCACCTCGAGGCGGAGCGCGACGGCGGGGTCGACGATCGGGCCTAGCCAGAACGGACCCCACGGGCCGTCCCCCCCGAGCGGGGGCCCGTCCCAGCCCTCGGCGGCGACCTCTGCCACCGGCGGAGGGGCGGCCCCCCCCTCGGCGAGCAGCTGGACGTAGGCGCGCACGTGGTGCCCCCCGACGTACCCGAGGAGCGTTCGCACTCCCCGCCCGCGGGCCGTCGCCTCGCGCGCGAGGACCGCGAGCAGGATGCGCAGCGCCCCCTCCGGCCCGAGCCGGCCCCGTACCGGTCGGGAGCCGTAGCGACGGCGGCAGGCCGCCGGCTGGGCGCCCGCGAGCACCGTCAGGTCGGTGGCGGTGACCGCGAGGAGCCCCCCGGGGCGCAGGGCGGCGAACGCGGCCGGCAGGAACTCGAGCGGCGAGCCGTACGGATCGACGTCAACGTAGTCGAACGGCGCGCCCGGTGGCGCCGTGCGCCCGTCGTCGTGCCGGGCGTGCGCTCGCGGCTCTCCCGCGACGTTGCCGGCGAGGGTCGGGAACGATCGGTCGCCGGACTCCGTGAACGTGAACGACGCGAACGCGTCGGTCTCCCGCAGGAGCCGCAGACCCCGGACTCCGGTCGCCGCCGTCGTCTCCCAGGCGCTTCCGATGCGGCGGCCCAGAGCGCGCACGAACGCAACGGCCAGGTCGCGGTCGAGCGCCATCGCTGGATTGTAGAACGGCTCGGCCCGCGGTCGGGGGCCGCGCGCGCCGTCGACGACGGCCGGCCCATCGAAGGCGACCGCGCCCTCGACGAGTCGGGCTAGTGCGATCGGCCCGTGATCAGGCGGACGATCTTGAACGCGAGGAGGTTCTTGTTCACGGGGGTCACCTCGAGCAGGCGTAGTTCGTCCCTCCTGCGGATGTCCTGGAGGAGCGGGTTCCGCGACTTCTTGTGCAGGGTCATCACGATCGACTTCTTGGCGTCGAGCGTATCCATCACGCTCTGGGTGAAGGCATCGCTCTCGACCTCCATCTTGCCGACCTCGTCGATCACGATGACGTCGGCGCCCTCCCGCGCCTCGGCAAGCGCGCGCGTTCCGAGCCCCTCGAGCGCCCCGAGATTCACCCCGTAGCGGCCGGATTTCACGCGCGACTTGAGCCCCTCGTGCGCGAAGACCTCGTGCTCCTTCGTCATCCAGTTCGTGATCTGGAAACCGGAGCGTCGGTGCTTCTCGACGATCGGCTCGGTGACCATCCCGCCGACCTTCACCCCCTCCTCTTCGAGGAGCTGGATGATCCGCAGGAGCGTCTGGGTCTTGCCGGAACCGGGGAGACCGGTGATGCCTATCTTCACCGGAGCGGAGAGCGGGCGCGGCATCGAGAAGTCAGTCCTAGGGGCGCACCCGTTTAGGCCCCGGGCGGTTAAGAGCGCATCCCTCACCGTGACCGCACGACGCGCTAGCGACCCTCCTCTCGCCGTTCGGAGCGAGGAGCGAACGGTCTATCCGGCGCGGGAGGACTCGCAGCTGCTCGCCTCCGTCGCGCCGCGCTGCCGCGGCCGCTCGGTCCTCGAGATCGGGGCCGGGCGCGGCGTCGCCGCGCTCGCGGCGGCGCGCGCCGGTGCTCGGACCGTCGTCGTGACCGACCGGAATCCTACCGCGCTCGCGCTCGTGGCCCGCGCCGCGCGAGCCGAGCGACTACCCCTCCGACCGGTCCGCACCGACCTCGCTCGCGGTCTCGGCCGGTTCGAGCGGGTCCTCGCGAACCCTCCGTACCTTCCGACGCGGCCGTCCGAGCGGGACCCGGATCGCTGGACCAACCTCGCGCTGGACGGGGGCCCGGACGGTTGCCGGGTGCTCGCCCGGCTGCTTCGAACGCTCCCGGCCCATCTCGTCGGCGGCGGGAGCGCCTACGTCGTCGTCTCGACCGTGCAGCGGGCCTCCCGACTGCGCGAGCTCCGACGACGCTGGCTCAGCGCCGGGGGACGGCTGCGGGTGGTGGCCGCACGGCGGCTGGAGGGGGAAACGCTCCGTCTCTGGCAGCTCCGCCGGTCGGCACCTCCGCGGTCGACTCGGCGTAGCGCACCAGCCGCTCGAAGAACGGCCTCCCGTCCCCGAACCCCTCCGACGAGCCGCCCCGGCTCCAGTCCGGGGCCTGCGCCCGGAAGAACGCCCGCTCGGGATGGGGCATCAGGCCGAAGACGTTCCCCTCGGGGTTCGTGAGCCCGGCGATGTCGCCCTCCGAGCCGTTCGGGTTCCAGGGGTAGACCGCCGGGCCGCCGTCCGGGGCGACCCAGCGGAACAGGACCTGGCCGCGAGCCTCCAGCTCGCGACGACGGGCCCCGCCCCCGGCGAGAACGAGCTTGCCCTCGCCGTGCCCCGAGGGGAAGAGGTACCGCGTCCCGGCCGGCACGTCGCCGAGCGGGGGGAACCTCGCGCCGGTGGTGGCGACGAACGTCGGCCGACACTCGTACCGGCCGGAGTCGTTGGCGACGAGCGCCGCCTCCGGCGGACCGAGGCGACCTCCCGCCCGTCCCGGCAGCAGCCCGAGCTCGGTGACGACCTGGAATCCGTTGCAGATCCCTCCCACGAGGCGGCCGGAGCGGACGAACGCTTCGAGCTGGTCGCCGATCGCCGCGCGCACGCGGGCGGCGAGGATCGCGCCGGCACGGACGTAGTCGCCGGCCGAGAACCCTCCGGGGAAGAACACGGCGCCGTAGTCGTCGAGGCGCCGACGCGCGCTGGTCGGCACGCCGTCCCCGAACTGCTTGAGATGGACGACCTCGGGGGCCGCCCCGACAGCGTCGAGCGCGACGGCGAGCTCGCGGTCGCAGTTCGTCCCCTCGATCGTCAGGATCGCGATCGGAAGGCGGCGCCGACCCACGAGCGGAGGAGGGGAACGGACCGCTTAGCCGTTTGCCGCGGGACCGAGCGGCGGGTCCAGCAGGTGCACCGGCAGCACGGCCCCCTCCGCCACCGCGGGGCTCCCCGGCGGGCGGAAGGCGAATCCGACGGCCCCCCGCAGGCTCTGGATCGCCGAGGAGCCGCGGAACGTCGAGCGCACACGACCGCCGCGGAGCGCGAGCGGTACGACGCTCGCCATGCCGGCCCCGGCCGCCGGGATCGACCCGTCGAGCCGCATCGGACGGACCGTCCAGCCCGGCCCGGGGAGCCGCCCCCGGCGCCGCAGCGCCGGCAGGACGAGCCAGTACATGTTCAGCAGGCACGAGGTCGGATGGCCCGGCAGCCCGACGACGAGGCAGTCGTCGGCGCGGGCGGCGAGCGTCGGCTTGCCCGGCCGCACCGCGACCCCGTGAAAGAGCAACCGCCCGAGGCGTGGCAGGATCCGGGGGAGGTGGTCGCGTTCGCCGACCGAACTTCCCCCGGTCGCGAGGACGAGGTCGGAGGTGCGCACGGCGGCGCGCAGCGCGCGTTCGATCGCCCCGGGGTCGTCCGGGAGCGGCGGGAGGGTTCGCGGCTCGCCTCCCGCCGCGCGCACGACGGCGGCGAGGGCGGCGTTGTTGCTCTCGTAGATCTCCCCTCGGCGCGCTCGCGCTCCGGGGGGGCGCAGCTCGTTGCCGTTCGCGACGAGCGTGACGATCGGTCGAGCGTAGACCGGAAGGCGGGCCTGTCCGGTCGCGGCGACCGCGCCCAGCGTCGCGGGGCCGAGGAGCTCCCCGCGAGCGACGAGGCGTTCCCCGCGACGGAGGTCGTCGCCGATCGGCGCGATCCGCGCTCCGGGACGCACCGGGCCGTACAGCAGGACCGAGCCGCCCCGCCGGTCCACCTCCTCGAAGATCTCGACGGCGTCCGCGCCCGCCGGCAGCGCGCCCCCGGTCGCGATCGCGACCGCCTCCCCGGGCCGGATGCGGCCGGTGAAGCGACCCTCGGCATAGACGTCACCGACGATGCGCAGGGCGACCGGCCGCGATCGTCGGGCCGCCCGGAGATCCGAGCTGCGGACCGCGTAGCCGTCCCAGGTCGCGCGGGCGAACGAGGGGACCGGCCGGGGAGCGCGGAAAGGGCGGGCGGCGACGCGCCCGAACGCCTCGGAGAGGGCGACCGGCTCCACGCGATCGATAGGGACGGTCGCGGCGAGGAGCCGGCGACGGGCGACCTCGGCCGGGATCAGGCGTCCGAACAGGTGAGCGCGCACGGACCTCCTCCCGCTACAGCCGACCCTCGATCCGCTGCCGCGCGGTCCGGTTCCCCGCGGTAAGGCAGTCCCGAAGCGTCGCTCCCCGCAGCCAGCCGGCGTAGAAGCCCCCCCGGAAGGCGTCCCCGGCGCCGACCAGGGTCCGTCGGCGGGACGGACGCTCCGCCGCTGCGTGCACCGTCCCACCCCGATAGAACGCCGTGGCGCCCCTCCGGCCCTCGGTCCGCACGACGAGCGGGACGAGCGCGAGCAGGTCCTTCGGGCCGCCGGCCCACCTTCGGGCGACGGCGACCTCCGCCTCGTTCCCGAACAGCACGTCGATCCGGGCGAGCACCCGGCGGAAGATCGCACGGTCCCACCGGTAGAAGATCTCCTGGGCCGGGTCGAACGCCACGCGTCGGCCGGCACCCTGGGCCGCCTCGGCGAGGACGAGCGTGCGCTGGGGAGGTCCCGTGCCGAGGTGGACCCAGCGGTAGCGCTGGCACCAGGAGGACCCGGGGGTCGTCGAAGGTCCGTCCCTCATCGGCCCCTGCTGGATCAGCGTGCGGGTCGAACCGTCCGGCACCTCGATGATCGTGCAGCAGGGTGTCGGCTCGCCGGGGACGGTCTCGAGGCCGCGAACGTCGATGCGGTCGCGCCGGAGCTGGGCGCGGAACCGCTCCGGAAAGCCATCGCCGACCCGCGCGAGCAGGCCGGTCCGCAGGCCGAGGCGACGCGCGACCCGCGCGATCGTCGTAGCGGTCCCTCCGAGCTCCTCCCGCTCGGAAAGCACCGGCTCCGTCCGGTCGAGCCCGGGGAAGCGGGCGACGCGCAGGAAACGGTCGACGTTGACGTGGCCGGCAACGAGCAGGTCCCCGGGCGTCGTCCGCTCCACCCCGACCGGGCCCCCGAGCCGGGAGCGCTCGCCTCGGATAGCGGTTCGGTCCGGCCCGGCCGCTCGGGGTTATGCCGCCGGACCGCTCCCACGGCCGAGCCGACGATGCTGGTCGACGGGGCGATCCTGGACGCCGACGGGCCGAGGCGGGCCTACGTCCGCTTCCGCGATGGCAAGGTCGTCGAGGTCGGGCAGCGGGGCACCGACTCGCGTCGGGGGCGCGAGCGGACGATCCGGGGCATCGTGATCCCCTCGCCCGTGAACGGCCACACGCACCTCGGCGACGCGGTCTCCGTGATCGAGCCGCCGGCAGGGGGCGTCGAGACGCTCGTCGCTCCGCCCCACGGCTACAAGTTCCGCGTGCTCGCCGGGACCCCGGACCGCCCGAAGGTCGCGGCGATGCGTCAGGCCCTGGAGAGGATGGTCCGGGAGGGCGTAGCGGCGGTCGTCGACTTCCGCGAGGAGGGGGTCGCCGGTGTAGCGCTCCTGCGGCGCGCCCTCGCCGGGGTGCCGGTGCGCGGCGTCGTCCTCGGGCGACCGCTCCGCCGGCCGCTCGACGTCCAGGAGCTCGAGGCGGTGCTGCGCGTCGCGGACGGCATCGGGCTGTCGAGCGGCCGCGACGAGGAGGAGGCCACGCGACGCACCGTCGCGCGCGCCTGCCGTCGTGCCGGGAAGCGGTTCGGGCTCCACGCGAGCGAGGCGGTCCGCGAGCCGACCGAAAACTATCTCGACCCGACGCCGGACCTGCTCGTCCATCTCGCCCGAGCGACGCCGGACGACCTGTCCGCCGTCGCCCGGGCCGGCGTCCGCGTCGCGGTATGTCCCCGGTCGAACGCGCTGTTCGGCCGGCAGCCCGACCTGGCCGCGATGGAGCGGCTCGGCGTCCGCGTCCTCCTCGGCACCGACAATGCCATGTTCCACGCGCCGTCGGTCTGGGCCGAGCTGCAGTTCGCCTACGCCTCGAGCCGGCTGGTCGGACGACCGGCCTCCGCGGAGTTCCTCGCCCGCGCCGCGCTCGTCGAGCCGTGGCGGTGGCTCGGCACGCCGGACGCCGCGCGGATCGGCCCCGGCACCGGGGCGCGACCGATCGTGCTCCGACTTCCCCCGGAGGACCCCGCCTACCAGGTCACGACGCGCACGACCGCGCAGGTTATCCTGCGCCCCGGGTCCGGGCGCCGCCGGGGTCGGCCGTGAAGCTGGACGAGCTGTACGCCCTCCTGCGCCGGCGCGGCGTGCTCTGGCCGACCGCGGAGATCTACGGCGGGGCCCAGGGCCTCTACGATTACGGGCCGCTCGGCGCGTCCCTCAAGCGTCGGCTCGAGGAGGCCTGGACCGCCTGGTTCGTGGGCCGCTCGCCGGACTACTATCGCATCGAGCCGGCCGAGCTGGTCCCCGAGGCGGTCGTCCGCGCCTCCGGCCATCTCGAGAACTTCACCGACCCCGAGGTCGTCTGCGACAGCTGCCACGCGCACTTTCGGGCCGAGACGGTGCTCGAGAAGGTCCGCCCCGAGGGGGTCGACGGGCTCGCGCCGAACCAGATCGAGGAGGTCGTCCGCACCCACGAGCTGCGATGCCCGAGCTGCGGGTCGAAGACGCTCAGCGTCCCGCGCCCGTTCAACCTGATGTTCGACGTCCCGTTCGGGGTGGGCCGGTCGGAGAGGGCCTACCTGCTGCCCGAGACGGCGCAGGCGAGCTACCTCGCCTTCGCCCGGATGTGGGAGGTCGGGCGGAAGGCGCTCCCGCTCGGGATCGCGGTCGTCGGACGGACGTACCGCAACGAGATCGCGCCCCGCCAGGTCCTGTTCCGGCTCCGCTCGTTCACCCAGGCGGAGCTGCAGATCTTCTTCGATCCGGCCGAGCCGCCCGGCCGGCTCGGCGCCTCCGCCTCCGAGAAGGTTCCGGTGCTCCGGGCCGACCGACGGGAGCGGGGGGAGGGTTCGACCGAGCTGCGAACGGCCACGGAGCTGGTCGAGAGCGGCCTGCCGGAGTTCTACGTCGACCACCTCGTCCACCTCCTGCGGTTCCTCCGGGACGTCCTCGGCTATCCGGCCGAGCGGATCCGCTTCTTCGAGAAGTCCGAGAAGGAGCGGGCGTTCTACAACCGCCTGCAGTTCGACGCCGAGGTCCAGCTCGAGAGCCTCGGCGGCTACAAGGAGGTCGGCGCCGTCCACTACCGCGGCGACTACGACCTGCGTCGTCACGGCGAGGCCTCGGGGAAGGACCTGTCGGTCAGCCGGCCGGGCGGCGGAAGGGTCGTCCCGCACGTGCTCGAGCTCACGTTCGGGGTCGACCGGAACCTGTGGGCGCTCGCCGATGTCCACCTCGGTCGCGACGGGGAGCGCACCGTGTGGCGGCTCCCGAGCTACCTCGCTCCGGTGCCGATCGGGGTCTTCCCACTGATCCCGAAGGAGCACCGCGCCCTCGCCCTCGAGGTCGTTGCCGAGCTCCAGGCCGGGGGGATCGAGGCGGAGTTCGACGAGGCGAGCTCCATCGGCAAGCGGTACGCCCGCATGGACGAGGCCGGAACGCCGTTCTGCGCGACGGTCGACGGGACGAGCATCGGCGACGGGCCCGAGCACGGGACCGTCACGCTGCGCTCGCGCGACTCGAAGGCGCAGGAGCGCGTCCCGGCCTCCGAGCTCGTGCGTCGCATCGGCCGGTCGCTCCACCCCCCGCGTCCGCCGGCGTCGTAACGCGCGCCCCTCGGCGCGAACCGCTATATCTCGCGAACCCCGTGCTTACGGAGCGATGGCGGAGCGCGCGGGGACCCCGACGGGGAGCCCGGCTCCGACCACGGCGTCCGCGCTCCGCCACACGCGGTTCCTGGGCCAGCAGTACGCCGACATCACCAAGCTGCGCGAGCTCGGCGCCCGCCAGGAGCGGCTCGCGTCGCGCTACGAGCAGCGGATCTCCCGGCTGAACACCAAGATCGAACGGCTCCGCCACCAGTCGACCCTCCTGCGCGAGAAGGGCCAGAAGGTCCTCGAGGGGGTGCCGGAGATCGAGCAGGAGATCAAGCAGCACCAACGGACGATCGACGCCTCGACCGCCCGGGGCCAGGGCGCTCCGCTGACGAGCGACGTCACCGCGCTCCACTACCGGGTCCGCAAGCTCCAGCAGAAGGTCGTCGACCTCCAGCAGAAGGCGCGCGCCCTCGAGCTCCGCGCCGCCCAGCGGACCCAGAAGACCTCCGAGCTCAAGGTGAAGGTCGACCGCTACACCGAGGCGGCCCACCTCGCCTCCCAGGAGGCGGCCCAGTTCCGGCAGCGCGCCGACCGGCTCCAGCTCGTGACCGAGCAGGAGACCGCCGCGGCGGCGGCCCCCGGGGCCGCTCCCGCGCCGACGAACGCGCCCGCCGCCGCGGAGCCCGCGCCGGCGGGGTCCCCTCCGAAATCCCCATGAAGCTCATCGTGACGGTCGGGATGCCGGGCTCCGGCAAGGACGAGCTGGTCGACGTCGCGCGGTCGGTCGGCCTCGCGACCCTGAAGATGGGCGACCTCGTCCGCGCCGAGGCGGCGCGCCGCGGCATCGCCCCGAACGGCTCGGCGCTCTCCCGCCTCGCCGCGGAGGAGCGCGACAAGCACGGCGTCGCCGTCTGGGCCCAGCGCGCGCTGCCGAAGCTCACGGAGACGAAGATGCTCGTGGACGGGTGCCGCTCGGACGCCGAGATCACGTGCTTTCGCCACCAGTTCGGCGACCTCTTCGTCCTCGGGATCTACTCCTCGCCCGAGACCCGCTACGAGCGCCTCGGCCGCCGGGGCCGCTCGGACGACGGCGCGAACCTCCAGGAGTTCTTCGACCGGGACCAGCGCGAGCTCCGGTTCGGCATCGGCAGCGCGTTCATCCTCGCGGACGCGATGCTCGTGAACGAAGGCGACCTCACGTCGTTCCGCTCGAGCGCGCGCCAGATGCTGACGCGGATCCTGGCGCGCGAGACGTAGTCGCCGGCGCGCTCAGTTCCGAGACGCTCCGCCCAGCCGGCCGCGAACGCCCTCGAACCGCTCGCGGTCGATAACGAGGGCGATCCGGCGAAGATCCTTCGCGAGGAGCCGGGCCCCCGCGACCAGGTGCTCGTCGCGCGCGGCGGCGAGACGCCGAGAGCCTCGGCCGCCGGCGACCGAGCGGTCCCAGTCGAGCGCGTAGGCGTCGGCGGAGGACGGGGTCGGCGGCGCCCGGCCGAGGCGGTGCTCGTGGACCGTGCGACGCACGAGCTCGACGTAGCCGATGTGCTCCGTGAACAGCGAGGCCGCCTGCTCCTCGTCCGGGTCGAGGGCGCGGACGACCACCCCGCGCTGACGGCCCCAGGCCAGGGCGCGGACGAACGCAGGGTTCGGGACGCGGACCTCGCCGAACCGGGCGAGGCCGCGTACCTCGCTCGTCTCGGTCGCGGTCAGCGGCACGATCGGCTCGGCCGGTGCGTCGACGAAGTAGCGGAGGAGCCCCTCGAGCTCCTCGGCCGCGACCCCGGCGCCGATCGCCTCCGGCCGGAACGCGTCCAGCGCGTCGGGGACCTCGCGGGCGTCCGACTCCAGGCCCCGGACGGGGGCGAGCACCAGCCACTCCGCGCCCGCCTCGAGCCGCGCGCTGATCACGCGCCCTCGCGCTCGGCGATCGACTCGAGGAGCTCCTCCGGACCGCGGTGACGCTTCAGCTCGGCGACGTTCAGGATCGCGAGGCCGGCGATCGTCCGCCGATGGACCTCCTCGCGCACGACGTACATCGCGTGGCCCTCGGCGACCCGTGCGATCCCGTGGAGGAGCTCGGCGCGCCGCGCCGCGGTCCGCAGGCTCCCGACCCCCGTGAGGAGGATCTCCTGGGCGCGGGCGAGCGCATCGAACGGAGCGCGGACGGTGACGGTGACCTCGAGCCCCAGCCCGTCCAGCTGACGGAAGACCCCGTCGCGCAGGGCGTCCCCGGTCGGTGCGGGGGGGCCGGGGGACGCCTCGGCGTCCTCGGCGTCCGGAGCCCGTCGTTCGACGGGGCGCGGCAGGTCGAACAGGACGAGCGGTCGGACGAGCGGTTCGTTGAAGAACTCCTCGATGCGCGCGACCACGCTCGCCTCCGCCCCCTGGCCCTCTTCGTAGAGCTGCACGGCGCGCCGCGAGACGCCGGCGATCGAGGCGAGGGCGCCGAGCGAGAGCCCCCGCTCGAGCCGGAGCTCCCTCAGCCGGTCGCCGTCGAGGTGGGCGAAGACCCCGCCCGGACTGGCGTAGAGGAACGGCGGCAGCGCCTTCTCGAGGTACTCCCGCAGGGTCGCCTCGTGGACGATCGGGACCCCGTAGCGGGTGTAGACGACCCCCTCCTCGAGCTCGGAGAGCCCGGAGCGCTGGCCGAGCACGAGGACGATCGCCGGGAACAGGCGCCCGAGCTCGCGCAGCCGACCGGCCTCGTCCGCGTCCAGCGCGTCGATGTTCTTCAGCGCCTTGATGAGGAGCAGGGTCGCGTCACGGCGGGCGACGAGGTCGAAGCTGGACGGGCGCGCCCCGGTCGTCACCGCGACGTAGAAGCCCGCCTGCTCGAGCAGGCCCCGGATCCGTTCGATCCATCGCTCGCGCGGTCGGCTCACGGTCCCCCACCGGAATCCAGTTACCCCTACTATATGAATACCCACCTTCGGTCCTCTCGGGGAGGCGGACGCACCCGCGGCGACGCCCGCGGGCGCCGGGCCTTTAGCCCCGCAGCGGCTCGGCGGGCCGAGGGTTCGCATGGCCGGGGGAACGGACCGTCACATCGGGGTGGTGTTCGGGCTGCTCGGCGCCCTGCTCATCGCGCTCGAGGGCCTGCTGTCGGTCGCCCGCGGGGTCTTCTATCTCGCGGTGAGCCACTTCGGCCAGGCGTACCGTCCGTTCGACGAAGCCCTGATCCTCATCGTCTCGGCGATCATCATCGGCCTCTTCTCCTACCTCGGGGGCGCTCATCGAGAAGGCCGTGCGACGACGGCCGGCGTCGTGCTCATCGTGATCGCCGTCGTCGGCTGGTTCGCCCTCGGCTTCGGCTCGGGGGTCCTCGCTCTGCTCGGAGCCCTCCTCACGCTGATCGGGGGGATCGTCTTCCTGATCGAGGGTCGGTAGCCCCCGCTCTCAGGACGCCGGGCGGAGCGCCCCGAGCTGTAAGCGAGGCATCGCCCGACCGACGGACCAGAGCACGATGGCCCGAGCTCGCGGACCTCAGCGCCCCGCGCCCCGCCCGCCGGCACGCCGCCCGGCCTCCCCGCCGGCGGTGCGCCCCCTCGAGCCCGCCCCCGCGCTGGCGATCGCCGCCCCGCCGGGCCGTGGCACGACGACCGTCGTCGTCGCCGACCTCCATCTCGGGCTCGGGGCCTCCCCGAAGCTGCCGCTCGGACCCCCGACCGCCTCGGCCCCGGAGCTCGCCGAGCAGTTGGTCCGCCTGTGCCGGCGGGCCGGGGCGCGGCGGCTCGTCGTCGCCGGGGACGTGAAGCATCCTATCGTCGGCGCGCCTCCGTGGCTGCGACCGGTACTGTTCGACGTCTTTGCGACGGTCCTCGCCGAGGGCGTCGTCCCGCACGTCGTCCTCGGCAACCACGACGTCGGTCTGGCACGGTACCTCCCGAGGGAGGTCGTCGTCCGCCCTGCGTCCGGCATCGTCGTCCACGGGGTCGGGATCTTCCACGGCCACCGCTGGCCGTCCCGCGCGGTCCTCGCGGCCCCGACGCTCGTCGCCGGCCACCTCCACCCGGGGTACCGGTTCGCTCCGACCGCCGACGCACCGGACGGCAAGCAGAAGGTCTGGCTCCGTGCGGATCTCCGGGAGAGGGACGGGGTCCGGGACCGCGACGGGCGCCGGGTGCCCGCCCGGGAGCTCGTCGTGCTGCCGGCGTTCCACCCGCTCGCCGGGACCGAGGCGCTCAACCGGGCGCGACCCGAGCGGGGGCGTACGTTCCTCTACGGGCGTCTGCTCGCCCACGGTGCGGTCCGGGCCTATCTGCTGGACGGGACCGACCTCGGCGCGCTCGCTATGCCGCTGCGTCCGGCCGCGCGCGCAGCGCCGCGACCAGCGCCTCCGGCTCCGTGATCGGCGGAAGGCAACTCGTCCCGCGGCAGACGAGCGCCCGCGCGGGCTCCGTGCCCCCGGCCGGCGGCACGCCGGGCAAGGCGAACGGCTCGGGAGGGCGTCCCTCGAAGACCGAAAGGCCCGGACGCAGCGTCGACCGCGCCGCCGCGAGGAGCGCGGCGCCGGCCGGCCCGTCTCCCTCGACCACGACGTCGATCGGCGGCACGAGGATCGTCTCGGCCGCCAGCGCGGCCCCCGCGGCGAAGAGGCCGGCCCCCCGCAGCCGGGCGGCGACCGGCTCCAGAAGGCGGCGCGCCGCCTCCGACCAGCGGTCGTCGTGCAGCAGATGCCCGAGCCGGAGGAACGCGAGCATCCCCATCGCGTTCGCGCTCAGGTGCGGGCTGTCCTCGAGCGGATAGGCGGCCTCGGTCGCCCCCGCGATCGCCGGGCCGTCGTAGAGCGCCGGAGCGACGTCCCGGAGCAGGCCGTCCTCGCCCCGGTACTCCCGATCGACGAGCTCGAGGACGGCCCGGGCCGCCTCGAGATACCGTGGGGAGCGGTCGGCGACGGCGAGCTCGAGGAGGCCGGTCGCGAAGCTGACCTGGTCCTCGAGGAGGCCGAAGCCCCGAGCGGTCTCCCCCATCAGCTGGTGGGCCATCCCGCGGGTCGGCTCGAACCCGCGGGAGAGCCAGCGGTCGGCCGCGCGGCGCGCCGCGGCCAGCCAGGGCGGCTCGCGAAACAGGAGCCCCGCGACGGCGTGGGTGGCGATGAACCGCCCGTTGATCGAGGCGTACAGCGCACGGTCGACCCCCGGCGCCGGACGCGCGGCGCGCACCTCGCGGAGGCGTCCGAGCGCCCGCTCGAGGACGAGGTCGGCGGGGGCGTCCAGCCGGAGGCCGTCGGCCGCTTCGGCCGCCGGGACGAGGCGGAACAGCACGTTGCGCTCCGGGTCGTGGGGCATCCGGGCGTCGGTCCCGAGGCCGAAGGCGCGGGCGACGAGCTTCGCCTCGTCCGCCCCGAGCGCTTCGCGCAGTTCGGCCCGGCTCCAGGTGAAGTACCCGCCGTCGTCGCCGGGAGCGTTGTCGGCGTCCTGGCTCGCGGCCCAGCCGCCCCCCGGGTCGCCGAGTACCTCGCCGGCCCAGCCGACCGTGCCGCGGATGACCTCCTCGAAGCGGGCGTCGCCGTAGCGACGGTAGCCCTCGAGGTACGCCGCGAGGAGCTCGGCGTTGTCGACGCCCATCTTCTCGAAGTGGGGGACGTGCCAGCGCTCGTCGGTCGAATAGCGGTGGAAGCCCCCGCCGAGCTGGTCGTACATCCCCCCGTTCGCCATCGCGAGGAGCGTCTCCCGCGCGCGGTCGCCGCTCGCCCCGTCGCCGGTCCGGAACTCCTCGGCGAGGAGCAGCTGGACGGCGGTCGGGTGGGGGAACTTCGGCGAGGTGCCGAACCCGCCGTAGGCCGGGTCGAAGCTCGCGCTGATCTCGTGGGCGACGCGTTCGACGAAGGCCGGGATTGGAGGGGCGGAGCCGCTCGGGGGCGCCGCCGCCCGGGCGAGCGCCTCGCGCACCGTCGACGCGCTCTCGCGGACCCGCTCGGGCTCCTCGACCCAGATCCGCACGATCTCCCGGAGGAGCCGACGGAACCCCGGCCGGCCATGGCCGTCGGTCGGGGGGAAGTACGTCCCGCCGAAGAACGCCTCCCCCTCGGAGGTCAGGAACGCGGTGAGCGGCCAGCCGCCCTCGCCGCTGAGGGCGGAGACCTGGCGCTGGAGCCGCCGGTCGACCTCCGGGTGCTCGTCACGGTCGACCTTCACGGCGACGAAGTGCTGACGGAGGATCTTGCCGACCTCCGCGTCGGAGTACGTCCCCTCGTCCATGACGTGGCACCAGTGGCACCACGAGGCGCCGACGTCGACCAGGAGCGGTCGACCCGAGCTCCGAGCGACCTCGAACGCCTCGACGCCCCACGGGTACCAGTCGATCGGCTGATCGGCCGCCGAGCGAAGGTACGCCGAGGAGGTGCCGGCGAGTCGCGACCGGCGGGGCGCCGGGGGTTCGCCGCCGTCCTCCACGCGCGCCCACGCGCCAGCGACCACGTTAGGTTTCCGCCGGCGGCGGGCGCTCGGCGCTCCCGGAGCGGGGGTAAGCCGGTGGACGGAACGTTACCGCCCGCGCGGGTGTTATAAAGGGACCGTCGGTGGCCGCGCCGGAGCGGCGCCGATGGAGATGCAACCCGGCCAGATGGCCTACGACCGGGCGATCACGGTCTTCTCCCCGGACGGCCGCCTCTTCCAGGTCGAGTACGCCCGGGAGGCGGTGCGCCGGGGAGCGACGACCGCCGGGGTCGTCTATGCCAACGGCGTCGTCCTGATCGCCGACCGCCGGATCCCCAACCCCCGCCTCGCCGAGGCGTCGAGCCTCGAGAAGATCCACCAGATCGACGAGAACATCGGCTGCGCCACGGCCGGCCTGGTCGCGGACGCCCGCGTGCTGGTCGACTATGCTCGCCTCGCGGCGCAGATCAACCGCGTCACCTACGCCGAGCCGATGAGCGTCGAGATGCTCGTCCGCCGCATCTGCGACTACAAGCAGCAGTACACCCAGTTCGGCGGGGTCCGCCCGTTCGGCACCGCGCTCCTCGTCGGCGGGTACGACGACGGCGGCATCCACCTCTTCGAGACCGAGCCGAGCGGTTCGCTCACGAGCTTCCGCGCCGCGAGCACCGGCGGCAACAAGGGACCGGTGATGGAGCTGTTCGAGCAGAAGTACCGCCCGAACCTCGACCGGGACGCCGCGATCCTGCTCGCGCTCGAAGGGCTCCGCGCGGGCCTCGAGGAGAACGGGACCCTCGCCCAGGTCGAGGTCTGCACCGTCCAGGTCGGCGAGGGGATGAGCCGGCTCGCGCCGGACGAGATCCAGCGCTACGTCCAGCGCCTTCCCGCGGCCGGGGGCGCCACCGGCCGGCCGAGCCGCTCCTAGAGCGGCCGCGACGCGGGGACCTTCCGATGGTGAAGGTCGAGGACGCCGTCATCGCCCGCTGGGAGACTCAGGGCTCGCGCTTCGAGGTCCTGGTCGACCCCGAGGCGGTCCAGGAGCTCAAGGACGGCAAGGACGTCGATCTTGCCGACAAGCTCGCCCTCGAGCAGGTCTTCAAGGACGCGAAGAAGGGCGACAAGATCTCCGAAGAGCACCTCGAGAAGACGTTCCACACGCGCAACCTCGCCGAGATCGCCCGCCAGATCGTCCTGAAGGGCGAGGTCCAGGTCACCACCGAGCAGCGCCACAAGCTCCAGGAGGCGAAGCGCCGACAGATCGTCGCGACGATCGCGCGGAACGCGATGAACCCCCAGACCGGAGCTCCTCACCCGGCCGCACGGATCGAGGCGGCGATGCTGGAGGCGAAGGTCCACATCGACCCGTTCCGGCCGGTCGACGCGCAGGTCCAGGAGGTCCTCGCGAAGCTCCGACCGCTGCTGCCGATCCGCCTGGACGTCGTCAAGGTCCGCGTCCGCGTCCCGGGCCAGCACTACCCCCGCGTGATCGGGGAGGTCCGCGGGCTCGGCCGCCTCCTCGAGGAGAACTGGCAGTCGGACGGCTCGTGGATCGGGATCGTCGAGATCCCCGCCGGGATCCAGACGGAGCTCTACGAGAAGCTCAACGCGCGCACGAAAGGCGCCGCCGAGACCGCTTTGGTTAAATAGCGTGCGCCGGTCGGACGGCCCGGTGCAGCAGAGAGAATGCCTAGAGGTCATCGGCCGGGCCACCGTTCGGGTGGCCGCGAGGAATCGTCCTCGCATCCCCCTCGGGATCGCGTACTAGTTCTCCCCGGAGAGGAACTTCCGAGCCGCGGCTTGAAGCCCGGCCCGGGGACCTATCGGGTCGGCGGCAAGGTCTACGCCAGCCAGCTGGGGCTCCTCGCCGCGCGCCCGCCGTTCGTCCAGGTGGTGCCGCTCTCCGGTCGCTACCTGCCGAAGCCCGGCGACCGGGTCGTCGGCACCGTGACCGACGTCCAGAGCACGTTCTGGCTGCTCGACATCGGCGCTCCCCGCTGGGCGCCGCTCCACATGACCGGCACCCCTTGGAAGGTCGACGTCGGCGAGACCGACCAGTTCCTGCATGTCGGGGACGCGGTCGTCGTCCGGGTCGAGAGCCTGGACGCGACCGGTCGCATCGGCGTCACCATGCTCGGCGAGGACCTCGGCAAGCTCGAGGGGGGGACGATCGTCCGGCTCTCTCCGGCGCGCGTCCCGCGGCTCGTCGGGCGGGGCGGCTCGATGATCGAGACGATCACCCGCCACACCAGCGCCGAGGTCGCGATCGGCCAGAACGGGCGCGTGTGGGTCGGGGGCTCCCCGGAGGCGATCCGCCGGGTCCGCGAGGTCCTGCAGATGATCGAGGAGAACGGGCCCCGCTCGGGGCTCACCGACCGCGTCGAGCGGTTCCTCCTCGCGACCACGCCGACCGGGGCGTCGTCCGAGGGTGGGGGGCTCCGTGCCCTCCCGCACGACGAGGGGCCGCCGGGCGAGCCGGGGGACGAGCTATCGGTCGACCCGGGCGCCGCGGCCGAGCCGGACGACGAGTGACGATGCGGGAGTAGGATAGGTATGGGAAGCATAGGAGCGAAGGAAGTGCCCGTCCTCCTGGACACCGAGGGACGCCGGATCGACGGCCGCAAGCTCGACGAGCTGCGGCCGATCCAGATCCGCGCCGGCCCGCTGCGCCAGGCGGACGGTTCGGCGTTCGTCGAGTGGGGCCAGAACAAGGTCATGGCGGCGGTCTACGGGCCCCGGGAGGTCCACCCCCGCCATCTCCAGCAGAGCACGAAGGCGGTGATCCAGTGCCGGTACAACATGGCCGCCTTCTCGGTCGACGAGCGCAAGCGTCCCGGCCTCGACCGCCGCAGCCAGGAGATCTCCAAGGTCATCGCCGAGGCGTTCGAGTCGGTCGTCTTCGCCGAGGAGTTCCCGAGGACCAGCATCGATGTCTACATCGAGGTCCTGCAGGCGAACGCGGGGACGCGCTGCGCCGGCCTGGTCGCCGGCAGCGTCGCGCTCGCGGACGCCGGCATTCCGATGGTCGACCTCCTGCCGGCGGTCGCCGTCGGCAAGGTCGCCGGCGAGATCGCCCTCGACCTCAAGAAGGAGGAGGACAACTTCGGCGAGGCCGACCTCCCGATGGCGCTCGTCCCCCAGAGCGGCCGCCTCGTCCTGCTCCAGATGGAGGGTCACATGACCGAACCCGAGCTCGCCCGCGCGCTCGACCTCGGGGTCGGGGGCTGCCGCGCGATCTACGAGAAGATGAAGGCGGCGCTCCGCGAACGCTATGCGGTCGCCCCGATGGCGGAGGGCGCCGCATGAGCGACGAAGTCTCCGCCGAGATCCTCCAGACACACATCCTCGACCTCGCGAACGAGGGGCGCCGCCTGGACGGACGGGGCCCGGACGACTACCGCCCGGTCGTCATCGAGCCCGGCTTCGTCTCGACCGCGGACGGCAGCGCGCTCGTGCGCCTCGGCGAGACGATGGCTCTCGCCGGGATCAAGCTCGAGCTCGGCAAGCCGTTCCCCGACACCCCGAACGCGGGGGTCCTCACGACCAACGCCGAGCTGATCCCCCTGTCGAGCCCCACGTTCGAACCCGGTCCCCCGCAGCCGGGGGCTATCGAGGTCTCGCGCGTCGTCGACCGGGCGATCCGCGCGGCGGAGGCCGTCGACCTCGCCGGGCTCTGCGTCACGCCGGCGGAGAAGTGCTGGATCTGCTACGTCGACGTCCACATCCTCGGTCACCACGGCAACCTGATCGACGCCTCGCTCCTCGCGGCCGTCGCCGCCCTCCACGGGGCGACGCTCCCCGCGAAGAGGTTCGGCGTCGCCGAGAGCGACCGGCCGCTCGAGGTCCACCACGTCCCGATCGAGTGCACGTTCGTCCGCCTCGGCGACAGCATCGTCGTCGACCCGACGTTCGACGAGGAGCGGGCCGCCCAGGGGCGCCTCACGGTCGCGACCGACGAGACCGGCCGGGTCGTCGCGATGCAGAAGGGCCTGGTCGGCGCGTTCAGTCCGGACGACGTGAAGTCGGTCGTCCGCCGGGCGTTCGTCCATGGGGAGCGGCTGCGCGGGATCGCGACCGGGAGGGGAGCATGAGCCAGCGCACGAAGAAGGTCGGCCCGGCCGGCTGGATGGGGCCCCGGTACGGGATCCGGATCCGCCGCCGCGTGGTCGAGATCGACCGGGTGAAGACCTCCTCGTTCCCGTGCCCCCGCTGCGCGACCGTCACGCTGCGCCGGGTCGCGAGCGGGATCTTCGAGTGCGCGCGCTGCCGGACCCGGTTCGCCTCCAACGCCTACGCGTTCAGCGCCCCGCCCCCGATCACGCGGACCGAGGCGGCGGCGAAGCCGACCGCAAACCGTTAATCCCGCCGGCCGGCTCGTCGGGCGTCCATGTTCCGGTGCATCCGCTGCGGGGAGGCGCTCCCCTCGGACGCGAACCTGTTCGGGGTCCGCTGCGACAACTGCGGCGGGAAGATCTTCACCAAGGAGCACCCGAACGTCAAGAAGACGCTGAAGGCACGGTAGCGTCCCCCGAGGGGGGAGCCGCGCCCGGCACCGTCTTACCCGCCGGGAGGCTCGACGGCCGTGCGCCCGCCCACCGTGACGTTCCTCGGCGGCATTCGGGAGATCGGGGGCAACAAGATCCTGGTCGAGGACGGGCCGGACCGGGTCCTGTTCGACTTCGGCCCGTCGTTCTCCCCCCGGCGGGAGGAGTTCTACGTCGACTTCCTGCAGCCGCGTTCGTCGAGCCCCGTCGAGGACCTGCTCGAGTTCGGGCTCCTCCCCCGGCTCGAGGGGCTCTACTCCCGCGAGGCGCTCCAGGACTCCGCGATCCCCTACCGGGCGCCGGAGGTCCACGCGGTGTTCGTCAGCCATGCCCACATGGACCACGCCGGTCACCTCGGCCTCCTCGACCCGGAGATCCCGGTGCACCTCGGCGCCGGCACGCGAGCCCTCCTCGAGACGATCCAGACGTCGAGCCCGTCGATGAAGTACGGCGAGCACCCCTGGCGGGTCTTTGCCGACCGGCAGCCGGTCCGCGTCGGCCGGATCGAGGTCGTCCCGTTCCCGGTCGACCACTCGGTTCCGTTCGCCTACGGCTTCCTGGTCCGCACGAGCGAGGGGACGGTCGTCTACACGGGCGACTTCCGGCAGCACGGCCCCCGCGCCGCGGACACCCACGCGTTCTTCGACGCGGCGGCGGCCGAGCGCCCGCAGATGCTGATCACGGAGGGGACCCGGGCCGGCGCCGACCGGCGCAAGAACTTCACCGAGGAGGGGGTGCGCGCCGCCGTCGACCGGGTCCTGGACGGCTGCGCGTCGATCGCCCTCGCGTGCACCTACCCCCGGGACGTCGACCGGCTGCGGACGCTCCACGGCGCGGCGGTCGACGCCGGCCGGACGCTGCTCGTCTCGCCGCGCACCGCCTTCCTGCTCGCGTCGGTGGCGCCGCAGTTCCCGGACGGAGCGGTGCCGGTCCCGGGCCGGACGGCCGGGCTCGGCGTCTACGCCCGCAAGAAGCGACGTCTGTTCCGCTGGGAGGCGCCGCTGCTCGAGGGGGCGCTCCCGGCGGCCGACGTGCGCTCGCGCGAGCGGGAGTTCCTCCTCGCGCTCGACCTGATGCACTTCCCGGAGATGATCGACCTCCGCCCGAGCGAGGGGAGCCCGTTCGTCCACTCGATGAGCGAGCCGTTCAGCGAGGACGACGTCGACGATCGCGTCATGCACAACTGGCTCGAGCACTTCGGGTTGCGGTTCCACCAGATGCACGCGAGCGGCCACGCCTCCGGCTCGGAGCTGGAGGCGATCGTCCGTCACGTCGGCGCGCGCCGGGTCGTCCCGGTGCATACCGAGGCCCCGGAGGCGTTCCGGGCGAGCGGGGCGGACGTCCTGCTCGCCGAGCTCAACACGCCGTACCCGGTCGCCTAGGAGCCCGTCGCGGAACCCCCAAGAGGGGGTGAGGCGCTGGGCGGCCCGATGGCGGCCGCGCGGCTCTCCACCGGCGTGGCGTCGGTCGACCGGCTGCTGGGCGGCGGGCTCGAGACCGACGGCCTTACCGAGCTCTACGGCGAGGGCGGGAGCGGCAAGACGATCTTCTGCCTCGATCTCGCCTCCCGCGTCGCGCGGGAGGGCCGCTGGGTCTTCTACGTCGACACGGAGGGGCTCAGCCTCGAGCGGCTCCGCGCGACCGCGGGCGGCCACCTCGAGAGGATCCTCGGCCGGCTCCTCGTCTCCGCCCCGAAGGACCTGGACGAGCAGCTCCGCGCGGTCGAGACGGCGTGCGCCCTCGCCCGGGACGAACGACGCGACGTCGGGCTCGTCGTGGTCGACTCGGCGACGAACTTCTACCGGCTGTCGATCGCGGGGGCCGACGAGGAGGGCGCCCGCGAAGCGCTCGCCGTCCAGCTCGCCGAGCTCGTCGCGACCGCCCGCGCCCGCGGCATCGCGGCGGTCGTGACGAACCAGGTGTGGCGCAGCGTCCGGGACGGCCAGCTGGAGCCGCTCGGCGGTTCGTTCCTCAACCACGTCGCGAAGACGATCCTGCGCTTCGACCGCGGGGCGGGCGCGGTGCGGACCGTGACGCTGGTCAAGCACCGCTCGCTCCCCGAGGGAGTGGCCCGGTTCCGCATCGCCGCCGACCGGCTCGAGAGCCTCGACGGCGGTTGAAACCGAGATAACCCGGCTCGACCGTCCGCTGTCGATGGCGCCCGCGGTCGAGGTCGGGGACGTGCCGAGCCCGATCGGGCTGTTCCGCATCGCCTACGAGGGGGCCGTCGTGCGGGTCATCGACCTCGTCGAGCCCGGCGCGCCGCAGAGCGGGGTGCCGGCGGGGGCCGTCCGCCGCCGTCCGCCGTTCCGGGCCGGCACACCCCCTGCGGTGCTCCGGGACTACTTCCGGGATGGGCACGCCCCGCTCGGCTTCGAGGTCGCCCCGGAGTCCGCCTCCTCGTTCGACCGGACCGTCTGGGAGAAGCTCCGCGAGGTCCCGGTCGGCAAGACCGTCACCTACGGCGAGCTCGCGCGTCGCGCGGGGTTCCCCGGCGCCGCGCGGGCCGTCGGCGGCGCCATGGCGCGCAACCCGATCCCGATCGCCATTCCCTGCCATCGGGTCGTCGGCTCGGGAGGCTCGATGCAGGGCTACGGCCTCGGCCTCTGGCGCAAGCGCTGGCTGCTCGACCACGAGGGAGCCTGGCCGCTCCGCTCGCGCTCGGCCGAAGGGCCCCGCCCCGGCGGCCAGCGAACGCTGGACGCCCCGCCCCGCTCGGCCGTCGGGCGATAAGCCGCCGGGCCCCTGGCCCGCTCGGCTCCGAGCCGGGCGCGCGGGATCGCCGTCCTCACGGCGAGGGAACGGCGTCGCGGGCGGGCTCCCCGGCGACGCGAAACCTACTACAGGATACGTAGGTTAGCGCGGCCTACCTACTACGAGTCCCGTAGGTTGACGGGAACGACGACGCGGAGGCCCCGGTCGGGCCGCTCAGCCCGAGTAGTAGCTCGCGTCGTACGGCTCGGGCTTGAGTCCGCGCCGCTGGCGGACCTCGGCGACGACCTTCGGCTGCAGCTCGGCGGGGACCGGCTCGAAGCCCATCGACTCGGTCGCCCAGAGGACCTTGCCGGCGGTCGCGCTCCGGATGTCGGAGGCGAAGCCGAACATCTCCGCGACCGGGACCTTGGCGACGACCGTCTGCAGGTCGCCGACGCTCGTCATGTCGAGGATCTCACCCCGCCGGCGCTGGAGCTCCCGGGTCGCGCCGGCGAGCACCTCCTGCGGGACGTTGACCGTCACCTTCTGGAACGGCTCGAGCAGGAGCCGGTCCCCGAGGCACATCGCCCCGTAGATCCCCGAGCGCGCCGCCGGGATCGTCTGGGCCGGGCCGCGATGGATCGAGTCCTCGTGCAGCTTCGCGTCGACGAGGCGGACCTTGAGGCCGTAGACCTTCTCGTTCGCGAGCGGGCCGCGGTTCATCGCCTCCTTGAAGGCGTCGACGATGAGGTCCATCGTCTCGTTGAGGTACTGGATCCCCTTCGTCACGTCGAACAGGATGTTCGTGCCCTCGACCGCCACCAGGCCGCGGCCCTCCTCGCGGGGGACGCCGAGCGCGTCCAGGCGGGTCACGAGCGATTTGAGGTCCTTGAACGACTTGCCCTGCGGGACCTCCCCGTCCTTGACGGCCTGGACGACCGCCTCGGGGAGCGCCTCGACCTCGAAGTAGAACCGGTTGTGCTTGTTCGGGCTCTTCCCCTCGAACGGACCGCCGGGCTTCTTGACGAGCTCGCGATAGACGACGATCGGCTTGCTCGCCTCGATCTCGACCTTGTAGTCGTTGATGATGCGGTACTGGGTGATCTCGAGGTGGAGCTCGCCCATCCCGGAGAGCAGGTGCTCGCCGGTCTCCGGGTTGATCTCGACGCGGAGGCTCGCGTCCTCCTTGGCGACCTTCCGCATCACCTCGATCAGCTTCGGGAGGTCGGCCATCCGCTTCGGCTCGATCGCGACCGTGACGACCGGCTCGGAGACGTGACGGATCTCCTCGAACGGGACCATCTCCGGCGAGGTGGTCGTGGTCGTGCCCGCGAACGCGTCCGACAGGCCGATCACCGCGGCGATGTTCCCCGCCGGCACGTCGTCGACCATCAGTCGCTCCGGGCCCATGAACAGCGAGACGTGCTGGACGCGGTTGCGCAGCTTCGTGCCGACGATCGCGAGCTCCATCCCCTTCTGCAGGCGCCCGGAGAAGACCCGGCCCGTGGCGATCTCGCCGGCGCTCGGGTCCATCGTGATGTCGGTGACCATGAACGCCGTCGGACCGGTCGGGTCGGTGTTCATCATCGCCTGGCCGACCGAGGAGCCGATCTCGCCCTTCCAGATGTTCGGGATGCGGTACTTCTGCGCCTCGCGCGGGCTCGGGAGGTGCCGGACGACCATGTCGAAGACGACGTCGTTGATCTTCGCCTTCTGGGCGATCTCGCGCGAGCGGCCGGTGGAGACGTAGTCGATGATGTCCGGGAACTTCACGCCGGTCTTCTGCATGTACGGGACGCTGATCGCCCAGTTCTCGTAGCCCGAGCCGAAGGCGACCGAGCCGTCGCGCGGGTCGACCGACCAGGCGTCCACGAACTCCTCCGGGGCCATGCGACGGATCAGCTCGTTGACCTCGCTGATGATCGTCGTGAACCGCTTCTGCAGCGACTCGGGCGTCAGCTGGAGCTCCTTGATCGCGCGGTCGACCTTGTTGATGAACAGGGTCGGCTTCACCTTCTCGCGGAGCGCCTGGCGCAGCACCGTCTCGGTCTGCGCCATCACCCCTTCGACGGCACAGACGACGACGATCGCGCCGTCGACGGCGCGCATCGCGCGCGTCACGTCGCCGCCGAAGTCGACGTGGCCCGGGGTGTCGATGAGGTTGATCAGGTACTGCTCCTGGTTGAACTCGTGAACGATCGTGACGTCGGCGTTGTTGATCGTGAGCAGGCGCGCCTGCTCCTGCTCGTCGAAGTTTAGGTAGAGCTGCTTGCCGGCGAGCTCGTCCGAGATCATCCCGGCGGCGGCGAGGAGGTTGTCGCTGAGCGTCGTCTTCCCGTGGTGGATGTGGGCAACGATGCCGATGTTGCGGATCTTGTCGACCTGGCGCATCATGTCGGGGATGGCCTTCGCCAGCTCGCTTCGGATGTGGGTCATCGACTCCCCTCCCCGCCCTAACGCGCCGACTGGGCGACCCGCTCGACCTCTTCCTTGCGGCCCACGGCGAAGCTCGTCAGGTCCCCTGCCGCGGCGAGGCGGATCTCGTCCGCGAGGCAGCTCTCGATCGGCTTGGTCGACTTGTGGGACGCCTGGATCGCTCCGAGCGCGAGGTTACGGATCGCGACGTTCAGCCGTCGGGCCGGGGAGGCGTCGACGGCGCGCGGCACGGAGATGCCCCCGAACTGCAGCCGTGTGACCTCCTCGCGGGGCGCGGCGTTCTCGACCGCGTCGACCAGGAGCTGGAGGGGGTTCTTGCCGTCCTTCGCGGCGAGCTGGTCGAACGCCTTGCGGACGGTCGTGAGCGCCTTCTGCTTCTTGCCGGTGAACTTGCCGCCCTTCATCAGGTGGTTCGCGAGCCGTTCGACCAGGTGCATGTGCCCCTTCAGGAACGGTCGGCCCGACAGGCGCCCCTCGGTGTGCGGGGAGTAGACCGGATGCAGGTACAGGTACGGCAGCAGCCCCGGGTCGTGGACCTCCACGCCTTCGAAGGAGTACTTGCCGAACAGCGGGGGGATCGAGAACGGCGGCGGGGGCGGGGGCTGCGGGCGCTCGACGACCGGACCGGTCTCCTCACCGGAGGGCTCGGGGGGCGGACGCTCGATCGGGTCGCCGCTCATCGCGCCGGCTTCTCCTTGCGGCCGCGGACGAGCTCGTCCAGCGAGACGCTGTTCACCTGGATCACCTTGTAGCGGACCCCGGGGATGTCCCCGTAGGACCGCCCCATGCGGCCCCCGATCCCCTCCACCAGGACCTCGTCGTGCTCGTCGATGAAGTTGATCGCCCCGTCGCCGACCGCGAACGCCGTGACCTGACGGCCGTTCTTGATCAGCTGGACCTTGATGCACTTGCGGATGGCGGAGTTGGGCTGCTTCGCCTCGACCCCGACCTTCTCGATGACGATGCCCCGTGCCTGCGGCGCGCCCTCGAGGGGGTCCGAGCGCTCCTTCAGGTGGAGCGTGCGTCGCTTGTAGTACCGGTCCGACCAGCGTCGCCGCTGGCGGAGGCGCGCTAGGCGCCCGGCAGTGTTGAGTCCGGACGGCGGTGGCATCGCTGAGGAAGGGAGCCGTCCACAGGGCCGCCCTATTTAAAATCCGTGACGGTCGGCGCGGCGAAGGAGGCCGCGTGATGGGGAGCGGGCGAACGGTCGGGACGGAACGCGTTCCGCCGTCGGAGGACCGACGGCGTGCGCTCGACCGACTCGCCGCGGAGATCAGCTCCTGCCGCCGGTGCCCGCTCGGGGCGCTGCGGGAGAACGCGGTCGTCTACCGCGGCTCGATCCGTCCGCGCG
>DATJUZ010000008.1:0-119705 GCA_035502035.1 Thermoplasmata archaeon
TACATCCCACCCCAGACGACGAACCCGTTCGCGTCGCCGTTCCGCTCGGGAGAGCTGCTGGGGTATTACTGGGATTGGCAGATCCTGGAGTCGGGTCAGGTGGAGTTCGTTTCCGACGCAAGCGGGGTTCCCCATCGGAAGGCGATGGACGTCGTCATTGCACGGAAGCCCGCTCTGGGCGAGGACTGACCCTCGTCCCGTTCCGCTCTCGGCCCTGTGACCGTCCGGAAGCGGGTCGGGATGCGCGCCGTGTCCGACTCCCCCGCCGGACCCGCGCCCCGGCTACGGGTACTCCGTCGGCCGGCCGCGCGTGGCCTCGAGGAAGCTGGCCTGCAGGCGCGAGCGTTCCTGGGGGAAGCTTCCTACGGCGCCGGGCCTCGGTGCTCGGGCAGGCCCCCGGAGCTCGCCGCGCTACTCGTCGAGCGTGAGAAGCGTTGCATGCGGTCCCGGTGACGTCAGGGACGAGCCTCGAAGACCCGATTGAACGGCGTCTCGATCGCCTTCCGCACGCGCCCGAACCCGGCCTCGTGAAAGACGTCGTTGAGGCTCGCGTCGCTGGCCTGGGCACCGAGTCCCCGCCCCACTTCCTGTGAGAGCGACGCGGGGACACAGATCAAGAGCGAGGCGTTGTAGAAGACGCGCCCGACCGGGTTCAGGTTCTGCTCGACGCTCTCTCGGGCGAACGGTTCGACCACCATCAATGTCCCGTCCGGCTTGAGCCGCTCCCGCGCGTGCTTCGCTGCGCCGACCGGGTCTCCCATGTCGTGAAGACAGTCGAAGAACGTTACCAGGTCGTACTCCGGTCCTCGAAAGTCCTTCGCGGTCGCCACCTCGAAGTCGGTGTTCTGGGTCACCTTGCCGTTCAGGGCATCGTTCTGGGCCCACTCGATCGACTCCAGGTGGTAGTCGAAGCCGACGAACTTGGACTTCGGGAACGCCTGGGCCATGATGATGGTCGACGCGCCCAGACCGCAGCCCACGTCGGCGACGCGACCCCCCGCCTGCAGCTTCGCGACCACCCCATCGAGGCTCGGGAGCCAGGAGCCGACCAGGTTCGCGAGGTAGCCGGGCCGGAAGAACTTCTTGGTCCCGATGAACAGGTCGTTGTGGTGCTCGTGCCAGCCGAAGCCCTTCCCGGCCTTGATCGCCTCAGCGATCCTGCGCTGGTCCTTGTAGACGGACGCGACGGAGTAGAAGACCCCCGGAACGTAGACCGGATTGTCTTCCACCGTCAGGGCGAACGCCTGTTCGGGGGTCATCCAGTATTGCTTGGTATCGGCGTTGTACTCTACGTAACCTGAGGCCGCCTGGCTAGCGAGCCACTCGCGCGCGTAGCGTTCGGGGATGCGGGTCTCGCGCGCGAGCCGGTCCGAGTCCATGGGGCCTCCGAGCGCGAGGGCCTTGTACAGCCCGAGCTGCTCGCCGATCAGGATGGACGGCCCTTGAATGGCGGCCCCGAGGTCGCCCAGGAACTTGCCGATGAATTGGTTCAGTTTTTCGGGATTGACCGCCATGGGGTGCCGTGTCGCGGGTATCGACTTCTTGAGATAAACCCACAGTTTTCACGGATTCGAGGATGTGTCCGCGGGCCGCCAGGGTTGCCCCGCGGTAGTCGGGGGCCCGGGGGCCGGTCGCTGTCTCCGCCCTACCGCGGAGCGGCCACAATGCGCTCTGCTCGATCACGACGTCGAACCCGTGCGACGGACAGCCGGTGGTGCGCTGAGCTCGAGGACCCGTCCGGAGCCGGGCCCGGGCAGCCGAAACTCGCCCTGCGACCCCCAGCGTTGCCCTCGGGATGCCCGCGCCCAGCCGGCCTCCGACCGCCCACCGCCGCAACTCGGCCGCCTCGATCGTGACGGCAGGGCGACCGGCTCGCGAGGGGGCCACCCTCGTTCGGGCGAGGGAGTCCGCTGGGGGAGGTTAGACGGGGGTCGCGAACGCCGGAACGTATTCTGCCGGGGGGCGGCCGACGATCGGGATCGCGTGCCCGCACGCCGTACATCGGTTCTGCGCGTCCAGGTTCCAGGAACGGATCGTGAATCCGAACCGCTCGACCGCGACCTCACCGCATGCCGGGCAGTACGTGTGCTCCCACGGGTGGCCCCAGACGTTCCCGAGATAGACATACTCGAGTCCCTCCCCCTTGGCGACCCGGTAGAGGCGCTCGAGGGTAGGGGTCGGAGTCTCCGGCAGATCCATCATGTGGTAATCCGGATGGAACCGCAGGAGGTGGAACGGCGTCTCCGGGCCGAGCCGGTCGACGATGTGGCGGGCGAGCTTGCGGGTCGCCTCGTCGGACTCTCCGACCGTGGGCACGATCAGGTCCGTGACCTCAACGTGGACCCCCCGACGTCGGAGCTCGACGGAGCTCTCGAAGATCGGCTCCGGGCCCTTGGCGCTGATGTACTTGCGCATGAAGCCGGGCTCCCCGCTCCCCTTGAAGTCGATGCTGATCGCGTCGAGCTCGGGCGCGAGGAAGTCGACCGCCTCCGGCGTCATGTAGCCGTTCGTGACGAAGTTCGTGAACAGGCCGGCGCCGTGGGCCTCGCGCATCAGGTCCCGGGCGTACTCCGCGAAGATCGTCGGCTCGTTGTAGGTGAACGTCATCCCCGCGCAGCCGAGCCGTCGGGCCTGGCGGACCGCGGCGGCGGGAGGGAGCTCCCGTCCGACGATCTCGCGCTCCTGGGAGATCTCCGCGTTCTGGCAGTACTGGCATCTCCAGTTGCAGCCGACGGTCCCGATCGAGTAGACCCGGGTCCCGGGACGGTAGTGGGAGAGCGGCTTCTTCTCGACGGGATCGACCTGGACGGCGGAGGCGATCCCGTAGCTGAGGAGCACGAGCTCGCCGCCGTCGTTCTTTCGGACGAAGCAGAAGCCGTGCGAACCGCTCGGGATCACACAGTATCGTGCGCAGGCCGTGCAGCGCACCTTGCCGCCGTCCAGGGCCTGGGAGAGCGTGGCGGGATGGCGGACCCGGGGGGACGCTGCGACCGTACCTCCTCCGCTAGCGTACAAGGGGGCCGGCGCGATAACGGTCGCCTCCCCGGAGCCTCGAGCCGAAGGTTCATCTCCGCGCGCGACCCCCGTCCTCCGATGGTTCCTCCCCCGCCCACGGCCGATGAACTCGCCGCCGCGATCGAGGCGGAGGCCAGCGAGCGGCTGCGGCCGTCCGAGGAGCTGCTCGCCCGGCTCGCCCTCGCCCGGGACCGGCTGCTCGAGCGGGTGCGGGAGGCCGCGGCGCGGCGCCAGAGCCCTCTCGTACGCGCGGTGATCGCCGGGAGCGCGGCCCGCGCGACGTTCCTCGCCGACCGGCTCGACATCGACCTGTTCCTGTTGTTCCCGCCGGACCTGACCGACGACCGCTTGCGCGACGAGGGGCTCGCCCTCGCCCGGGAGGTGCTCGTCGACCCGAAGCGGAGGTACGCCGAGCACCCGTACCTCCGGGGGACGTTCGACGGGTTCACGGTCGATGCCGTCCCCGGTTTCGCCGTCGCCGACCCCGCCCGGCCGCGCTCGCCGGTCGACCGCACGCCGTTCCACCAAGCCTACCTCTCGGCACGCGAGACGCCCGCGCTCGTCGCCGAGATCCGTCTCGCCAAGCAGTTCCTGCGCGGCCTCGGGGTCTACGGGGCCGAGGCGCGCACCGAGGGGTTCTCGGGCTACCTGCTCGAGCTGCTCGTCCTGGCTCACGGCTCGTTCCGGGGCCTGCTGCGCGCGGCGCAGGGTTGGTCGATCCCGATGCGGCTCGAGCGGCCGGGCGCGGAGCCGCCCCGTCTCCCGGCCGAGGTCGCTCTCGTGCTCGCCGACCCGGTCGACCCGAACCGGAACGTCGCGAGCGCGCTGTCCCGCCGCAACCTCGGCGTCCTGGTCGTCTCGGCCCGGGCCTACCTGCGACGGCCGGCGCTCGACTGGTTCGACCTCCGTCCCGAGACCGGCCTCCCCCCGGTCGCGGCGCTCGAGCGCACCCGCCAGCGTGCCTCCGAAGTGCTGGTCGTCCGCCTCGTCCGCCCGGAGCTCGTCGACGACACCCTCTACCCACAGCTCCGCAAGGCCGAGCGCGCCATCGCCGACGACCTCGCTCGGGCCGGCTTCCGCGTGCTCGCGAGCTCGAGCGCCGCGGACGAAACGGCGCTGGCGATCACGGTCGAGCTCGCCTACGGCGACCGGCCGGGGGTCCGTCTGCGCGACGGACCGCCGGCCGGCCTCGACCGCGCCGGCGACTTCCTGGCCTCCTGGTCCGGCCGGCCGGACGTCGTCCTGCAGGGGCCGTACGTTCGCGCCGACGGGAGCCTCGGGGTCGAGACCCGGGAGGCCGAGCGCTCGGCCGAGCGCTACCTCTCCGAGCGGCTGCCGCAGCTGTCGCTCGGCCGGAACCTCTCGGCCGAGGCCGCGGAGGTCGTCCGTCTCGAGGCGGCCGGGGGGTCGGGAGCGCTCGCCGAGGCGCTCCAGGGGCTGCTCGGCAAGGGGCTTCCCTGGCCGACGAGCGCGCGCCGTCCCTAGGTGAGGTTCACCAGCACGAACCAGACCGCGAGGAACCCGAAGAACTCGAGGGCGACGACGCCGGCCCAGTCGCCCGTCGTGAACCCCGACGAGCCCGAGAGGACCGGGCGCAGGAACCACGGGCTCAGCAGGACGAGGAGGAACGCGAGGGGGAACGGGACGTACCAGCCGAGGCCAGCGTGGGTGCAGAGCCAGGCGAAGACCCCGAAGACGAGCGCGAGCAGCGAGCCGAGCGCGATCGCGCCGGTCAGCTGGAACTCCTTGGAGGCGAACCCGGCCTCGTCGAACACCGGGAACTCGAACGCCTTCTCCTCGGCGTCCTCGTCCGGGCGCCGGCGCACCTTCTTCGCCACGGGCTAGCCGCTCCGTGCGGCGAACGCCCGTCGGTACAGCTCTTCGGCCCGGTAGGAGCTCCGCACCAGCGGCCCGCTCGCGACCCCCGCAAAGCCGAGCTGCTCGGCCTCCCGAGCGAGCCGGTCGAACTCCTCCGGAGGAACGTAGCGCGCGACCGGAACGTGGTCGGCCGTCGGGCGCAGGTACTGGCCGAACGTCACGAGGTCGACCCCGACGGAACGGAGGTCCGTCATCGCGCGGTGCAGCGCCTGCGGCTCTTCACCGAGCCCGAGCATGATCGAGCTCTTCGTGACCAGGTGTGGGGCTCCGCGTGCTCGGGCGGTCCTCAGCACCCCGAGCGAACGGTCGTAGCCGGCGCGGCGGTCGCGCACGGCCGGCGAGAGCTCCCGCGTCGTCTCGAGGTTGTGCGCGAGGACGTCCGGCCGCGCATCGAGGACCACGGCGACCGACGCTTCGCTCCCGCCGAGATCGCCGACGAGCAGCTCGACGAGCGTGGAGGGGCTCTCGCGACGTATCGCGTGGACCGTCTCCGCGAGCAGCGCCGCGCCTCCGTCCGGCAGGTCGTCCCGACAGACCTGGGTGAGCACGACGTACCGCAGCCGCCAGCGTCGCACGGCGTCCGCGACCCTGCGCGGCTCGTCGGGGTCGACCCGGCCGTGCGGGCTCCGCGTCCGGACGGCGCAGAAGCCGCACCGCCTCGTGCAGTCGGTGCCGAGCAGCAGGAGCGTCGCCGCGCCGGCCGACCAGCATTCGGGGAGGTTCGGGCACCGTGCCTCCCGACAGACGGTGCCGAGGCGGAGCTCGCCGAGGATCGAGCGGACCTCCGGGTACGCCGTCCCGACCGGTGGTCGGACCCGGATCCAGCCGGGAAGGCGGCCCGGCGGATCCGGTGTCGCGACGCCCGCCTCGCCAGAGAGCATCGGCCGTCCGACCGAACGGCTCGCTTTAGGTTTTTGTCCCTCGGCCCTTGCCGAGCCGCTCCTCGAGGAGCGTCGTCAGCAGGCTCGCGGGAAGCTCGTCCATCGCGACCTGGCTCGACTCGCCGGAGGAGCCGACCTCGAGCGTGACGAGCCCGTCGCGCTCGAGCTCCTTCAGGGTCCGCCAGAACGTGGTGCGGCTCATCGGCGAGCCTCCGAGCTCCTCGACGAGCGCGGCGTGGCCCGCGCGCAGCTTCTGGCTCGGCACGCTCGAGCCCTTCCCCCGAAGCGTCCGCGCGAGCGCGAGCAGCACCCCGAGCTGGTTGGTCGTCAGCTCCTCGAGATGGCTCTCGGTCATCGTCGGGAGGATCGAGCCCTTCGCCCTCCGTACGTGCTCGGGGGTGAGCTCGCTCACCCCGTCGTCCTCCGCCAGGCGGGCGGCGTTCGTGAGGACCTCGAGGGCGAAGCGGGCGTCCCCGTTCGGGGCCGCCACGCGGGCGATCTGGTCCAGCAGTTCCGGCGACGCGCTGCCGGGCCGGAGGGCCAGCTGCGCGCGGGCGGCGAGGATGTCGGTCAGCGCCGCGCGGTCGTACGGGGCGAGCGCGAGCCGGTGCGTGACGCCGAAGCTGGAACGGCTCGCGGCGTCCAGGTACGGCAGCAGGTCCTCGGAGGCGATCAGGACGAGCGAGATCGAGCCGAGGCCGACCTCGCGTCCCCGCGAGAGGAGGTAGGCGAGCTTCGTACCCTGGCGGACGAGCGCCGAGGCCTCGTCCAGCAGGATGAGGTGGTGGGCTGGAGTGCGGCGGAGCCCCTGCTCGAAGACGTCGAGCATCTCCGACAGGCTGTAGCCGCGGTCCGGCAGCGACGTCCCGACGCTGCGGAGCAGGTCCAGCATCACGGTGCGGTCGCTCGCCCTGCGCCAGCAGTTCACGTACGTCGGACGCACCGGCCAGGCACCGAGCCGCCCGGCGTGCTCGAGGTCGAAAGCGAGCCGCCGGACGAGCGCGGTCTTGCCGCTGCCGATGCCACCGGTCAGGAGCAGGTGGAACGGGAGGCCCTTCGTGAGCGCCTCACGGAACCGCCGGCCGAGGAGCGAGAGCTCGGGGTCGCGGCGGGGCAGTCGGGCCGGAACGTACGACGGCTCGAGCGTCTCCTCGTGCAGCAGGATCCGGGCCGAGGGGGTCATGCCGGGCGACCGGGGCCGCCCCGGGTCCTTAGCGTCTTCCGTCGGCGCCGTCCGCCCGGCCCGTCGAGCCGGAGGGCAGAGAGCGCAGCGAGGACGAGCTCCCCCGCCGGACAGCGGGCGTCCAGGACCGTCCATCGATGGCGCCGGGCGAGCTCACGGTAGGCGGCGGCCACGCGTCCGAGCGCGCGGGCCCGCTCGAGGGGGCCCCGCGTCGCGGAGCGACGGCGCAGCCGTCGCGCGAGCCACGCCGGGGGCAGGTCGAGGAGGATCACGCGATCCGGCACGATCGTCGCGCGTCGCTGGAGCTCGGCGAGCCGTCGGCGCTCGGGCGGCGGGAGGGCGCTGCCCTGGTAGGCGAGCGTCGAGTAGAACGACCGGTCCGACAGGACGACGTCGTACCGTCGCAGGTCCCGGAGGAGGCGGGGGGCTGCGAGGTGCCGGTCGACCGTGAAGTAGACCGCTCCGGTCCAGGCGTCGCGCGCCCCGGACTCCTGCGCGAGCCGGCCGATGGTGCGGTCGACCGGCTCGTGCCGTCTCCGGACCGCGTAGCCTCGTCTCCGCAGCGCGGGCGCGAGCGCGGCCAAGAGCGTCGACTTGCCGGCGCCGTCGATCCCCTCGAGGGCGACGAGGAGGCCCCGACGCCGGCGGGGACGACGGGCAGCGCTCACGCGGCCCTCCGCTCCGGCCGCAGCCCGTAGACGCGCTCGACGGAGTCCAGGAACGGGACGCGCAGCCGCTCGACGAACGACGGTCCCCGCTCGGCGAGCGCCCGGGCGCGGCGGGGAACGGTGGCGAGATCGAGCACGGCGCCGGGACGTCGGGGGTCGTCCAGGAAGTCGGTCTCGAGGAACCACGGTCCGGGCTCCTCGAGCACCCGGGTGACGAGCTCCCGCTGGGCGAGGTACGACGCGACGACCTCGGTGCCGGGCGGCCGGGGCGAGCGCGCGTAGTGCTTGATCACGCGACCGGGCTCGAGGCCCGCCCTGCGCGCGTCGTCCCCGAGCCCGCGCCATCCGGCCGCATCGAGGTCCGGACCGTGGACCACCGCCGGGCAGCCCGCCTCGCGGGCGACCTCCAGGGCGTGCTGGAACGCCGAGCGACTCGCGGCCGCCACCCCGCTCTCCACGGCGAAATGGGGCCAGCCGACCTCGCCGATCGCCACGGCGCGTCGTTCCCGGACCCATCTCCCCGCGAGGTCGAGCGCCGCCCGTTGCAAGGCGAGCGCCGGCTCGAGGCCGAGGCTCTCGGCCGCGGCGAGGAGATCGATGGGGTATGGCGCGACGACGAGGTAGACCTCGACGCCGCATTCCTCCCGGGACCGGCGGGCGAGCCGTTCGGTGAGCTCGAACTGCCGTCGGTACCCCTCGAGGTCCGTCGGGACCCGGGCGTCGTAGTTCTGGGTCGCGAGGAACAGGTGGGTCCCCCCGGCGGCCCGGAACCGGGCGACCGCGGCCAGCCCCTCCCCGGTCGGGGAGAGGTGGCAGTGGTGATCGACGACAGGGATCGAACCGACCCCGGCCACGGTGTTCGAGGTCCGGCGCGCTAGCGCAGGAGTCCCGCGCCCTGGAGCTCCTTGGTGATCTTCTTGACCGCGACCTCGACGTCGGACGGCTTGCGCGCCCCGGTGCAGACGAGCTTTCCGCTCCCGAACAACAGGACGACCACGCGGGGCTCGTCGATCCGGCAGACGAGACCGGGGAACTGCTCGGGCTCGTACTCGACCCGGTCGAGGCCGAGCGTGACGGCGATGGCGTTGAGGTTGATCTCGCTCTCCAGGTCGGAGCTCGCGACGATGTTCTGCACCTCGATCTTGGGGTGCATGTTGATCTTCTGTCCGCCCTTCTTGATCTGCTGGGCGACGGAGTGGATCGACTCCTCGACCTCGTGCATGCTCTTCGCGCCGGTACAGACGACCTTGCCGGATCGGAAGAGCAGGATCGCCGTCTTCGGCTGCTTCAGACGGTAGATCAGACCGGGGAACTGCTCGGGCTCGTATTCCGCCCCGTCCAGCCCGAGGGCGATCGACTGGAGATCGAGCTCGTCCCCGAGCGAGGTCGACGCGACAACATTCTCGATCCGGATCTTCAACGGAAGCTGCCCCCGGAACGGCTGACTATTTAAACAGGTATTTAAGGGGTCCGGCGCGCCGGTGCGTCTTGCCCTCGAAGAGCCGAGCCCGCGCGGGCTGCCGGGGTCGGGCCGCGACGCCGTCGGGTCCGCGGCGATCGCTTCCCCCCTGCGCGCGCCGGGGCCTGCACCGGCAGATTCATCTGACGGCTCCGCTCGCGGGGGCCGAGGGGCGGGTCGGTCACGGCCGCAGTCGCGCGTCCGAACGGCAGCTGGGTCGACGCGCTTCCCCGGTACGGCGCCGGATGGGTCGCCGGCGCCGCGCCCGCGCTCGCGATGATCACGCTGCTGTGGCTCTACCCGGGCCCCGTGACGCCGTACGGGATCCTCGGGCTCGGGGCGTACGGGCTCGCGTTCCCGGTCATGGTCCGACGTCTCGGGGTACCGCGCACCTCGGCGTTCGTCCTCTTCCTGCTGGTCGTCGGGGTCGCCTTCGCCGTCGTATCGATCCCGACCGGGTGGGCCAACGGCCTGACCGACGAGGCGTTCACGACCCCTCAGTTCGCCGGCTTCCTGCTCTCAGGTCACGATCCGTACACGACCCCGATGGTCTACGCCTACGTCGCCTACGGCCGTCACTTCGTCTCGACGTCGTACTACGTCTATCTCCCGTTGCTGATGTTCCTGCAGATCCCCGGCGTTCCCTACAAGTGGTTCGGCCTCGCCTCCTGGGTCGGCCTGGTGCTCCTCGTACGGCGGCGGTTCGACGTCGCGCTGGTGCTCGCCCAGCCGTACGTCATGCTGATCGGGGAGAACGGCTACAACGACGTCACGGTCCTCCTGCTCCTGAGCGTGGGGTTCGTCGGCTGGGCCGGCCGTCGTCAGAAGTGGGCGGAGTGGCTCTCGCTGGGATGCAAGCAGTTCGCGAACGTCTTCGTTCTCGCCTACTACGCGGTCCGGCGCGACGCGAAGAACTTCCTCCTGACCGCCGGGATCACGGTCGCCTTCGTGCTCCCGTTCGTCCTCTGGAGCGGCACGGCAGCTCTCTGTCCGACGCTCGTGGCGAACCGCCTGCCGTCCTGTCCGCACACCGGCGGGATCCAGCTGCTGGTGAACTATCCGGTGTGGGCGGTCTGGGTCGCCGCGGTCTTCTACGGGCCGGCGCTCGTCCTCGTCCGTCGGCGGGTCGCCCGATGGCCAACCGTCGGCCGTCGCGCGCGCTGGCGCGTCGACCCGACCCGCCTCGAGCGACTCCCTTCGGTGGCGGTCGTCGTGGCGAGCGCCGCCGTCTCCGGCCTCGCGGTGTTCGTGGTGCTCGAAGCGCGGACCGGCGGCTCGTTCCTCGGCCTGACGGCCTCGGGGCTTGCCGGGGCGCTCGCCGCGGGGGCGTGGTTCGCGGCGTGGGGCGGGCCGTGGGACCTCGGCGGGACCGGGTCGAGCGTCTCGCGACGCGCTGCGTTCGCGGCCACCGAGGGTCTCCTGCTCGTCGTCTCGATGGGGGTGCTCATCGCTTGGTCGTCCGTCGGCGGCGGTGCGGTCTCCGGGATGGCGGTCGGGTTGCTCGCCGGTACGGCGGCGGGTGCGAGCTGGGCCTGGGTCCGTCGCCTGTTCGGCCCTACCTCGGCATCGCGCCGGACGTCGCCGGTCCCGTCCGGGTGAACGAGAGCGGTCCGCCGGGCGGGGGGCTCAGAGACGGTCCGAGCCTCCGCGCGGGTCCCCGTGCGTCGAGACCGTCACCGGGCCTTCCGGCCGGTCCTCCGGCGGAAGGTCGGTGAACTCCCGGAGCACGCGGCGCGTGAAGCCCCAGAGGACGTGCCCCTCGTGGACGGTCGCGCGCACCGGTCGCGGGCCGGTCGGCCCGTTCCGGGTGACGAATCGACTCTCGGCGAGCGAGCGGAGGGGAAGCCAGAAGACGTGGGCCACCTCCGTCGGGCTCCCGACCGTGGGGGGCCCGGCGGCGTCCCCGAGCCGGGCGGCGAAGACCCCGACGTGAAGGCGGAACCTCGGCGCCGGGGTGGCGCCGACGAACCTCAGGGGGCCGGCGAGGTCCCCCGCGCCGAGGCCGACCTCCTCGCGCAGCTCCCGCAGCGCGGTCGTCGCGAGGGAGCCGTCTCGGTCTTCCACTCGTCCGCCCGGCAGCGCGACGTCCCCGCTCGCCGGGTCACTCGCGTTCGTCGCGCGTTCGATCAGCAGGGTCTCCGGCCCGTGGGCCCCGTCCCGGAGGACGATCGTGACGGCGGCTCCGGCGGTGGAGACCGGTGGATGGAGGATCGGGTGCCGCTCGAGGAGCTCGGCGGCCGACCGCGAGCTCGGGAACGGGTCCTCGCCGGTCTCGGGCCTCATCCCTGCCAGTCGTAGACCGCCTTCTCGCGGACGACGGTCCGGTCCGTCGGGTGCTCCCCCGCGTTCCCGACCAGGCGTTCGAGGGCAGCGACCCGCGCTTTGAGCTGCCGGACCTCGCGCTGGAGCGCGTCCAGCTGCTCGAGGAGTCCGGGGTCGGGCGCGGGCGTCACGGTCGCTCCATTCCCGGCGGCCGAGATAACCCTGCCGGCGCGGAGGTCGTGCGCGCCGCCTCGACCTCGTCGACGAACGACCGGATCGCCTCGACCGTCTCGGCGGGGCGTTCGACCGGGACCATGTGGCCGGTCTGCGCAAGGATGCGGATCCTCGAGCCGGGGATCGACTGGCGGAGGATCCGTCCGTGGGAGGCGTCCACGACCTCGTCGTCCATCGCCTGGACGATCAGCGCCGGGGGGCGGAGCGACGCGATCCGGCCCCGCTCGTCGAACGTCGCCACCTCCTTCGCCCAGCGTACCGCACCCCGGTAGTCGTGGCGGGGCACCTCCGCGCGGAGACGGTCGGCGACGTCCATGTGGGCTTCGATCCAGTCCGGGTAGTAGACGTCCTTCAGGAGCCGGAGCGCGAGCGCGTCGGCCCCTTCCTGGGCGTACGTCTCCGCCCAACGCTCCGCGACGGAGCGCGTGTGCCCGTCGGTGTAGGCCGCGCCGCTGATCAGCGTCACGCTGAGCACGCGCTCGGGCGCGTCGAGGCCGACGCGCAGGGCGAGGAGCGCCCCGGCGCTCAGCCCGACCAGATGCGCCGCGGCGACCCCCTTCGAGGAGAGGAGCCCGAGGAGGTCGCCCTGGAGCGCCGCGAGCGCGTAGCCGGCGTCGGTCGGGGCGGCCGAGCGCCCGTGGCCCCGCAGGTCGGGGGCGAGGACCCGAAACCGCTCGGAGAGCGGTCCGACGATGCCGTTCCAGACCGAGTGGTCGGCGCCGACGCCGTGGAGGAGGACGACCGCCGGGCCGGTTCCCTCGTCCCGGCAGAACAACGGGAGCGCGGCCGGCGCCTCCGGGGGCACGGCCGTCGGAGGTCCGGGGGGATTTCAGCTCTCGGACGCCGGGAGCCGCGCGGGCCGACTCCTAAATAGCGCGGGTCGGCTAGGGCGGTCGATGGCGCGGGGCGTGATGCTCATGAGCGGGGGGATCGACTCCCCGGTGGCGCTCCACTACCTGCTGCGCCAACGCCACGAGATGCTGGCGGTCCACCTCGACAACCGGCCGTTCACCGACGACTCCCCGCTCGAGAAGATCGTCGACCACCTGGGACTCCTCCGGGAGCGATACGGCCAGCCGATCCCGCTCTACGTGCTCCCCCACGGCTCGACCCAGACGACCCTGATGCGCGCGACGGACCGTCACGTCGGCTGCGTGCTCTGCCGCCGATTCATGTGGCGGGGCGCCGAGCGCATCGCCGAGCGCGAGGGGGCGACGTTCCTGGCCACCGGCGAGGCGCTCGGGCAGGTCGCCTCGCAGACGCTCTCGAACATGCGCTCGGCGACGGCGTCGGTCCGCCTTCCGATCGTGCGGCCCCTCATCGGCTTCGACAAGGCCGAGATCGAGTCGGTCGCCAAGGCGATCGGCACCTACGGCATCTCGACGCGGCCGGGGGTCTGCTGCCAGGCGGTCCCCGACAAGCCCGCGACCCGATCCGACCTGATCCAGATCCTCCGGGAGGAGGAGAAGGTCGACGTCGAGCAGATCCTGGACGACTGCGTCCGCCGTGCCCAGGTCCTCTGATCGGCCGCCGGGCGGCCGGCCGGAGCTCGCCCGGAACGACCCCGATCGCCCGCACGGCGCCCCGGCCCCCGGCGGGGCGGCGCTTCCCGCGGCGGGACGGCTTGATATACTACGACCTCGGAACTCGTGGGCATGGCCCCCCCCGGTACGAAGAGCTACCCGAGCACGGCGTTCGTCCTCAGTCTGATCGGAGGGATCTTCATCCTCCTGGGCGCCCTCGCCGAGGCGGCCCTGATAGCGATATTCGGGACGGTCGTCTTCGTCTTCATCCCGGGGCTCGGGGCACTGATCCTCGGCCTCGCCGCGGCGTGCGTCCTGTTCGCCCTGATCATCATCGTCGGCGCCGTGATGCTGCGCGCGCGGCCCCAGTCCGCCAAGCTCTGGGGAGCGATCATCATCGTCCTGTCGATCGTCAGCATCTTCGGCGCGCTCGGCGGGTTCTTCATCGGCTTCATCCTCGCGCTGATCGGCGGGATCATGGCGGTCACGTGGCACCCGCCACCGGCGCCCCAGGCCGCCTGGGGCACGTCCCCGACGCCGCCGATGGGCAGCCCGCCCCCGACGGGCTAGGGCCGACCCCCCCTCCCCCCGACGCCGTCGGCCCGCGGGACTAATCCCGCGGGCCGGTTCCGGGGGCCGATGCCGTACCGGCCGCTCCGGCTCTGCCGCCAAGGAGGCGGGTTCGAGGCGTTACCGGACGGACGTCGATCGCTCGACCTCGGTCGGGTCCGGCAGGCGCTCGAGCGAGCCGGGGTCTCCGTCGTCGACGCGCGCGTCCTGCTGATCGCCGCCACCGACCCCGAGGTCACGATCAGTCGGGCGGGCCGCCTCCTGTTCAAGACCTCGGAGCTCGCGCGCGCCGCGCGTCTGCTCGACTGGCTCCTCGCCCTCGAACCGCTCGGCGAGAAGGACCGGCGCGACCGGGGCTCGGCTCCTCCTTAAGCGCCGGTCGGCGCTCTCCGGCTCCGTCCGGGCGGGCGATGCGCGAGACGTGGATCGTCGGGGCGGCGTCGAACCGGTACGGCCGGCTCGCCGAGAGCGCCCGCGAGGCCGCGACGCGCGTCGCGCTCGAGGCGATCCACGACGCCGGCCTCGAGCCGAAGGACCTCCAGCACACGTTCGTCGCCAACTGCTTCGGGCTGACGGAGCGCCAGGCGCACCTCGGGCCGCTCATCAACAACGGGCTGGGCATCCCGGAGGTCCCGTCGGTGACCCTCGAGTCGGCCTGCTCGTCCTCGAGCGCGGCGCTGCACGAGGCTTACGTGCACGTCGCCGGCGGGTTCGCGGACGTCGCGCTCGTCGTCGGCGCCGAGCGCCTCGGGCACCTCGACACGATGGCGGCGACCGGCTACTTCGCCTACGCCGCCGACTACCCGTTCGAGACCCGCAACGGGGCGACGTTCCCGGGTCTCTATGCGACCCTCGCGGATGCCTACCAGCACGCCTATCCTACGCGCCCGGAGATGTTCGGGGCGATCGCGGTCAAGAACCACGCGAACGCCGCGCGCAATCCCCACGCGCACTTCCAGAAGGAGATCTCGATGGAGACGTACCTCGCCTCGCCGGTCGTCGCCGCCCCTCTGCGGCTCTACGACTGCTGTCCGTTCTCGGACGGGGCGGCCGCCGTGGTCGTCGCCGCCCGGGAGGCGGTCCCCAAGCCGGTCGCCGAACCGCTGGTCGTACGGGCCTCGGTGCGGACCGGTGCGGTGACGGCGCTCCAGGACCGAACGGAGCTCACCGGGCTGCCGTCCACGCGGCTCGCCGGCGAGCGAGCGTTCCGCCAGGCGAAGCTGGAGCCACGCTCGATCGACTTCTGGGAGGTGCACGACTGCTTCACGATCGCCGAGGTCCTCGCCCTGGAGGACCTCGGGGCGTTCCCCCGCGGAACGGCGGCCCGCGAAAGCCTCGAGGGGACGACCGCGCGGGACGGGAGGGTCCCCGTGAACCCGTCCGGGGGCCTCAAGGCCAAGGGACATCCGGTGAGCGCGACCGGGGCGGGCCAGGTCGTCGAGATCTTCGAGCAGGCGAACGGCCGGGCCGACGGCCGTGCGGTTCCCCGCACCGGCACCGCGGTCGCCCACAACGTCGGGGCGACCGGGGGTTCCTGCTCGGTGCACATCTTCGGTCGTCGCTAGGGTGGCTCCGTGTCGGGCTCCGTTCCGCCCTCGTCGATCGCCGCCTTCGTGGCCGGCTACGAGAACGACCGCACGCTCCGGGGCTGGCGCTGCGGCGCGTGCGGGGCCGTCACCGCGACCTGGGGCCTCGCCTGCTCGCGGTGCGGCGCCCAGCGGCTCGAGGGGACGCGGCTCGAGCCGACCGGGACGATCGTCGCCGGGACGGTCGTCGCGGTCGCCTCGGACGAGTTCGTGAACGACGCCCCGTACGGCTACGTGCTGGTCGACGTCGATGGCGGGGGCCGCCTCAGCGGCTGGGTCCCCGGGGTGCGGGAGGCGCGGGAGATCCGAGCCGGCCGCCGCGTGCGCTTCCGGCCGAGCTACAAGCCCGGGATCCAGTTCGAGCTCCTCGAGCCCGGCCCGTGACGCCCGCGACGGCCGCGAGCCCGGCCCCGCCTCCGGGGCTCGCCCACTATCCGGCGGGGATGCCGAGCCACCTCACCTACCCGGACCGACCGCTGACGGCGCTTCTTGACGACGCCGTCCGACGCTGGCCGGAGCGGGACGCCCTCATCTTCTACGGCCGACGGTGGAGCTATCGCGCGCTCGAGACGGCGGTCGCGCGCCTCGCGGCGTCGTTCGCGGCCGACGGGATCGGACCGGGCGACCGGGTCGCCCTGATGCTCCCGAACTGCCCCGCCTACCCGATCGCATTCTTCGCCGCGCTGCGACGCGGCGCAACCGTGGTGCAGGTCAGCCCGCTGTGGATCGGCGACGACCTCGAGACGCTGCTCGCGGACGCACGACCGACGGCGGCCGTGACGCTCGAGACGCTCTACCCGAACCTCGGGCACGGAGAGCACGGGGCCGCGGTCCCCCACGTCTACGTCGCGCGGCTCCGGGAGCTGTATCCCGTGCTGGCGCGGCCGTTCGTGCAGCTCGTGCTGCGGCGTCGCGGGTTGCCGACGGCGTTCCCGAGGGAGCCCCGGGTCGTCCCGTGGTCACGGGCCCTCCGACCGAGGTCCCCGCTGCCGCCCCCGGTGGCGACCTCGCCGGGGGCCGTCGCGGTCCTGCAGTACACGGGCGGGACCACCGGGACCCCGAAAGGGGCGATGCTCAGCCACCGGAACCTGTTCGCGAACGTCCTCCAGTGCAACGCCGCGAACACGACGCGGCGGCCCGGCGACGAGGTGATCCTCGCCTCGATCCCGCTGTTCCACATCTACGGGCTCACCGTCGCCTTCCTCCTCGCGGTCGCGGAGGGGGGAACGATCGTCCTCCAGATCCGTCCGGAGCCCCGCGAGCTGCTCCGGCTCATCGACCGCTACCGGCCGAGCCAGCTTCCCGCGGTGCCCGCCCTCTACGCGGCGCTCCTCGACCGACCCGAGCTCGCCCGCTATCGCGTGAACTCGATCCGCTACTGCCTCAGCGGGTCCGCGCCGCTGCCCCCGAGCCTCCAGCAGCGGTTCGAGGCGGCGACCGGGAGCCACCTCGTCGAAGGCTACGGGCTCACCGAGGCCTCTCCCGTCACCCACGTCAACCCGGCCGAGGGGGAGCGGCGCGCCGGCTCGGTCGGGCTGCCGCTGCCCGACACCGAGCATCGGGTCGTCGACCCGGACGGCGACCGCGTGCTCGGGCTCGGGGAGGTCGGCGAGCTCGAGGTGCGGGGGCCCCAGGTGATGCTCGGCTACCTCCACCAGCCCGAGGAGACCGCGGCGGTCCTGCGTGACGGTTGGCTGCGGACGGGCGACCTCGCGCGGCTGGACGGGGACGGCTACGCCTACATCGTCGACCGGAAGAAGGACCTGATCATCGTCGGGGGCCTCAAGGTCTATCCGCGGGAGGTCGAGGAGACGCTGCGGCGGCACGACGGCGTCGCCGACGTGGCGGTCGTCGCCGCGCCGGACCGGACGCTCGGCGAGGTGCCGCGGGCCTACGTCGTGCGGGCCGCCGGGGCGACGCTCGACGCGGCGGCCCTGATCGCGTTCGCGAGGGCCCACCTCGCGCACTACAAGGCGCCGCGCTCGGTAGAGTTCCTCGAGAGCCTGCCGAAGAGCGGCATCCAGAAGACGCTCCGTCGCGAGCTGCGACGGCGGGCGTTCGCGGAGCTCCCGAGCTAGAGCCCCCGCTCCAGAAGGTCGCGCGCTACGACCAGCCGCTGGATCTCGTTCGTGCCCTCGAAGATCTCGCTGATCCGGGCGTCCCGGTAGGCCCGCTCGATCGGGGTGCCCCGGATGTAGCCGAGCCCGCCGTGGATCTGGAGCGCCTCGTCGATCACCTCGCTCGCCCACTCCGAGGCGAGGCACTTCACCACGGCCGCCTCCCGCGTCTTCTCCTGGCGCTCGAGCCGCGCCCACCGGCCGGGCTCCGTGCCGAGCCGGTCCTGGCGGTCGGCGGCGTGGTAGACGAGGTAGCGGAGCGCGTGGACCTTCATCGCCATGTCCGCGAGCTTGAACTGGATCGCCTCGTGCTGGGCGATCGGCGTCCCGAACTGCTCCCGGTGGCGGGCGAACTCGAGCGCCCCCGCGGTCGCCGCCTCCATCGCGCCGAGCGACGCCGCGCCGAGGGAGACGCGACCGACGTCCAGCGCGGTCATCGCGACGACGAACCCGCGCCCGACCTCGCCCAGGACCTGCTCGGGTCCGAGCCGTACGTGGTCGAGGATCAGCTCCGCGGTCGACGTTCCGTGGAGCCCCATCTTCCGCTCGCAGCGGCCGAGCCGGAACCCCGGCGTTCCGCGGTCGAGGAGGAACGCGGTGACGCCCCCGGCCGGTCCCCGCGCCGGGTCGTTCGCCGCGAGGACGACGATCGTGTCCGCCTCCGCTCCGTTGGAGACGTAGAGCTTCGTTCCGGTGAGGCTCCAGCCGTCCCCGCTCGGCTCGGCGCGCGTGTGGACCGCGCCGGAGTCGCTGCCGGAGCCCGGCTCGGTGAGGCTGAAGGCGAGCAGCTTGGAGCCCTTCGCCGCCGGAACGAGGTAGCGGCGCTTCTGCTCCTCGGTCCCGAAGTACAGCAGCGGGGTCGTTCCCAGGGAGGTGTGGGCCCCGACGATCGTCCCGTGGGAAGCGTCGACCTTGCCGAGCTCCTCGAGGAGGATGCAATAGCCGACCTTGCCCAGCCCGAGGCCGCCGTACTCCTCCGGAACGGGGACCCCGAAGTAGCCCTCCTGCTGCATGCGGCGGATGCTCGCCGCCGGGAACTCCTCCCGCTCGTCCATCGCGGGGACGATCGGGGCGACCTCCCGCTCGAGGAACGTGCGCACGCCGGCGCGGAACGCCTCCTGGTCGGCCGAGAACGCGAACTCGAACCCCATCGCCTAGCTTCCCGTGAACCGCGGGGGCCGACGCTCCCCGAACGCGCGGATCCCTTCGGCGAGGTCCGCGCTGGGTGCGACCCCCTCGAGGAACAGCCGGCTCTCCAGCGCGAGCCCCGCGGCGAGCTCCGCCTCCGCCCCCTCGGTGATCGCCCGCTTCGCGGCGCGGACGGCGAGAGGGGCGCGCTGACCGATCGTGTGGGCGAGGTCGCGCGCCGCTCGGAGCTCTTGGCCGCCGCTCACGACCTTGTTCACGAGCCCGATGCGGAGCGCCTCGGCCGACGTGAGGAGCGTGCCGGTGAAGACGAGCTCCTTCGCCTTGGCCGGCCCGACCAGGCGCGGGAGCCGCTGCGTCCCGCCGTAGGCGGGGATCAGACCGTAGCCGACCTCCGGGGCGCCGAACTTCGCCGAGTCGTCGGCGACGCGCAGGTCGCAGGCGAGCGCGAGCTCGAGCCCGCCCCCGACCGCGAAGCCGTGGATCGCGGCGATCGTCGGGACCGGGAGCGCCGCGAGCGCGGAAAGCGTCCGGACCCCGGCCGCGAGGACCTCCGGGACCTCGGCCGGAGCGAGCGTCGCGAGCTCCTTGAGGTCGGCGCCCGCGCAGAAGTTCGCCCCGTCGCCGGCGAGCACGACGGCCCGCACGTTCGGCTCGGCGGAGAGACGGTCGACCTCCTCGCGCAGCGACCCGAGCACCGCCCGCGCGAGGGTGTTGACCGGCGGGTGGTTGAGCACCAGGAGGTGGACGCCGTCCTCTTCGTCGACGCGGCGGAGCACGGAGCCGTCCGTCACCGGTGACCCGAGCCGGGAGCCGCCCCCGGGTTCATAACACGTCACCCCGGCTCCCGGGGGTCCCGACGGCCGTTTTGTAGCCGCTCGGGCCGGGCCGGCGGTCCCCATGGCCCGACGCGAGCTCGTCTCCCTCTCGCTCTACGCCCTGCTCGCGAGCAACCGCGGCGGGCTGTTCATCGTCTTCCTGCCGCTCTACCTGGTCGAGGTGAAAGGCGCGAGCCTCCCGGCCGCGCTCGTCATCCTCTCGCTCGCCTACATTCCCGCGAGCCTCCTCGGTCCGTTCGTCGGCCGCCTCTCCGACCGCGCCGGCCGGCGCCGGCCGTTCCTCCTCGCCGGCGAGGCGACGGCGTTCCCGCTGTTCCTGGCGATCGTCTTCGCGCCCGGCTACGTCCTCGCCGGGGCGCTCTTCGTCGCGGCGCAGCTGGCGCTCGCCATCGGCTCTCCGGCCTACAACGCCTACGTCGCCGACGTCACGCACAGCGGGGAGCGCGGGTTCGGCTACGGCCTCTTGAACGCCACGTCGAGCGCCGGCGGGGTCGTCGGCTTCCTGATCGCGGGATGGTTGACCCTCGTCTACGGCCTCGGCGCGCTGTTCCCGTTCGTCGTGGCGGTGATGGTCGGCACCGTCTCGGTCGTCGTCTTCCTCGTTCCGGAGCCGCCGGCCGTGCGCCGCGCCGAGCTCCCCCCGGCCCCGGGGCTCCTCGCGCCGGTCTACCGGTTCTCGTTCGCCGTCTCGATCCGGGCGATCGGTAACGGCGCGCTGGGAGCCTACTACGGCTACCTCGCCGCCCAGCTCGGCGCCAACCCGTTCGAGGTCAGCGTCGTCGCCGTCGCCGGACTCCTCACCGGCGCGCTCGTCTCGCTCCCGCTCGGGCGGTGGATCGACCGCCGCGGCGAGCTCCGGGCGATCTGGTACGGCACGATGCTCGCGATCCTCGCGACCGGGATCTTCGCCGTCTCCCGAAGCTGGGTCGGCACGATCCCCGCCCAGGCGGTCCGCAACGCCGGCCTCGCCCTCGTCAGTCCCGGCATGCAGGCCTGGGTCGCCCGGACCGCGCCGGCCCAGCACCGGGCGGAAGCGCAGGGGGCGTTCGCGCTCGTGAACTCGACGCTCTGGAGCGTCGGGCCGCTCGCCGGAGCGATCGCGATCGCCCTCGGGGGCAGCACCGGACTCTACGTGCTCGTCATCGTCACGACGGTGATCTCGCTCGCCCTGATGGAGCTCCTCTACGGCGAGATGGGCGTTCGCGAGCGGTGGCGGGGGCGACCCGAGCCGCGGCCGGGCGCCGGCTGACGCGAGGAGCCGTCTTATAGCGTGGTCCAACTCCGGTCGCGTGGCCCACCTGCCGACGTTCGCGGACGCGACCTCACGCCTCGAGGAGGCCGAGTTCGTCGTCCTCGGGGTGCCGTTCGACCGGACGACGAGCTTCCGTCCCGGCGCCCGCTTCGGACCGGACGCCATCCGCCAGCACTCCTGGAACTTCGAGTCGTACGACCTCGAGACCGGCGTCGACCTCTCCGAGGCGAAGCTGCACGACCTCGGCAACACCGACGAGTTCGGGAGCGCCGAGGAGATGGTCCGGGGCGTGCGCGAGGAGCTCGCCCCGGTCTACCGCGCCGGCAAGTTCCCGATCCTGCTCGGAGGGGACCACGCGTGCGCCCCGCCGTCCGTCGAGTCGTACCCGGACGGCGCGCCGAGCCTGGGGGTCCTCTACCTGGACGCCCACCTCGACTTCCGCGCGAGCTACCTCGGGGACGCGCGGAGCCATGCCTGCTCCTCCCGGCGCATCGTGGAAAAGGTCGGGGCCCGCAACGTCGTCGTCCTCGGGGTCCGCTCGGTCTCGCGGGAGGAGGTCGACGACAACCGCACCGTCGGGATGCCGTTCGTCACCGCCCACGAGATCGCCCGCGACGGGATCCAGGCGTCCGTGCAGCGGGCGCTGAACATGCTCAAGACGGAGCGGCTGTACATCTCGCTCGACATCGACGCGATCGATCCCGCCTACGCGGCGGCGACCGGGACCCCCGAGCCGTTCGGTCTCACCCCTCGGGACGTGAAGTACGTCATCGACCAGGCGGCGCCCCGGCTGGTCGGCATGGACATCATGGAGGTCGCGCCGCACTACGACCAGGGCAACACGAGCGCCCTCGCCGCACGGCTCGCGCGCGAGGCGATCGCCCGGGTCGTTGCCGCGCGCCGAGGGCACTAGGGACGACCGGGGCGCCATGGCGGACGAGGACGGGGGCGCCCCGGTCTCCGAGGGCGCCGAGGCGTCGATACGTCGGGTCGACTGGTGGGGGTTCCCCGCGCTGCTGAAGGCGCGGGACCCGAAGAAGTACCGGCCGAAGGCGCTGGACGAGCGGCTGCGGAGGGAGCGGACCCGCACCGAGGCGCGTCTCCTGTTGGAAGCCCGCCGGCTCGGGGTGCGCACGCCGATCGTCTACGACCTCGACACGGAGCGGTGCCGGCTGATCCTCGAGGAGCTCCCGGGCCCGACGCTCAAGGCGGCGCTCTCGGACCCCGCGACCGAGCCCGCCGCGCTCGCGGCGAGCGTGCGCGCGTTCGGCGAGGCGCTCGGGCGGCTCCATGCCGGCCACATCGCGCACGGCGACCTGACGAGCTCGAACGTGCTGCTGCCGGAGGGACCCGGCGGGCCGGTCGCGTTCCTCGACCTCTCGATGGGCAGCCGCAACGCCGGCCTCGAGGAGCTCGGGATCGACCTCCACCTCGTCGAGGAGGACGTCAAAGCGCTCAGCGCGAAGGCGCCGGCGCTGCTCCGCCTCTTCTATGCCGGCTACGGCGAGGGGAACCCGGCCGGCGCGAAAGAGGTCCGGGCTCGAGCGAAGGCGATCCGGGGCCGGGTCCGGTACGCCTAGCCCGCCCGCTGCAGCCGGGAGAGCCCGGAGAGGAGCGCGGCCGGCAGCTCGTCGATGACGTCCGTGGCGAGCAGGCCGTAGCCGCGGCGCGCCCCCGCGAGGAGCCCCGCCTCCCCGACCCAGTAGGTCGCGAGCCGAGCCGCCGGGAGCGCGGGCACCCCGCTCCCCAGGACCGTCGCGAGCACGCCGGCGAGAACGTCCCCGACCCCGCCGACCGTCATACCGGTGTGGTGGTGGTGGTTCTCCGCCACGACGCTCCCGTCCGTCAGCACGTCCGGCTGACCCTTTGCGACCAGGAGCACGTGCCGCTCGGCGGCCGTGCGCACCGCGGCAGCCCGCCGGTCGGACAGGTCACCGCCGGAGAGCCGGGCGAGCTCGCCGACGTTCGGCGTCGCCGCAACCGTCGCGCGCCCCGGCAAGCCCAGCGCCTCCGGGGGGGGAAGCGCCGCGAGAGCGTCCGCGTCCACGACCATCGGCAGCGTGCCGGCGATCTCGAGCTCGAGCTGGCGCATCGCCTCGACCGTCGCCGGTGCGGCGCCCGCGCCCATGCCGATCGCCACGGCCGCCGGCGGGGCGGTCCGGAGGGCGCTCAGGAGGTCGGCGACGTCGCTCGGGACGAACCGCTCGCTGCCGAACCCACGCACGACCAGGTTCGGGGAGAACCCCTGGACGCGGTCGGCGGCCCCGCCGGGCGCGAAGACCGTCGCCCGCTCGGCACCGGCCCTCAGCGCGGCCAGCGCCGTGAGGGCGGGGGCGCCGGAGTACGGACCGCCGCCGATCACGACGAGGCGGGTCGACCGTCCCCGGGCGGCGGTCGGGGGGACGAAGAACGTGAACTCCCCGGGTCCGGTCCGCTCGGAGGCCTCCGCGGGGATGCCGATGTCGCGGACGACGACCTCGCCCGCCGAGGCCGGGTCCATCTCGAGCTTCGGGGCGGTCAGGGCGACCGTCCAGTTCGCGCGGACCCCGTCCGGCCGTTGGGCGCCGGTCGGCAGGTCGATGGCGAGGACCGGGGCTCCGCTGGAGCGGATCGCGTCGACCGCCTCCCGCACGGGACTCCGGAGCGCGCCGGCCTGCCCCGTCCCGAGGACGGCGTCGACGACGAGCGGCATCGACGCGAGCTCGTCGGCGCGCGGCACGCCCACGTGGACGGGAAGGTGGTGCTCGATCCGCTCGAGGCACCGTCGTGCGGAGCGGGAGCGGATCTCGAGCGGGGGCCGGAGGAGCCAGACCTGCGGCGAGTAGCCCCACTGATGGAGGTAGTGGGCGGCGCACGTCCCGTCGCCGCCGTTGTTGCCGGTCGAGGCGACGATCGCCACGCGGGCCGGCGGCGGGGGGAGGTGACGGCTCGCCTCCTCCGCGACGGCACGGCCGGCGTTCTCCATCAGGGCGTCCAGGGAGACCCCGAGCGCGACCGCGTTGAGCTCCACGGCGCGCGCCTCCGCCGCGCTCAGCGGTCGGGAGGTCGGAGCGCCCATGGGGCCGTCAGGTCGTCGGGGCGTCCTCGGCGGTCGGCTCCGGGGCGAGGAACGAGCTCATGGACGGCGGGAGGAGGTTGCGGCGCTGGAGGTACTGCGACTGCGTGCGGCTGTAGCGGAACAGGATGTCCGCCTTGCCTTCCTGGAACCCCCAGGGTCGCAGGATGAGCAGATCCCCCTCACGGATCCACATCTTCTTCTTCATCTTGCCCGTGATCCGGCCCATCCGCGAAACGTTGTCCTCGCACATGACGCGGATGCGTGCGGCCCCGAGGAGCTGGCTCGCGATCCCGAACACCTCTCCGCGGGGCCGTCGCGGAAGCGGCAGCCGCCCGAGGTCCTCGCCGCCTTCGAGTACTTCGACGACCGGAGGAGCGGGCTTCTCCTCGGCGGGAGGCGGCGTCGGCTCGTCCGGCTCGGGCACGGCCAGAGACACGAGCGGCGCCGACTTAAGGAGGCTCCCGCGCCGGAAACAGCCGCCGGGGATTCTCCTCGAGGATCTGCCGCTGGAGCTCCGGGGCGATCGGCAGCGCCCGGAACGCCTCGAGGTTCGCGCGGATGTCGCGGACCCCGGGTCCCGGCCAGTCGGTCCCGAAGACGAACTTGTCGGCGAGGCGCGGCAGCGTCGGAAAGTACTCGAGGAGGCGGGCCGGCGGGATGCCGGAGAGGTCGATCCAGACGTTCGGGCACCGGCGTGCGAGGAAGAGCGCGGTGGACATCCAGAGCGGCCGGCCCCCGTGCGCGAGCACGATCGACAGGCGGGGGAAGTCGAGCGCGACGTCCTCGACGAACAGCGGGTCGGCGAACCGGTTCCGTGCCCGCGGGAACACCGACGTCCCGGTGTGGACGATGACGGGCAGCCCCTCGCGTTCGCACGCGCCGTAGAGCTCGGCGAGCCGGGGGGCCCCTCCGTCGACGTAGGCGTTCGGACGGAACAGCTGGTGCGGCGGATGCAGCTTGATCGCGCGGAGCCGGAGCTCTCGGGCGAGCCGCCGGACCTCGGCGGCGGGCTCCGGATGATCCGGCCGGATCCCTCCGGTTGCGAGGAGCCGGCGCGGGTCGGCGCGGGCGTACTCGCTTGCGAAGGCGTTGGTCGCCTCCGTGTAGCCGATCACCTCCGGGGCTACGTAGTTGACGAGCACCGCGCGCTCGACCCCGCATCGGTCGAGGTAGTCGAGGAACGCGCGGGGTTCGCGCACGTAGCGCGCGAGGTCGGGGTCCTTCGTGCCCAGCAGCTCGAGCGCGTCCGGCCGCATCTCCCAGGTCGGGTTGATGTGGACGTGGCAATCGGTGACGCCCATCGGCCCCCGGGCAGCCGGGGCGGCCTATAAGTCGGGGCGCACGGCTCCACGCCAGAGTTTATCTCCGAGCCCCGGGCTCGTCCGGCGCGATGGCCGCGCCCTGGGCGTCGAAGAGGACCCCGAGGCTCCTGAAGGCGACGTACCTCGCCGACCAGGAGTACCTCCTCGAGGAGACCCGCGCCTCGAAGCTCCTGTACTTCCCCGGACCGCTCCTCTGGACGCTCGTCTTCCTCGCGCTCGCCTACCTCACGTTCGCGGTCCGGTTCCACTGGCCCGACAGCGGGCTGTACCGGGGGTACTTCGACCACCTGGCGAAGCTCGTCCACCTCGCGCCCGGCACGCTCGCGCTGTACGTCGGCGCCCTCTTCGCGCTGCTCACGCTCGTCGGCCTCCTTCGGCTCGCCGTCCGCTACGTCCGCTGGATCCGCACCGTCTACGCGGTCACGAGCCGGCGGGTGATCGTCCAGCGCGGGATCCTCGGACGAAACTTCGACGAGATCCCGGTCACCCAGGTCCGCGGCGTCGACGTCCGCCAGACCGTCGGCCAGCGGATCCTCGGCTACGGGACCGTCCGTGTGAGCGCCGAGGAGGGCTCCCGCTTCGGCATCGGGAACGAGGACTGGGTGGGGATCCCGAAGCCGTTCCGATTCCAGAAGTGGGTGGAGAACGCCACCGAGGCGATCGAGACCCCGCAAGGCGCGGGGGGCCCGCCGCCCGCCTCCGTCCGGCACTAGCGCTCGAGGGTCCCGCCGCCGAGGGCGTTCCGAGGAGCTCGGCGCCTCCGGCCTACGGCTCGTGTGCTTGCTCCCGGAACGCTGGGATACCCCGGGCCACTCCGGTCCCCTGCGGTCCCATCGACATTCCTATACCTCTCCGCGCCGTGGTGGTGCGGGGTGGGCCGCATGGCGCAACGGATCGGTCGTAGCTTGAGCCTGGCAGCGGTACTTGTCGTGGGCGTCGCCGCGCTCCTCCTGTTCAGCCCGGGGCTGACGGGCCTGCTGGCTCCCCCGGGAGCCTCGTCCTCACGATCCTCCGTGAGCGCCGCGCCCGGCGGTCTCTCCCGGTCGGCCGTGAACGACGCTGCCGGACCGGGCGCGAACGTGAGCCTCCTCGCGAGCTTTTCCGAGCTCTACTTCGGCTACGGCTTCGGCGTCTCGCTCAACTTCACCGTCCCCCACGGCGGCGCCCAGGTGATCTACGCCTGGTCGATCGGAGGGAACTTCACGGGCTACTCGTTCCCGACCCTCCCGGCGGGGATGACGATCGGCGCCTCCACCGGTCCGCAGGGGATCGCCGACGGCAACCTGACCGCGGGGCAGTACACGACGGAGCTCTCGTACGGCGGCTGGACCAACACCGTCGCGATCGCGGTCTACGGGGTTTCGGAGTCGGCGACGCTCCAGTTCGGCTCGATCTCCCAGATGAACCCGACGAAGCTCGCGACCCAGAACGTCTCCGTCACCCTTCCCGCCGACGGGTCGACGTATGTCGGGGTGGAGGGAACGGGCGGGACCTGGCCCGTCCAGAACTCCTCGATCTCCCACGTCGACGTGAACGTCTCCGCGCTGCGCGGCGGCGACGCTGCCGTGATCGGGGAGCAGTCGGGCAACGTGCTCTCGTTCACGACGGTCGCCCTCTCCACGGGGATCGTGGGGGTCGCGATTGACGCCACTCCCGCGCTCGTGGGAGGCTTCCGCGTCTCGCTGCTCGCCGGCGAGACGGCGACCACCGGGGGATGGAACCTCAGCTTCCCGCTCAGCTTCTTTGTCCCGCCGTCCGTGACCGAGGTTCTCTACGTCTGGTCGATCGGAGGGAACTTCACGCCGTTCTCGCCGCCCGAGCTCCCCGCCGGCCTATCGGTCGCGGCGTCGATCGGCTTCGAAGGCGTCGCGGTCGGCAACCTCTCCAGTGGGACGTACGCGACCAACCTCAGCTATGCGGGCTGGACGAACACGGCGGGGATCGCCGTCTACGGCGTCTCGGGGGGGACGAACGTGTCGTTCCGGTTCGGTTCGCTGAACGTCACGAACCCGGTCTGGCACGGCAACGAGAGCCTCAACCTGAGCCTACCGGCCGGGGCCGCCGATTACCTCGGGGTCGAGTCGACCGGAGGAACGTGGCCGGTCCTCAACGACTCGTTCTCGCCGTTGGACGAGTACGCGTGGGCGCTCCGGGGCGGCCTGACGAACGAGATCGGCCGGCAGTCGTCCAACCAGCTGTCGTTCCAGACGATCGCGCTCACCGCCGGGATCGTCGGGGTCGGGATCTTCGCGAACCCCAGCGGCGCGGCCCATGCCGTCACCTTCCACGAATCCGGGCTCCCCGCGGGCAAGAGCTGGAGCGTCGTGCTCGGCGGCCACCTGCTCGTCGGTGCGTCCGGGGCGCTCAACGCCTTCGCGGCGAGCGGGGAGCTCTCCTACGTGATCCGGGGCCCCGCCGGCTATCGGGTCCTGGGAGTGCCGCCGAGCGGGACGATGCACGTCGCCGGAGCCGTCTCGGAGACCGTCGCCTTCGTCCCGGCGAAGACCGTCAACCTCTCCTTCAAGGAGACGGGGCTGCCGCCCGGCAACGTCTGGTGCGTCCAGGTCGCCGGCTGGCAGCAGTGCGGCTCCGGTCGGACCCTCACGTACGCCGACCTCACCCCCGGGACCTACTCCTACGCGATCGCGCCCCCGGCGTCGTTCGGGACGGCGGCGCACATCGGCGCCGTCGCGCTCGCCGGCGCGGGGACCCTGGACGTGATGAAGCGCACCACGGTGAGCCTCCGGTTCACCGAGCAGCTGCCCGTTCTCTTCACCGAGTCCGGGCTCGCCCCGGGGACCTCCTGGAGCGTCACGATTGGCGGCCGGACCTGGAGCTCCACGAACGCGACGCTCCTCGTCACCCTCAGCTCGGGGAGCTCCTACGCCTACCGGCTCGGGTCGGTCGTCGGCTACGCCGCGGCCCACGGCGTGCACCACCTCCGCGTCGGCTACGCTCCCGCGACGGTGGCCGTGCACTACAGCGCGAGCTCGTAACCCGCCGTCCCCCGGTCCCCGCCGCGCCGACCCGCGCCGGGCGAGCGCGCAGGGCTTAATCGCCGCGGCGCGTCCGGCGCGCTCGGGATGACGGACGACTTCGACGTCATCGTCGTCGGAGCCGGCATGGCCGGCTGCGCCGCGGCGCTGCGCCTCGCGCAGGCCGGGACGAACGTCCTGCTCCTCGAGCGGGGGGAGGTCGCCGGCGCGAAGAACCTCTCCGGCGGGATCCTCTGGGGCAGCGACCTCGACGCGGTCCTGCCCGCGTGGCGCGACGAGATGCCCCTCGAGCGCCACCTCGTGCGCAAGCGGTTCGGGTTCCTCACCCCCGACCGGGCGGTCGCGTTCGACTTCGAGGACGCCGCCTGGCGTCGCCCGCCCTACGTCGCCCACACCGTCCTCCGGGCACGGACCGACGCCTGGCTCGCGCAGAAGGCCGAGCAGGCCGGAGCGACCGTCGTCACGAGCGTCCCGGTCGAACGGCTCGCCTGGGACGGGCGCCGCGTCCGCGGGGTCGTCCAGGGCGGCGAGACGATGTCGGCCCCGGTCACGATCGTCGCCGACGGGGCGAACTCCCGGCTGACGCTCGGGACCCCGATCCGGCCGGCCCCCCGGCTCAGCGAGCAGGCGACCGAGCTCGGCGTCAAGGAGGTCTATCGGCTCGAGCCGGGGCGCCTCGAGGAGCGGTTCCAGCTCGGTCCCGGTGAGGCGCACGCCGAGGAGTGGGTCCTCGGGCTCTACCCGTCCGGGGTGATGGCCGGCGGCTTCCTCTACACGAACCGCGACACGATCTCCCTCGGTGTCATCGTCCAGGTCGCCTCGCTGTTCGGCGGGAGCGCCTCCGCGCACGACCTGGTCGAGACGTTCAAGCAGCAGCCGACGATCCAGCGGGCGATCGCCGGCGCCGAGCTGGTCGAGTACGGCGCGAAGCTGATCAGCTCTGGCTGGGCGAGCCGACCCGCGGCGTTCCACGGCGACGGATGGATGGTCGCCGGCGACGCGGCCGGCTTCGTCTTCTCGAACGGGATCGTGATCCAGGGGATGAACTACGCCGTCCGCAGTGGCCTCGCCGCCGCCGAGACCGCGCTCCGGGCGCGCGAGGCGCACGACGCCTCCCCCGCGCGGCTCGCGGAGTACGACCGTCGGCTCGAGGCGCTCGGCGTCCTCGCCGACTTCCGGGAGTTCGAGGGGATGGACCGGGTGAAGTGGAACCGCCGGTTCTACACGTTCTACCCGCGCTTCGCCACCGAGCTGTTCCGGGGGCTCATGGGCTCGGGCGACGGACGGAAGGAGCACCTCTGGCGCACCGTCCGCAAGGCCCAGCGGGCCGTCGGCCTCGGCACCATGACCGCGCTAAAGGACGGAGCGGAGCTCGTCCGCGAGCTGTAGGGACGGGGCCTAGCGGCCCCGTACACGCTTGACCTCGGCGGTCAGCGCCGGGACGAGGGCGAAGAGGTCGCCCGCAAGGCCGTAGTCCGCGACCCGGAAGATCGGCGCCGAGGGGTCGGAGTTGATCGCCACGATCACCCGGGAGCTCGCCATGCCGACCAGGTGCTGGATCGCTCCGGAGATCCCGACCGCGATGTAGAGCTGCGGCGACACGGCGCGGCCGGTCTGACCGACCTGGTAGGACGCGGGCCGCCAGCCGGCGTCGGTGACGGCGCGCGACGCGCCGACGGCGGCGTCCAGCGACGCAGCGAGCTCCTCGACCAGCGTGAACTCCTGCGCGGACCGAAGGCCGCGGCCCCCGGCGACGACGATCGCCGCGTCCGCGAGGCTCGGCCCGGTGCCCTTGCCGCCGGCGGCGCTCGCCGTGCGGGACGGGGCGAGCCGATTCGCGGGGAGCTCCACGGCCGGCAGGGCTTCCGCCCGGACCGCCACCGCCGGCCCGGTCGCCGGGGGGAACGCGTGCGGGCGGATCGAGACGACGGCTCGGCCGCCGGCGAGCTCGCGCGTCTCGGTCGCGCGGCCGCCGAAGACCGGCCGGCGGACCCGGGTGAGCTCCCCGGCCCGCTCGACCTCGATCGCCCCGTTCGCCGCGCTCGCGTCCCAGGCGATCGCGACGCCTCCGACGAGCTCCCGGCCGAACGTCGTCCCGCCGACCAGGACGAGCTCCGCGCCGGCGCGCGCGGCGGCGGCCGCGACGATCGGTGCGAACGCCGAGGGGGCCGCCCGTTCGAGGCGCGGCTCCTCGGCGACGAGGACGCGGGGGACCCCGAGCCGTCCGAACCCCTCCGCGAGCGCGCGGGCCGCCGGTCCGGCGGCGAGTCCGACGACGACGCCGTCATCGCCGACGAGCCGCCGGGCCAGCCCAACGGCCTCCGTGCTCGCCGGGGCGAGCTCCGTCCCGTCGGCCTCGCCGACGACGAGGACCGTGAGGCTCACGGGAAGACCTTCGCCTCCTCCCTCAGCAGCCGGACGAGCTGACGAGCGGCCTCCTCGGGGGAGGAGAACTCGATCATCCGCGCCCCCTGGCGGGGCGGGGGGAGGGCGAAGCCCGTCCCCACGCTCCGGGCCGTGCCCGCCGGGTCGACGGCGGGCTGCCGGCCGAGCGGCGCCTTGCGCGAGCGGAGGATCGCCGGCAGCGTCGCGGTCCGCGGGTCGTTCCACGCCTGCTGGAGCCCGACGGCGAGCGGGAGCGGCGCCTCCCAGCTCTCCTCCCCCCGCTCGACCGAGCGGCGGAACCGCAGGCGCTGGCCGTCGCTCGCCGGACGAAGGTCGACCACGTGGCCGACGAACGGGAGGTCGAGCGCCTGCGCCGCGGCGGCCCCCACGATCCCCTCCTCGTCGTCCCCGGCCTGCTTGCCGAAGAGCACGAGGTCGAACCGGCCGAGCGGCCGGATCGCCCCGGCGAGCGCCCGGGCGGTCGCGGTCGGGTCGGCGAGCGGCGGGACGGGCGCCTCGACGGCGGTCGCGCGGTCGCACCCGAGGGCGAGGGCGGCGCGAAGCACCTCGTCGACCCGCGTGCTGGGGCCGACGGCGAGGACATGGACGCTCGAGCCCGGGAGCTCCTGGCGGAGGAGGAGCGCCTGCTCGACCGCCGACTCGTCGTAACCCGCGAGGACGAACTTGACCCCCTCGGTCTCGAGACCGGCCCCGTGCGCGTCCGCGCGCAGGCGGCTCTCGGCCTCCGGCACCGGCTTGACGCAGACGGCGATCTCCAGGGACGCTCCCCCCCGTCAGGCGTAACCGCGGAGGAGCTCGCGCGCGATCACGACGCGCTGGATCTCGTTCGCGCCCTCGTAGATCTGGGTGAGCTTCGCGTCGCGCAGCAGCTTCTCGACCGGATACTCCTTCATGTAGCCGTAGCCGCCGAACGTCTGGATCGCCTCGTCGGCGACGTGGAGCGCGGCGTCCGAGGCGAAGCACTTGGCGATCGACGACTCGAGCGTCCCTTTGCCGCCCCGGTCGATCGTCCAGGCGGCGTTCCACGTCAGGAGGCGCGCCGCGTGGACGGCCTGGGCCATGTTCGCGAGCTTGATCTGGATCGCCTGGTGCTCGGCGATCGGCTTGCCGAACGTCTCCCGCTTGAGCGCGTACCGGGCCGCGTGGTCGAGCGCGGCCTGCGCGATGCCGGTCGCGAGCGCACCGATCGGCGTGCGCGTCTGGTCGAGCGTGCGCATCGCGAGGCCGAAGCCGTCGCCCTCGCCGAGCAGGCGGTCGGTCATCGGGACGCGAACGTGCTCGAAGCGGACCGTGCTCGTCGAGGAGGCACGGTGTCCCATCTTCTCCTCGTCCTTGCCGGGCACGACCCCCTCGGCGGTGCGGGGGACCACGAAGGCGGTCACGCCCCGGTGGTGGGCGGCCGGATCGACGGTCGCGAAGACGGTGTAGAGCGAGGCGTGCGGGGCGTTCGTGATGAAGCACTTCTCGCCGTCCAGGACGTAGGCGTCCCCGTCGCGGCGGGCACGGGTCCGGACCGCTCCGGCGTCGCTCCCCCCGCCGGGTTCGGTGAGGCAGAACGACGCAAGGTGGTAGCTCGCGCAGAACGGAGCGAGGAGCCGGCGCTTCTGCTCGTCGTTCCCGCCGAGCAGGATCGGCTCGAGGGCCAGGCAGTTCGCGATGATCGACGTCGTCATGCCCGCGCAGGCGTAGGCGAGCTCCTCGACGAGGACGCACTGCTCGAGGAGACCGAGGCCGCTCCCGCCGAGGTCGGCCGGGACGTTGAGGTTCATCAGCCCGAGCTCGTGGGCCCGGCGGTAGATCTCCTCCGGGAACCGCGGGGTCCGGTCGCACTCCGCGGCGTGGGGGGCCATCTCCGAACGGGCGAACTTGCGGGCCAGATCGCGCAGGCTCTCGGCCTCCGGCGAGAGGGAGAAATCGACCATCGAGGATTCGTCGCGGTTCCACCGGGACGCGCTATATCACGGCTTGGGTCCCCGGCGGTATGGCGGGGTCCGGCCAGCGGCGTTCGACCGCGGTGCGAGGCTCCGAGCGACGCGTCGGCGGGTTCGCCCGCCTCGACCGCGACCGCTCCCGCCGGGTCGGCGTCCCCGAGATCGTGCTCGGGGAGGGAAAGAGCGTGGGCCACCTGGTCGCGATCGCCCGGGCGTTCCTCGCGGACGGCCGGGGCGCCTTCGTCTCGCGCCCCACGCTGGCGCAGCGCCGGGCGCTCCGCGCCCTCGCGCTACCGGGCCGGCCGGTCCGCGAGCTCGCCGGCGGGCGCCTCGTCCGCCTGCCCGGGCCGCTGGACGTGCGCTACCGGCACGGGACGGTCGCCCTCCTCGCCGCGGGCACGAGCGACGTGCCGATAGCAGAGGAGAGCCGTGCGCTGCTCGAGGAGCTGGGGCTCAGGGTCGTCCGGGCCTACGATGTCGGCGTCGCCGGGCTCCACCGCCTCCTGCGGGCGCTCGCGAGCATCGAGCGCCGTCGGCCGGAGGCCTACCTCGTCTTCGCGGGCCGGGAGGGGGCGCTCCCGACCGTCGTCGCCGGGCTCGTGCCCGCCCCGGTCGTCGGCGTCCCGACCTCCGTCGGATACGGTCGCGGGGGACGCGGGGAGGCGGCGTTGAACGCCATGCTGCAGTCCTGCGCGCCGATCGCGGTCGTCAACATCGACGCGGCGGTCCCCGCTGCGCTGTTCGTCGCCCAGCGCTTCGCTCTCCCGACCCGGCGCCGGGCGGGTTCCCGCCGGAGCGCGCGCCGGTCGGCCTGAGCGGGGCCGACGGGGCCTCCCGGGCGCTTTCGAAGGTCTTTTGAGAAGCAGGGAGCCTCGGAGCGGCGTGACCCCGCGGGCGCTCCTGACGGAGGACGCCGACCGCGAGGAGCGCGAGGACCGGGACAAGCTTCGCGCTCTCGAGGCCCGGTTCGAGGCGCTCCTCGACCGCCGGCGGGCGCTGATCGGCGAGCTCCGCAAGCTCTCCGGCGAGCAGCGCGAGCTCTACGAGCGTCGCCAGCAGCCGCAGTCGGAGGTCGAGCAGCTCCACCAGATGCACGGCCAGCTGGGACGCCAGCTCGCCGAGCTCCGCTCGGCGCGGGACGCCGCCCGCCGCAAGGTCGACGAGGCCGTCGTGCGTCGGCGCGAGCTGCTGCTGACGTTCGACCGCAGCGAGAGGGAGCGGCCGGAGCTGATCCGCAAGGAGATCGCCGAGCTCGAGCTCCAGCAGCAGACCCGCGCGCTCAAGATCGACGAAGAGAACGCCCTCATCGCGCGGCTGCGCCGTCGCTCGGCGGACCTCAAGACCGCCGAGGCGCGAGTGGCGATCGTCGCCGCGCACCAGAGCCTGCGCAAGGAGGCGGAGCTGGCGATCACCGCGGCCCGCGCCGAGGTCGAGCGCCTCGGCCAGGAGATGGCCCGGGTCCGCGCCGAGCGCGACGCGGCGATGGCCGGGATGCGCGGCCGCCTCGAGGCGGCCGGCGGCCTGGTCGCCGAGCTCCGCGCGAAGGGGAAGGCGCGCGCCGAGATCATGCACCAGATCGACGCCTGCTCCCGCGAGCTGGACGAGGTCGACCACGCCGGCCGCGAGCTGCTCGCGCGCTCGAGGGCCCGTCGCGCCGAGGCGGTCCGGACGCTCCGTCAGTACGCGCCGCGACGCAGGGCCCCGGACGAGGCGATCGCCTCGGTCGCCGAGGCGCACCTCGAAGAACTGCTCAAGCGGGGCAAGGTCACGCTGTAGGCCGGCCGCTCGCCTACGACGGGACGATCGCCACGACGGTCACGACGAAGACGAGGGTCTCGCCGGCGACCTCGCGGTTGTAGTTCATCGTGAACACGCCGCTCGCGAGGTCGACCGACCAGACGAGGAACTTCGTCGTCGAGCAGACGGTCGAGTTCGCGATGTTGCCGAGGACCGCCCCGACGCTGGAGGGAGTGAGCTGGCTCGTCATCGTGATCGTCGTCGATGTCACGCCGGTCACCTCGATCGACCAGCCGTACGGGTCGATGACCTCCCCGACGCTCGGCTGGCGGACCACGACGATGTCCGTCGAGTTCGAGCTTAGGACCCGGTCGCTCCAGCCGTACGTCGGGTCGGTGAACGTCGTCCCCTTGACGGCCGAGACCCCCACGTAGGCCTTCGCGAACGCCCCCGGCGCGTAGCTCACGACGACCGGAGCGCTCTGCGTCAGCGGGGAGCTCTTCAGGCAGCTCGCGTTGAGCGAGCCGTAGGCCTGGTCCGGCGGGATCGTCAGGGTCCGGCTCTGGTTGAGGGGGAGGCCGATGAGCCCCTTCCAGAAGCCGGTGACGACCGTCCCGTAGGTCGTGCCGTTGATCGTGTAGCCGCCCTTCGGCGCCCGGGGGCCGACGTGCACGGGCAATGGGGTGTAGCCCGAGGCGTTCCGCGGGGAGTACTCGAGCGACTTCGGGTAGGTCGCGTTGTTGTCGGCGACCGCCTTGAGCGACGTGTCGAAGACGCGGCCGATCTCCGGACCGCTCCCGAAGAGCCCGATGTAGTTGACGGTCACGTTGTCGCCGACCCGCACGACCGCCGGCGAGGAGATCGACTTCGGGTGGTCGTGGAGGTACAGGTAGCCCGCCCCGGCCCCGGCGACGACCACGACGACGACCACGAGGAAGACGAGGAAGCCGAACGACGGGCTCTTGGGGTTCACGCTCGCGCTCCGGTTCGTGCCAGGGGGGTCAGCAAGTCGCTGGTCTCGTCATCGGTTCGGAGAGACAGGTGTTCCTCATTCCCCCGCGCCCCGAGCCGGGGGGCCATATATAACCGCCGAGCGCGGGGACCGTCCTCCGAGCGCCCACCGGGGCGCACGCCCGCCCGCGACGGACGGAGCGGTCGGACGGGCCCGCCGCGGCAGCGATCGCCCCGGCCGGATCTCCCCGGTCGGCGCGCACGGAGCCCGCCCGCCTCCGCCGGGCGGCTACGCCCGGCGCAGCTTGCCGACGATCGGCTCCTCGAGGAGGCCGCCCTCCTCGAGCCGGCCGAGGAGCGCCTCGGCGGCTCCGCTCGGCAGCCCGCGCGCCGCGAGCTCCCGCAGGAGCTCCCGCACGTCGGCGTAGCCGTCCTCCGACGAGGTCGCGGCCTCGTCGACGAGCGCGAGGAACGCCGCGGCCTCCTGCTGTTCCTCCTCCGTCGTGGGGCGGGGGGCCGGCGCCGGGGCGTCGACGCGGACCTGCACCCGCTCGTCCGGGCGGTCCGGCGCGGACGGTCGGGCGAGGCCGGCCACGGACGCGAGCAACGGGCGAAGACTCGCCCGGAACGCGGCGCGGTCGACGCTCGGATAGCGCTGGCGGCACGCGCGCGCGCCCCGGATCCACGGCTGAGGTACGCCGGAGGCCCGCAGGAGCTCGTCGGTCGTCGACGGCTCGTGCTCGAGCCGCTCGGCGAGGTCGAGCCGATCGAGCGTCTGGCGGAGCGTCTCGGCGAGGGTCGCCCGCTCCTCCGCCTCGGCGACGGAACGGAGGCCCTCGAGGCGTACGGAGGCCGCCGCCGACCCGTCGCGGCCCCGGAACAGGTGGACCTTGCCGACGGCGATGGCGGGGCGGCCGGGGAGCGCCGAGCGCAGCTGGTCCATCGCCCGCGGCTGGAACGAGCCGGCCGTCAGCGCGACGCGGCCGACCGCGTCGGTCAGCGGGGCGCGCCAGAAGCTCGTCGGCTCGTCGCGGCCGATCGCCTCGGGGGCCCCGAGCGTTCCGGCGAGCAGGACGCGGTTCATCCGCGCGCCGAACGGGCTGAGCACGTACGACGCCGCCCGCTCCCCGTCACCCCGCTCCTCCTCGACGGAGGCGGCGAGCTCGGCGGTCGTCACGCGCCAGGCCGGCTCGCGTCGCCCCACTATCGCCCCCCCTGCAGGCGGACGGCGAGCTCGTCGGCGGCGGCCGTCAGGTCGACCTCCGTCGGCTCGATCGACTCGGGCGTGAGCGTGAGCCCGTAGTCGTCGCAGCTGGCCGAACCCCGCACCACCAGCCGGCGGCCGAGGACCGCCGCCGCGAGCTCCTCCTCGAGGACCGCCGGGTCGCCGAGGTCGCGGAGCCGTTCGCGCACCTGCGCGAGCGTGACCCCCCAGAGCCGCTCGGTCGCCTCCCGGTCGGCCGCGACGGTCGCCGCCGCGGTGCCGTCGTCCAGGACGAGCCGCGCCCGGAGGTCGGCGACGCCGGCGACCGAGCCGTGGATGCGGCAGACCCCCCCGACCAGCACCCGTCGGCACTCCGGGCACCGGTGGACGAGCCCGCTCGGCGGCAGGAGACCGACGACCAGCCCTTCGATCGCCGTCGCCTCGCCGCCCCCGTCCTCCTCGACGTCGGCGATCGGGCGCGGCGCCCGGCGCAGCCAGGCGGCCGCCTCGGGAAGCCCCGCGGGCGGAATGCGGGCGACCAGCGTGTGCTCGTCCAGGACGAGCTGGCGGCGCTGGCGGAACGCCCGGACGTAGCCGCCGGAGAGACGGATCGTCTCCCCGACACGGAGGCCGAAGTCGCTCCAGGAGGAGAACGCGACCGCACCGGTCGCATCCGCGAGGAGGCCTTCGTGGACGACCCTCCGCTCCTCGCCGACGCTCACCGGTTTCGCGACGACGGTGACGACGCGTACCTCGAGCCGGAACCCTTCCTCCCCCTCGCGCAGCGCGTCGACGCTCCGGAGGGGCAGGCGGTCGCCGTCGAGCCGAGGCAGCTCGGCCGGGCCCGCGGCGCCGAGGCGCGTCTTCCAGGTGAAGACGAGTTCCGCCCGGCCGCGGAACTCGCGGACCTCCGCCCCGACCGCCCGCAGGATCGTGCCCCGTTCGATGCCCTCGCGGGGAGGGTCCCACCAGGTGAACCGGACCGTCGCGGTGCCGTCGCTGAGCAGCCCGGAGAGGAGCGGGCGCTTCGACCCGTCCGTGCGTCGCTCGACCTCGCGGCGGCGAACGGCGACGACCCGTCCGACCACGTGGACGAGCGGCGACCGTGACCCGACCTCGCGGAGAGGGACCTCCTCGAGCTCTTCCCCCGCGGCCGCCGGCGCCATCGTTCCCCCGCGACCAGCCTCGCCCGCGTTAAAGCCGTAGCCGGACCGGCGGAGGCTGGGCGGCGGGTCCCGGGGGGGGCGGACGTTTCGGCGGCGGCTGCGGGCGAACGCTTTTGTCGTTGCGGCCGTCCGAGGACCGACGTGAGAGCGAAGTTCTCGCAGCGGCTCGACCAGGTCCTGCGCGCCCGCCGTTCGCTCCTGTGCGTGGGGCTCGACCCGGATCCGGCGCAGATGCCGAAGCCGTTGCGTCGCCTGCGCCCGGCCGTCCAGCTCGAGCGCTTCCTCGCGGGGATCGTGACGGCGACGTACCCGCACGCGGCGGCCTACAAGATGCAGCTGGGGGCCTATCTGCAGTACGGACCGGACGGGTTCCGCTCGCTCGCGCGCTGGAGCCACCGGATCGGCGCACGCCGGATCCGCATCCTCGACCTGAAGGCGAACGACATCCCCAACACGATGCGGATGATCCGGGACGGGGCGTTCCGGAGCTTCGGGTTCGACGCCGTGACGATCACGCCGTGGAACGGTTGGGAGACGCTGGAGCCGTTCCTGGACGACCCGTCCTGCGGCGTGTTCGTCGTGGCCCACTCCTCCAACCCGGGTTCGGGGGACTTTCAGGAGATCCCCACGCCCCGCGGGCCGCTCTGGCTCGCCGTGGTCGGGGAGGTGCGGCGCATGGCGCACGCGCACGGCAACGTCGGCGTCGTGCTCGGGGCGACGTTCTCCGACGCCCTGCGCACCGCGCGGGCGACGCTCGGCAACGGGGTCCCGATCCTGGTGCCGGGGATCGGCGCGCAGGGGGGCTCGCTCGCGACGACCGTGCGCGAAGGGGCCGACGCGCACGGCCGCGCCCTCCTCGTCAACGCCTCGCGCAGCATCCTCTACGCGTCGGCGGAGAAGGACTGGCGACGCGCCGCCGCGAAAGAGGCCGAGCGGACGAACGTCCAGATCAACCAGCTGCGAGCAGGCCTTCGTACAGCCGGATGAGCTGCGTCGCGACGCGTCGGAGGCCGTAGCGCTCCTCGGCCCGGCGGCGCCCGGCCGCGCCCATCGCGCGAGCCTTCGCCGGGTCGTCCAGCAGCAGCCGCAGCTTGGCCGCGAGGTCCTCCGCGAGCAGCGGCTCGACCAGAAGCCCGTGGACGCCGTCGTCGATGACCTCGCGGACGCCCGGCATGTCGGAGATGACGACGGGGAGCCCGCACGCCATCGCCTCGGCGACGGCGAGCCCGAAGCCTTCGAGGCGGTTCTGCGACGGGAAGGCGAACGCATCCGCGAGCCCGAGGTACTGGGGGAGCGCATCGTCCGAGACGCCCCGACAGAAGTGCGTCCGGTCGGCGACGCCGATGCGTCGCGCGAGGAGCGTGAGGTCGACCAGGCGGGGGCCCCGCCCGACGACGAGGAGGTGCACGTCCTTCGGCAGGAGGCGCAGCGCCTGCAGCAGCACGTCGACCCCCTTGTGGGGGACGAGACGGCCGGTGAACGCGACGACCCGCTTTCCCTCGAGCCCGAGCGACGCCCGAAGGCCGGGGGCGTCCGAGCCGGGGTGGAACCGGACGAGGTCGACGACCGAGGGCACGACGTCGAGCTCCCGTCCGCGCAGGCTCGCCGAGGTCGTCCCGTAGCTCTGGGTGTGGACGACGATGCGGTCGACACGCTCCAGCGTAGGCGGGAGGAACGTTCGCTCGTACAGCCCGGCGATCAGGCGCCCGGTGCGTCCCGCCAGGTACAGGTCGCAGTGGTAGGTGAGGCAGGTCGGGAGGTGGAGGTCCTCGAGGGCCCGCGTGGCGAAGAACGCGGTCAGCGGCGGGGGGTAGTGGAGGTGCAGGACGTCGGCGCCCAGCCGCCGCAGGGTGTGGCCGACGCCGTAGTCGATCGGCGTGTTGAACAGCACGCCGAGCGAGGGGGCGCGGACGATCGTGTAGCCGTCCCGTCGCTCGGTCACCGGGAGCCCCCGGCGGAACCGCGACGTCACGACCGTGACCTCGTGACCGGAACGGGCGAACTCGCCCGCGAGGCTCCGCACGTGCGACTCGACCCCGCCGGCATGGGGGTAGAAGAACGGTGCGACCTGTACGATCCGCACGGCCCCTACGGCGAGGCGCCGGCGGCTAATGAAAGGCGGGTCGCAGCCGTGGCCCGCTCAGGCCGCGGCGGGGGGCCGTCGGGGCGGGCCGTCCGCGACGGCGCCGGACTCGCGGACCTGGAGGAGCCCCTCCGGCGGCAGCGTCGCGATCTCGAGGCCGCGCATCAGCTCGCCGAGCCCGCTCGAGACGCGCGCGAGCACGTCCGGCTCGTCGTAGTGGAGGGACGCCTCGACGATCGCGCGCGCGACGCGACGGGGGTTCTCCGCCTTGAAGATCCCGCTACCGACGAAGATCCCGTCGACGCCGAGGAGCCGGCACAGCGCGGCGTCGGCCGGCGTGGCGATCCCGCCCGCCGCGAAGTTGACGACCGGGAGCCGCCCGAGGCTCCGGACCTCGAGGAGGACCTCCTCGCTGACCCGCTCGCGCTTCGCCCAGGGCCCGAGGTCCTTCTTGCCGAGCCGCTTGACCTCGTCGACCTCGGTCGAGATCTGGCGGATGTGGCGGACCGCCTCGACGACGTTGCCGGTACCGGCCTCGCCCTTCGTGCGGACCATCGCCGCCCCCTCCTCGATGCGCCGCAGCGCCTCGCCGAGGTTCCGGGCGCCGCAGACGAACGGGACGCGGAACTTCCTCTTGTCGACGTGCTGGAACGGGTCGGCCGGGGTCAGCACCTCGGACTCGTCGATCATGTCGACGCCCAGCGACTCGAGGATGCGTGCCTCGGCCGTGTGACCGATGCGGCACTTCGCCATGACCGGGATCGAGACGCGGTCGCGGATCTCGCGCACGCGGACCGGATCGGCCATGCGCGCGACGCCCCCCGCGGCGCGGATGTCCGCCGGGACCCGCTCGAGCGCCATCACCGCCACGGCGCCGGCCTCCTCGGCGATCGACGCCTGGTCGGCGGTCGTGACGTCCATGATGACCCCGCCCTGCTGCATCTTGGCGAAGCCACGCTTGACGAGCTCCGTGCCGAAGCGGAGCTTCTCGATCGGCTCGGGCATGGTCGTTCGGTCGTGAGGAGGCGCCCGTGGCTTTAATCAGTTCGTGCCGGCGCGCCACGGTCTCGCGCGCGCTCCCCCCAGCCCGTCCCCCGCCGCGACGGCAACGGTAAATCCCCTCCCGACCTCGGTCCCCCGCAGGGGGAGCTGGGCACCGGCTGAGAGGACGAGGGCGACCTCGTCGACCCCACGAACCTGCACGGGATAATGCCCGCGAAGGGAACGCGATGGACCACCTAGGGCGTCGCTCCGCCGGACCTGCGGAGGGATGAGTTCGACCGACGCGCCGGTAGTTCCCCGAGGTCGCCTCCGACGCCCCGGACGTGCCGGCCAGGCGCTGGTCGCCGTCGCGCTGTCCGCCGGCCTCGTGCTCGCCGGCCTCGGCACCTACGACTACGTACAGGGGGAGTTCGGGGGAACGACCCTCGTCGTGCTCACCTACCCGAGCCTGTTCGGAGGGAACTGCGGGGGCACGCCCGCGTTCGCCTCGGTGTTCGGGTCGTTCGCCTCCGCCCATGACGTCCGCGTCGAGGTCGAGTGTCCCCCGGGAACGCTGTACTCCTCGCTCGTCAACCAGACCGGCGCGCCGGTCGCGGACGTCGTGGTCGGGCTGGACGAGCTCACGGCCCCGGAGGCCGAGGCGGCCGGCCTGCTCGTGCCGTACGCCCCGCCGGGGCTCGCCGACGTGCCGGGCTCGCTGGTCGCGGAGCTGTCGCCGGACGATGCGGTCGTGCCGTACGAGTACGGCTACCTCGCCATCGACGTCAACAGCACGTTCTACGGCGCCCACCCGACGCTCGGCCGCCTGAGCTTCCCGGGGCTCGTCGCGAACGCGAGCTGGGCGCGGAACCTGCTCGTCGAGGACCCGGAGGAGGACATCACGGGCGAGGAGTTCCTCGCCTGGCAGATCGCCTACTACACCTACGTACTCCACGAGAACTGGACGTCGTTCTGGACCGGGATGCCCCGGGGCGCACCGCCCCTGTCGGACTCGTGGGGCGACGCGTTCGACGAGTTCGAGGCGGGGGTCGCCCAGATGGTCGTCAGCTACTCGACCGACCCGGCGTACGCCGCGGCCTACGGCGAGGGGGGCTCGCTGAACTCGACGGTCAGCTGGTGGAACGGCACCGCCTACGGCTGGCGGACGATCTACGGGATCGGCATCGTCCGCGGCTCGCACCATCTCGCCCTGGACGAGCAGCTGGAGAACTGGTTCCTCTCGTCCACGGTCCAGTCGGAGATACCGACCAACGAGTGGGAGTACCCGGCGAACGACACCGTCGCCCTCCCGCCGGTCTATGCCTACGCGATCGACCCGGCCTCCGTCACCGCCCTCAACGAGGAGACGACCCCGGCCGCGGTAGGAGCGGCGCTCCCCGGCTGGCTCCACACCTGGGCGACGATCGCGGCGGGCCACGGATGACGCGCGACCGGCTCGAGCTGGCGCTGCTCGGGGCCGTCCTCGCGGTCGTCGGCGCGTTCGCTATTGTGCCGGCGGGGTCGCTCTTCGCGCGGGGGGTCGCCGCCGAAGGAGGCCTCCGGGCGCTGGGGGCGGTCCTCGCCCCTCCGCTCGCCGGCCGGGCGCTCTCGAACTCCCTGCTCCAGGGAGGGGCGAGCGCCGCGCTCGCGCTGGCGATCGGCTACCCGGCCGGCGTCTTCCTCGGCCGGTTCCGCTGGCCCGGGCGCTCCACGGTCCGCTCCGCGCTGCTCCTGCCGTTCCTGTTGCCGTCGCTCGTCATGGTCCTCGGCGTCCTCGACCTGCTCGGACCGACCGGGCTCCTCGGGGGCCCGTGGCCGGCGCTCCGCCCGCTCGCGAGCGGCCTCCCCGGCGTCGTCGTCGTCAACCTGTTCTACAACGTGCCGATCGTCGTCGTGCTGACCGCGAGCGGCTGCGAGGCCGCGTCCGCCGACCTCGAGGAGACGATCGCGACGCTGGGCGGCGGACCGGCGCGCAGCTACCTCGGGGCGTGGGCGGCGCCGAGCCTGACCGGTGCCGCCTGCGGCGCGCTCCTCACCTTCGTCTTCTCCGCGCTGTCGTTCGCGCCGCCGATCCTCCTCTGCGGGAGCTCGTGCGACACGCTCGAGATCCGGGTCTACGACCTCGCGGAGCTGCACGGCTCGCCGTACGCCGCCGCGGTGCTCGGCCTCGTCCTGGTCGCCGCGTTCCTCGCCCCTGCGCTCGCCTACGTGCTGCTGGTCCGGCGCCTGCGGCCGGCTCGGGGCCGTGCGGCGCGTCCGCGTCCGCCCCCCTGGCGCGCCCCGGGGACCTGGGCGCTCGCGGCCCCGTTCCTGCTCGTCGTGGGCGCCGAGCTCGCCCTGGTAGGAGCCGTCGTCGCCCGCTCGCTGTTCCCCCCCGGGGGAGGGCCGTGGGGACGGCCGTGGACGCTGCTCGCCGGCCCGGCGACCGCCGCGCACCTGGGCGTCCCGATCTCGAGCGCGATCGCCAACACCCTGTTCTTCGCGAGCGTCGCCGCGGGGGTGGGGGTCGTGATCGCCATCGCCGCGGCGTTCGTCGCGGCGCGGCGGCCGGGGCTCGCCGTGCCGCTCGCCCTGCTGCTCTTCGCCCCGGTGCTCCTCTCTCCGGTCGTGCTCGCGGTCGCGCTCGCCCAGTTCTACCGGCCGCTCCTCGGCTTCGGCTCGGACGTCTGGGTCCTGATCGTCCTGAGCCAGGCGTTGCTCGCCGTGCCGTTCGCGCTCCAGAGCGTCGAGATCCCGCTCGCCCGCCTCGGCGCCGCCGGCACCGAGGCGGCCCAGAGCCTGGGCGCGAGCCGCTGGGAGGCGTTCGTGGACGCCGACCTCCCACGCCTCCGGCGCGGGGTGCAGACCGCCGTGCTGTTCGGCTTCGCGCTCGGTCTCGGGGAGTTCACGGCCACGTACTTCCTCGTCAGCTCGACGGCCCGGCTCGTCACCGTGCCGATCGCCGTCTACGACCTCGCTAACGCGCGGCTCGCCGGGGCCGCCGCGGCCGCCGCGGCGCTCCTCCTCCTGCTCAGCCTCATGGTGTTCGCCGGGATCGTCGCGAGCGGGGGGGACGACCGTGCCTAGCCCCCTCCTCGAGGTCGCCGGGCTCTCGGCAAGCTTTGACGGCCGGCCGGTGCTCCGCGGCGTGAACCTCACGGTGGGGGAGGGCGAGCTCCTCACCGTCCTCGGTCCGAACGGCAGCGGGAAGACGACCCTCCTCCGTCTCCTCGCCGGTTTCGAGCGCCCGACCGACGGGTCGATCCGGCTCGACGGGAGGGACCTCGCGGACGTTCCCCCGCATCGCAGGGGGATCGGGCTCCTGTTCCAGGAGCCGACGCTGTTCGCGCGGCGGACGGTCGCCGAGAACATCGCCTACGCTCCGCTGCTCCAGCGCCGGCCGGACGCGGAGGTCCGAGGGCGGGTCGAGGAGCTCGCACGCCTGCTCGACCTCGGGGGTCTGCTCGACCGCCTCCCCGAGCAGCTCTCCGGGGGGGAGCGGCAGCGGGTCGCCCTCGCCCGCAGCCTCGCGGCGCGCCCCCGCCTGCTGCTCCTGGACGAGCCGTTCGCCTCGGTCGACGTGGAGGTGCGGGCGGGACTGCACGCGGAGTTCCGCGCCGCGCTGCGTGCCTCCGGGACGGCCGCCGTGCACGTTACCCACGACCGGGAGGAGGCGCTGTTTCTCGGGGACCGCGTCGCGCTCCTGTTCGACGGGTCGCTGGAGGGCCTGGAGAGCCCGCGCCAGCTGTTCGAGCACCCCCCCTCCGCCCGCGCCGCGGCGTTCCTCGGCTACAACGTGCTCCCCGGAGCGGACGGGCCGGTCGCGGTCCTTCCCGACGAGCTGCGGGCCGTGCCGAACGAGACGGCCCCCACTCCCTACCGCGTGCGCGCGAGCGGCCCGGTCGGCCCGGCGTACCTTTCCGTGCTGGAGGGCCCGAACGGCCTCCGGGTGGAGCTCCGCTCGGACCGTCCCCTGCCTCCGGGGAGCGTGGTGGAGCTGACGTGGACCCGTGCCCGGCCCGTTCCCCCGGCGTCGGCGCGTCGTTCCGGCTGACAGGAGGGGCAGGGCCCTCCCAGCCCGGGGGCCCGAGAGCCCCGCGGGGTCCGCAGGCTGGGGCCGGTGCGGAAACTGGGGATAGTTACTTTGATACTGACCCCCCGTATGTCCCGCCTCACCGCCCCCCACAGGCGATGTACCGGGCTCCCCATCCGCTCTGGCAGCTACCGCGAGGCCGGGCGGTCGCGCTGTTCGGCGCGGTCCTGGTGGCGGCCGTCCTCGCCTGCCCGCTCGCCGGGGTCTACCTCGGCTCCTCCGGGTCACCGTTCGGGGGGGTCCTGGGCCGCCTCGCTCCGGGAGGGGTCGCGGGCGGCGGAGGGTCGTCCGGGGCGCGGACCGCCGCGGCGACGCCCGCGCTGACGATCACCCCGGCGATCGCGCCGGTCGGCTCGAACGTCACGTTCAACGCGAGCGGATTTGCCCACGGGGTGACGTTCACGATCGTCGGGTCGTACGTCGGGGTCGGCGCCGTCACGCTCTGCTCGGGCAAGACCACCGGCAAGGGACTGTTCGGCTGCGTCTACACCGTCCCGCAGACGATCGGGGGTCCGGTCCCGGTCAACGCGACCGACGCGAAGGGGACGAAGGTCAGCAAGACGTTCACCGTCGCCTCGTCGGTCACCGCGACCCCCAGCACGGGGGTCGTCGGCACGACGGTAGCGTTCCACGCCTACGGGTTCGGCGGGAAGGACCTCAAGGCGAAGAAGAAGACCGTCGGCTACCCGGTCGAGATCGCCTACCTCGGGCCGGCGGGCACGCAGGTCGAGGCGTGCCTCGGCAACACGTCCCTTTCGCTGAACGGCTCGTTCTACTGCAGCTACGTCCTGCCGACCCTCAGCGCCGGGCCCCATACGATCGACGCGTTCGCCACGAACGAGAGCTACAACGCGACGACGACGTTCACGGTGCTCCCCTCGCTCGCCGCCGGCCCGACGTATGGACCGATCGGCACCAGCGTCACGTTCGCCGGCAGCGGCTTCACATCGTTGTCATCGGTCAACGTCACCTGGAGCTACGGACCCGCCTGCTCAGCGACCTCGCTGAGCTCGGGGAGCTTCACCTGTAGCTTCGTGATCCCGAGCGGCACGCCGGGCCAGCCGTACACCTTCACCGCGACCGACGCCGCGGACCGGAGCGCGAGCACGCAGTTCGTGCTGACGTACCTCGACCCGCAGGTCGTCAGCGGACCGGTCGGGACGCAGGTGAACTTCACGGGAGGAGGGTTCGCCCCGGACCGGGGGATCTCGCTGACGTGGGCGGGGGGGTCGGTCTGCCCCGGCGGGCAGTCGACCTCCGGCGGTCTGTACACGTGCGACCTCGTGATCCCCGCCACGCCGGGAGGGGCCTACGTCTTCACCGCGGATGACGGGGTCGGGGACAGCACGACGGCCCTGTTCACGGTCGAGCCGTTCCTGCACCTCAGCGCCACCTACGGCGAGCCGCTGACGGAGCTGAACATCAGCGGCACCGGCTTCGGACCGAGCGTCGCGGTCAACGTCACCTGGGCCTCCTCCGGGACCCCGACGGTCGCCTGCTCCCTCGTCACCGAGGCCGACGGGAGCTTCTACTGTCCGTTCCAGATCCCCGCGGACACCCCCGGGGCGGTCTACACGTTCACGGCCCGGGACGCCCTCGGAGAGACCGGCCGCGCGACGTTCGTCGTGACGTACCTCACGGCGACCCCGAGCTCCGGGGCCCGGAGCACGACCGTCACCCTGAACGGGGGCGGCTTCACCCCCGGACAGTCGTTCTCGATCACCTGGGCCGGACGGACGCTGCCGTCCAACGCATGCACCGCGACGACCGTCTCGGCGACCGGGACGTTCCACTGCTCCTACGCGACCGGGGCCTACCTGCCCGCGGGGACGTACCCGTTCGCCGCCGTGGACGCCAAGGGCCTCAACGCGACCGCGGCGTTCCGCGTCACCCCGCACCTCACGCTCACCCCGTCCGGCGGGAGCCCGAACGCCTCCGTCACGTTCGGCGTCACCGGCTTTGGTGCGACGACCCTCGTGAGCGTCCGCTGGCCCGGGGGGACGACCGCCTGCTCGGCGATGACGAGCGGGGGCGGCGCGATGAACTGCACGATCACGATGCCGCCGACCCCGGCCGGCTCCTACGTCTTCAACGCCTCCGACTCCCTCGGCCACACCGCCCTCGGCGTCTTCCTCCTCGTGCCGTCGGTCTCGGTGCACCCGACCAGCGGCGTCGGCAACACCCCCGTGCGGTTCCTGGGCCGGGGGTTCGCGGCGAACTCGAAGGTGACGGTCTCCTCGAGCCTCGGGCTCGCGTGCGGGGCGCCGACCGCCACCCTCGCGAACGGGACCTTCACCTGCTCGTACACCGTGCCGCAGGCCCAGGCCGGCTCCTACACGTTCACCGCGACCGACAACCAGTCGAACTCGGCCCAGACGAACCCGGCGTTCGCCCTCCGGGCGGCGCTCGAGCTCAGCTCCTCGACCGGACCGGTGGGGACGCTGCTCATGTTCACCGGCGCCGGCTTCAACCCGAGCCACGTCGTGAACGTCACGTGGACGAAGGGGCTGGCGTGCACCGGCACCGCGCTGCCGAGCGGGGCGTTCAGCTGCTCGTTCACGATCCCGTCGAGCCCGAGCGGTAGCTACACGTTCACCGCCCGGGACTACACCTACCCGCTCTACCCGAAGGAGAAGGTCGGCGACAGCGCCTCGGCGACGTTCAAGGTCGCCCCGTCGGTCGGCGCCTCGCCGTCCAGCGGAGGGGTCGGAAGCTCCGTGACGTTCAGCGGGTTCGGGTTCCTTGCCTCGGCCACGGTCGCGGTCAGCTGGGTCGACGGGACCGCCTGCAGCGGCCTCGCCGACACGAACGGGGCGTTCAGCTGCTCGTTCACGCTCCCCGCGGCGGGGGCCGGCAGCTACACGTTCACCGCGGAGGCCTCCCCGTCGGTCGAAGCGAACACGACGTTCACGGTCGTCCCCTCCCTCTCCCTGCTGCCGTCCGCCGGTCCGGTCGGCACGACCATCGACCTCTCCGCCTCGGGGATCGCCGCCTCCTCGCCGCTGAACATCGTCTGGAGCGGGGGGACGGCGTGCACCGGGACCTCCTCGTCGCTCGGGGTCTTCGACTGCAGCTTCGCCGTCCCGGCGACCCCGGCCGGCAGCTACACGTTCTCCGTCGTCGTCGACGCCGTGACGGTCGCGAGCGCCCCGTTCACGCTGACGCCGAGCCTCGGGGCGAGCCCGACGAACGGGCCGGTCGGCACGCTGGTCGCCTTCCGCGCCTACGGCTTCGGCGCCTCGATCGCGGTCAACGTCACCTCCTCGCTCGGCACCGCCTGCGTCGGGACGACGGCCTCCAACGGGTCGTACGCGTGCGACTACACGGTCCCGTCGGCGCCGAGCGGCGCCTACGCCTTCACGGCGCGTGACGCGCTCGGCAACCACGCCACGGTCAGCTTCGGGGTCGGGGCCGTACTCGCGGTCGCGCCGTCCTCGGGGCCGGTCGGGAGCCCGATCGAGTTCCGGGCGACCGGTTTCGCCGCCTCCACCCCGATGACGATCGGGTGGAGCGGGGGGACCGTCTGCTCGGGGATGACCGGCCCGGCGGGCCGTTTCGCCTGCAACACGACCATGCCCGCGGCGAGCCTGGGCGGCCACGCGTTCACCGCGACCGCCGGCCCGTCGACGTCCGCGACGTTCAGCGTCGTCCCGTCCCTCGTCGCGAGCCCGACCTCGGGCGGCGCGGGGACCTCGGTGACGTTCTTCGGGTTCGGCTTCCCGGCGAGCACGAGCGTGACCGTCCGCTGGACCGGTCCGACGACCTGCTCGGCGACGACGGCGACGAACGGGAGCTTCTCGTGCGCGGTCGCGATCCCGGCCGGGACGGCCGGCGCGCTCTACCTGTTCACCGCCAAGGACGGCGCCGGCGACCAGGCGGGCGCCGGCTTCACGGTCGTGACCGGTCTCACCGCCAGCCCGTCCCACGGGCCGGACCTCACCGCCACCAGCTTCGTCGGCTCGAACTTCCCCGCGAGCACGCCGGTAAGCCTGAGCTGGATCGGAGGGTCGGTCTGCTCCACGATGACCAACGCCTCCGGAGGCTTCGCCTGCCCGTTCACGGTCCCCTCCGGGACCGCCGGCGGAGCCTACAACTTCACCGCGACGGCCGGTAGCGTCAACGCCTCGGCGCTGTTCACGGTGAGCTACCTCTCCGCCACGCCGACCGGCCTCGAGGACGGGGTCTCCGTGGCGTTGAGCGGCGGGGGCTTTGAGCCGCTCGCCGGATTCACGATCGCCGCACCGTGGGGGACGGCGTGCACCGGCACCGCGAGCTCCGCCGGGACGATCGCCTGCTCGACGACGGTGCCGGACGACGAGGCGGCGGGCGTCTACAGCTTCGACGCGAACGACTCGCACGGGGACCTCGCGCAGGCCGGCTTCGCGGTCTTCACCCTCGGCGCCCCGATGGCCTCCCCGGGCAGCGTCGACGTCGGCTACCCGGTGACGTTCTCGGTGAGCGCGTCGGACGGCGGCGGAGCGCTCACCTACACGTGGGAGGAGCTGCCGAGCGGCTGCGCCGGCACGACCGACTCGATCGCCTGCTCGCCGAGCGCGCCGGTCAGCGACGCGTCGATCACCGTCACCGTCAACGACTCGGCCGGCTATGCGGTGACCTCCTCCGCGCTCCTGTTCAGCGTCTACGCGGACCCGAGCCAGGCCCCCCCGAGCCCGTCGGCGTCCTCGGTCGACATCGGCACCCCGGTCACCTTCACCGCGGAGGTCACCGGAGGCGCCGGCGGGGGGTCGTACGTCTGGTCGGCCTCCGCGGGCCTCGGCTGCTCCCCGAGCACCGGGCCGAGCCTCGACTGCGTCCCGACCGCCTCCGGCTCCTACCACGTCTCCTACAACTGGACGGACGCCAACGGGGTCCTCGCGAGCGGCTCGACCGCGCTCGCCTACGCGGTCGGCGGCCTCCCGACGCAGTCCCCCGCGCTCCCGTCGCAGCCGGCGGCCGACGAGAACCAGCCGATCACGTTCACCGCCCAGGTCAGCGGCGGCTCCCCGGGCGGAAGCTACGCCTGGAGCGCCTCCGCCGACCTCAACTGCGCCGCCACGACCGGCCCCGTCCTCTCGTGCCGGCCCACCGCGGCCGGAACGTTCTCCGTCTCCTACGCCTGGACCGACGGCAGCGGCGTCGCGGCGACCGGCTCGACCGCCCTCAGCTACGTCGTCAGCACCGACCCGGTCGTCGGGGCGCCGGCCGCCAGCCCGACGAGCGTGGACGTCGGGCAGACCGCGCATTTCTCCGTGAGCGCCTCCGGGGAGGCCGGGGGCCTGACCTACCTCTGGAACAACCTGCCGTCGAACTGCAGCAGCACCGCCTCCTCGTTCAGCTGCGTCCCGAGCGCCGCGGTCACCGCGGCGTCGATCACCGTGAAGGTCACCGACGCGAACGGCTACGCGGTCACCTCCTCGGTGCTCACGTTCACGGTCTTCGGCGACCCGACGATCGGGGCGCCGACCGCGACGATCGGCTCGGTCGACGTCGGCCAGCCGGTCGGCTTCTCCGTCACGGCGTTCGGGGGTTCCGGGGGCCTGACGTACAGCTGGCACAACCTCCCCGGCTGCACCGGCACCGGCGCGTCGTTCACCTGCACGCCGTCCTCGGCCGGCACGAACCTCTCGATCACCGTCACCGTCACCGACTCGAACGGCTTCTCCGTCACCTCCGCGGCGCTCCTCTACACCGTCTACGCGGACCCGACCCAGGGCCCCGCGAGCCCGTCGCGTGCCGGGGCGGACCTCGGCCAGCCGGTGTCGTTCACCGCGTCGACCCACGGCGGAGCCGGGGGCGGCTCGTTCGTCTGGACGGCGTCCGGCGGGCTCAACTGCACGGCGAGCACGGGCCGGGTCCTGAGCTGCCTACCGAACGCGGCCGGCACGTTCAGCGTCTCCTACGTCTGGACCGACGCGAACGGCGCCGTCGCGAGCGGGTCGACCGTCCTCTCCTTCACCGTCGCGACCGACCCGAGCGTCTCGGCGCCGACGCCCAACCCGCCGTCGGTCGACCTGGGCCAGAGCGTCACGTTCTCCGCGACCGGCTCGGGCGGGGCGGACGTCTATGCGTTCGCGTGGACGACCTCGACCGTCGGCCTCAACTGCAGCGCCAGCACGTCCGACGCGCTCAGCTGCTTCCCGACGATCGCCGGCACCTACACCGTCAGCGTCTCGGTCGTCGACGCGAACGGCTTTCCCTCGCCGACCACGACGAGCGCGCTCTTTACCGTCTACTCCGCCCCGAGCATCAGTTCGGTGGGCCCGAGCCGCACGAGCGTCGACATCGGGGAGACCCTCACGTTCCTCGCGAGCGCGACCGGCGGCTCCGGCTCGCCGAGCTTCACCTGGACGTACTCGAGCGAGCTCGGCTGCACCCCGACGACCGCGGCGATGCTCGTCTGCGACCCGAAGGACGTCGGGACGTTCACGGTCTCGGCGACCGTCACCGACTCGAACCGCTTCGTCTCCCCCTCGGTCTCGTCCCCGACGGTGACGGTCAGCTCCTCCCCGAGCACGACGGTCCCGTCGACCGGCCACGCGAGCACCGACGTCGGCCGGACGGTGACGTTCACGACGACCGCGAGCGGCGGCTCGGGCAGCTACCACTACGCCTGGACGGTGCCGACCGGCCTCAACTGCACGGTCGCCGACGCCCCGAGCCTCGTCTGCGTCCCCACGACCGCGGGGTCCTACACCGTCACGGTCGAGGTGACCGACACCGACGGCGCCTCGGCGACGCCCGAGACCTCCGCGACGTTCACCGTCTTCCCGCCGCCGTCGACCACGATGCCGACCCCGAAGAACCCGAACTCGGACGTCGGCCAGTCGGTCGTGTTCAACGTCACGGCGACCGGCGGTTCGGGCGTCTACACCTACACCTGGCACGCCCCGGCGCTCCTCGGGTGCATCCTGCGGACGACCGCCTCGATCCCGTGCGTCCCGACGCTCCCGGGGACCTACCGGGTCAACGTCACCGTCACCGACACGGACGGCGGCAGCTCCCCGCTGACGTTCAGCGCGCCGTACAGCGTCTACCAGAAGCCGGTGGTCGTGCTCATCGTCGTTCCGGCGAAGGTCCTCAAGGGCCACAGCGTGACGTTCACCGCGGTCGTCACCGGCGGCTCCGGCGGCCTCACCTACACGTGGAAGAACATCCCGAACGGCTGTCCGGCCACGCCGACGACCCTGGTCTTCACGTGCACGCCGACCCAGACCGGCAACACGACCGTCGCGCTGACGGTCGAGGACTCGGACCGGGGGATCGGCTTCAACAACATCACGGTCGACGTCCAGCCGGAGTTCCTCGGCCTCCCCGCGACGCTCGGCTACGAGCTCGTGGTCATCGCCGTGATCGTCGGGCTCGTCGCGGCGGTCGTCGCGGTCTCGATCTTCCGCCGGCGGCGCCACGGTCGGCGCCAGCAGCACGAGTTCTAGGCCGCCCCCCCCGTCCCGGGCCCCGGGCTCCCGCAGAGCCCAAGAACCCTCGGCCGCTGGCGCTCCCGTGAGCCGGAACGACCCGCTCGGGGCCGCCGAGAGCGTCTCGCTCGCCGGGACGGCGACGACCGTCTACCGCCTGGAGCGGCTCCGGGGCGTCGAGCCTGCGCGCCTTGGGCGCCTCCCGCGGACCACGCGGGTCCTCCTCGAGAACGCGGTCCGGCACCACGCCGGCGGGGCGGCGGAGGCGGCATTCCTGGCGGCGGTCGCGAACGGCGAGCGACCGGACGGACCCGGCGAGCTCGCCTATCGTCCCGAGCGCGTCCTGCTGCAGGATTTCACCGGCGTGCCGGTCCTGGTCGACCTCGCGACGCTCCGGGACGATGCCGCCGGCCGCGGCGTCGAGCCCGGGCGGATCGACCCGACCGTTCCGGTCGACCTGATCGTCGACCACTCCGTCCAGGTCGACAGCTACGGCTCCAGCCGCTCCCTGACGATCAACCTCGACCGGGAGTACGAGCGCAACAGCGAGCGCTACCGGTTCCTGCGCTGGGCGAAGGGCGCCTTCGGCCGGATGCGGGTCGTGCCGCCGGGCAACGGCATCTGCCACCAGGTCAACCTCGAGTACCTGGCGAGCGTTGTCCAGCAGCAGGACGGGCCGGACGGCCCGACGGCGTTCCCGGACACGGTGATCGGCACCGACTCCCACACGACGATGGTCAACGGCCTCTCCGTCCTCGGCTGGGGCGTCGGCGGGATCGAGGCCGAGGCGGTGCTGGTCGGCGAGCCGTACTTCCTTCCCCGCCCCTCCGTCGTCGGGGTCGAGCTCGCCGGCCGCCTCCCCAGCGGGGCGACGGCGACCGACCTCGTGCTCACGGTGACGCGTCGGCTCCGGGAGAAGGGGGTCGTGGACCGGTTCGTCGAGTTCCACGGCCCCGGGGTCGACCACCTCGCCGTGCCGGACCGGGCGACCGTCGCGAACATGTGCCCGGAGTACGGCGCGACGGCGGCGTTGTTCCCGATCGACGCGGCGACGATCGACTATCTCGCCGGCACCGGCAGGTCGAGCGCCCTCACGGCCCGCGTCGAGGCGTACGCCCGGCTCACGGGCCTGTGGGGCTCGCCGGCCCCGGGGGCGATCGACTACGACGAGCTGCTGCGGATCGACCTCGGTACGATCGAGCCGACCGTCGCCGGTCCGCGCCAGCCGGAGGAGAGCGTCCGGCTCGCGGACGTCCCGGGGTCGTTCCGCAAGGCCCTCGGCGCCTACCGCTCCGCCCACCCGGCCCCGTCCCTCGCGGGACCTGTCTATCCCTCCGACGACCCGCTCCGCCCGTTCGACAGCGCCTCCGAGGGAGGGCCCGCGGTGCCGAACGGCGGCGCGATCGCCGACGGCGCGGTCGTCATCGCGGCGATCACGAGCTGCACGAACACCTCGAACCCGTCGGTGATGATCGGGGCCGGTCTCCTCGCCCGCCGCGCCCTCGAGCTCGGCCTCCGGGTCCCGCCGCACGTGAAGACGTCGCTCGCCCCCGGCTCGAAGGTCGTCACCGACTACCTGAAGCGGGCCGGCCTCCTCGAGCCGCTCGAGCGACTCGGCTTCGGCGTCGTCGGCTACGGCTGTACGACGTGCATCGGCAACTCCGGCCCGCTCCCCCCGGAGGTCGACCGCGCGGTGAAGGCCCGCGACCTGTTCGTCGCGGCGGTCCTCAGCGGCAACCGCAACTTCGAGGCGCGCATCCACAACGACGTCCGCGCGAACTACCTCGCCTCGCCGATCCTCGTCGTCGCCTACGCGCTCGCCGGGCGCGTCGACGTCGACCTCGCCCACGAGCCGCTCGGGCACCGGCCGGACGGGACCCCCGTATTGCTCGCCGACCTCTGGCCGGACCCGCAGGAGGTCCGACGCCTGGTCGGCTCGAGCCTCGCGCCGTCGCTGTTCGAGGAGAAGTACCGGGCGATCGAGGTCGGCGACCGGCACTGGGACGCCCTGGACGCGCCGATCGGTGCCCGCTACCCCTGGGAGGCGTCCTCGACGTACCTCGCGGAGGCCCCGTACCTGAGGCTGCCGGCGCCGTGGCTTCCCCGGGAGGGGCGCCTCGTTGACGGGGCCCGGGCGCTCCTCGTCCTCGGCGACCGGGTCTCGACCGACCACATCTCCCCCGCTGGCGAGATCCCCGAGCGCTCGGCCGCCGGCGACTACCTCGCCGCGCACGGCGTCGCCCCGGCCGAGTTCAACACCTACGGCGCCCGTCGGGGGCACCACGAGGTGCTCGTGCGCGGGACGTTCGCGAACGTTCGCCTCCGCAACGAGCTGGTCGCCCCCCGGGAGGGGGGATGGACGCGCCATCTGCCGGACGGTCAGGAGATGACCGTCTACGATGCGGCGGCCCGCTACCGCTCCGAGGGGGTCCCGCTGGTCGTGCTCGCCGGCAAGGGCTACGGACAGGGCAGCTCGCGGGACTGGGCCGCCAAGGGACCGCGGCTCCTCGGGGTCGGAGCCGTCCTCGCCGAGAGCTTCGAGCGCATCCACCGCTCGAACCTGATCGAGATGGGCGTGCTCCCCCTGACGTTCCGATCGGGGGACGGTTGGCGGTCGCTCGGGCTCACCGGTCGCGAACGCCTGCGGCTCGCGCTCGCCGACGGGACGAGCTTGGGCCCGGGCGCCCGCGTGCGGGTCGACGCCACGGGCGATGCCGGGCCCGCGGCGACGTTCGAGGTCGACGTCCGCCTCCATTCGGAGGGGGAGGTCGCCCACTACAGCGCGGGAGGGGTCCTCCCGTTCGTGATGCAGCGCCGGTTCGCCCGCTAGGGGGAGGCCCCGGGCCGCGTCGTGCAGGATCGGACCGGCCGACCGGGTCGCTCGTCGACGGCGAGGTCGCTCGCCCCCGCGCGCGCGGGGCTGCCTCCCCGGCGCCCCGCGGACTTCGCCCCCGGCCCCCGCGAGGGCGGCCGATGAGCGCAGAGCGCCGGGGGGCACCGCTCGCGCTGACGACGGACGCCTGGTACACGCTCTATTCGATCTCGACCGCCGAGCGCCGGGCGCTCGCCGAGCGGCGCCGACGGATCTGGGCGGAGCCGCTCCTCCGGCACGGATGCTCCCGGTCGGAGGCGCTCGCGCTCCTCGCCCGGCGGGACCGCTGGACCCGAGCGTGCGAGGCCCGCGGGAAGACCCCCGACCTGCTCGAGCAGGCGCGCCAGCTCGGTCGTTGGGTCGGCGCCCCGGTCGACGCGGTCCGCCTCGCCGGGCGCCTCGATCGCACGCTGCTCCGGGCGAGGTTCTCCGCGGCCCCCGGGGCGGTGCGCGCGCTGCGAGCGTTGGAGCGGGACGGGGTCCCGGTCGCGCTGGTGTCGAACGTGCTCAACGAGACCGGTCACGCCGGCCGGACGATCCTCGAGCGGCTCGGCCTGCTGCCGCTCCTGCGGGCGGTCGTCCTCTCCTGCGAGCACCCCTGGGCGAAGCCCTCGCCGGAGCCGTTCCGTCTCGCCGCGTCGTTCCTCGGGACGCCGGTCTCGCGGACCGCCCACCTCGGAGACCTCGCCTACGACATCGAGGGCGCCCGCCGTGCCGGGCTTCGCGCCTGGTGGTTCGTCGGGCTGCGTCGGCGGAACCGCTACCTTCCCGGTCAGGTCGGTCCCGGCACCGTCTCCCGGGGCGACACGATCGCCGCCTGGTCGGAGGTCCCTCCGAGGTTCTCGCGGCAGGCCGCGGGCCGATCGCCCCGGTGAAGCGGCGGAGACGGCCGTGCGGCCGTCCGAGCGAGCCCGCCGGCCGTTCCGAAGCCCGGCGCGGCGCGAGCGGGTCCTACCTCAACCAATTTATACCAACAGTAAAGGACGGAGACTGACCATGACCGAGCGCACGCGTTCGTCCAGAAGCCTCTGGGTCCTGCCGATCGTCGCCGTCGTCGCCTTCCTGATGGTGGTTCCCGCGGGGACGCTGCTGGCGGCCCATGGGGCGAGCGGCGCGTCGTCCGGCGCGACCGCCGCGACGAGCGGACCGGCCGAGTCCCGCCTCCTCCGCGAGCTCGCCGCGCGCGGCGGCTCCTCGTCCCTGCTCTCGGCCCCCGACCCCTCGGCGGGCCTGCTCTCCGCGTATCTCGCGAGCCACCCGTCCGCCTCGTCCCTCGCCTCCCGCTTCAGCTCCTTCGGTCCCTCCCCGACCGGTTCGGTCGGCGGCGGACCGTCCGTCGCGGGCCGTCTCTCCGACGGCTCGCCCAGCGCCTCGAGCGCTGCGATCACCCCCGCCGAGTCCGCCGCCGCCCGGCTGGTCGCCGAGGGCCGCATCCCGGCGAGCGCCGTCTACCTGCCGAGCGCGAACCTCGTGCACGCCCCCTCCATCGGGCCGGTGACCCCGACGTACAACGACTCCCCCGCCCCGATGGGGATCGCCGACTTCGGGCTGAGCGCGAGCGGCCCCTACTCGGTCTACACGCCGGACGTCCTCGGCAGCGTGCACCTCAACAACTACAACGCGACCGGCGGCACGCTCTACCAGGACACCGGCGGCTGGTACTGGGACGGGACGAGCCCGACCGCCGAGGTGACCCCGTGGCAGTCCGGCGTGCAGCTCAACACGGTCGTCACGAACGTCTCCTACCCGGGCTCGAACCAGGGGGTCTTCTGGACCCAGAACGTCGTCGACTTCTCCGGCGACACGCTCCAGTTCGTAGACAACATCTGGAACTTCACGGGCCCGAACGCCTCCCTGAACGCCTCGACGCTCTACTCGTACGACGGCGTCTGGGTGCCGGGCGACTTCTACTACGACGAGGGCCCGATCCTGCCGCTCAGCTTCCCGCTGACGATCGACCTCTACAACAACGCCACCGTGGTCAACGGCCGCTCGACGATCCAGTTCGGCTACCGGGTCACCGAGGGCGCGAACGTCTTCACCGGGGTCTACGACTCCGTCGAGTTCAATTCGCTGCCGACCGTGCTCGACCCGCTGCTCACGCCGAACTACCTCATCGACGGGTTCGAGCCGGCGTTCACCTACGGGCCGTACCAGGGCCCGCTCTACGACGCGGAGCTCGTCTTCGGGGGCCCGGGCGACGGCTCGAACGCCGTGATCGACCAGATCAACGGCTCGCTCAACCTGAGCTACGCGAGCGGCCTCGGCTGGTCCAGCGCCCCGGCGGCGTACGACTACGGAGGGGACACGGGCGAGACCGCGATCGGCGTCGCGACGACGTGGAGCGGCAGTACCGCCTACGTCAACCAGGGCCCGTCGATCCTCTACGGGCTGTGGAACACGAGCGGCGGGGTCCCGAGCGGGTGGACGTCCCTGTCGATCCTGAACGAACCGGGCTACGCGTTCGACTTCGTCGGCTTCAACGGCACCTCCGACTGGAACCTCAGCTACGTCCCGTCGTCCGCGAGCGGCTACGCCCGCATGGTCCTGCCGCCGGTCGCGGAGGGCTACAACTACACCGTCTTCGCGGACGGCTTCGACCAGTGGAACTTCTCGCTGCCCGCGGTCTTCTCCGGCCCGGGCGACTACGTCCTGGTCTACGCGGACCTGATCGGGAACCCGAGCGAGCTGAACGCGCCGCTCTACCTGAACGGGACCGCCCTCGCCGAGGAGGCCGCCGCGAACGTCACCGGCTGGGCCGGCCAGCCGACGATGACGTTCGCCAACCTCACGCTGGACGTCAACCTGACGTTCAACCACCTCAACGACTGGGGGTTCGCGGAGTTCGACCTGTTCTGGGCCGACGGAGTCGGCTACCCGCTGAACGTCACCAACCTCTCGCAGGGCGCGGATACCGACAGCGGTCTCTGCTACGACTCGGACCTCTCGTTGCCGCAGACCTGCTACCTCTCCCAGGTCCCGTACGGCTACCTCGACCTGCCGTACTACGGCTCGCAGATCGCCGACTGGCAGAACAGCTTCGCCACGTTCAGCAACCTCACGCTGTGGGGCTACTTCATCGACGGTCTCGGACTGTCGACCGGGGGGGTCGTCTCGCTCTGGGACGACTACGCCCCGACGGTGCTCGGTGACCTGAGCGTCTACGACTCCTACGGGGTCTGGGCGGCGAGCTCGCCGTTCCTCTACGCGGCGAACGATGTCAGCGGCCTCGGCGCGGCCGCCCTGACGCTCTCGGACTCGTACGCGCCGTTCGTCTACAACGTGAGCGCCTACTACAACGCCGCAGACGTCCTCGACATCGGCAGCCAGTACGGGCTGTTCGTACAGCTGAACTCGACCTGGTCCAGCATCGCGTTCGAGGGCCAGGCCGCCAACGGCTCGGAGATCCTCTCCACGACGGTCGTCGAGGCCGACGGGATCGGGATGAACGCGAGCACGGAGGTCTACGTCTCCAACCTGGACGTCTACGACGAATCGCAGGGGCTCTTCTTCACGAACGTCACGAACAGCTCGATCTTCGCGACGAACGTCAACGACTCGTTCGGTGGGGAGCTGGTCGACACGTGGAACGTGACCGTCACGAGCCTGGACGTCTATGATGACTCGTTCGGCCTCGAGTTCGAGTACGGCTCCGCGGCGACGATCGACGACGTCTCGGCCAGCTTCGGGTCGATCGGCGGGGTCCTCGAGGAGTTCGGCAACGCGTCGGTCGCGAACGTCTACGCCTACGAGGCGATCGGGTTCGGCGTCGTCGAGAGCTGGGAAGGCACGGTCTCCGTCCAGAACGTCAACGCTACCTTCGGCGCGACGGGCCTGATCGTCCTTGACAGCGAGAACGTCGACGTCCGGAACGTCAGCGCCTACTCGGACGACTTCTTCCTTCCGGCGACCGGGGTGTCGTTCAACGACTCCGCCTTCGACGCCGCGACCAACGTCAGCGCGGTCGACGTCGCCTTCGGCGCGAACGTCACCGACGGCTCGATCGTCATCGAACTGACCGGGCTGAACGCGACCGACGAGGCGACCGGCGCCGTGGTCCAGGACGGCTCGGAGGGGATCACCGTCCGGGACGTCTTCGCGAACGACGGCGCGGCCGGGGTCGTGCTCTTCGACACCGAGTTCGACTCGATCTACAACGTCCAGGTCGGCTGGTACGCCACCGGGACGGTGGTCTTCTCCGCCGAGTACATCTGGCAGCAGTGGACCAACGCCTACGGGCCGGAGGCGCTCGGCCTCAACGCCGGGGACGTGCAGGACCTCTACTTCACCCAGGCGAACGTCTCGGACGAGTCGATCGGCCTCGAGTCGATCGACTTCAACCACGTCTGGTCCTGGGGGCTCAACGTGACCGACTACGCCGTCGGCACGGTGCTCGTCGAGGGGAACGGCAGCTGGGTCAACGACACGAACGTCAGCTACTGGTCGATCGGGGTCGCGCTCGGCGGGGACTTCAACGCCCACGTCGTCGGCGTGAACGCGAGCGACCCGTACTGGACGCCTCCGTGGTACGACACCGTGTTCTACGGCGTTCCGATCTCGGCGGTCGTGACGGTCGACACGAACAACACCACCGTCGCCTCCGTCGACTCGGTCGGCTACCCGCTCGCGCTCTACGACAACGGCTCGACCAACCTCGACGTCCAGGGGGTCAACGCCTCCTACGGCTACGCCGCCGTGCTGTTGAACGGCACGTTCGACGGCCTGTTCGCCGGCGTCTCGGCCTACGAGGACCAGTACGGGTTCGTCCTGGCCCCGATCGTCACGGACTACTACGTCCAGCCGGCGGTCTACAACGTCCTGACGGCCAGCTCGTTCGTCAACAACACCCACTACGGGGTCGAACTGCTGCAGGATACCTTCCTCAACCTCGTCTACGACAACAGCTTCGCCGGCAACAACGGCGCGACGACGACCTACAACGCGACCCACCTGCAGGCCTACGCGGCGAACGACGAGAACTGGTTCAACGACTCCGCGGGCGTCGGCAACTACTGGGCCGACTGGCACACCTACCTGAACGGCGTCCTCGCTCCGTACTTCATCGCCAACGGGGCGTGGGACTACCATCCGCTCGGGGCGCCGGAGGGCCAGTACGACGTCACGTTCCAGGAGAGCGGCCTCGCCTCGGGGGTCTCCTGGTCGGTGACGGTCGGCGGGTCGACCTACACGACCGTCGGCAGCACGATCGTCGTCCACGAGTACCCGGGGACCTACGCGTTCTCGGTCGGCTACCCGGCCGGCTACCGCGCGGGGACCGCGAGCGGCGCGGTCGTCGTGACGAACGGCCCGCAGACGGTCAGCCTCGGCTTCTCCAAGCTGTACAACGTGACGTTCAGCGAGAGCGGCCTACCGGGCGCCACCTCTTGGGCGGTCGTGCTGAACGGCGTCGAGCAGAGCGGAACGGCCTCGAGCCTCGTCTTCAGCGAGCCGGCCGGCAGCTACGCCTACGCCGTCCTCGCGCCGAGCGGCTTCGCGGCGAGCCCGGCGAGCGGCTCGGTCAACGTCGCGGGCGACTACCTCGTTCCGGTGAGCTTCTCGTCGACGGTACCGACGACGTACACGGTGACGATCGTCGAGAGCGGCCTCGTCTCGGGGACGAGCTGGTCGGCGATCTTCGACGGCGTCCCGGCCTCCACGACCGGAACGTCGCTGACCTTCACCGTTCCCGCGGGGACGTACGCCTACCAGGTCGGCTCGGTCGCGGGCTACACGGTGAGCCCGGCGAGCGGCACGGTGCCGGTCGACGGGGACTACACCCTCGACGTCGCCTACACGTCGACCGCCGTCGCGACGGTGACGATCGCGATCCACGCCTCCGGCTACAGCGGGGCGTGGTCGGCGTACATCGACGGTACGCTCGTCTCGTCGAGCGGCGGGACCGCCACGCTCGGGGTACCGGCCGACGGCACCTACGCCTACCAGATCGTGCCGGTCGCCGGCTACACCGCTAGCCCGTCCTCCGGCTCGGTGACCGTCGGCGCGGGAGGGACGTACACGGTCGGGGTCACGTTCAGCCAGGTGACCTACGCGGTGACGTTCGGCGAGAGCGGTCTCGCCTCCGGCGCGAGCTGGTCGGTGACGGTCGGCTCGACGACGTACACCTCCTACGGGACGAGCCTGACGGTCGACCTGCCGAACGGGACGTACAGCTACACCTACGGCTCGGTGAGCGGCTACTCGGCCTCCGGCGCGAGCGGGAGCCTGACGGTCGCCGGCACGCCGGCCGGCGCGAGCGCCTCCTACGCCGCGACGAGCAGCCCGTCGTACGTCGGGACGTCGATGTTCAACACCGACTGGGCGATCGCCCTCGGCATCGCGGCGGTCGCGATCGTGATCGCGCTCGCCGCGCTGCTGCGCAAGCCCCGCCTCCCCGCCTCGGCCCCGCCGGCGGCCTGGCAGGGGAGCAGCAGCTCGGCTAAGCCGTACGACGAGGGCGCTCCGGACCAGCCGAAGGGCGGCTCGGGGACCGGCGCCGGGGGACCCGGCAAGAACTGAGGACGCCCCGCCGGCGTCGAACCTCTTCCCCGGACCCGTCGGGGTCCGGGGTCCGTTCTTTCGGAGCGGCCCGCCCGAGGCTCACCGCGCGCCGCTCGGCTCGTCAAGCCGCAGCTGGCGTCCCGCGCGCCCGACCGCGGCCGGGGCGAGGAGGTCGCGGTAGTCGACCTCGGGCAGACCGAGCTCGCGGCGGAAGAGGTTGACCGACGCGGGCGCGAAGCCGGCGAAGTGGTTGTTGAAGAACGCGTAGACGTTGGCGACCTGGTCGAAGACCGAGCGGACGCGGCTCGCCCACAGGCTCGTCTCCGGTCCGCGGTCGACCCGGAGCTCCCCGTGACGCTCCGCGGGGACGGTCGTGTGGTCGCCGATGAACCGCAGGTAGACGAAGTCGCCGGTCCGTTCCGCCGGGACGTCGACGTACGTCAGGACCGACCAGGCGAGCGCCCGGCGGTGGTCGGTGAGCCGGCGGAGGAGGCGCTGGCGCACCTCCCCGCGGAACCAGCCGGCGTCCCTCAGCTCGACGGCGTAGCGGAGCGTCGGGTCGAGCCCGTCCAGCAGCTCCTCGAGGAACGGCTCGGCGCGCGACGGCTTGACCCAGGGGGGGAACTGGGCGACGAGCGCTCCCAGCTTCGGCCCGAGCTCCTTGGCGTGGGCCTCGAAGCTCGCGATCCGCTCGCGGTCGACGCGGTGGCGGGGGTCGAGCAGCTCCCGCGGGACCTTCATCGTGAAGACGAAGCCGGCCGGCGTCGCGCGGGCCCACCGTCGGACGAGCGGGGCCCCCGGGTCCCGGTAGTACGAGGTGTCGACCTCCACCGCGTCGAACCAGCGGCTGTAGGCGCTCAGACGCTCGCCGGGGGGGAGGTCGCGGGGGTACAGGCGCCCCCACCAGGCTTCCGAGGTCCAGGAGGAGCAGCCGACGGCGAGTCGCGGGGGCACGCGACCACTACGGGTCGGGGGGCTATCGGGCTTCCGGCGGGGGTGCGGGGGGCCGCTCCCAGAGGGCGAGGGCGATGCGCCGCCGGTACGTCCGTGTCCGGTCGCCGAGCTCGGCTCGGACCTCGGCGACCGCCCGGGCCATCGCCTCGGGCGGCACCCGCAGCGTCCAGCGGCTCGCGCGTGCCGCGAAGAGCCGCAGCTCGTCCGCGAGCGGCTCGGTGACGTCCTCCTCCAGGACCGGTACCAGGCGGTCGGGGGGCGACCGCTCGAGGAGCTCCCGCTCCCTCACCGGCGGACCGCCGCTCGCGCGCTCGGGCACGTCGATGCCCATCGCGCGCAGCCGCTCGAGGACGAGGGCCCGGGGGCGTGGGCCGGCCTCCCGAGCCGTCCCGTCCCCGGTCCGGGGCCGGAGGAGACCGGCGACCCCGACCCGGCTGACCCGGCGGGCTTGCGCGATCGCCTCCTCGGGACGGTCGAGGAGGTGGAGGACGTGCACGAAGAGCGCGAGGTCGAACGACCGGTCGGCGAACGGCAGGCGGTAGGCGCTTCCCCGGACGAGCCGGTCGAGGCGCTTCGCCCTCGCCCGAGCGAGCATCCCTCCGGAAGCGTCGACGCCGGTGACGAGCAGTCCGGACCGTGCCAGCGGCTCGGCGACCCGCCCGGTTCCGACCCCGACCTCGAGCAATCGACGGACGCCCCAGTCGCTGAACGTCGTGCGGATCGTTTCGAGCGCCGTCGGGGCGAGCGGCTCCCGGGTCGCGTCGTACTGCTGGGCGATCTCGTCGAAGTCCGCGACGACCTGGGCTCCGTCCATCACGGAGCGGGAGTCGCGCCCGTACATCGGCTCGTCGCTAAGCTCCCTCGTCGGCGTGCGGGAGCGTGCGCCTGTGCCCTCCGATCCTGCGCCGACGTCCTGCCTCGGGGACCAAGGGGGGCCCGCCGCGCGCCGCTGCGGGTCCGCGGCGCCCGGTCACGACCCGCGGTCCGAGGGGTGGCCGCCGGTCCGTTTCGCAGGCCCCACCGCGGACGCCGCGCCGGGCCGACGGGGATGCGACCGCGACAGGGCTGCCGGGCTCCGGTCCCCCTCCGAATCCCCGGCCGACGGCAGCAGCCAGCGGAGGCCGATCGAGAACGACTCCCGCCAGCAGGGATAGTCGTGTCCGCCGTGGAACTCCCGATAGGCGACCCGGTCGCCCCGCGCGACGAGGACGTCGCGCAGGTGACGGTTCGCCGCCAGGGTCGAGACTCCGCCTTCCCCGACGGTCCCCCCCTCCATCGAGCCGACCTCCATCCAGACGCTCGCCGGGGGCCCGCGCGCGCGGGAGGCGAGGCGCGCGAGGGCGTTCGGCTCCTCCCCCTCCGGGGCCCAGGGAAAGTCCCCCGACTGGAGGAGCGCTCCCCGGAACAGCTCCGGGTGCCCGAAGAGTGCGTGCAGGGCTGCCACGGCTCCCAGGCTCTGACCGGCGAGGACCGTCCTGCCGTCCTCCGCCGCCGGGTCGAGGCCGAAGCGTGGGAGGAGCTCGTCCGCGAGGAAGCGGCGGAACGCGTCGTTGCAGGTGAGCAGCCGGCTGCGATCTCCCTCCGCAAGCGTGTCGACGATGATCGCCCGGGTCGGTGCGATACGCCCCTCGGCGTGGAGGTTATCGAGGATCACGGGGAGCGGGATCGGCCCCAGGTGGACGAATCCGTCGAACGCGATGACGACGGCGCGGGCCCGTCGCCCCGCGGGCGGGGGCGGGTCGTAGGTCCAGACCCGACGGTCACCACGGAGGATGCGGCTGGGCAGCCGATGGGCGGTGACCGCGCCGCGCGGGACCCCTCGTACCCGGCGGGTCAGCGGGTCGCGCGGCGCCCGCGGAAGTTCGGCCATCGAGACGCGCAGCCCCGGATCGTCCGGGTCGCCCGGGTCCCTCGCCTCGAAGGTCCTGTGGTTCCGGGGGTCGGGGAGGAAGCTCGAGAACCGACGCGGCAGGTCGGTCTCCCGAGAGAGCGGCACGAGGCTGTCGTTGGCCGCGAGCCAGTAGCCGGTCCTCGTGTCGTCCGGCCACTCGAGCGAGAACGACCAGATGTCGCTGGTACCGCGGCGGCGGAAGCGGCTCTCCTCGATCCGGTCGAGCGTGGCCCCGCTGACCAGCACGACGTTACGGGTCCGGGCGTCCCCCCGGTAGAGAAACGTCACCCGGCAGAGACCGGGTCGGTCGGGAAGGGGCTCGATCCATGGCGTCCCGTGCGCTTCGACCTTCGCCCAGAACGCCTCGAGGGACCGGGGTGACGGCTGGCGGGAAAGTCGCTCGAGTTCGGTCTCGAGGGGGAGCACCATGTCTGCTCGCCGACGCGGCGGTGATGCCGGAGCGCGCTCCCGAACGGCCGGTATCAGGATAACTTCCTCGCCGTGTGCCACCGGCGCCGCCGCTGCGAGCCCGTTCACCGGCGCCGCTCCTGCGACGCTGCCGCCGTGCCGACCCCATGGCCGGAGGGAGCCCGCCCTCGCTGGGGCTCGAACGACGTCGTGTTCGGGTCCGCGGGGATTCGTCGGGATCCTGCTCGGAGACGGCGACCGCGCCGTCGTGCCCGGTGTCCGGCGTGGCGCCTCCGACGCGATGTGCTCCCCGGAGCACGGCACGATTCGCAGCCATCTTCGGGCGGCCGAAGCCCGACGCACGCCACGCGCGATCGGACGTCACCGACGAGTCTTTGAGCTCAGGAGCTTGGCCCGGGAGCCCCGGCGTCACGGAGGAACGACCTCGGAGGCGAGGTACCCGGTGTCGATAGGCCGTCCCGATTGGAACCGTCGGGCTCCGCCCGCCCGCGCGGTGGACTACGCACGAGCGAACCGGGTGGCCCGCGATCTGGCCCGCGACTTCGCCCGGCGGGGGGCCCGGGCCGTTCTCCTGTCGGGCAGCTGGGTGCGACACGAAGCCCGCCAGTGTTCCGACATCGACCTCTGGGTCCTCGGTCGGGCGGGGAGACCCTCGTTTCGGTGGCAAGAGCCGTTTCTCGTCTCGGTCAGCCGGATCCATCCGGCGACGGAGCGCGAGAAGTTCCTGGAACCTCCCCACACGGGAGAGCTCCTCGGGGCCTGGCGGACCGCCCGGATCCTCTACGACCCCCACGGCGACGCACGCCGTCTCCAGAGGTACGCCGCAGGCTTTCGGTGGGGACGGCTCGGGCGAAGGTGTGACCGGTGGGTCGCGCGGACGGTCGTGGCCTGGGGGGAGGAGGCGGTGAAGCTGGTCAGTTCCCTCGCTCGGGGCGAGCCGGACACTGCGGCGGTGCAACGCAACCTCCTCGCTCAGTCGCTCGCGTTCGTCCTGGCGGTCCACCGTAGGACCGTGTGGCTCACCGACAATGGACTTTGGGAGCGCCTCGGCAGAACCGAGGGGCGCGAGTGGTGGGACGCGCAGCAGCGAGCCTTGGGCCTGCGGGACGAATCCCTTGCGCAGAGCTGCACGGGCGCGCTGGACCTTTACCGCCTGACGTTCGAACGGGTCCGCTCGGTACTGACGAAGGACGAAGTGTCCACGGTCGAGCGCGTACTGTCGATGGTCGCCGGCATCCCCGGCGTGGCCGAGGGGCGCTAGCCCGACCCTGCCGGCGGAGGTGTTCGGCGCCGCCGGCGCACGCGGTTGCTCGGACGCGTTCCGGACGCGGCCCCCCCACGAACCACGGGGCTCGATGCCGGCGGCGATCCAGGGCACCTGGTCGCTCCTCAGGACTGAAAGTAACCGCGCCGAACCCCGGGAAGGTACGAGGCCCGTCGCGGGGCCGGAGCGACGACCTTTGCCGGCCTCTACGGTTGGACTGCGTACTGGGGGAGATTCCCGTGCCGGGGCTCACCCCCCCCGGGGGTTCGAATCCACCGCTCGTCGGACAGTCCTTACCCCCTCCATCACTGAGGCGGCCCGGCCGGGGAACTCATGTCCTATAGCCCCGAGGCCCGTATCGCTGCACCCGCATGCGCATCACTGGTCGCGCTAGCATCCACGACGTCCTCTGGAACTTCGCCCGGGCCGAGTTCGAGGATTCCCTCGGAGCAGACCGCCACACACAGCCCGTGATCCCCGAACGACTCCGGGTGAAGTTGACTCGCGGGGACCGGAGGAATCTGTCCTCCGACGACTGGCGCCGCGTCGAGAAGGGCCTGCTTTCGACTCGGGGGACCATCGTGAAGCCGGTTCTCGATCGCGTGCGAGAATGGAGTCTCGTAGAGCTCCATCCTAAGGAGTTGCCCGATCTGCGAGTGATGAATCTGCGGATCTTTTCGTCGGTCGCTCCGTCGCGCCGGCTGGACGACTTTGCCGCAGCGCTGGACCGGGGGGAGTTTCCCGCGGTCTGGGACCCTGCGTTCTATCGAGATCTCCGAGCCCGCTTCGACCTCCGTCGCATGCACGGCGTCCCCATCCTCGTGGCAGCTCGGCGAGGAGGACCCTACACCGTCGTAGAGGGCACTACCCGAATGAGCGTGATGGCATCCAAGCTGGAGACCCGGGAGCTCAACGCGAGGGCGGTCCCGGCGGTCCTTGGTCTGGGGGGCCTGCTGAAGGGATGGGAGTGGCTGTAGACACTCGTCGGCTCGGCCAAAGAAGTCGACCTGCCCTATCGCGTCGTTAAGGGCTCGGGGCGGGCCGTTCTCCGTTCCCCGTCGGTGGGCCACGAGAGGATCGCTACCCGGGGGCGAGACGTTGCTCCCGTGGGAAGACGCCCGTGCTGGGATTCGAACCCAGGTCTGAGGCTCCGCAGGCCTCTAGGATAATCCACTATAGCGAGAAGGGGCAGAGACCCCACTCTCGTAGCTACCCCACACGGGCACCGGCGCGCCGCTGGCGCACGGTCGAGGCGGAGCAACGACCGGTATTAAGCTTGAGGCGCGTCGGGAGACGAGCCTTTAATCCGGAGCGCCCGTCGGCGGGTCGGAGCCCCACCGGTGCCGGAGTCAACTGCGGCGGATCCCTGGGCGACGCTCCGCGCGCTCCCGCTGGGCCAGCGCCTCGAGCTGACCGACGTCGAGGGACGTGCCTGGACCGGCACGGTGATCCCGGCGCACGAGCTCTCCGCTCCCCGGGTCCTGACCCTGAAGCTCGACACCGGCTACAACGTCGGGATCCGCGTGGGCGAGCGGACCCGCTTCCGTTTGCTCGGCGCGCCCCCCCCGTCCCGCTCCCCGGTCACGGGAGAACCTCCCGCCCCGCCGTCGGCCGGGGGGGTGGCGCTCCTGACGACCGGCGGGACGATCGCCTCGCGGGTTGACTACGAGACCGGGGCGGTCAAGCCCGTGCAAGGGGAGGCGGAGATCCTCGCCCTCTACCCGGAGCTGCGGGAGGCCGGCTCCCTCCACGTCCGCCCGGTGATGGACGTCCTGAGCGAGAACCTCGGGCCGGGCCACTGGGTCACGCTCGCCGAGGAGGTCGCGGGGGCGTTCCGTGAGGGAGCCGAAGGGGTCGTGATCGCCCACGGCACCGACACGCTCGGGTTCACCGCCGCCGGCCTCAGCTTCCTGCTCGCCGACCTCCCCGGGCCGGTCGTACTGGTCGGGGCGCAGCGATCGCCGGACCGGCCGTCGTCCGACGGGCCGTCGAACGTTCACGCGGCCGTCCAGGTCGCCCGCGACCGCCGCCTGGGCGAGGTCGTCGTCGTGATGCACGACGGGCTATCGGACGGCCGGTTCGCGATCCACCGCGGGCCCTGGGTCCGGAAGATGCACTCCAGCCGACGCGACGCCTTCCGCAGCCGGAACGCGCCCCCGATCGGGGTCGTCGAGGGCGGGAAGCTCCAGCTCTCCGCCCCGGTGCGGGCTCCGACCGGCGGGCCCGCCCGGGTCGACGGTCCCCTCGACCTGCGGGGCGGCCTCCTGTGGTCGTATCCCGGCCTTGAGCCGGCGCGCGCGGCGGCGTTCGCGGAGGGGCTACGGGGCGTCGTGCTCGCCGGCACGGGCCTCGGTCACATCGCGCAAGATCACCTCGACTGGATCGGCGCGGCCCGGGACCGGGGCGTCGTCGTCGCGATGACGACCCAGTGCCTCGAGGGGATCGTCGACCCGTTCGTCTACGCCACCGGACGCGAGCTGCTCGCCCGGGGGGTCCTGTACCTGGACGACCTGCTGCCCGAGACCGCCTATGCGAAGCTGCTCTGGGCGCTCGGCCACGCGGACAGGGCCGAGGAGGTCCGCGCGCTGATGCTCCGGGACCGGGCCGGCGAGTTCGTCCGCCGGCGCCCGCTCGGGGAGGGCCCCGCGTGAAGGTCGGGCTCGAGGTGCATCAGCAGCTCGCGACCGGCAAGCTGTTCTGCGGGTGCCCTTCGGAGCTCGCCGAGTCGGCGTCGACGAGCTTCGCGCGGCGCCTGCGGCCGGCGAGCGGCGAGGAGCGTCGGGTCGACGCGGCGACCGCGTTCCAGGCCTCGCGCGGGCTCCTCTACCGCTACGAGAGCGGACCGTCGAACTGCCTGGTCGAGTGCGACGAGGAGCCGCCGCGACCCCTCAACGAGACGGCGCTGGACGTCGCCCTCACGGTCGCGCTCCTCCTCGGGAGCCGACCGGTCGACGAGGTCGAGGTCATGCGCAAGATCGTGGTCGACGGGTCGAACACGACCGGCTTCCAGCGCACGGCGCTGGTCGCGGTCGGGGGCTCGCTCGAGGTCGGGGGAGTTCGCCACGAGATCCTCTCCGTCTGCCTCGAGGAGGACGCCGCCCGCAAGATCGGGGCCGCCGGCGGCGAGGTCGCCTATCGGCTCGATCGGCTCGGCATCCCGCTCGTCGAGATCGCCACCGGACCGTCCATCACGTCCGGGGCCCAGGCGCGGGAGGTCGCGCAGGAGATCGGCGCCCTCCTCCGTGCCACCCGGCGCGTCCGCCGGGGGATCGGCACGGTCCGCGAGGACCTGAACGTCTCGGCGGAGGGCGGGCGTCGCGTCGAGATCAAGGGCGTGCAGGAGCTCCGCCTGCTCGGCGAGTACGTCGCCCGCGAGGAGGGACGCCAGCGTCTTCTCCTCGAGCTGCGCGACGAGCTCGTCCGGCGGGAGGCGCGCGTCGACCCCGAGCCGACCGACGTCGCCGCCGTGCTCGCGGACGTTCGCGAGGGGCCGGTCGGGAGCGCGCTGCGCGCGGGGGGCTCGGTCCTCGCGCTGCGCCTGCTCGGCTTCGCCGGGCTGCTCGGTCCCCGAGCCGGAACGGACGAGCGGCTCGGCCGGGAGCTCGCGGACCAGGCGAAGGCGCTCGGCCTGGGCGGGGTGATCCACTCCGACGAGGGGGCGGCACACGGGCTCACGGCCGAACAGGTTCGGGGGCTCCGTTCGTCGCTCTCCCTCGGGGAGGCGGACGCCTACGTGCTGATCGCCGACCGTTCGGCCGAGCGCGCCGGCCGCGCGGCGCGCCAGGTCCTCGGGCGCGCCGTCGCGGCGCTCGAGGGGGTCCCGGGCGAGACCCGGGACCCGCTGCCGGACGGGCGCACGCGCTACTCGCGGCCGCTGCCGGGGCGCGACCGGATGTACCCGGAGACCGACGTGCCGCCGGTCCTGCTCGACGCGGCTCGCCTCGACCGGCTCCGCGCAGCGCTGCCGGAGCGCCCGACGGCGACGGTCCTCCGGCTGGAACGAGAACGGGGTCTCTCCTCGGAGCTCGCCGGCCAGCTCGTCTACGGGACCGAGCTCGACCGCTTCGAGGAGCTGGTCGGACGAGGCCACGCCGCCCCCGCCGTCGCCCGCCTCCTGACCCAGGAGCTCCCCGGGGTCGCCGTCGCGGACGGCGCCCCCGCGTTCGACCCCCCGACCACCGTGCTGGACGACCTGCTGAGGGCGGTCGCGTCCGGGGCGGTCGCGAAGGAGGGGACGTCGCGTCTGCTCGACGAGCTCGCCCGCGGCGCCCCCTCGGTCGCCGACGCGCTCCGGCGGAGCGGGCTGACGACGCTCTCCGCCGCCGAGCTCGCCGCGACCGTCGACCGCATCGTGACCGCCCAGCTCCCGCTCGTGCGGGCCCGTGGCCAGGCCGCGTTCTCCCCGCTCATGGGCGACGTCATGCGCGAGCTGCGGGGTCGCGCGGACGGCCAGGCGATCGCCGCCGAGCTCCGCCGCGCGATCGCCCGCCACGCCGGGACAGCGACGAGCTGAGGCCGGACCGATGCCTCGCGCCACGTCCCCCTCGGGTCCTCTGCGGGCGGTGGTGACCGACGTCGACGGGACCCTCACCGACGCCGAACGCCGCCTGGACCCGCGCGCCGTGCGGGCGGTGCGGCGGCTCGAGGGCTCCGGCGTGCCGGTGACCCTCGCGACCGGCAACGTGCTCCCGATCGCCCTCGCCCTCCATCGGTTCCTGGGCACCAGCGGGCCGATCGTCGCGGAGAACGGCGGACTCGTCTGCTGGCCGGCGGCGGGCTCGGCCGCGGTGGAGCGTCGCGCCGACCGCGCCGTCGCCCTCCGGGCGTACCGGGCCGTGCGCGCGGCCGGGATCCCCGCCCGCCGGCTCTTCACCGACCGCTGGCGCGAGACGGAGGTCGCCCTCGAGCCGACCGTGGACGAGCGGGCGGTGCGCCGGGCCGTTCGGGGCCTGCCCGTCACCGTCGAGTCGACCGGTTACGCGATCCACCTGCTCGAGCGAGGGGTCGGCAAGCTCCCGTCGCTCGTCCGTGCGCTCCGCAGGACCGGGCTTCGCCCGACCGACTGCGTCATCCTGGGGGATGGCGACAACGACGTCGCGATGCTGCGGGCCGCGGGGTTCTCGGTCAGCTTCCCGTCGGGCAGTGCGCGAGCACGCGCCGCCGCCCGGTACGTCACGACGGCGAACTACGCCGCCGGCTTCGAGGAAGGACTTAAGGCGAGCCGGCTGCTCGCCTGACCGCCCGAGATACCGGGAGGGATCGGGATGCTCGTCGGACAGTGCGCCTCGTGCGGCGCTCCGGCATCGCTCGGCTGCACGGTCTGCGGCCGCACGTTCTGCAAGAACTGCCTGGACGCCGACGAGCGGCTCTGCGCGGACTGCCTTCAGGGCCAGCGCCGGGCGCGCGGAGGCACCGTCGACGTCCGTCCTCCGCCGTCGCGCCGGGTCGTGCGACGCACCCCCGGGATGAGCGCGAAGGACTGAGCGGCCGCCCCCGGCCCTCGCTCAGCTCTCGACGCCGGGCAGCACGAACGGGCCCGTCGGCGAGTTCCTCGCGAGGCCGAGCAGAACGACCCCGAACGCCCCGGCGACCAGCCCGAGCCCAAGCGTCGCCCACGCGTACGGACCGAAGGTCGGACCGAAGAAGACGTGCCAGAGGCGGTGGCCGCCGCTCGGGGCCAGCCGGTGCAGCACCACGTTGAGCACGACGCCGAGTCCCCATCCGAGGACGATGAGCGTCCCGCCCGCCCCGAAGAGCCCGAGGCGGACATCCCCCTTCGGGTCGAACGGAGGGACGGCGGGCGTCTCCTGGAGGTCGACCACGGCGGCCGACGTGAGCGCCGAGTATAGGGCTTGCCGTCCGCCGCACGCCCCGCGGGCGCGGTCAGGGCCGCAGGCCCCGCCCGGGGGGGCGCGAGATCGGGTTCCCGGGCCGGAGGACGGCCGGAGCGACCGGGCCCGAGGCCTGCCTCGCCCGCGGGGGCCTCGGGGCGGCTCCGGGCCTCCGAGCGGCTCGCCCGGCCCGGGGCGTAGACGGCGGGGAGCTCGCGGGCGTCGAGGACCCCCCCTTCGCCGAGAGGGTGCTGGGGCTCCTGCCAGCGGCATCAGCGAGCAGCGCGCGGGCGAGGTCCGCCCCCCCGACGTTCGTCCGCTCGTTCTCTCCGGGTCGAGAACTCGTGCCGGAGGGCGTCGGAGACCGCGGGGGACCGTCCCCGCCCCAGTCGTGGTCGATCGGAGGTGCTCTTCTCGAGGGAGCAGATAGACTTCTTTTTATACAAGTGTAAAATTACTACTACGGGGATTCCCCCGAACGAACATGACGAAGGAACTAGTGACCACGGAGAGCACCGCCGACCCCTGGAGCGACCTCGACCGCGCCTTCCGCGAGATGAGCGCGCGGGTCTTCGAGCCGTACGCGCTCGCCGGCTTCGCGCCGACCGTCCCGTCGGACGGCGGGCGGCTGCGCGCGGCGCGCACGGACGTCGCCGACACCGGCGCCGCCTACCGGATCGTCGCCGAGGTCCCCGGCATCCCGAAGGAGAAGCTCGACATCCGCGTGCGCGGGTCGACCGTCGAGATCCGCGGCGAGCACGCCGAGGAGAGCGCCGAGGAGTCCTCGACGTTCCTCCACCGCGAGCGCTCCGCCCGGGGCTACTACCGACTCCTCGAGCTGCCCGAGGCGGTCGTCGGCAGCGACGCCACCGCGAAGGTCGAGCAGGGCCTCCTCGAGCTGGAGCTGCCGAAGCAGCACCCGACCCCCAGCCCGGCCGAGGTCAAGGTCCGCGTCGCCTAGACGCGCGACCGCCGCGTCCCGGACCCCGTGGGGGCCGGGGCGCGGTCACCCGAAGCCGGGGAGCGACTTCGCGTCGCGGCCGCCGCCCTGCCGGAGGGGTGCCTTGCGCATCTCCTTCGGCGACTCGACCAGGCGGATCAGGGTCGCGGACTGGACGACGTACATCGGGAGCCCGGTGTTCGGGTCGTGGCCGGCGCGCAGGACGTTCATGATCTCGAGGCGGACCTCGATCACCGAGCCGTCCTTCAGCTTGAGCCGGACCTTGCCGTCGCCCTCGAGCGCCTGGTAGTCGACGATCTCGGCCGTCGAGAGGTCGGTCGGGGACGGGCCCCCGCCGGGGGCGATCACGCGCTGCCTCCGCCGGCCCTGCGCTGGCGCAGCACCGCGCGCGGGTCCTCGCCGTCGACGCTGAGGCCGAGCGAGACGCACGTGCCGATCACTTGGTTCATCCGCTCCTCGATCGTCCGGCCGTAGAGGTCCTCCCCTTTCGCCTCGGCGATCCGGCGGACGGCGTCCAGGCCGACCGAGCCGATCGTCTCCGACTTCGGCTTGCCGGAGCCCTTCTCCTTGCCGGCCTCCTTGAGGAGCAGCGCCGCGACCGGCGGACGCCCGACCACGAGCGTGAAGGCGCGCGTCGCGGCATCGACCTTGACGACGACCGGCACGCGCATGCCGGCGAACTGCTTGGTCTCCTCGTTGATCTTCGCGACGACCTGACCGACGTTGACGCCGAGCGGCCCGAGCGCCGGGCCGAGCGGCGGCCCGGCGGAGGCTTTGCCCCCCTCGACCAGGACGCTCACCTCATCCGCCACCCTTGCCACCTCCGCGTTCCAGCATCCGCACGTGGTCCCCGCGCACCGTCACCGGGATCGGCACGACCGCCTCGATCAGCTCCACCGTGATCTCCTCCTTGGACTGGTCGATCTTCTTGACCCGGGCCTTCTCGCCCTTGAACGGACCGCTGATGAGCTCGACGATCGCGCCCTCGACGAACCCTTCGACCGTGACCTTCGGGACGAGGAGCGGCTCGACCTCCTTGAGGGTCGTCTCCCCGTCGACGAGGCCGCGGGCCTTCCGGATCCCCTTGAGCATCTCCCGGACCCCTTCGGAGCTCATCCCCTCGGCGAAGACGTAGCCGCGCAGCGCGCTCGGCACGAGCAGCGCGAAGACGACGTCCGGCTTCTCCTCGGCGCGGGCGAGCAGCGTGTCGGCGACCTCCCGCTCGTAGCCCCGGGAGGTCTTGATCGCCAGGGTCGCCTGCCGCGCGACGCACGCGAGCGTCAGCTTGCTCGGCGACTCGCCGCCCTCGCCCTCGACGGCGAGGCGGACCTCGACCCGGTCGCCGTAGCGGACCCCGACCGGCGCCTCGATCTCGAACGAGAGGGGAACGCCCCCGTTCGGGGGCAGCTGGACGGTCGCGTGCTCCTTGCGGGCGAACAGCTCGGCGGTCGTGCGCTTCCCCGGCGGGGTCCAGTGGACCGGCCACTCGGCCCCCTCGCCCGGGTACGTCGACGTGTAGCCGACCTCGATCGACAGGTGGGCTTCGACCGCCTCCGGAGAGCGGCTGGAGAGGACGGCGCTGAGGGTCGTCACGGTGCCGGCGGTGACGTTGCGGCTCGTGTCGTCGGCGGCCCGGAGCGACAGGAGCTTGGCGACCTCGACCTTCGGCGTCGGCGGCGCCGGCGCCGCCACGGGGACGACCGTCGCGCTCGGCGCCGAGGCGGCCTTCTTCTCCGGGACCGGCGGCGCGCCGCTCAGGAGGCCGATGCCGTCGTCGTTCCCGCTGCCGTCCATCGCCCGCGCCGGCCCCCTACAGGCCGCCGAACAGGTTCGCCCAGAGCCACGGGCCGACCTGCGTGAAGAAGATGTAGAAGGCGAAGCCGGTGAGCCCGATCAGGACCGCACCGAGCCACGTCACCTCGAGGACCTTGACGTACTCGTCCGCCGTCGGCCGCCGGGCCATCCGCAGGATGCGGCCGTACTTCCCATGCCCGAGGTGGTGGAGACGGCCGTCGACCGACTCCTGCACCTTGCGCGCGCGATCGAGGAACGCCACGGAGCCTGCCTCACCCTACTGAACGAGCTCGAGCTCGTGGGCCGGCTTCTTCGCCGGGCCCGCGCTCGTACCGCTCCCAAAAATCTGGGGGGATTTAACGCCCGTCACGACCAGCATCACCCGGATCGAGCTCTGCATCGTCGGGTCGACCGCGGCGCCCCAGATGATCCGGGCCGTCGGGGAGACCGTCTTCTGGACGACTTCGGCGGCCTTCTGCGCCTCGCTGACGGTCATGTCCGGCCCGCCGGTGACGTTGATCAGCGCGCCGGTCGCCCCGGCGATGTCGACGTGGAGCAGCGGCGAGTTGATCGCCTCGAGCACGGCGTCCTCCGCGCGGTTCTCGCTCTCGGACTCCCCGATCCCGATCAGCGCGACGCCGCCTCCCTTCATGATCGTGCGGAGGTCGTTGAAGTCGAGGTTGACGAGTCCGGGGCGGGTGATGATCTCCGTGATCCCGCGGATCGCGCGCGCGAGCACGGAGTCGGCGACCTTGAACGCGGTCTGGATCGGCAGCCGCGGGACGAGCTCGAGCAGCCGGTCGTTCGGGATCGTGATCACGGTGTCGACCGTCTGGCGCAGCCGCTCGAGTCCGAGCATCGCGTTCTCCTGTCGGACGATCCCCTCGGAAGCGAACGGGAGCGTGCAGACGGCGATCGTCAGCGGGTTGCCGCCGTTCGCCTCCTTCGCGATCTGGGCGACGACCGGGGCCGAGCCGGTACCCGTCCCTCCGCCGAGCCCGAGGGTGATGAAGATCATGTCCGAGCTCGAGAGCGCCTTCTTGAGCTCGTCCTCGGCCTCCTTCGCCGCCTGCTCGCCGACCTGAGGGAGAGCGCCGGCGCCGAGGCCGCGCGTGAGGCGGCGGCCGAGCAGGATCTTGCGAGGGGCGTGGATCGTCAGGAGGTGCTGGGCGTCGGTGTTGCACGCGACCATCTCCGAGCCCGAGAGGCCTTCCTCGGCGAGCCGGTTGATCGTGTTGCACCCGCCGCCCCCGCAGCCGACGACCTTGATCGCCGTCTTGAGCGAGGCGAGCAGCGCCTCGAGCTCCGCGTCGTCGCTGGACGGCGGCGGCGGGGCCGGTTCGGACGGTCGCTTCCCCTCGACCGGCAGGTGCGAGAGGATCTCCTGGGCGAGCGGGCGCGTCACGCCGAGAAACCTCGGCCCGCCGAGGACCGACTGTATTATAAAGGGTTGGCGCAACGCGCGCACCGGCACGACGGAGGAGCCGTGCGCTACGCGCTCTGGGCGCCCCGCTACGAGGCGATCCGGGCCGATTTCGGCTATCCGTTCCCCGACGAAGAGCGGTCGGCCGACCGGCTCGTCGCCCTCCTCCCGTCCGCGGCGCGGCGCGACGCCCTCGCGCGGGTCGGGGGACGGCTTCGCGGGCGCGACGTCGTCGTCGTCGGGCTCGCCCCGGGAGCCGGCCCGCCGCCGGTCTGGCGCCTCCCCCCGTCCGACCCCCCCGTGGCCGTCGTCGCCGCCGACGGCGCGAGCCGGACGTGCCTCGAGGCCGGGCTCGTGCCGGAGGTCCTCGTGACGGACCTGGACGGGCCGGTGAGCGCCGAGGTGGAGGCGAACGGTCGGGGGGCGCTCGTGGTCGTCCACGCCCACGGCGACAACCGCCCCGCGCTCGAGGAGTGGGTCCCCCAGTTCCCGGGGGAGCTGGCGGGGTCGTGGGCCGGCCCGCCCCGCGACGGCCTGATCGACGTGGGAGGGTTCACCGACGGCGACCGCGGGGCGTACCTCGCCGAGGAGGTCGGGGCCCGGCGGATCCTCCTCTGGGGGTTCGACCTCGCGACGGCCGACGAACCGGACCCGCGGGCCCGCGCGACCAAGCTGCGCAAGCTCGCCTGGGCGGCCCGCCTGCTCGACGAGCTGGCGGCCGTCGCGCGCTGCCCGCTCCTGAGCTGGGGGCGGGACGGCTCGCTCGTTCAGCTCGGCAGCGCGGCGAGGTCGACCAGGTAGACGACCTGCGCCCCGTTCTCGTAGATCGGCACGAAGCCGACGTCGTCGAACCAGTGGAGGGCGGCCCCGCTGAGCGGCAGCGCGAGGTCCGCGGGGTTCAGCGCCACGCCGGTGACCATGACCGCGTCCAGCGCCACCAGCTCGATCGCGGCGGCGTGCGCGGGGTCCGGTACGCCGGAGGCGTTGAGCTCGGCGCGTGCGGCGCTCCAGGAGGAGCCGGTGAACAGGGCCGGTGTCGTCACCCAGGTCGCCCGAAGGTCGTCGACCCCGAACAGGAACGAGCTGAGGCGGTGGTCGGTCGCGACCGTCGTCCCCGGGGGCTCGGCGATCCCGACCCACATCCACAGCGCCGCGTCGCCGTGCGTCAGCCCCTCCTGGAAGCCGCCGAAATCCGCCTGGGGCGGGTAGACGATCGCCGCGTTCGCGGCGACGACGAGGACGAGGGCGACGGTCCCGGCGGCGATCGCCCGTCGCCCTCCGCGCTCGCCCGCCCGGGCGACCAGACGGGCGGCGCCGACGGCCATCAACAGGCCGAGGGGGAGGAACAGGTACTCCACGTGCCGGTCCGGGGCGAGCGTCGCCGAGAGGTCGGCGAGCACCGCGAGCGAAGGGGAGCTCGAGCCGACGACCGCGAGGCCGAGCATCGCCGCCGCGGAGGCGCCGAGCGCCCCGAGCCAGGCGAGCGCGAACGGCGCGAGGCGGGCAGGGCTCAGCGCCCGTCGGCTGCCCGCACAGAGGACCCCGAGGGCGAGCACGGGGGCGAACCAGAGGATCGCGAGCGGCCGGGTCGACTGGCTCGTCCCCGGGAGCGGAACGACCAGGAGCGTCGCCGCAGCGCCGAAGACGACCAGGGCGATGACGACCAGGTCGCGCAGCAGGCTGCGGTCGGTCGGCATGCGGACCCAGGAGCGCCCCGGGCGCGCCCGGCCGCGACGCCACCGGACGGCCGCCGCGGCCCCGGCGACGACGATGAGCCCGAGCGCCTCGAACGAAAGGAACCCGACCGCCGTGCTCTCGCCGAGCCCGGGGAGCAGGACCTTGGCGACGAACGTCGTCGTCCCGTAGAACCAGAAGGTGAATGTCCCGGTGACGAACCCGGCGACGAAGACGAACTCGCGCAGCGGGAACCGCCGGCTCCAGAGCCCCGGCCGCCAGAGCTCGAGCAGGACGATCCCGCCGAGCGCCCCGATCGCGAAGAAGTAGCTCGACAGGTGGTGGGTGACGATCAGCGCCCCGGCGGTCGGGACGAGGAGGACGTACCACCGTCGGTCGTTCCGCGACTCGACGAGCATCCAGAGCGCGGCGACCGCTAGAAGGTCGCCGAGCGCGAGCGGCGCCGGGTGCGCGAGCGAGAACGCCCGGGGCATCGCGACCGAGCTGAGTGCGGCCGCGAGCAGAGCGACGCGGTCGTTCGGGTAGAGGCGGCGGAACAGCAGGAACAACGGCAGCACCGACAGCATGCTGACGGCCGGAACGATCACGGTGAGGGCGCTGAACGGGCCGATCGACAGCGCCTGGGCACCGGCCCCCGCGAGGAGGAAGATCCCCGGGAAGTCCGGGTAGGCGCTCCCCCACCCCCCGTAGGCGCTGCCGTGGGGCAGTCCGCCGCTCGCGACCAGGTGCGCTGTCAGGTAGTAGTACTCGCCGGTGTCGGACCCGAACGCGGCGAAGCCGAGGTTCGGCTCCAGCGCGAGGGCGACCAGCAGGAGGGCGAGCCCGGCCAGGACGATCGCCGTCGCCCCGCGGAGCGGCGGCGCGGGGGGGATCGGGGCCGCGGGAGGGTCGGCCGACGGTTCCATCCGGGGGTCCGGGACGTGCGGACCCGCTCTTCAAGACCCGGCCGGACCGCCGACCGCGGTTTTCCCGTCGGCTCGCGAACGGCACCCATAAATAGGGGGGCCAAGTGCGGCCGCAGCGAGGCCGCTCGGGGATGCCGTCCAAGCGCCGCGGGAAACCCTCGGGCAAGCCGACCCCCAAGAGGCCCTCCTCCCGACCTCCCGCCCCCTCGACCCGGCCGAAGCCCAGTGCCCCGGCACGGAGGACCGGCAGCAAGCCGAGCCCCGCCCGTCCGACCCCGAAGAGCCCCCCGAGATCCGCCTCCAAGGGCGCTCCGAAGTCCGCTCCGAAGTCCGCGCCGAAGGCGGCTGCGCCGAAGGAACCGATCCCCGAGCTCGAGGTCCCCCTGCCGGGGGGCCGTCACCACGTCCTGTCGCTCTCGTTCGTGCGCGACGGCGACGAGTTCCTCGCCCGCCTCGAGACCGACGGCGGCCACATCACGGAGCTGAAGAACCGTTCCCTCGACCAGCTGTTGACCCTCGTGGCGGGCGAGCTCGAGGACCTGCTCGCCTGAGCCGGGCGGCCCCCTCCGTACGGGGGCGCACGCCCGGAGCGGTCTAACCTCGGGGCCCCCGGCGGGAGAGCGGGCGCCGTCGGACGCCGGCCCCCGGTGAGAAATCCGGCGGGGTCCTCCGGTCCGGCGATCGCTGGGCCGCCGGCCTCTCGGAATTCCGGCCGGTCCCGATGGGGATCCCGGCTCAGCGATCCGGGGGAGGGTCCAGCAATCCCTCGTCGAGCGAGAGCGTCGTGCGCCGCTTGCCCCCGAGGATCTCGACGGTCTCGATCGCGACCCCGCCGAGCACCCCTGCGGGGACGCGTCGGAGCACGGTGACGCGCAGACGGCTCCGCTCCGGCAGCGTGACGCGATGTCCCCACCACCGGACGACGATCGTCGCCCGCTCGGACAGGAGGAGCTCCCGCGGCGCCGAACCGAGGGCGACCAGCGCACCAACGAGCGCCACGACGGCGGCGACCCCGCCGAAGAGGAGGAGCTCCCCGGTGACCCCGGAGGAGCCTCCGCGGGGTCCTGCGCGAGCCACTCCCGCCAGCGCCCCGAAGAGCGCCGCCACCCCGGCGACGTAGAGCAGCGCGAGGAAACGCGCCCGTCGGGCGGCGAACGTGTTCGCCCGGCGCTCGACCCGCGGGGCGGGGGGGATAGGAGGTGCCACCGCCGTCGCCTCGGCCGGCGGCCCGGGCCCTGCCGGGTTCGGACGGGCGAGTCGGACCGGCCGGGCCGAGCTCATCGTCGGAGTCCCCGCTCCGGCGACGCGGCGGCCGTCACCTTAAGCCTCTCCTCGGACACGGGCGGACGATGGTCAGCCGAACCGAGTACCTCGTCATGGAGACCCCGACGCCGCACGCCCTCGTGAACCTCACCGACAGGATCCGCTCGATCGTGCGCGCGAGCGGGGTCCGGGAGGGGCTCGCCCTCGTCTCCTCGATGCACATCACGTCGGCGGTGTTCGTCAACGACGATGAGCCGGGTCTCCACGCCGACATCGAGCGGTGGGCCGAGCGTCTCGCACCGCGGGGGGACTACGAGCACCACCGGACCGGCGAGTCGAACGGGGACGCGCACCTCAAGCACCTCCTGCTCGGCCACCAGGTCGTGCTCCCCGTCAGCCGCGGCGACCTCGACCTCGGTCCGTGGGAGCAGGTCTTCTACGGCGAGTTCGACGGCCAGCGCCCGAAGCGCGTGATCGTGAAGGTCCTCGGCGAGGCTTAGGCTTCGAGGCTCGCGTCCAGGCCGGCGCCGCCCGAGGCCGCGGGGCGCGGCAACGGAGCCGTGAGGTCGACGACGGGGACCTTCCGCGCGATCTCGCGCGCCATCGCCGAGCAGCTGGAGGGTGCGACCGGCCGCGCGGTGTACCCCGGCAGGGCGAGGTCGTAGGTGACGACCCTCTTCTCCGCGATCGTCTCCCAGACCGCACGGAAGACGCGGTCGGCGGCGTCGCGCTCGCCGACGTGCCGCAGCAGCAGCTCGACGCAGAGGATCTCGGCGACCGGGTCGGCCCGGTCCTGGCCGGCGTACTTCGGGGCCGAGCCGTGCACCGGCTCGAAGGCCGCGATCCGGTCGCCGAACAGCGCCCCCGGCGCGACCCCGAGCCCGCCGGCGAGCCCGGCGCACAGGTCGGAGAGGATGTCGCCGAAGAGGTTGGTCGTGACGAGGACGTCGTACTCGCTCGGCTTCTTCGCGAGCTGCATGCACATGTTGTCGATCAGGCGCTCGTCCGCGGCGATCTCCGGGTACTGCGGGGCGAGCTCGCGGAACGCGGTCTGGAACAGCGCGCCGGTCGTCTTCATGATGTTCGCCTTGTGCACCGCCGTCACGTGGCGCCGCCGCTCCTTCCGCGCGAGCTCGAAGGCGAACCGGACGATCCGGTCGCACGCCTTGCGCGTCACGACCGCGACCGACTCGGCAGCGGAGTGCTCGCGGTCGACCCAGTGCTCGACCCCCGAGTAGAGCCCCTCGGTCGCCTCGCGCACGACGATCAGGTCGGTCTCGGGGAACCGCGTTCCCTCTCCGGCGATCGCCCGGGCCGGACGGACCGACGCGAACAGGTCGAGCTGCTGCCGCAGCGCGACGTTCACCGAACGGAAGCCGCTCCCGATCGGGGTCGTGATCGGCCCCTTGAGGCAGAGGCGGGTCCTTCGGATCGACTCGAGGACCTCCTCCGGCAGCGGCGAGCCGCTCTTCTTGATCGCGGGCTCGCCCGCGTCGACGACCTCCCAGTCGAAGCCGACCCGGGTCGCCTCCGCGACGAGGCGCGCCGCCGCGGTGACCTCCGGTCCGATGCCATCGCCGGGGATGAGCGTCACCCGGTAGGACATCGAGGAGCCCCGGGCCGGCGGAGGCGCCGTCGGATTTAACGGCCCGGTGCGGCGCGCGCGAACGGGGCCGGACCGTCCCCTCGGGGTGGGGTCAGGTCGGCTCGAACTCGAAGGTGAGCCGGAGCGTGCCGACCTCGAGGAACGCGACGACCACCGGTTCCACGGGCCGGTACCCCGGGGGCCCGATCACGAACACGACCACCGTCCCCGGGTCGACCGCGAACCGCATCGTCGGCGCGCGCCGGGTCGCGTGCACCTGCGCAAGGACCGCGTAGGAGACGAACGCCGACCACGCCTTCCCCCGCGGCAGCCCGACCTCCCGGACGACGACGCGGGGGCAGCCGGAGCGAACGGGATGGAATCGGACCGGGACGACGAGCGGACCGTCGCCGACGTCGATCGCCCGCCGGTCGTGGCTCGCGCGATAGGTGCACGCGTAGGTGAGAAAGATCGTCGCTGCGTACCGCCCGCTCGGGAGCGACAGCTCGAGGCTCGTCGCGTTCGGGACGCCCGAGCCCGTCGACTCGAGCACGAACCCGGGCGAGCCGGGGAGGCCCGTGACGTTCACCGACCAGGAGACGTACGGCCCCAGCCCGCTCTCGGAGAACGTCACCTCCTCGTCCCCCGGCGCCGGGACGAGGGAGACGACGATCGACGCCGCCGAGCCGTTGACCGTGAACGTCTCGCCGGCCGCGGTCGACGCCCAGCCGGCGGGGACGTCGAGCCCGAGGACGTAGCTGCCGTTCGGCAGGTCGACCGTGCGGTTCCCCCCGGTATCGGTCCAGCGGTCGAGCAGCGAGCCGTTCGTCGCGCGGACCGTGACCGGCAGCGAGACGCCGCTCGGCATCGGGGACGGGCCCACGACCGCCACCGGGTACAGCGCCACCCGGGTCAGGGGAACGAAGTCGCCGCCGTGGATGATCAGCCCCCAGTCGGAGTACGGGAGCTTGCCATACGGGTCGGACGGCGCCTGCTCGCCGGCCGGGTAGACGACCCCGTAGTCCCACCAGGCGTTGCCGCCCTGGTAGGCGGTACCGATCACACTGCCCGAGAGCGGCACCGCCGGGAACCCGGCCGCATAGTGCACGGCCGACGCCGGCTGGCGCGAGACGTTGAAGCGGTCGTAATCCGGCGAAAGGCCCGGCAGGTAGCCGTACGTCTCGCCGTCCGCCGTGTACTGGTCGTACGGCAGCGTCTCGGCGGTCCACTCGGCCCCGAAGCGGTTGTTGTAGACGAGGTCGTCCGACTCGGCCTCGAGGAGACCGATGTCCGCGGTCCCTCGGAACCAGTTCCCCCAGACGGTGTTGTTGCCCCCGCCGGTGCTCCCTCCCCCGAACGGGGCGTGGAAGAACGCGCCGCCGTTGTACAGCAGCAGGTCGTCGGAGCTCCCGGCGTAGAAGCTGTCGTTCGCGACCAGGTCGTGGGTCGAGTTGAAGAACACCATCGCCTCGTCGTTGAACGGCGTGCCCACGAACACGCGGAACCCGTAGCTGCCGTTGGACGGCGCCACCCATCCCTGGATGCGGGGGGCGTTGAGGACGGCGACGTGGGAGACGTTCCAGAACCAGTACGACAGGTAGTCGACCGCCGGCAGCTCCGGTCCGGGGTAGGCGGACGTGTTGGTCGCGACCGCGAGCTCCGGCGGGTCATCGAACTCGGTCGAGGCGGTCGTTCCGTAGAGGAAGACGGCCGGATAGACCGGGAACTGGTAGTCGTTGTAGAGGCCGAAGGAGGCTGCAATGGGTCCCGGCTGGGCGTTCTCGACCACGTACGGGTCGGCCGGCGTACCGTTGCCCGCCGTGGCGAGCGACGCGAGCTCCGTGTTGGAGAACGCCCAGAGCGGGGTGTAGATCCCGGCCGAGGCGTTCGGCGCGAGCACGACCGCCTCGGTCATCGGGGCTCGCACATCCAGCGTGGCCGTCTGCGGCGTGAAATCGGAAAGCTCGCTGGACAGGGTGTAGTTCCCCGGGCTCAGGTAGACCGTCTCGGTCGCCGCGAGCGGGGCGAGGGCCGGCTCGTGGACGGTGAACGCCGCCGGCCACCCCGATCCGGGACCGAAGAGCTCGAACGCGTTCGACGGCGAGAGCGCGAGCCGAACCGGAACGGAACCCTGCGGGACCCCGGTCCCCCAGAGACCGGTGAGGAGCGACGGTCCGGTGGTCATCGTCCCGTACTCGGCGAGACCGTCCGGCGCGCCGGCCGTGGCCGCGCTCCAGGCGACGTGCGCCCCGGAGGCCGTCTCCCCCGTCTCGCTCCCGTAGCTGTAGGCCGACGGGACCGCGACGAAGCCGCTTCCCGCGCGGTAGGCGAGGCCGAGGGTCGCGTCGGCGACAAGCAGCGTCGACTGCTCACCGGAGTCGACGCCGCCGAACACGAGCTCGAAGTCGTCCGGGATCCCGAACGCGTTGTACGCCCGCCCGTCGGCCGTGAACTCCGCCGGCCCGGCGACCCCCGGCCGGTGGGGCGCGGTCGAGTTGAAGACGACGTAATCGAACGGTCGGGAGTTTCCGTTCCCGTCGGTGAGGTTCGCGCTCGAGAAGTCCTCGGCCGGATACCGGCCGCTCGCGAGCTGGACGGCGAGGTCCACGCGGTCCCGGCCCCCGCTCATCGAGCTGCTCAGCTCGAGGGTCAGGTTGAACGGATAGCGCACCGGGAACGGGAGAGGGTACTGCGCGTAGTAGACCCCCGCCGTGCCGGCGGCGTCGGTCCCCCAGGCGCTGTGGCGGTAGATCGCGTTCTCGGTGACCACGGCGGACGGCGACGAGAAGTTCCAGAGGTTCGTCACCACGGTGAGGAAGTGGCCGAGCGGGTAGTACTGGACGACGTCCTGCGCCCAGAACGCGTAGCCCGGCGTGCCGAACAGGGTGACGTTCGTCAGCACGGCGTTGAGCTGGATGCCGAAGCCGTCCCCCTCGTTGTTGTAGAGGTCCCCGGCCCGAACGCCGCTCGCGTTCAGGTCCACGGTCCCCCGGAGCCCGGTCGTGTTCAGCACGCTCGCGACGACAGCGCCGCCGGCGCCCGCGCTGAGGCCGTAGTAGGCGAGACCCATCGGAGCGGGCGTGCCGGTGTAGAGCGGTCGGATCGCCCCGCTCGCGGTCGCCGCCGCGACCTCCGTGGGGGTCGCCGAGGGGTGGGGCGGCAGGATCTCCGTCGGAGGGATCTCGAGCGCCTCCTCGGCCGCGACGACCGATGCGATCCCCGGCGGCCCGGCCTCGGACGGGCCGGAGCCTCCCGGGGCTTCGTACGGCCGAGGCCCCGGCGCCGATGCGTTGGCGCGGAGGAGGGAGGGGGCACCCGCCGGGAGGTCCGCGGGAGTGGGTGCTCCGTGCGTCCCTAACCCCGTCGCCGGCGCGGTCGTCGCGAGCCCGCTCGCCAGCATCGCCACGACCGCGGCGATGACGAGGGCCGGATGCGGGTGCATCGCAGCCCGAGGGCGAACGCCGCGGCGCCGATAACGGCTTCGAGCCGTGACACGGGGCGTCGAAGTCCTAGCTCGGTCGACTCGCCGACCCGCTCCGGAGCAGCACCCGCAGGACGCGGTCCCGGATCCCGCCCGGGTCCCGGGTGTCGGTCCAGAGGACGACCACCGCATCCCAGGACGTCGCCCCGACCTCCGCGACCTCGAGGCGCGGCGGGGGCGCCCCTTCGAACGGCGGCGGGAGCGTCGCGGCGAGCGCGGGCACCGCCGCCTCCACCGAGGCGAGGCTCACGCTGAGCGGGAACGTCAGTCGCACCCGCTGGACGGTCGCCCCCCGAGGCAGGACGACCAGCGCCTGGATGACGATGCCGTTCGGCAGCTTCGCGACGCCGCCGGTGTCGAGCGTGATCGTCGTGTACGTCAGTCCGACGTCCTCGACGGTCCCGGAGTACGTCGGGAGGACCGCCTCGTGGGGATACGACCCCGGGAGGATGCCGAACTGCCAGGTGATGAACCCGACGCGGTCCCCGGGCCGGAACGGATCGGCGAAGACGATCAGGACCCCGGCGAAGACGTTCGAGAGGACGGTCTGCGACGCGAGCCCGAGGACGATCCCGGTGAACCCTGCTCCGAGCAGCACCGACTCGGCGGAGACGCCCGCGAGCCGGAACAGGGCGAAGACGGTCCCGATGGCGATCAGCAGGTTGAGGAAGAGGCGGACCGCGTGGCCCCTCGCCCGGAGACCGTGATGCTCGAGGAACGAGTTCGTCGCGTTGGTGACGGCCCGGGCGACGAGGAACGCGACCAGGACGATCGCCCCCGCCTCGAGCAGCAGGACCTCCGGGGCGCTGAAGCCGCGGAGCAGCCGCGCGTTGAAGACCCCGAACAGCGCGAACAGGACGCCGCCGAGAACCGTCGCGACGAGGAGGTCCCGCAGGAGGATCAGCCCGGGTCGACCGCGGGAGCCCATCGCCATGCTCGACCCGGAGAGCGGCGACCGTTTGGCAGTTTCCATCGCCCGACCCCCGGCTCAACAGGAATCTTATACAGCCTAGGTAATTGCCTCGGCATGTTCCCCGTCTCGAACCCCGAGGTCCTCTCGAACGACTGGCTCCCCCCGACCGTCACCGCCCGCGAGCGGGACGTCCTCGAGGTCGTGCGACGGCTCGACCCCCCGTCCCCGGTCGCTCCCCCGCCGTGGATCGTCGCCATCAGCGGACCGAGCGGCTCCGGCACATCGACGGTCGCGCGTCGCGCCGCGCGGGAGGTCGTCGAGCGCCTGCGGGGCGCGGGTGCCCCGGCTAGGGTGCTCCACGTTCGCCTCGCCGGGGCGAACGGCGCCCACGGGGTCGCCTCGGCGCTCCTGCGCCTGTTCGACGCCGGGTTCGACGGCCGAGGGTTCCCCGTCGCCGAGATCCTCGCGGGAGTCCTCCGCCGGCTCCGTCGGGAGGCCCGCCCGTTCGTCCTCGTCCTGGACGACGCGGTCGTCGGCGGTCCCGAGCTCGGGCCCGTCCTCCGTGCCTTCGCGGCGCCGGATCGCTTCCTCCCCGAAGGGGAGAGCGGGCTGCCCCCGTCCTGGACGATCCTCGCGGGGACGCGGGAAGGGCTCCTCGCCCCCGCGCGCGCGTCCGGGGCGGCCGGCGGGCTCCGCCCGTTCGTGGAGCTCCGGCCGTACGTGCCCGAAACCCTCGCTGCGATCGTCCGGGACCGCGCGCGCCGGGCCCTCGGGCGCGATCCCCCGAGCGCGCTGGTCGCGCGGCTCGTCGCCGGCGCGATCGAGGACGGCGGGGGGAGCCGCCGGGCCGTGGAGCTGCTCCGACGCGAGCTGCTCGGGGGCGGACGCCTCTCAGGGCGGGGATTCCTGCCTCGGGGCGAGGAGCTCGCCGTCCCGGTCGAGCCGTGGGTCGTCGACGCGATCGGCCGGGCGAGCGGCGGGGCGACGGCCCCGCTCGGCGAGGTCCGACGCCTGGAGGAGGAGCTCGCCCGGGCCGAGGGCGTCCCGCCACTCCCCGCGACGACGCTCTGGCGCCGCCTCGTGCGCCTCGAGCGCGCCGGCTACGTGCGGCGCGAGATCCGGACCGGGGGCGCGGGAGGGAGCCGGTCGGAGCTTCGGGTCCTGACGCCGATCGAGGAATGGGTCACAGTTCCGACCCCTCCGCAAAGTCGTCGAGACGCCTGGCGACCCGGCGCGTCGCCGACGGAGGAGGGTCCGCGGGGGGCGCTGGGACCGGTGCGCTGGCCGAGCGCGACGGCCGGTTGAGCTGGGCGAGCACCATCTCCGCGAGCCGGCTCGAGCGGAGGGCCGCGGCGATCCGGCTCGGCGGCGCCTGGCGCAGCGCCTCCCGGTCGCGCAGGCCGGCCTGGAACAGCAGACGGCCGCGCACCCGACCGATCCCGCGGAGGCGCACGAGGTCGAGCAGCTCCTCCTGGACCCCGTAGCGGATCCGCATCGCGAGGTCGTCGAGCGGGCGGACGAGCCGTCGCTGGAAGGCGGTCGCGAGCCTCCCGGCGGCGAACAACAGCCACTCGGCGTCCTCGACCTTCGTGCGAAGGTCGCCCGCGCCGATCCCGAACCGTTCGGTCAGCTCGACGATCGGGGTCTCGGTGAGCCATGCCTCGAGCACGGCCGCCGTCTTCAGCGTCGCCAGCAGGCCGTCCAGGTCGAGGTCGAGCGGCGGCTCCTCGGGCTGGACGAGCAGCTCGTTCGCCTCGTCCGTGAACCGCGCCAGGTACTCCGCCTCCTCTCCCCGGCGGAGGAACAGCGCGGGCAGGTCGGGCGTCGCGGCGACCGCGGCGAGCAGCGGGAACGTCGCGACGCCGATCGGGGCCCGTGCGAGGGCGCCCCGCAGGACGATCGCGCTCATCGGGTCGAGGTAGAGCTCGCTCGTCAGTCCGCCGAAGCGCGTCGCGCGCAGCTCCGTTCCCCGCTCGAGCAGCTCGTGACGCTCGAGGAAGCCGCGGACCCGGTCGAGCTTGCGGTGGAGGTCCGGGAGCGGCAGCGTCCGGCCGTAGAACGTGGCGGCGAAGAAGTCGTGGAGGTCGGCCTCGCTGCGGACCGCGGCGCTCGCCACGAGGGCGAGCAGGTGCATCCGCAGCGCCGGCTCCCCGGCGAGCCGGCTCTCGATCGCCTCCGGGGCCGCGTCCAGGTACGTCTCGAGGAACCGGTCCTCCTCGTCGGGGGTCCGGGCGACCAGGACCGCCTCGCCGTACGGGTCGAACCGGGGCCGTCCGGCCCGCCCCAGCATCTGGCGGACCTCGGTCACCGGGATCGGCGCCTGCATGCCGAGGCGATCGTCGTAGCGGGTGGTGTCGCGCACGACGACCCGGCGCGCGGGCAGGTTGATCCCGGCGGCGAGCGTCGGCGTCGCGACGAGCGCCTTGATCGCGCGGGAGCGGAACCCCCGTTCGACGAGCCGCCGCTCCGGGTTCGTCAGCGAGGCGTTGTGGTAGGCGACCCCGTGGGGCAGGAGCGCCGCGAGGCGCCGGGTCCCCTCGGTCTCCTCCTCCGCGATCTCGCCGAGCTGCTCGGACGTCGCCCGCGCGAGCGCGCGGTCGTCCGGGCTCAGGCGTCGGCCGACCGTGGGCGCGAGCGCCTTCGCGAGCTGTTCGCTCGCCCGCCGGCTGTTGACGAAGACCAGCGCCTGGCCCCCCTCCTCGATCGCGGTCCGGACCAGCCGCGGCACGGGCTCGTCCGGCGGCGCGAGCTCCCGACTGGAGAGGTCCGTGAACGTCAGCCGTCCCTGCCGATAGACGCCCATCTTCAGCGGGACCGGCCGGAACTCGCTCGCGACGTGCGCGGCGCCCAGCCAGGCGGCGACCTCCTCGGAGTTCCCGACGGTCGCCGACAGCGCGACGACCTGGAGCCCGGGGTAGGCCCGGCGCAGACGGGTCAGGCTGACCTCGAGCGTGGGACCGCGCTCGTGGTCGCGGAGGAGGTGGACCTCGTCGGCGACGACGACGCCCAGGCGGTCGAGCCACGGGCTGCCCCGACGGAGCAGGCCGTCGGCCTTCTCGCTGGTCGCGACCAGGACGTCCAGGTGCTCGAGCTGGCCGGCCCGCAGGTCGAAGTCCCCGATGGAGATCCCGACCCGAACGCCCAGCTCGGCGAACTTCTCGAGCTCCTCGGCCTTCTCGTGCGCGAGGGCCCGCAGGGGGACGAGGTAGAGGCCGGTCCGGCCCGCGCGCGCCGCGCGGAGGAGCGCGAGGTAGGCGACCAGCGACTTCCCGCTCGCGGTCGGGCAGGCGAGGAGGAGGCTCTGGCCGGCCTCGACCAGCGGGATCGCCGCGGCCTGGGGCGGGTAGAGCTCGCGGATCCCGTCCCGCCGGAGCAGGTCGGCGACCGCGGGGTCGAGGCCCGCCGCCTCGAGCGCGAGGGGGGCGGCCGGGGGACCCGGCGGGTCGGACCGCTCCGAACGTCGCCGCACGGAGCGTTCGGAGCCGTGACGGTTACAAGAGCGTTCGGCCGTCCGCGGCGTCCAGGACCGCGCGCGCGATGATGAGCTCCTGGATCTCGCTCGTCCCCTCGACGATCGGGAAGACGCGGGCGTCGCGGTAGAGCCGCTCGGCCTCCGCCCCGGCGCGACCTCCGCGGTCGCCGGCGACGTCGATCCCCGCGGAGGCGATCCGGACGGCGGCGCGCGAGGCGAGGAGCTTCGCGACGGACGCCGGCAGCACGAACGGCTCGCCCGCGTCCTTGCGCTCGGCGGCCCGGTCGACGACCGCGCGGGCCGCGCTCAGCTCGGCGAACGAGCGCGCGAGGAGGTGGCGCTTCCACTCGGCGTCGGCGCGGCGCACGCTCCGGGCCATCTCCTCGAACGCCGCGCGCGCGACCCCGAGGGCGCACGCGGCGATCCCGACGCGCCCGCCGGCGAGCGCCTCGAGCGCGATCGCGAGGCCGCCCCCCTCGTCGCCGAGGAGCGCCTCCGGCGGCAACCGCACCCGCTCAAGGACGACCTCGGTCGTCTCGCTCCCCCGGAGCCCGAGCTTCCCGAGCCGCTGCGCCACCGAGAACCCCGGGGTCCGCGGCGGAACGACGAAGGCGCTGATCCCGCGGTGGCCGAGCGTCGGGTCGGTCGTCGCGAAGACGAGGACGACCCCCGCGCTGACGGCGTTCGAGATGAACATCTTCGTCCCCTCGAGCTCGAACCCCTCAGGGAGGCGACGGTAGCGCGTACGCAGGGCCGCGGCGTCCGAGCCGACGCCCGGCTCGCTCAGTGCGAACGCGCCGAGCAGCTCGCCCCGCGCGAGCGCCGGCAGGTAGCGCTGCCGCTGGGCATCGGAGCCCGCGCGCAGGATCGGCTGCGCGCAGACCGAGAGGTGGACGGCGAGCTCGACGGCGACGGCGGCGCTCGCGGAGGCCAGCTCCTCGAGGACGCCGGCGACGCTGCGGGTGTCGCCTCCGACGCCCCCCCAGCGCTCGGGGAGGCCGAGCCCGAACAGCCCCTCGCGGGCCAGCGAGGCGACGACCGACGCCGGGAAGGCGTCGGCCCGGTCGATCTCCGCGGCGAGGGGCCGCAGCTCCTCCTCCGCGAGCCGGCGGGCGCGCGCCCGCCAGCGGACGGCGTCGGTCGCCTCCGCCGCCGCCACGAGGGGCGACCAGCCGACCAACCCTTAAAGCGGCCCGGCCGGCTCCTCGACCGGAGGAGCGGGAGATGGCGGTCCGCACCGAACCGACGCCGAAGGACCGCTCGACCGCCCTCGACCTGCTCGCCGTCGTCCGCGAGGGCCGGGCCGTCACGGGCTCCCGGCTCGACAAGGCGTTCGACCTCGACCCGCGGGGCGTCGGGCTCGTGTTCCGGGGCCACCGGACCCGCCTCGAGCTGTGGCTCGTGCCGGGTCTCTACGCCGCCTGGGTCCCTGCCGGGCAGGAGCACGCCGAGGGACTGAGCACGTTCGCCCGCGAGCTCCGGCGCCTCGCGAGCGGGGCGAGCCTCGCGCCGATCGCCGAACCGGCCGGAGAGCGGTTCCTCGAGCTCGAGCTCGCCCGCGCGAGCGACCCGGTCCGGACGGTCGTCGGGGCGGAGCTGTTCGGCAGCGGCAATCTGCTGCTCGCCCGCGAGGGACGGCTCGTCGCGGTCGAGAAGGCGCGCCGATGGGCGCATCGGGATGTCCGCCCGGGAGCCGCCTACGAGCGACCCCCGCAACGGGCGGACGCCTTCGCCGCGACCGCCGCGGAGATCGAGGCCGAGCTCGCCCGGTCGCGGACCGACCTCGCGAGCACGCTTGCGGCCCGTCTCGCCCTCGGCGGTCCGGTCGCCGAGGAGCTGGTCGCTCGCGCGGCGTGGGACGGCGCCCGGCCGGCGTCGCCGGCGGCGCACGAGCTCGCCCCCGAGGTCCATCGGCTGCTCGCCGCGCTGCTCGGGGAGGTCGGCGAGCGTCCGGCCGGCTACCTCGTCCGCCGCGGCGATCAGGTCGTCGACGCAAGCCCCTACCGACCCCGTCGGTGGGAGGGGGTCCCCGGCGTAGAGCTCGAGCCGCGCCCGACGTTCTCCGAGGCGGCGGTCGTCTTCTTCGGCTCGCTCCAGCCGCGGGCCCCGAGCCCGGAGGAGGCGGCGCGGCGCGCCGAGCGGGCGGGCCTCGAACGCCTGGTCGAGCGGCAGCGGGGCGCCCGGGCCGAGCTCGCCGCGTCGATCGAGGACCGGCGGCGGGACGCCGAGGCGGTCTATGCTCACTACGCTCACGCCGAGGAGGCGCTCGCCCGCGCCGCGCTCGAGCGGCCGACCCCCCGCCGCGTCGACGTCCCGCTCGGGGAGCGGGTCGTCGCGCTCGCCACCGGGGGGACGGCGCGGGAGGCGGCCCAGCGCCTGTACGAGGAGGCGAAGCGGCTCGCCGAGAAGCTCGAGGGGGCGAGCGCGGCGCTCCGCGCGACCGAGGAGCGGCTCGCGGGGTTCGAGACCGAGCGCCGACCGTCGCCTGCGCGGCCGAGGACGACCGCGCGCAACCGCGGGCCCCGATGGTTCGAGAAGTTCCGCTGGTTCGTCACCTCGGAGGGGGCGCTCGTCCTGGGCGGCCGGGACGCGCCGTCGAACGACCTCCTCGTGCGGCGCCACCTGAAGGACGGGGACCTGTACTTCCACGCGGACCTGCACGGTGCCGCGAGCGTCGTGCTCAAGCGACCGACCCCCCCCGCGACGGCGACCGAGGCATCGCTCCGCGAGGCGGCGCAGTGGGCGGTCGCGTTCTCGAAGGCCTGGCGGGCCGGTCTTGCCTCGGGGACCGCGTTCTGGGCGACGCCAGACCAGGTCTCCAAGAGCGCCGGTGCCGGCGAGTTCGTCGCGCGGGGGGCGTGGGTCGTGCGGGGCACGAAGCACTTCGTGGCAGACGTCCCGCTGGAGCTGGGGATCGGGACCGTCCGCTACGAGGGCGAGGAGCTGCTCTCGGTGGCGCCCCCGACGGCGCTGCGCGCGCGAGGGGAGGCGCGGTTCCTGCTCCTCCCCGGCGACGAGCGCGAGCGGGGGGAACGTGAGGTCGAGCTCGCGCGGGAGCTCGGCGTGCCGCGCTCCCGCCTCCAGGGGCTGCTGCCCGCCGGCGGGCTCACCGTGCGGCGGGCGTAGACGACGCTCACCTCGCCCGCCGGGAACGCGTCGTCCGGCCGTCGCCAGGTCTGCGCCCGCGCGCGGAGCGCGACGATCGTCATCGGACCCCGACGGGAGCGGATCGCCCCGCCGACCCGCAGGACGGCGCGCGGGTCGACCGGGACGCGCTCGGTCGTCGAGCGGGCCCCCTCCATCACGGCGAGCCGGACCGACGGCGCGCCCGGCGCGACGAGCCAGACGGTACGGATGTCCCGGGCCACCGCCTCCTCGGCGCGACCGCCGCGCGCGAGGTCGATCCGGCGGACGACCGCGCCCGGTCGCGCGGCGTCCAGCGGCTCGCCGACCCGGACGAGGCGGGACGGGGCGAGCGCGACCGAGCGGGGGGTGCTCGTTCCCCCGCTCGAGACGACGACCTCGACCGAGCCGGTCGCCGGCCGTGCCGAGACGAACGGATGGGTCCACCGGCAGCGACGGCAGCGCGCGATCCCCTGCAGGGCGCGCGGCGACGCGCCGGCGCGCTCGAGGCGGAGGATCCGGTGGAGCGTCAGCGCCGAGCAGTTCTCGCAGTACAGCTCGGCCGCGCCGAGCGCCTCGGCGGTCGTCGCCTCGGGGGCGAGGGTCGTCCCCGGCGTCATCCGGCGCGCCCGGGCGGTACGGTGGGGCTGCCCGAATTTGAATCGGGGTCCCGGGCTCCCAAAGCCCGAAGGATGGACCAGTAGAGCGGGCGGAGGCTCGTCCTCGCGCCCGAAGCTACCCCACAGCCCCGCATCGGGACCTTCCTAGACCGCGTCGACCCGCTTCAACGTTCGGCCGATCCGGCACTCCGCGGGCTCCTCGACGATCGACTCGATGCGGTAGCGTTGCTTCGCTGGCAGCGTCGGGCCGGCGCAGATCGCCCAGTTCGGGCAGTCGAGCCGGCGGCACGGGTACCGGCCGACCTCGACCTGGCTCCCGACGACCGCGCTGCGCGCGTCGACGACCAGCGCCCGCGGCACCGGCTTCACCTCGACGACGTGGGCGTCGGTCTCCTGCAGCGCGCACGGATGGGTCACCGGACGGACGACCGTGACGGCGTAGCGGCGGCCGGTCTCGAGGGTGAGGCACGCGTGGCGGTACGGGCAGGTCCGGCAGACCGGCGCCCCGCCCTGATAGACGAACTCGAACCCCGGCTGGGCCTCACCGACCGCCAAGAGGGTGATCTCGGGCATCGGCTAGCGGATCACCCCGGTGACGCTCGCGAGCCGCTCGGCGGCGTCGCGCGCGAGGCCGTTGTCGCCCAGGATCGTGTAGCGGTCCGGGCGGATCGCGTGCGCGAGCATGAGCGCCCGGACGACCTCCTCCTCGCTGACGCCGAGCTCCTGGGCGGTCGTCGGCGCGCCGATCGTCAGCAGCGCGTTCTTGAGTCGTTTCCAGTCCCCCCCGTGCAGGTACATCATCATGATCGCCCCGACCCCGCACTGCTCGCCGTGGAGGCTCGGTCGGCTCGAGACGCGGTCGAGCGCGTGGGAGAAGAGGTGCTCGCTCCCCGAGCAGGGTCGGGAGGAGCCGGCGACGCTCATCGCGATCCCCGCGACGAGGATCGGGCGCAGCGCGATCCAGACCGACTCCTCGAGGTTCGGCTTGATCGCCTCCGCCCGGTCGATGATTTCCTGGGCGGCGTACTCGCTCAGGTTCGCGGCGGTGCTCGAGTACTCCTCGTTCCGGAGGCGGACGGCGAGGCGCCAGTCGAGGATCGCCGTGACGTTCGAGATCACGTCGGCGCAGCCGCTCGCGAGGAGGCGGTACGGCGCCTGGACGATGACGGCGGTGTCGGCGATCACCCCCATCGGGACGGCCCCGACGGTGCTCGTGACGCTCTCGGCGTCGTGGAGCGACGCCCGGGGCGAGGAGATCCCGTCGTGCGCCGCGGAGGTCGGGACGCTCACGAACGGCACCCCGAGGCGCGCCGCGACGACCTTCGTGAGGTCGATCTTGCTCCCCCCCCCGACGCCGATGAGGAACCGGCTCTCCCGCTGGCGGACCTCGCCGGCGAGGCGGTCGACCTCCGCGCCGGTCGCCTCGTGGGCGATGAGCGTCTCGACGTGGAATCCGGCGCCGTTCAGGATCTCGGTCGCCCGGTGGCCGGCGAGCTCGGCGGTCTTGGTGCCGGTGATGACCGTCCCGACGCTCGCGAACCCGAACTGGCGGCACGTCGGCGCGAGCTCCTCGAGGACGCCGTGACCGACGAGCACGGTCCGCGGGAACACCATCCCCTTCGCCTTGCCGAACGTGAAGTCGCTGCCGATGGCGCGATCGGCGCGCTCTGCCCGAGCCTCGCCCATGCTCCGAGCCCGCCAACGGGGGCCTCGAACTCTTTAGGCTATCCGTGCCGCCGGTCGCCCGCTATCGGCCGGGGACGTCGCCCCAGAGGACCTTGTGCTCCTGGAGCATCACCCGGACGTCCAGCCGGTCGGCGAGGACCCAGTCGGCGAGCCGGCCGGCGTCGGTTCCCCAGACCGGTTGGAAGACCACCCCCGCTGGCCCGCGGTAGCGGCGCAGGACCCGGCGCGCGTAGAGGTAGTCGCGGCGGTCCCCGATCACGAACTTGAGCGTGTCGTCCGGACCGAGCTTGGCGAGGTTCTCCCATCGGTTCCGCCCCTCCATGCCGGAGGACGGGCACTTGACGTCCACGCTCAGGTGGACCCCGGGGAGCCCCGCGTACGGGCCGACGTCGAGCGAGCCGCCGGTCTCGATGACGGTCGTCATCCCCCGTCGACCGAGCCGCCGGACGAGCTCGAGCGACTCGCGCTGGAGGAGCGGCTCGCCGCCGGTCAGGCACGCGTAGCGGGTGCGGTGGCGCGCGACCTCGCGGACGAGCGCGTCGATCGATCGCTCCTTGCCCGGTCCGAAGGAGTAGGTCGTGTCGCACCAGCGGCAGCGCAGGTTGCACCGCGCGGTCCGCACGAACGACGTCCGCTCGCCCGTGAGGATCCCCTCCCCCTGGATCGAGTGGAAGACCTCGATGACGCGCATCGACCCTCGGGAGCGCGGCCGGGCCGTAAAGCGCTCGCCCCCGGCCTCCGGTGCGGGCTCACTCCTAATACGCGCGCCCGGTCGTCCCGCCGCTCGATGGCGGCCAGCGGCCCCGCGCGGTGGCAGGAGGCCTGGCGTGCCGCCGGGCTCGCCTCGGCGTCGCGTCGCGCCGGCCGGCGGAAGTTCTACGCGCTCAACGCCTACCCCGGTCCGAGCGGCTTCCTCCACGCCGGCCATCTCCGGGGCTACGCCTACCTGGACGTCCTCGCGCGCTACCACCGCATGCTCGGCGAGGAGGTGTTCCTGCCGTTCGGGATCCACGCCTCCGGCCTTCCGGCGGTCGCCTGGGCCCAGAAGCTGCGCGACGGGGACACGACCGTCCTTCGTCAGCTCGACCAGGCCGGGGTCGACGCCGCGGAGCGTCGCCGGCTGGAGGAGCCGGAGGAGGTCGCGCGGTTCTTCGCGCGAAACTATCGGGACGTCCTCGAGCGGTTCGGCGTGCTCGTCGACCGGGCGAGCGTCCTGACGACCATCGACGACGATTACCGGGCGTTCGTCCGCTGGCAGATGCGTGCGCTCGCCGCGCGCGGCGCCGTCGGTCAGGGGACGCACTACGCGTCGGTCTGCCCGGTCTGCGGACCGGTCGCGGTCGACGCCGCGGAGACCGACCTCGCCGAGGGCGGGGATGCCGAGGTCGTCGCCTTCACCACCGTCCCGTTCGTCCTCGAGGACGGGCGCATCCTCCTCGCCGCGACGCTCCGGCCGGAGACGGTCTTCGGTGTGACGAACCTCTGGCTCCCTCCGGGGGGTCATCTGCTCGCATGGCACCACCGCGACCTCGTGTTCCTCGTCGGCCCGGCCGCCGCGGAGCGGCTTGTCGAGCAGCACGGCGGGAAGGTCGGCCACAGCGTCGACGTCTCGGAACTGCTCGGACGGGAGGCGCGCGCTCCGCTCACCGGCCACCACGTGCCGGTGCTCGCGAGCCCCGTGGTCGATCCCGCGATCGGCACCGGCGTCGTGATGAGCGTCCCGGCCCATGCGCCGGCGGACGCCGCGGCGCTGCGCGAGTTCGGCGAGGCGGAGCGCTCCCGTCCGCTCGCCCCGCGCGTCCTGCTGGAGGTCGGGCCGGAGCTCTCGGGCTCGGAAGGCGAGCTGCTGCGCGGCCACGGGACGCCGGCGGAGAGGGCGCTGAACGCCGTGGGGGTCCGGGGGCTCTCCGACCGCGACCGCCTGGACGAAGCGACCGAGCGCCTGTACCGCCTCGAGTACGTCCGGGGCCGCATGACCGTCCCCGAGCTCGCCGGGGTCACGGTGCGGGCCGCCCGAGAGCGCGTCGCCGCCCAGCTCGAGGCGACCGGGACGAGCTTCCCGCTGCGGGCGTTCTCGAAGCCGGTCGTCTGCCGCAACGGCCACGCGGTCGTCATCCGCCGCGTCGCCGACCAGTGGTTCCTCCGCTACTCCGACCCCGCATGGAAGGCGACGACCGTCGCGAGCCTCGCCGAGCTCACCGTCGTTCCGGAGGAGTACGCCCGCGAGCTCCCGGCGATCATCGACTGGTTCGAGGACCGGCCGTGCACGCGCCGGGGGCGCTGGCTCGGCTCGCCGTTCGCGCTCGACCCGAGCTGGACGGTCGAGCCGATCGCCGACTCGACCTTCTACATGGCCTACTTCGTCGTGCGTCGCTTCGTCGCCTCCGGCCAGCTCGCGACGAGCCAGCTCACGGACGCGTTCTTCGACCACGTCTTCCTGGGGGAGGGGCCCGGCGAGCCGTCGGTCCCCGAGCCGCTGCGTTCCGCCGTGCGCGAGGAGTTCCTCTACTGGTACCCGCTCGACCTGAACATCGGGGGCAAGGAGCACCGTCGCGTCCACTTCCCGGTGTTCCTCTACACCCACGCGAAGCTGCTGCCCCCGTCGCTGCGGCCCCGGGGCCTGCTCGCCCACGGCTGGATCACCGGCCCGGCCGGGGAGAAGGTCTCGAAGAAGGAGGTCGGCACGAAGGGGGGACGGATCCCCCCGATCGACGAGGCGTTCGAGCGCTGGGGTCCGGACGCCCTCCGTCTGTTCTACCTGCTCGCCTCCTCGAGCGCGCAGGACCTCGCGTTCGACGGCGCGCTGGTCGACGCCGCCGTGGCGCGCCTCGAGGAGGTCGGCCGGCTCGTCCGCGGCGCGCGGGGGGACGGCGACGGGCCCCCCGAGCTGGACGCCTGGCTCGACTCGCGGATGCACGAGCTCGTGGGCCGCGTGCGAGCGTGCTACGCGGCCGCCGACCTCCGCACCGCGGCGGAGGCGACGTGCGTCGAGCTGCCGTCGCTCCTGCGTCGCTACTACGCGCGAGGGGGGAGCGCCGGCGCCGCGACCGACCGGCTCGCGCGGGCCTGGATCCGCCTCCTCGCGCCGGTCAGCCCCCACCTCGCCGAGGAGCTCGGGGAGGGCTCGTTCTCCGGCCTGGTCGCGGTCCAGCCGTTCCCGGCCGCGGAGGAGTTCGCGCGCTCGGAGGCGGCGGAGCGGCGGGAGGAATACCTCGAGCGGGTCGAGGAGGACCTCCGCGCGGTCCTCCGCCCCCGGGAGGAGCGGGGAGAGCCGGTGCCGGGGGAGCTGCTGTTCTTCGTCGCCGCGCCGTGGAAGCGCGAGGTCGAGCGCTGGATGCGCGAATCGGTCGAACGCGGGGAGGAGCCGACGGTGCGGGGGATCATGGAGCGCGCGGCCGCGCACGCCTCGGTCGCGTCGTTCCGCGCCGAGATCCCCCGCTACGTGCAGCGGTTCGGGCCGTCGGTGCGCGGCGAGACGCCCGTCGAGCCGCCGCCGGACGAGCTCGAACAGCTCCGCGCCGTCGAGGGCTACCTCGTCCGGCGCCTCGGGCTCCGCTCGGTCGCGGTCTACGCGGAGGAGGAGTCGGCGCCGCACGACCCCCAGCGTCGCCGCGAGCGCGCGCGCCCGGGCCGCCCGGCGTTCTACTTCCTCGGGGCCCCCGAGGGGCCCGCCCCGGTCCCCCGGCCCTCCGCCGCAGGGACCGGCGGGGCGGGGTCGCCCCGGAGCCGGCCGTAGACGAGGTCGTCGCGCCGCCGGCCGTTCTTGACGATCGCCGAGCGGATCCGACCCTCGAGACGGAACCCGGCCCCGAGCAGCACCGCGGTCGACGCGTCGTTGCCGGGAAAGACGCGGCCCTCCAGCCGGGCGAGGGCGAGCCGGCGGAAGGCGACGGCGGTGAGCGCACGGAGCGCCTCGCCGGCGTAGCCGTGGCCCCGGTACGGTGCCCCGATCCAGTAGCCGACCTCCGCGCAGCGGTGCTCGGCGCTCAGGTAGTGGAGCCCGGTCCCCCCGACGAGGCGGCCGTCCTCCCGGCGGACGATCTGCAGCGGAAGGGAGGTCCCGGCGCGGTAGCCCGCCCGCCACCGTGCGTAGTAGGCCAGGGCGTCGCTCCGACGATACGGGTGCGGGACGTGGAGCGTCCAGCGGGCGACCGAGCGGTCGTCCAGGAGCTCGACGAGCTCGTCGAGGTGGCGCCGATCCGGCCGGACCAGCTCGAGACGGGCGGTCCGGACGACCGGCTCCGGCAAGGTGCGGAGCCGTCGTGCCATCTCGGCGGCGACGGGACGGCTCACGGGCGACGCCGCTTCGCTCCCGGCCGGCGGGGGGCGGGAAAGTTGAGGTACATCCGCGACGGGGTCGGGTGCGCGCTCACCCGGCGGTACTTCGCCGAGCTCTTGTCCGCGTAGCTGCGGCGCACGTCACCGGAGATCTCGAAGTAGATCAGCTGCCCGACCGGCATGCCCGCGTAGATGCGGACGGGCAGCTTGACGCTCATCTCGAGCGTCCAGTAGTTGCAGAACCCCTCGTCACCCTTGCCGGCCGTCGAGTGGATGTCGATCCCCAGGCGGCCGACGCTCGACTTCCCTTCGAGGAACGGCACGTAGCCGTGCGTCTCGGTGTACTCCTCCGTGACCCCGAGGTACAGCTGACCGGGGACCAGCACGAACCCCTCCCTCGGAATCCGGAACTCGGTCACCGGGTTCGGCCTCCGCGCGTCGAGTCCGGCGCCGCGGTAGACCGAGAGGTACGGTCCCAGGTGCACGTCGTAGGAGTTCGTCCCGAGGCACGCCGGTCGGAACGGCCGGATGACGATCGCCCCGCGGTCGATCGCCGCCCGGATCTTCGCGTCGGAGAGGATCATCCGGTCGGCGGCGCACGCGGCGGCCGATATTTAAGAGGGGGCGGCGCGCTCCTCGAAGGCGACCGCCGCGTAGCCGACGACGTCCTCCATCGGCTCGACCTCCCCCGAGTGGCCCCAGCGCAGGAGCGACGTCGCGAGCGGACGGTCCGCGAGGGCGCCCAGCAGGGCCGTCACCGGCGCGATCCCGCACATCGAGATCCGCTCGCGGAGGACGACCGCGTAGAGCGCCGCCGCGTCGCCCGCCAGGATCGCCTCGAGCGCCCGATGGTCGAGCCGGTCCGCCGTAGCGGCCGGCACGTAATGGGAGAAGTCGCTGGAGGCGAGCAGGAGCGCGTCGCGGCCCCGCACCGCGTCGCGCACGCGGTGGCCGATCTCCACGAGCGAGGCGAGCGGGCCGAACGGGACCTCGAGCGCCACGAACCGCGGTCGGGGGAGGACGTACTCGAGGAACGGCAGCTGGACCTCGATCGAGTGCTCGCGCGCGTGCGCTCGCTCGTCGACCGTGAGCGGCGGATGGTCCAGAGCGCGGACGAGCTCCGCGTCGACCCCGGTCGGCCCCAGCGGCGTCTGCCAGGGCCGTCCGGAGAGCGCCGGGGCGGAGGCCGCCCCGTGGTGGTCGACCCCGAGGATCACGACGCTCTCGGGGGGCCGCTCGGCAGCGACGCGGGCGTAGTCGGGGGCGGCGATCGCGCCGGAGTAGCGCAGGCCGGCGTGCGGAACGATCGCGGCGACGAGCCGGCGACCGGACTCGCGCCGTCGGGCCGGGAGCCCCCCCGGGCCGCGCGGGTCGGTGAAGCACCGTTCGACCTCCGCGGCGAGCTCGCGGCCGTCGGCCGCGTAGAACCGACCGGCGACCGCCGGAGGACGGGCGCCGGAAGCCATCGCCCCTAGGCGCGGGAGAGCTCGCGCACGAGCTCCCGCGCGTCGTCGTCCCGTAGCCGCGCCCGCCCCGGGCCGAGGAACGGGTTCGACTCGCCGTAGCGCGGGATCACGTGGAAGTGGACGTGGAAGACGATCTGGCCGGCGTTCGCCCCGGCGTTGAGCGCGACGTTGTAGTCCGGCGTCAGCCGCTCGACCCTCCGGCAGACCTCGTCCAGGGTGCGGACGAGGGCGACCTGATCGTCGAACGGCAGGTCGGTGAGCCGCGCGCCGTGCCGCTTCGGGATGACGAGGAGATGGCCGCGGGTGAACGGGAAGATGTCGAGGAAGGCGGCGGTCGACCGGTCGTCGTAGATCCGGTGGGCCGGCGCCCGTTCCGCGGCGATGTCGCAGAAGATGCACGGCTCTCCCTGCGGCATCGCCCCGGTCATCGTCCGGCCCCGGCAGCGATGGGCGCCCTAAACGATTGAGGGGCGTGAGGAGGGGTCCTCATTAGGGGCGCCCGACCTTTGGAGCGCCGATGCGGGCCCTCGTCCTCGGGACGGCCGTCGCGCTCGCGTTCCTGCTCGCTCTCCCGACCTCGACCCACGCTGCGGCCGCCCCCCCGCCCCGCACCCCCGCCAGCCCCCTCGTCACCGACGCGCAGCCGGTCCCCGCCGGAAGCGTCGTCGTTCCGCTCGCCGCCTCCCAATCGGTCCTGCTCGAGTTCACCCTGCCGTTCGCGAACGCGAGCCGGCTGGAGCGCCTCCTGGGGGACCTCTCCGACCCCCGCAGCTCCGACTACCGGCAGTTCCTGTCGCAGCAGCAGTTCGCGGAGGAGTTCTCCCCCGCCCGGTCGCAGGTAAGGTCGGTCGAGTCGAGCCTTCGGGACGCCGGGGCGACGACGCTCGTCACCGCGCCCGACCGGCAGGCGGTCGAGGCGGTGCTGCCGGCCGCGGCGGCCGACCGCCTGCTCGGGGTCCGGCTCGTCTCCGTCGCCGCGCCGGACGGAGCGCGCGGCTACACCGCGCTCGGGAATCCGAGCCTTCCGTCCTCGCTGGACGGGTCCGTGCTCGCGGTCGACGGTCTCTCGGACCTCGGCGGCGCTCCGTTGATGCGGTACACCCAGGTCGAGTATGGCCCCCCGAGCCCCGCCCCGTCGAGGGCCGGTCAGTTCGTCGTCGACGGCTCGACCGGAGTCGACTGGTACATCGGGACCGACTATGCCCAGGCCTACGGTGCGACCGAGCTCCTGCCAGGGGGCGCCCATAGCGTCCACGACGCGAGCTACCCGACCGGCGTCGCCGTCGCGACGATCCTTGCGAGCGGCTACAACCTTTCCACGGACACGACGCTCCCGCCGTGGGACCCGGCCGTGATCGACGCCTACTACGCCCAGACGTTCCCGGCGACCTGGCCGATGCCGAACCTGACCGGGGTCGCCGTGCCGATCACCGGGGTCGCTGACCCCCCGGCGCCCGGCTCGTTCCACGGCGTCAACGACTCGCTGGGCTTTGAGATCGAGAACTCGCTCGACCTCGAGATGGCCGGCAGCCTCGCTCCCGGTGCGCGGCTCTACAACTTCTACTTCAACAGCGCCCTGCTCGTCAACCCGACGCTCGCCGGCTCCGTCTCCGAGTACCTTGCCGACGCGCTGGACGCCGCGCTCAACTACAGCTACGGCGGCCCCCGGCTCGCGGTCGTCTCCTGTTCGTTCGGTCTCCCCGACCTCGTCAACGCGCTCTGGGATACGGAGCTCGAGAAGGCGGCCGCGACCGGGGTCACGGTCCTCTCGGCGAGCGGCGACCAGGGCGACGCTCCGGCCGCGGCCAGCGGGCGGTCGACCGAGAGCGCCGCCCCGCTCTGGCCGGCGACGGCGGCGTTCAACACCTCCGGGGTCGTGGCGGTCGGCGGCGTGAGCGTGGTGCTCTCCGGCGCGGCGAGCGCGACGTACACGGGCCCGCCGTTGAACGCCTCCTACGACACGCACGTGAACGGCATCGCGGGCATGTCGGCCTGGTGGGACATCGACGGGGGTTTCGGCGCCTACGCGGGGACGGAGGGGGGGACGAGCTCGAGCTACACCGAGCCGTCCTGGCAGTTCCATTCCGCGGCCGATCCGCCGATCGTGAACGCGACCGAGGTCGAAGGGCTCCACGAGCTCGGCCGGGCCGTCCCGGACGTCGCCTTCCCGGCGAACGTCACGATCGCCTACGTCTCGGCCGATGCCGCGGGAACGCCGTACTTCGGCGTCCTCGGCGGGACGAGCATCGCCGCGCCGGTCTTCGCCGGCCTCCTCGCCGACGTCGTCGCGGTCGAGAACGCCTCGACGGTCGGGGGGGTCCGCGGGCTGGGGTTCCTCGACCCGCAGCTCTACGCGATCGCGGACTACTACCGTGCCGAACCGGGCGCGACCGACCCGTACTGGGACGTCACCGTCGGCCACAACTACCTGTTCCATGCGGCGAAGGGCTGGGACCCCACGACCGGATGGGGGGGCCTGCTCGGACCGCTCTTCCTGGCGGCCGACCAGAACGCGACCGTCCTCGCCTACACCTACACCGGCCCGACCCCGGCGCTCCCGACGACGCACCCGCCGGCCGTCTCCCCGCTCGAGCTCGCGGCGCTGCTCGCGGCGGCGGCGGGGGTGGTGCTGATCGCCACCTACGCGATCCGCTCCTCGCGGGCCCGCCGGCGCCCGGTGGCCCCGTTCCCGTTCGCGAGCCCCCCGGTGCCCCCGCCGACCTGGAGCGTCGCCCCGGCGCCCCCCGGACCGCCGGCGACGTTCTCGTGTCCGTACTGCGGTACCGAACGGCCGGCCGAGCCGGGCCACTGCCCGACGTGCGGCGCTATGTAGACGGGGCGGGCGCCGCCGGCGGTTCGGCCCCGTCCGGCCCGGCTGCCCCGGGGGCCGGCTCGTCGGCCTCCGGACCGGCCGGCCCGGCCGCGGCGACCGTCCCCGACGCGGCGGGCGCCGGCGGGGCGGTGACGCCGAGCTTCCGTTCGAGCAGCTTGCGGATCTCCTCCGGCTTACCGGACGGGATGCCGAAGTACTCGGCGAAGCGACGGGTCGTGGAGAGCTCGAGGGTCGCTCCCTTCGGCTCGGTTCGGACGAGCCCGAGGCCCCGGAGGTGCTGCACCTCCTCGTAGGCGACCTCGCCGATCATCCGGACGAGCATGCTCTGCAGGATCGGCTGGTGGTAGGCGATGAGCGTGAGCGCGCGGAGGGTCCGGGGCGCCATCTCGACCGGCGTCACCGAGTGGACGCTCGGGACGAACCGTTCCTGGAGCTGGAGCGCGTAGCGGTCCCCGACGCGCCGTACCTCGAGCGCCGACTGGCGGTGCTCGTAGGTCTCCTCGAGCGTGCGGAGCGCACGCTGCACGGGTCGCGGGTCGTCGGCCCCGAGCGCGGTCGCGATCTCGCGGGCCGAGAGCGGTTTGCCGGAGGCGAAGAGGACCGCCTCGACCTCGAGCACGAGGTCGTCCAGCTTGGACGGCATCGCTACGCCTCCTCCTCGACCGCGTGGCGGCTCTCGGCCGAGCGGACGAGCAGGATCGGCGAGGCGCCGATCGTCTCCTGGTGGAGCTCGACCGAGCGCTCGCGCGCGAGGAACAGCACGGCCAGGAAGACGCCGACCAGCCGGTCCCGGCCGGAGGCCTCCGGCCACAGCTCGAGGAACGGGAACGCCTCGCCGATCGGGTGGTGGACGATCTCCTGCCAGGCGTCCTCGAGGTCCCGTTCGGGGATGTCGCCGTGGACGATCACCTCCGGCGGCGCGCGCTGTTCCTCCTGGAGCCGCTCCCGCAGCTGCTGGTTCTTCAGCGAGGTCCGCGCATCGGCCTCCGCCTCCCCGAACGCCCGCACGAGCTCGAGCAGCGAGACCGGACGGCTCTCCGGGTGGCGGACCATCTCGAGCAGCGGCGGCGGGTCGTCAGCGGAGAGGACCGCCGACGTGACGTCGACCGACTCGGGGGTGTCGAGGAAGGAGAGGTAGCCGCCGTCGTCCTCGGGGAGGAGCGCGGGGTCGGCGCCGTCGGCCCCGGCCTCGGGCGCGGCGCGCTCGCGCAGGAGCTCCTCGGACTGGAGGTAGAGGATGCTCCAGGCCATGTAGAGCAGCCGACCGGCGACGGCGAAGTTCACCGCGCCGTCCTCGCGCACCCGCTCGAGGTAGGCCTCGGTGAACTTGCCGAGGTCGATCTCCCACGGGTCGAACTGCTCCTCGAGGACGAGCTCGAACAGCAGCGCGGTCGCCTTCTGGACCGGGTCGCTGATCACGACGTGGACTCCCTCGCGGAGGTTCTCGACCAGCCCGAGGTAGCGCTCGAGCAGCGGTGCCGAGCTCTCCTCGCCCTCGCCGAGGAGGGCGCGGTGGAAGACGAGGTAGCTCAGGACCTTCTCGGCCGCCTCTCGGGGAAGGGGCGGCGAGGCCCCCGGAGCGGAGGCGGTCGGGGTGGCCGGGGCGGAGGCGAGCTCGAGCGTCATCGCGCCTCCAGCGCCGGCGGCGGGGCGATCGGTCCCTGAAGGTCCCGCTCGTCCACGTCCTTGATGTCGTCCAGACCGAGACCGACGACGCGGGAGCAGCCGTCCCCGCGCATCGTGACCCCGAACAGCTGGCGGGCGAACTTGAGCGTCACCTTGCGCAGCGAGATCATGATGAACTGCGCGCGCTCGGCGTTGCGCCGGACCATCCGCCCGATGTTCTCGGCGTTGAGGGCGTCGAGCGACATGTCGACCTCGTCCAGCACGTACAGCGGGCTCGGGTCGTAGCGCTGGAGCGCGAAGATGAACGCGAGGCTCGCGAGCGACTTCTCCCCACCGCTCAGCTGCTCGAGGCGGTTCACGGTCTTGCCGACCGGTCGGGCCTCGATGAGAAGGCCGCCGGCGAGCGGGTCGGCCTCGTTCTCGAGGGCGATCTTCCCCTCCCCGCCGGCGGAGAGCTCGGCGTAGATCGACCGGTAGTTCGTGTCGACCTCCCGGACGACCTCCACCAGGCGTTCGCGCTTCTTCTTCTCGATCTCCGCGACGAGCGCCACGAGGTCGCTCTTCTCCTTCGTGAGGCGCTCGACCTCGGCCGAGAACTCATCCAGGCGCGCCTTCTCCCCGTCGTACTCCTCGACCGCGCGCTGGTTGACGTCCCCGAGGGCGGCGACCTGCTGGTCGAACATCGCGATCCGTCTCTTGAGCTCCTCCGGCGCGAGCGGCTTTTCGTCCGCCTCCGGCTCCGGATACTGGCGCAGCGCCTCCTCGAGCTCGGCGAGCCGGCGGTCGGCCTCGGCCGAGCGGGTCTCCTCCGCGACGAGCAGCGCGCGGCCGCTCGTCAGGTTCGCCTCGAGCTTCGCACCCTCGGCATTGACCTTGAGGCGCTCGCCCTCGAGCCCCTTGCGCCGCTCGACGAGCGAACGCGCCGCCTCGCCCTGCTTGGCCTCAACGGCCTTCAGGGCCTCGAGCGCGTGCGCGGCCTCGCGTACGGTGGCGTCGTTCTTGGTGAGCTCCTTGCGCTTGGCCCCGGCCTCGGAGCGGAGGCGGCCCAGCTCCTTCTCCTTGGTCGCGAGCTGATCGTCCAGCGCCGCGATCGACGCCCGGAGTCCCTGCAGCTCGCCGTTGACCGTGAGCCGCTCCTCCTGGGTCGCCTGGGTCTCCTCCTGGAGACCCTTGAGCCGCAGCGACAGCGCCTGCGGAAGCTGGCCGAGGTACTGCTCCTGGGCCTCCTGGCGCCCCTTCTTCAGGCGGTCCAGCTCCGCGCCGATCGTCGCGAGCTCGCGCTCGCGCTGGGCGATGGCGGCGCTCGCCCGTTCCTTCTCCTCGGTCGCCTTCCCCAGCCGTCCGCGGACGACCTTGAGCCGCTCGCGCGCCGCGGCGAGGTCCTTGTCGAGGATCACCCGGGTGGAGCGGTGGGTCTCATCGTGGATCGAGCGGGCGGCGAGCTCGTCGGCCTGCACGCGGATCTTCTCCCCCAGCTTGGCGAGCTCGGTGCGGGCCGCCGCCTCGGCCGCGTGCTTCTGTCGCAGCTCGTCGGCGAGCCGCTTGAGCTCGAGCGGGTTGTCGCCGCCCCGTCCCTGGCCGGACGGGTCGACGTAGCCGCCGGAGATCGCCCCCGTACCCTCGATCAGGTCGCCGTTGAGCGTGACCAGCCGCACCCCGCCCATCTGGGCCCGCGCGGCGGCGAGGTCGTTCATGATGACGGTCTCGCCGAAGGCGTACCAGAAGGCGGGCCGCAGCGCCTCGTCGAACTTCACCAGGTCGATCGCGAAGCCGAGCGCCCCGGTCGCCTTCGCGACCAGGAGCGACTTGCCGTGCGGGCGCCCGGAGAGCATGCGGTTGAGGGGGAGGAAGGTGGCGCGACCGCGCTTCTCCTCCCGCAGGAGCTGGATGCATTGCTCGGCGACCCGGTCGGTCTCGACGACGAGCGCCTGGAACCGCGGGCCCGCCGCGAACTGCAGGGCGGTGCGATGCTTCGGGTCGAACTCGGCGAGCTCCTCGACGGTTCCGCGGATTCCCTCGATCCGTCCGAGGTTTCGCTGCGAGAGCAGGAAGTCCACGGCCATGAGCGCATTCGGCCGGCCCCCGCTGTCGGCCCGTGCCTTCAGCCGCGCGTCCAGAGCGAGATAGCGGCGGTCCGCCTCGAGGATCTCCTTGCCGAGGCGCTCGGCCTCCGCGGTGAGCGACTTTTCCTTCTCCCGGAGGGCGAACAGCTCCTTCTGGAGCTCGCCCGCCGGCCGAGCGGAGCCGTCCCCCTTCGCGCTGTCGCGAAGGCGGAGCTCGAGGTCCTTGACCTCGACCTCCCGCTCGGAGAGGTCGCCTTCGGCCTGGGCCTCCGCCTGCTCGGCCGCCTGGGCCGCCGCCGACGCTCCCTCGCGTGCCGAGACCGCCTCCTGCCAGGCGCGCTGCTGCGCGTCGAGCTTGCGGTCGAGCTCGAGCTGGAGCTTGCGGACCTGCGCGAGCCGCTCGTTCGGCTTCCCGCCTCCGCTCGTCGCCGCGCCGATCTCCTTCTGCTGCGAGGCGACCTTCTCGTCGAGGTGGGAGAGACGCTCCTCGAGCTGGGTGGCCTTCGACCGCGCGTCGGCCCGCTGCTTCTGGTCGGAGGCGAACGCGGCCGCGAGGTCATCGACCTGGCTGCCGAGCGCGTCCAGCGCCTCCTGGAGGTTCGCGAGCGCCTGCTCGGCGCGGGCGTGGGTGAGCTTCTTCTCGTCGAGCTCGGCCTTGAACTTCTGGGCCGCTTCGCCGCCCGCCTCGGCGATCTCCCGCTCGACGCGGTCGATCTCGCCGGTCAGCGTCGCCTCGCGGGCGGCGAGCTCCTGTCGCTCGCTGTCCAGGCGCTCGAGGTCCCGACGGGCCTGGTCGACCTGGGCGCGACACGTTGCGGCCTCCCGCTCCGCGAGCCGATGCGTGGTCCGGGCGAGACGTGCCTCTGTCTTCCGCCGCTCCTCGGTAAGCTGCTTGTACTGGATCGCCTGCAGCCGCTGGCCTTCGAGCGCAGTGAGGCGACCCTTGACCTCTCCGAGGAGGGTGTCGATACGCCCCAGGTTCTGTTCGACGTCCTCGCGCTTGGTCGCCGCTCGCTCGAGCTCCTCGTCGTACTGGCTGATGCCGGACAGCCGCTCGACGAGCCCTCGGCGGGGGATCGGGCCCATCGTGACGATCTTGTTGACGTCGCCCTGCTGGACGAGGTTGTAGCCGTCGCCGCTCAGCCGGGCGTGCCCGAGGAGGCCGTCGATCTCGGCCTGCGTCGAGCGTTTGCCGTTGACGTAGAAATACGAGTAGTAGCCGTCCGGGTCGCTCGGGGCGAGCTTGACGTAGCGGGTCACCTCGACCTCCGACGATTCGGAGGGGAGCAGGTGGTCGGAGTTGTCGAAGACGAGCGAGACCTCGCACTCGGTCGCGGCCTTCTTCGAGGCCCCGCCGTTGAAGAACAGCTGCGGGAGGCGCTCGGCGCGTAGCGCCTTCGAGCTCGTCGGGCCGAGCACGAACAGGATCGCGTCCGAGATGTTCGACTTGCCCATCCCGTTCGGGCCGGCGACGCCGGTGAAACCGGGCTGGAACGGGATCTCGGTCGCCCCGGCGAACGACTTGAAGTTCCGGACCTTGAGCCGCTTCAGATACATCGGCCGTCTCCCCTGACTGATTCCCGACGCCGGAAGCCGTCCGTTTGTCGGACGGTTGTCAGCAGCGCCTCCCGAGGCCTGTCAGCCATATTTAACCGATTGGCTCCGCAGGAACTGTTCGGAATCGGGTGGTGGAGGGGTCTCGTTTCGGGCCTGTCCAGTTTGCGGGTGGCGGACCAAGTTTCCTGAGGAGGAGCCGAGCCGGAGCCTCCGGTTTCATTGCGCATAGGCGTGTCTGACAAACGGGTCAAGGGTTAACGGAGGCACCATCGCAGGGTCTGATCCCTGACGGCCGGCCACTCACCCCGCGGTGCTTGTCAGACACGCGGTCCGGAGCCCACCGTTCACTCACCGGCGGCGTCGAAAGACCCTAGGGCCGCCGCGCGCTACCGCGTCCATGGGTGCGGTCGAGTTTCCGGATCCTCTCGCGCCCTGGGACGACGAACGAACTCCCGCTCTCGCCCTCGTTGCTAGAGGCGACCAGATCCGCACGATCGATCCCGCGCGTTTTGAGATCCGTTCCCAGAGCCGGCCCGATCGAAGGTACCTGGTCTCGGTCCTTCGGGACCGCTGGTCCTGCACGTGCGCCTACCACCGTGCCAGCCGTCGCGTATGCATGCACATCCTCGCCGTCCGCTTTCGGGAGCAGGTATCGCCTGCGGAAGGGGCGACACGCGGTTCGAGCGCTTCCTCAGGTGCCTGAGAGTTCCTAACGCGACGGTCCGCCGTCGCGCCCTCCGGTAAGGTGGATATACCTCCCGGAGTCTGGCGCCACCGCCGGGAGTCCATGACCGCTGTCAAGCCGAGCGCAGCTCGATGGGCGATCGTTCTGACGGTGACGAGCATGGCGTTGCTGGCGTGGTCCGCGACCGGCCCACTGTCCGGCTCGACGGCCGGGAGGGTCCCCGCCGCTCCCCTGGGCGCGAGTTCGCCGACCTTGAGCGCCTCTCCTCCGGCGTCCGGGGCGAGCGCGAGCGCTCCCTCCGAGGTCGGCGCGAGCCCGCTCCCTTCGTCGGCTTCGAACGCCTACGGACCGGTGCCCGACGGACTCGTCTCGGTCTCCCTCCCTTCGTACTACTTCGACGACGCCGAGGTGAGCACGACGATGGTCGGCACGACGGCCGCGGGGGACCAGCTCCCCAACGACAGTTGGGCGCAGAACGTCTACGCTGTTCCGGGACCCGTCGAGGTCTTTGTCGAGGTCACCGACTGCTGCCTGGTCGGCGACTATTACGAGCTCTGGGAGACGACCGACAGTTCGCTGCACACGGGCTGGTCGCTCGTGGGGACGACCCCGGAAGTGCCGACCGGTTCCGCGCTGGTCGCGCCCGGCTACGACCCGCACTGGTCCGGCACCGGCTCCGTGTACAGCAGCGCCTCGTTCGCCGTCGCGATCCCGTCCGGTGTCACCGAGTACTTCGCGGTCCGCGACGCGCTCTTCGATGAGGTCGGGGGAGTGCTGGACGGTCCGTGCGCCGAAACGACTGTCGAGCTCAACACGATCGGCTGCACCGCCGCCGGCATCAGCGTAGGGTCGGGCTGGAGCCCGGCGGGTTTCGCCATCGCGTTCTCCGGCCCTCGGGTCCCTGCGTATCCTGTAGCGTTCGACGAGAGCGGTCTTCCGGCCGGGGCCGCCTGGTCGGCCAACCTGAGCGGGTTGTTCAACCGCACCACGACCGACAGCCTTGGCTTCCTCGTGCCGAACGGCTCCTACGTCTTCACGATCGGTGCTGCCGGCGGCGACGCCGCCGACCCCGCCACCGGTACGGTCGTTGTCGACGGGGGCGCCGTGACGGTGGACGTGGCGTTCCGCCATGCCTACACCGTCTCGTTCCGCCCGTCTGTGGAGGGCGGACTGCCGACCGGCACGCTGTGGTCGGTCTGGTGCGGCGGGATGCTCGCTTCCTCGAGCCCAACGAACGAAGCGATCGCCTTCACCGTGCCGAACGGGAGCTTCGCGTTCTACGTCAACTTCGTCGCGGGCTACATCGTCGGCACGAACGCCTCGGGCTCTGTGACGGTCGCCGGCGCCGACCGGACGGTGAACGTCACGTTCGATCCGATCCACTACGTCATCTTCCGCGAGACCGGTCTCACCGTCGGGTTGAGCTGGGAGGCGAGCCTCGGGACGCTCTGGGGGGAGACGGTCAACAGCTCCCTCAGCTTCGGCGTGATGAGCGGCGTCTACGCCTATACCGTGGGCACGGACTCCCCCGAGGCGTTCAAGGTCAAGCCGTCGGCGAGCGGGTCGGTGACGGTCGGAGCGACCAACGTCAGCGTGAACGTCACGTTCGTCCCTCCGCCGTTCTACAACATCACCTTCGTCCAGCGGGGCCTGCCGCTAGGGACGCTCTGGGGCGTGTTCACGAGCACCAACGTGCTCTACTCGAACAACAGCACGACCGCCCGGTCGTTCGTTCTCCAGCTACCGAACGCTTCCTCCGCGCAGGACACCTACTGCGCGTATACGGAGGATGTCGTGGGGTATTCCGCGCCGTGCGGGGTCGGGTTCGCGGTCGCCGGCGCTAACGAGACGGTAAACGTCACGTTCGTTCCGGTCTGGCCGGTCACCTTCCGGGAGCAGGGTCTGCCCGCCGGCGCGGGGCTCGAATGGGCCGTGGGCTATCTCAACCTCGAGAGCCTCTCGAGCGGGTTCGTGGGCTACGTCGTCGCGGGCGACACGATCCAGGCGGAGCTTCCCAACGCGACATTCTACGCCTTCGGCCACGCGAGCAACGAGAGCTACAATGGCTCGCAATCGCTGTTCGTCGTGGACGGGGCGCCCGCCGTCGTGACGGTGCAGTTCGTCCTGGCGACGGAGAACGTGGCGTTCTACGAGACGGGACTGCCCGCCAAGCTCGTCGCCAAGAAGGGCTGGACCGCCGTGCTCGACGGGATCGTCGAGCACAGCACGAGCTCGACGTTCGTGATGGACCACGTCCCCGTCGGCTCGGTACCGCTGCTGGTCACCGCCCCCGGCTATGACGTCGTGAGCATCGGGGAGTACGTCGTCGCCGGCGTCACCACGATCAACGTGGCGTTCCAAAAGGGCCACACCGTCACCCTGAGCTTCGCCGAGAAGGGACTGACGCGAGGAACGATGTGGTGCGTCTCGGTGCTCGGCTTCGATCAGTGCACGTCCAAGTCGTCCCTGAAGTTCGCCGATCTCACCCCCGGCACCTACACCTACAGCGTCGGCACGGTCAGCGGCAAGACCGGCTCGCTGACGTTCGCGAAGAAGTACCCCGCGCCCCTCTCGGGTTCCTGGTCCCTCGCGAAGAACACGAAGGGCGTGGTCCGGTTCACCTCCTCCGACGTTCGCTCCGGTTAGCGGGCGCGGGGAGGGGCCGCTCGGGCGGCGAGCCGGTGGGGCCGTCCCCGGGGGACCCCGGCTAGGGCTTACGGGCGAGGACGACGACCGACTCCGCCGGCAGCTCGACGCCGGCAGGGCCCGTCCAGCGTCGCAGGTTCGCCCGGGTCTTCCTGAGCACTTCGGCCTGGACGTCGGCGTCCTCCTCCGAAAGGGAGTGCCCGAGGGGCGTCGCCTGGAGCACCGAGGTGAGGTAGGCGTCCGCGCTCTCGAAGCGCATCGGGTGGGTCACGGTCTCCTCGCGGCCGCCGGTGAAGCCGGCCGACTCCAGAAAGGCGACCATCTCCCCGGGTCCGCCGGTCTCGTACGGCGTCGGGAGGTAGCCGGTCTCGTCCGGCTCGGCGTGCTCGAGCATCGGGGCGACGAGCACATCGAGGAACGGCACGCGCTCGGCGGTGCTCCAGACGCACACGCAGATGCGCCCTCCCGGACGCAGCACCCGGTGGGCCTCCCGGGCCGCCTTCTCCGGGTCGGTAAATATCTGGAAGCCGAACGAGGAGGTGACCGCGTCGAACGATGCCTCCGGGAACGTGAGGGACGAGCAGTCCATCACGTCGAACCGGACGTTGGCGAGACCGCGGGCGCGCGCCACCGAGCGGGCGATCTCGACCATCTTCTCCGAGAGGTCCACGCCCGTGACGAGCCCGCCGTCCGCGACGCTCCGCGCGATCGTCATCGCCGGCTCGCCCGGCCCGGTGCCGAGGTCCAGGATCCGCTCGCCCGGGACGGGGGCGAGCCGGTCGAGAAGATCGGACCGGAACGGCTCAAAGTTCCGCATCAGGGCGACGTAGGCCTCGGCGCTCTCGTTCCACGTCGTCCGGGTGTACTCCCGGTAGTACTCCTCGCTGTACGTCCAGGGCATGCCGCGAGGACCCGGAGTTCCCCCGACTACATGGAGGTTCGCGCGAGCGCCCGATCGATCCCGGTTCGGCCCGTTCGCCGAGCCTCCCGCCCCTCCTTCGGCACCGGCCGGGTCGGGGGGTCGCCGGCGTCGACCCACGGGAGACGGGCCTCAAGCGACGCGGGCCGGCAACGGGGGAAAGTCGAGCCGTTCGATCTGGGGGGAGGCGAGCCCGGCGATGCGCTCCCCCAGCGGCACGTGTGCGGCCGTGAGCCCCGCCTCCCGAAAGACGCGGGCGCCGTGGACGGTGACGAGGTGTCCCCCGAAGAGCACCGTGCCCGCAAGGTCCGGGTCGTGGCCGCGGACGACGACGCCACAGTCGATCCGCCGCAGGAACTCCTCCAGGTTCGCCGCCCCGATCGGGGTCTGCTCGATCCCTCGGTGGCCGCACGCCGGCGACCGGTCGACGTCGTTCCAGACGACCTGCAGGAGCAGACGCTCGGACTCCTGCGCGAACGTCGCCGCGAGCGGGCGGGGATCGTCGAGCGGGATCCCGGCGTGGGCAAAGTAGGCCCCGCTCGCCGTGCGGGCCGCAAGGGGGAGCCGATCGAGGAGGTCCTGGACGCGTTCGGCGACCGCGTCGGATCCCCAGAGCTGTCGGGCCTCGTCCGGGAGCGCGTGCATGCCGGCGGGGATCTGGCGCTGGGTCTCGTGGTTTCCGCGCAGCGCGCTGACGCGCCCGGGAGCGCTCGCGCGCAGCGAAAGGACGTAGAGCGCATTGCGCAGCGACCCTTGGGGGAGTCCGGGGGGGGTCCGGTCGACGTAGTCTCCGAGCAGGACGAGACGTCCGCGAGGGAGGGCGAGCTGACGCTCGGCAAGCATCCGGACGGTGGGCCAATCCCCGTGAGAGTCCCCGAGGACGAGCGCCTCGGTCCCCGCCTCCCAGTTGATCTCCTCCAGTCTCCGTGGCGGGATTTCCGAACTCCAGCGGTCGAGCTGCTCGAGCGCCGCGCTCTCGTCCCAGCCGGTCACGGCCACGGGATCGAGGGGGCCGCCGGGGGGGGACACGCTCGGACGACCGGCGGACGGTATTTATCGGGCGGGCCGAGCGCGCCCCCGACCGGCATTCGGCTCCTCCGGACCGGTGCGTGGTCTCGGCGACCGCGGGCGGGATCTACGACGCGCCGCGCGGCCGGCCTTCCCCCCCCGGCGGGGTCGGGGTCGCCCGGGTCGCGATGAACAGGACGGCCGCGAACAGTCCTAGAGCCGCCCCGAAGAGCGCGCCGGCGGCCTCGAAGCCGAGCCGCACCGAGGCGAGGCCGACGCCGACCGTGGGGACGGCCAGGGCGAGGTAGCCGACGACGAAGAAGGCCGAGAGGACCTCGCCCCGCATCGCGGTCGGCGCGACCCGATCGATGAGGGTGACGCTCCCCATGTACACGAACCCGACCCCGACGCCGAGCGTGAGGGCCGCCCCCACGAGGACGAGCACCGAGTGGAGCGGGAGCGATAGCATGAGGCCCACGAGCCCGGCGAGCAGGATCGGCAGCCCGGCGAGGAGCGCCCGGCGGTCGCGGACCTGACCGAGACCGAGCTGCACGAGCGCCGCGAGCCCGAACAGCGACGCGACGATGGCTGCGGAGGAGGCGCGGTTGGAGATCGAGAGCGCCTCTCGGATCGCCGTCGGGGCGAGCGCCCCGAAGAACCCGTAGATCGAGTAGCAGGCGGCGAGCGAACCCGCCGCGACCCAGAACGGAAGCCGGATCGTCGCGGGTACCCTGACCCTCTCGCTCCGGAGCCGGCTTCCGGACGGGCGGGACGGAACGGTCTCCGGCAGCGCACGGACCGCTAGAGCGCCGGCGACGCTGACCCCGATCAGCACGAGGTAGACGACGAGCTCCGGCCACGGTGCGTAGACGATCAGCACGCCGCAGAGCAGCACGCCGCTCCCGACCGCACCGAAGTTGGCCGCGACGGAGACCCGGGCGACGTGATGTTGGTCCCGCCGCGGCTCGAGCCCCGCCATCGCCGCCGTGGCGGTGCTCGTGGTCGCGCCGACCGCAAGCCCCGAGACGACCCGGGCGAGGGCGAGGTCGGCGACCCCGTGGGCGACGATGAAGACGACGCCGCTCAGCCCCGTGAGCAGCATGCCGAGATAGAGCACCGGCTTGCGTCCGATCAGGTCGGAGAGCGGCGCGACCAGCAGCATCGTCGCGAGGACGCCGACGGTGTACGACCCGAAGATCGCCGCGAGCACGGTCGCGTCGAAGTGGAAGCGCTGCTGGTAGACCCCGTACAGCGGCGTCGGGACCCCCGCGCCGAACGCCGTCACGGCGAGCACGAACGCCGCGAGTCGGAACGGTCCCCGCGACGCGGGCACGGGCGCGGGGCCGTCCCCCCCCGGGCTCGACGGTGGACCGGTACCGCTCACGGCGCGCCACCGGGCCGCCGCGGGGCGAGGACGGCCGAACCGGACCGGTTGAGCGTCAGAGCAGCACCGTCCGGCTCTCCCCCTCGAGCGACGGCTGACGGCGTGCCACAAATGCTAATATCCCACCCCCCCCTCGCATTTTCAAATGGTTCGTCCTGCCCCGGAGGGCTAGACGCCTCGGGTTCCCGCCCCCGACCTCGTTTTCTTTCGTCATGGACGTCCTCGAGGCGATACGCGCCTACCGCCCCTGTGCGGGCTTCCAGTCCCGACCGATCCCGGCGGAGAAGCTCAAGGCGGTGCTCGCCGCCGCGCGCCTGGCTCCCAGCCAGCAGAACCTCCAGCCCTGGCGGTTCGTGGTCGTCCAGGACGACGAGCGCAAGCGGCTGCTCGCCCAGGCGTCGCCGCGGGGAAAACTGATCGCCGAGGCCCCCGTGGCGATCGTCGCCTTCGCCGTGGAGGAGGACATCCCCGTGACGGTCGGCGGCTACATCTCGGCCTATCCGCTCGACGTCGCGGTCGCGGTCGACCACCTCCAGCTCGCCGCCACCGCCGAGGGCCTCGCGACGAACTGGCTCGTGGAGTTCAACGAGCAGAAGGTCCGCTCCGTCCTCTCCGTCCCCGAGGGGATCCATCCGCTCGCGGTCATCCCGATCGGCTACCCCACGGAGGCGAACGGCTCCGGACGCACGACGGTCGAGAACGGCCGCAAGAGCCCGGACGAGGTCGTCGCCTACGACCAGTTCCCGTGGTGAGGCGTGGTCGACGTCTGGTTCGTCAGCACCAACCGAGGCAAGTTCGAGGAGGCCCGGACGGTCCTCCGGCCGTACGGCGTGCGGCTGCGCTGGCTCCGACGTTCGCTTCCCGAACCCCAGGCGCCTGACCTCGAGACCGTGGCTCGGGCGAAGGTCGCCGCGCTCCCCCGGCTCCGAGGGCCCGTCCTCGTCGAAGACTCCGGCCTCTTCATCCGCTCCCTCCACGGCTTTCCCGGCGTCTACTCCGCCCACATCCTCGAGCTCTGGGGGTTCCGCCCGATCCTCGAGCTGCTCCGCCACCGGCCCCGTTCGGCCGTCTTCCGCAGCGTAGCCGCTCTCCGCGAGGGGGCTCGGATCCGGACGTTCGCCGGCGAGGTCCAGGGGTCGATCGCCCGCCGACCCGCCGGGCATCACGGCTTCGGCTACGACCCGATCTTCGTGCCGCGCGGGTACCGGCTCCCGTTCGGTCTCCTCGGGGCCGAGGTCAAGAACCGCCTCTCCCATCGCGCGAGGTCGATGGAGGCGGTCGGCCGCCACCTCGCCGCCGGGGGCGCGAGCCCGGTGCGGGCCCGACGTCGCTCGGCCCGCCGCTGAACCCTCCCGTTATCTTCGCGCCGGCCTGACCGGCGCGTGCCCCCGGTGGACCTCGGCGAGAACGCCGCGCACGCGATCGACCGGGCGGCGACCGCCGCCGCCCGCGACCGCAAGGACCTCCTGCGCCTCCACGTCGGCGACCCGGAGTTTCCGACCCCGGCCGGCATCTGCGAGGCCGCGGCCCGCGCCCTCCAGGAAGGGCGGACCCACTACGCGCCAGCCCAGGGCCTGCTCCGTCTGCGCACGGCGATCGTCGAGCGATGGGCCTCCCGCCACGAGGTCCCGGCAACCCCGGATCAGGTGGTGGTGCTGCCGGCGAAGTTCGCCATCTTCGCCGCGCTCGCCGCGACGGTCGACCCGGGGGACGAGGTCCTGTTCGCCGACCCGTCGTACTTCTTCGAGGAGCCGATCCGGCTGCTGGGCGCGGTCCCCCGGCGGTTCCCTCTCCGACCGGACCACGGACTCGACCTCGACGCGCTGAACGCCGCGTTCACGGAGCGAACGCGCGCCGTCGCGCTGGTGACGCCGGGCAACCCGACCGGCCGGCGCCTCCGCCGCGACGAGCTGCGCGCGGCCGGCGAGATCGCGCTGGCGCACAAGGCGACCGTGCTGAGCGACGAGGCGTACTCCGAGCTCGTCTACGATGGCGCCCACGTCTCGAGCGCGGCCGCGATGGCCCCGGAGCTGGGGATCGTCACGATCGGCTCCTTCTCGAAGGCGTTTGCGATGAGCGGCTGGCGGTCGGGCTTCGCGATCGCACCTCCGGAGATCGCGCGCCGGATGGTGTCGGTCGTCGAGCACACGCTCACCTGCGTGCCCCCGTTCGTCCAGGAAGCCTGCCGGTGGGCGCTCGAGAACGCCTCGGAGGAGACGGCCCGGCTGCGCGAGCTGCTGCGCGAGCGGCGGGATCACCTGCTCGGGCGTCTGGACGACCTGCCAGGGATCCGCTACGTCCCCCCCGATGGGGCGCTCTACGTCTTCCCGGAGTACGCGGTCGACCTCTCGAGCGAGCAGTTCGCGCTCCGACTCCTCGCGGAGGAGGGGCTGGCGGTCGCTCCCGGGGCGGCGTTCGGCCCGGCCGGGGAGGACCACGTGCGCCTCGCCTACACCGTGCCGCCGGCGAGCCTGGACGTCGCGTGCGACCGGCTCGGCGTGTTCCTCGAGCGGAACGGCGCCCGCCGCGGCTAGCTTCGGACGCGCGGGCCCACGGAAGAAGAAGGACGGAAGGGGTTCGCTCCGGGCGAGTCTTCGGGCCTAGTCCTCGCCGAAATCACCGCCGCCCATGCCGCCCATGCCGCCGCCCATGCCACCCGGACCACCGGGGCCACCACCGGACGGGGCGGGGCTCGACTTCGAGGCGATGACGTCGTCGATGCGCAGGATCATCACCGCGGCGTCGGTCGCGCTCTCGATCGCCTGGCGTCCGACCCGGATCGGCTCGATGACCTTCAGGCTCTGCATGTCGTCGACCTTGCCGGCGAGGACGTTGACCCCGGCGCTCTTCTGGCCGGACTTGTGCGCCTTGCGCAGCTCGATCAGGATGTCGATCGGGTCGAGACCGGCGTTCTCCGCCAGGGTGCGTGGGATCGTCTCGAGCGCCTCGGCGAAGCTCTCGTAGGCGATCTGCTCCCGTCCGCCGACCTTCGCCGCCTCGTCCCGCAGGTGCATCGCGAGCTCCTCCGCCGTCGCGCCGCCGCCGAGCACGTAGCGTCCGTCCTCGACCGCGACCGCGACCACGTTGAGCGCGTCGTCGAGCGACCGCTCGATCTCATCGATCACGTGCTCGGTGCCGCCCCGGATCAGGACCGAAACGGCGCGGGCGCTCTTCGCCCCGGTCACGAAGGTGAGCGCGTCGTCGCCGATCTTGCGCTCCTCGACCTGGCCGGCCGCCCCGACGTCCTCGGGGGTGAGCTCGCTGACCTTCGAGACGATGTTCGCCCCGGTCGCCTTCGCGAGCTTCTCCATGTCCGACTTCTTCACGCGCCGGACCGCGTAGATCCCCTCCTTCGCGAGGAAGTGCTGGGCGAGGTCGTCGATCCCCTTCTGGCAGAGGACGACGTTGGCACCCGACTTCTTCACCTGCTCGACCATCCGCCGCAGCATGTTCTCCTCCTCCTGGAGGAAGGCGTTCAGCTGGTTCGGGTCGTTGATCTCGATCTTCGCGTCGATCTCGGTCTTCTTGATCTCGAGCGCGGCGTCCAGCAGCGCGATCTTCGGGTTCTCGACCCGCGTCGGCATCCCGGAGTGGACCTTCTCCTTGTCGACGATGACCCCCTCGATCAGCGAGGTGTCGGCGATCTGACCCCCTTGCTTCTTGATCACCTGGACGTTGTCAAGGTCGACGCGATAGCCCGCGTCCTTCTTCTCGGCGACATCGGTGATGGCCTTCACGGCAATATCCGCGAGGATCTCTCGGTTGAACGAGACGGACTTCGAGCCCATGGACGTGCTCGCGATCTGCTTGAGGGTCTCTGCGTCCGTGATGGCCACCGGCCGGCTGATCCCATCGAGGACCTCGAGAGCCCGCGTCGACGCTAGGCGGTATCCCAGACCGATGATCGTCGGGTGGACGTTCTGCTCGATCAGCTCCTCGGCGCGCTTCAGCAGCTCGCCGGCGAGGATGACGGCGGTGGTGGTGCCGTCCCCGGCCTCCTGATCCATCGTCTTGGAGACCTCGACCAGCATCTTCGCGGCCGGGTGCTCGACGTCCATCTCCTTCAGGATGGTGACCCCGTCGTTCGTCACGACGACATCGCCCATCGAGTCCACGAGCATCTTGTCGAGCCCGCGGGGGCCGAGGGTCGACCGCACCGAGTCGGCGATCGCCTTCGCGGCCTGGATGTTGCCCGAGAGGGCGCCACGGCCCTTCTCGCGCTTCGTTCCTTCTCTCAGCACCAGGATCTGGGTCTGTCCGGTCATCATGTTGATCTACCTCCGAAAAATCGTCTGAGCGATACGGGCGCGGTGAGGGAGCGCTACTATTAGACTACATCGATGGCCCGATTCCGAAGACCCGGGGAGCCACCACCGTCGGGGGCGCTCCCGCAGCCCCTCCTCCTCTCCGGGCGGGGGGTCGCTCCGCCGAGCCGGGTCCCCCGAAGAAGGGTCGGGCGGCTACGTTGGCGAACCCGCGGACCGGCACTCGTCCAGCAGAGCGAAGAGATCCCGCAAATGCCCGTTGCAGAGCGAATAGGCCCGGGCGCCGGCGGGGGAGAGAGGAAACGATCGCTCTTCGGGCCCTTCGGGTGAGCAGGCTCCGACCGGGGGCCGGGCGTGCGGCAACCGCGGAGCGATCAGGT
>DATJUZ010000009.1:0-10355 GCA_035502035.1 Thermoplasmata archaeon
CGACCCAGAGGTTGCCGACCGGGTCGACGGCGATCGCGCTCGGCTCCCGGGTGTCCGTGCGATTCGTACCGGTGAAGGTCGTGTAGGGACTCGCCTGCCCGAGGACGACCGCCGGGGCCTGGTTGTTCGAGAACGGGGGGAGGAAGCCGCTCACCCGGTTGGGCAGGCTGCTGTCGGCGACCCAGACGTCCCCGTGGCTGTCGACGGCGACGCCCACCGGGTAGAACATCCCGAGCGGAAGGCCCTCGGAGGTGTCGGTGAAGCTCGTCTCGCCCAGGACGACCGAGGCGGCCTCGCCGGTGGTCAGAGGAGCGACGAACTCCACCGCGCGATCGTTGTCGCTGTCGGCGACCCAAAGGCTGCCGTTCGCCGTGGCCGCCACGTCCTGCGGTTGGCTCAGGTTGACCGCGGTCGTCGCCCCGGCGTCGCCGGAGAGCGACGACTGACCGAGCGCGACCGTCGCCGCCTCCCCGCTCGTGAACGGCGGAGCATACAGCACGATGCGGTTGTTGCCCCCGTCCGAGACGGCGAGCTCGCCGTCCGGCAGCACGCAGACCGCCGAAGGCTGGTAGAGGGCGGTCGCGGTGGCGCGGTCCGAGACGGCGTCGGTCGTGAACGAGCCCTGGCCCAGCACCACGCTCGCGGCCATGCCGGTGACGAACGGGGGGAGGAACTCGAGGACGCGGGCGTTGCCGCGGTCGGCGACCCAGAGCGCGCCGGTCGGGGTGAAGGCGATCCCCTGCGGCTCGCTCAGCGTCGAGGCGGAGGGGGCGCTCGTCGCGTTCGCGTCGAGCGTCGCCTGCCCTAGAGCGACGCTCGCTCCCATCCCGTTGTGGAACGGGGGAACGTACTCGAGCACGCGGTTGTTGGAACTGTCCGCGACCCACAGGTCCCCGAGCCCGTCGAACGCCGCGCCGAACGGGAGGTCGAGACCATCCGGGGCGTCGCTCGTGGCGTTGGTCGTGAAGTTCACCTGCCCCAGGACGAGCGACGCCGCCATCCCGGTGGAGAACGGCGCGGTCGACGCCACCGACGGCTCGAGCGCGCCGACGGTGGGCGCAGGGGACGGTGCGGCCTCGGTGGCGGAGGCGGCGACCGCGCTCAACCCGCCGGCGAGGATCATGACGGCACCCAGGACGATCGGCAGCGGGAGGCGCGCCTCGGACGCCGCCGACCGGCCGAGGAGGGACATCGGGCCCCCTCGGGCGCACGGCGCGATAAACCGTTCGGTCGGCCGAGACGGGGCCGCTAGGCGAGCTCCGCGAACATCTGGTGCGGGTCCTCGAGGTAGCCCTTGACCGTGGCGAGGAACTGAGCCCCCTCGTAGCCGTCCAGGACGCGGTGGTCGAGCGAGATCGAGAGGTTCATCAGGTCGGCCGGCCCGATCGTCCCGTCGGCGCGGTAGACCGGGCGGCGCTGGATCTTGTGGACCCCGAGGATCGCGACCTCCGGGTAGTTCAGGATCGGCGTCGCGAGCACCCCCCCGAGCGCCCCCAGGCTCGTGATCGTGAACGTGCTGCCGGAGAGCTCGCCGCGCTCGAGCTTGCCGGCGCGTCCTCGCTCCGCGAGGTCCTGGATGTCCCGCGCGAGCTGGCCGATGCTCCGGCGGTCGGCGTGGCGGATCACCGGGACCAGGAGGCCGTCCGGCGCCGCGGTCGCGATCCCGAGGTGGTAGGCGGAGCGCACCAGCAGCTCGCCGTGCTCGTCGTCCATCGTCGCGTTGAGCCGGGGGTGCGCCTTCAGACCGGCGAGGACGCCCTTGAGGACGAACGGGAGGTAGGTGAGCCGCGTGCCCTGCTTCTCGACGTGCTTGGCCATCCGCTCGCGCAGGCGGACGAGCTCGCTCGCGTCGATCTCCTCGACGTAGGTGAAGTGGGCGGCGCGGTGCGTCGCCTCCGTCATGTGCTCGGCGATCACGCGGCGGATGCCGCGGATCGGGACCCGCTCGAGCACCTCGGCGTCCGGCGGGAGCGGGTGCACCGGACCGCCGGGCGAGGGAGAGGGTGGCGCGCCTCCCGGCCGCGGTGAGGGAGCCGCCGCGGGAGCCCCCCCGGACGCGGGCGACGGCGCCGCTGCTCCCCCGGAGGGGCGCGCCGGCGAGGGAGCGGCGACGACGTCGGACTCGACAACGCGCCCTCCGGGACCGCTGCCGCGGACCTTCGCGAGGTCGACCCCGCGCTCGGCCGCGAGCCGTCGGACGTAGGGGCTCGCGAGGGACGGACCGGAGGCCGCCGGGGCCGCCGGCGCCGAGGACGGCGAGGGCGGCGAGGGAGGTCGCGCCGAGGGGCCGGGAGGAGGCGCCGCGGCCGACCCGGTCGCCGGCGACGGCGGCGCAGCGCCGCCGGCCGCCTCGATCGTGACGAGCAGCCCGCCGACCTTCACCTTCTCGCCGACCTGCGCGTGGATCTTCAGCACCTTGCCGGAGCGGGGCGAGGGGATCTCGACGTTCGCCTTGTCGGTGAGGACGCTGACGAGCGGGGCGTCCTCCTGGACGGTCTCGCCTTCCCGCACGAACCAGCGAACGACCTCTCCCTCCGCCACGCCCTCCCCGATGTCCGGCAGCCGGAACTCGTAGGCCATCCGCAACCCCCTACGACGAGCGGACGGCGGCCCGGGCCGCCGCGACGATCCGGTCCGGCCCGGGCAGGTAGACGTGCTCCAGGGCGTACGGGAACGGGGTGTCGAAGCCGGTCACGCGAGCGATCGGCGCCTTGAGCGAGTAGAACGCCTTCTCGGCGAGCAGCGCGGCGACCTCGGCGCCGAAGCCGCAGAACCGCGCGGCCTCGTGGACGACGACGGCCCGGCCGGTCCGGGTGACGGAGGCGAGGACCGCCTCCTCGTCGAGCGGGACGAGGCTCCGCAGGTCGATCACCTCGGCCTGGATCCCCTCCTGCTCGAGCGCCGTCGCCGCCTCCGTCGCGACCGGGACCATCGCACCGTAGGCGAAGACGCTGACGTCCGAGCCGGCGCGGACCGTGCGGGCCTCACCGAACGGCACGCGGTGGTCGCCGTCCGGCACCTCCCCGGTCACCGAGCGGTAGATCCGCTTCGGCTCGAGGAAGATCACCGGGTCCTCGTCGGCGACGGCGCTCAGGAGCAACCCCTTCGCGTCCGCCGGGGTCGAAGGCACGACGACCTTCAGCCCGGCGGTGTGGCAGAAGTAGGCCTCCGTGCTCTGCGAGTGGTACAGCCCGCCCTTGATCCCCCCGCCGTAGGGCGCTCGCACGACGACGTGGCAGGGGTATTGCCCGCCGGAGCGGTAGCGCATCTTGGAGAGCTCGCTGACGATCTGGTCGAACGCCGGGTAGATGAAATCGAGGAACTGGATCTCTGCGATCGGCTTGAGGCCGTAGAGCGCCATCCCGATCGCGGAGCCGACGATGCCGGTCTCCGAGAGGGGCGTGTCGAGCACCCGCTCGGCCCCGAACTCCTTCAGCAGCCCCTCGGTCGCGCGGAAGACGCCGCCGTTGACCCCGACGTCCTCGCCGAGGACGACGACCTCCGGGTCCGCCCGCATCGCCTCGTGCAGGCCGCGGTTGACCGCCTGGACGAGCGTCAGCTCGCTCACGGCACGCCCCCCCGGGCCCCGAGCTCGGCCGCGCAGGCGGCCCGCTCCTCGTCCAAGCGGCGGGTCGGCCGCGCGAAGACGTCGTCGAACAACGAGAGCGGCTCCACGGGCGCCGTCGCCTCCGCCTGGCTGACCGCCGCGGCGATCACCGCGCGCGCCTCCTCGGCGAACTTCGCGTCCGCGCTCTCGTCCAGCAGGCCGGCGGCGAGCAGCTCGGTCCTCGCGCGCAGGAGCGGGTCGTGCTGGCGCGCGAGTTCGACCTGGGCGTCGCTCCGGTAGCGCTTCGGGTCGTCGGACGTCGAGTGGGGACCGAACCGGTAGACCTGGGCCTCGATGAGGGTCGGGCCGTCGCCGGCCGTCGCGCGCGCCCGCGCCGCCCGCACCGCGGCATGGACCGCCCGGACGTCGTTGCCGTCGACGACGACTCCGGGGAAGCCGTAGGCCTCGGCCTTCATCGCGAGCGTGGCGCTCCGCGTCTGCCGCTCCCGCGGCAGCGAGATCGCCCACTCGTTGTTCTGGCAGAGGAAGATCGTCGGCGCCCGGAAGACCCCGGCAAAATTCAGGCCGGCGTGGAAGTCGTTCGAGCTCGTCGCCCCGTCGCCGAAGTAGGTGATCGTGGCGATCGGCGCCCGGCGGTGCCGCGCGGCGATCGCGGTGCCGACCGCCTGGGTGATCTGCGTCCCGATCGGGCTCGACGCGGAGACGAAGTGGTGGTCCCGGAACGCGAAGTGGTTCGGCATCTGGCGCCCCTTGCAGAGGTCGGCGGAGTTGCCGAAGAGCTGGTCGACCACCGCCTGCAGCGGAACGCCCCGGACCAGCGCCACGGCGAGCTCCCGGTACGCGGGGAAGACCCAGTCGTCCGGCTCCATCGCGAGAGCGGAGCCGACGAGCGTCGCCTCCTGACCGGCGTGCGGGGCGTAGAAGCCGATGCGGCCCTGGCGCTGGAGCGCTAGGCAGCGCTCGTCCAGCGCGCGGGCGAGGACCATCGTGCGGTAGGCCTGGACGAGTCGGGAGCCGGCGAGGGCGTCGGACGCGCTCGGCGCGTCGGTCGGGCGGGGCGCGGTGGTCGACACGTCGCTACCTGTTCTCTGACGAAGCTCCGGCCTATAAGCGTGGGGGCCCGGCCGTCCCCCCGACCGCTCGCACGGCCCCCCCACGGGGCGCAGCGAAGGCCGTGGCCCCCGGGGGACGGCGGCGAAAGCGTTGAGCGCCCGCTCCCGCTGCAGGGCGATGACACCCATGGCACCCGGCGCGCCGCCCGGCACCTGCCCGTACTGCTCGGCGACGATCTCGGCGGGGGCCCCGCGCTGCGAGCGCTGCGGCGCCGTCCTGGACCCGCGACTCGGGCCAGGGGCGGGGCGCGCGACGACTCGGGAGCGAGCGCCAGAGTCCCGGGTCGTCCCGGGACCGGACGCGCGGCGACTCGTCCGGGGCTGTGGTCTGCTGGTCGGGGGGCTCGCCCTCGCGTGGATCCCCGTGATCGGGCTGATCGGGGCTGTGCTCGTGCTGCTCGCGTTCTATGACCTCTACGCGGGAAGGGGCTCGTGCGACCCTGAGACCGCCCGACGGATCGTCCTCGGGTCGAACCTGTTCCTCGCGACGGTGGTGGTGGCGATCGCCGCGGAGTTCGCCTCCATTCCCGTCGGCCACCTCATCGGGTCGGGCGCGGCTACCGCCGCGGCCTGGTCGACGGCGACCGGGGTCGTCACGACCGTCCTCGGGGTCGTCTGCCTCATCCAGTTCGTCGGCCGCTTCGCGCCGGCGGGCGACGAACGGCTGTTCGGGCTCGGACTCGTCGTCGCGCTCGGCTGCGTGCTGGCGGGAGGGCTCGTGCCCGAGGTCACGGCCGTCAATCGCGCCCTGCTGGAGCCGGTCCTCGGCTCGGTCGCGGTATCGGTCACGGGCGGCGGGGTGCTCGACGCGATCCCCTACCTGTGGTTCGCCTTCCTCGTGTTACGGTGCCGACGGGTCCTCCTCGGGCGGATCGGCCGGTGAGCCGGACCGAGCGGATCCGGCCACGACGGACGGAACGGTGCCCCGAAGGGGTGTCCCGCGCCCTGCCCTCGCGCTTGACCCCTCAAGTACTGCTGCGTCTCTGCGCGGCCCCTCCATGACGCTCCCCTCTCGCGACGGCCCGGCGATCCAGGTGACGGACGTCCGCCGGACCTTCGAAAGCCGCAAGGGATTCCTGTTCCGCGAGAAGACGCGGACCGAGGCGCTCAAGGGGGTCGACCTCACGGTCGAGCGGGAGGCGATCTTCGGCCTGCTCGGCCCGAACGGGGCGGGGAAGACGACCCTGACGAAGATCCTCTCGACGCTGCTGCTCCCGACCTCCGGCACGGCGCTCGTGCTCGGCCACGATGTCACGCGCGAGACCGACTGGCTGCGGCCGCGCATGGGCCTGGTACTCGGGGGCGAGCGGGGACTGTACAATCGGATCAGCGGCCGAGAGAACCTGCGATACTTCGCCGACCTCTACGGGGTCCCGCTCACCGAACGGGAGGGGAGGATCCGGGAGGTCCTCGCGCGCGTCGACCTCGAGAACGCGGCGGACCGGCGGGTGGAGGAGTACTCGCGCGGGATGAAGCAGAAGCTGCACCTCGCGCGGGGGATCCTGCACCGCCCGGAGATCCTGTTCCTGGACGAGCCGACGATCGGCCTCGACCCGAAGAGCGCCCGGGAGACGCGCAAGCTGATCCGCTCGCTCGTCGGCGACGGCGTCACGATCTTCCTCACCACCCACTACATGTTCGAGGCCGAGGAGCTCTGCCCGCGGCTCGCGATCCTCTCGAAGGGCCGGATCGTCGCCCGGGACACGGTCTCGGGCCTGCGCACGCTGGTCGGGGGCGACCGAACGCTCGAGGTCGAGGCGTACGGCTTCGAGGACCGGGAGCTGGAGGTCGTCCGCGCGCTCCCCGGGGTCTCCAAGATCGTCACCGAGGAGTTCGGGCCGATGACCCGGCTGACGCTGCGGGTGCGGACGAACGAGACGACGGTCGACCAGGTGCGGGCGGTCCTGCCCGGACACGCCGAGCTCGCGGTCCGGGAACGACGCACCTCCCTCGAGGACGTCTATCTCGACCTCGTCGACGAGGAGGTCCGGTGAGCGCGTCGGTGAGCCGTTCCTACTCCGGCCAGCGGTCGACGCTCGCCGCGCTGCGCCTGTCGTTCTTTCTGTTCATGGCCGACCCGCAGTGGCTCATCCCGTCGATGATCGCGCCGGTGATCTTCGGGATCGTCTCCTTCGAGCTGTTCCGCGGCTACGGGGCGTACTACCTGACGTACGCGATCCTCGGCGCGGGGATGATGAGCATGTGGGGCCAGACGCTCTACGGCAGCGGCTGGGCGACCGGCCAGGACCGCGAGTTCGGCACCCTGGAGCCGACCCTGCAGGCCCCGACGCCGTACCTCTACGTCGTGCTCGGGCGGGTGATCTGGAACGTCGTAAGCGGCCTGCTCGGGGGCCTGATCGTCTACGTCGTCGTCGTCGCGTTCGCCGGGGGCCCGCCGGCGCTCCCGGACCCGCTCGCGTTCGTCGTGCTGTTCCTGTTCGTGATGCTTACCCTCGCGGCCGTCGGCGTCGTCTTCGCGGCGGCGTACGTCTACACGCGCTACGCCGGGTTCATCCAGAACATCGGTGAGTTCGCCTTCTACGTCGGCACGGGCTGCATGTTCCCGGTCGTCCTGCTGCCGTTCTGGACGAACCCGATCGCGCTCGTCTTCCCCCCGACCTGGGCGCTGGACGCGCTGCGCTACGCCTGCATCCCGGGCTACGTCGGGTTCTCCTGGGGGTTGTGGCCGGACGTGCTCGGGGCCGTCGCGACCACCTCGGCCTACCTGCTGCTCGCCGGCAGCATCTTCCATCGGGTCGAGCGGCACGTCCTCGAGGTCGGTAACCTCGACCACTACTAGGAGGAGGAACGGTGACGGAGAGCGCGGTGCCCCGGTCGTCATTCTTCCGGACGTTCTGGTCGAACGCCGTCCTCGCCCCCCGGACGAGCCTCGGCTTCATGCGGATCGACTTCGTCCTCGGGACGGTCTTCGTCATTCCCCTGACGCAGATGGTGTTCTTCGCGTTCGTCGTGAAGCTCGGCGGGGGCGGCGCGAGCGCGGTCCAGTTCACCGCGATCGGCAACGCCGTCGCGACCGTCACCTACTCGAGCGTCTTCTCGGTCTGCCAGACGACCGACTCGGAGAAGTGGCAAGGGACGATGGAGCACCTCCTCGTCTCCCCGGCGAACCGTCTCGCGCTCTACTTCGGCCGGGGGCTCATCCCGATCCTGATCTCGCTCGCGACCGTCACGGTCGGGCTCACGTACGCCGCGGTGTTCTTCGGCGTCCCGATCCCGCTCTCCTCGATCCCGGGGGTCGCGGTCTCGGTCGTCCTGACGGCGTTCGCCATGGTCGGGTTCGGCCTGCTGCTCGGCGGGGTCGCTCTGTACCTGCGCACGTCGATCATCCTCGGGAACATCTTCCTGTTCGTGGGACTCCTGCTCTCCGGCGTCAATTTCCCGCTCTCCCAGCTGCCGCTCCCCCTGCAGTACGTCGGAGACGGCCTGCCGCTGACGTGGGGGCTCGCGGCGATACGCGCAGCGGTCGCCGGCGACCCGCTGAGCACGCTCGGGGTGCTCTGGGCGGCCGTCGCCGTCTCGGCGGCGGTCTCGTTCGGGCTCGCGATCTCGCTGTGGGCCGTCTTCGAGCGGCGCGCGCTCTCGACCGGCAGCATCGCACGGTTCTGAGACCCGCGTCGCCCTGCGCCACGCCCGACCGCGCGCCCGGCTCCGGGTCGCCTATTTAGGTCGCTGGCGCCTCGGTCCGTCCGCGATGTTCCTGGCCGCCGCCGTCGGCCCGGCCGCAGCTCGAGGCGGCTCCGCCCTCGTCGCCATTGCGCTCGTGGCTGGGCTGCTCGCCGCGGGCTCTGTAGACGGGTCGAGCCTCCACCTTCCCCTTCCCGCCGGGCCGCTGGCCGGCCCCGGCCCTTCGGAACGGGAGGCGAGCACGGCAGGGCTCGCCCCGACCGTCCCGGAGCTCGGCACCGTCCTGAGGACGGTTGTGCTGCCGAACGACACCGTCTTCGCTGGCAACTATCTCCCGCTCGTCACCACCGACGCCGACGCGCTCGCATTCGACCCCCCCACCGACACGGTGGTGGTGGCGGGCTTTGCGTCGAACACCACGACGTTCGTCGACAGCGCCTCCGCGACGCCGGTACGCACGGTCTCCGTCGGCGCGGAACCGGACGCTCTCGCGGTGGACCCGACCTCGGGAGAGGTCTACGTCGCCAGCAACGGCACGCGCACGGTGGATCTTCTGAGCGACACCGCGGTAGCCGAAGGGACGGCGGCCGTCGGCACCGGCCCGTTCTCCCTGGCGTACGACCCCGAGGCCAGCGCGCTGTACGTCGGGAACGCGGGCTCGGACAACCTCACGGTCGTGGACGCCGCGACCGGAGCGCACGTCGGGGACGTCGCGCTGAGCGGCGCCCCGACGTCGCTGGCCTGCGACCCGGCGACCGGGGACGTCTTCGTCGTCGAGTCCTCCAGTTCCGACGTCAGCGTCGTGGCACCGAACCGCACGGTCGTCGCCCTGGTACACGTCGGGGTGGGGGAGCTCGCGGCCGCCTACGACCCGGCGAACGGCGACGTCTACTTCGGCGGTAACCAGACGATCGTCGTCAACGCGACCGACTTCGCGCGCGTGACGACGGTCCGCTACTCGGCGAGCCCGTCGGGATTCGCGGTCGATCCGTCGACCGGGAACCTCTACATGCCGTGGGGGTCCGACCTGCTCGAGATCTCCGCAGCGACCAACGCCGTCGTTCGGACGATCCCGAACGTCTTCACCGTCGACTTCGAGGGGGGGATCGTGGACGACCCGCTCCAGGATTCCCTGTACACCATCGAGGGCCCGCCGGCGGGGCTCGGGGTCCTGAACCTCTCGACGTATCGGCTGGAACCCGCGGTACCCCTCGCCGCGGGTTGGGGTGCCCTGGCGGTCGATCCCAGTACGGGTGATCTCTGGGGAAGCACGTCCAACGGGGTCGCCCGGCTCAACGGATCGACCGACCTCCTCGCCGGCGGTGTCGCCGCGGCGGCCGGAGCGACCGCGTTGGAGTACGACGCGGCGAACGGGTACGTTTACGCGGCCAGCCCCTACCCTGGCAACGTCTCGGCGATCGACCCGAGGGACCTCACGGCGCACCGCGTGCCGGGGTCCGTCCCCTACGCCTTCGCGCTCGCGTTCAACCCGGACGACAACCGTCTCTACGTCGCGACCGGCGGTTCCTCCGCGGTCTGGGAGGTCGCCAGCGGTACCAACGCCCTCCTGCCGACGACGCTCAGCGGTCCCCCGACGCCCCAATCGCTGATCGTCGACGCCGCCACGGACGAGCTGTACATCCCGAACGGCTTCACCGACCAGGTGTGGGTCGTCAACGCCTCGACCGGCGAACGCACGGCCGAGGTCCCCGTCCCTGACAATCCCCAGGCGGGCGTGGTCGATCCGCGGACGGGGGACGTCTATATCGTCGATCAAGGGGCCGGCACGGTGAGCGTCCTGAACGGCAGGACGTACGCGCTCCTCGGGACCATCCCGGTCGGAGCGGACACCGGCGGTATCGCGTTCGACGCGGGCGACGGACTCGTCTACGTTGCGATCACCGGCTCGGACGAGGTCACGGCGATCGACCCATCGGTCGAGGAGGTCGTCGGCTCGATCACGGTCGGCCCCCATCCCGCGACGATCGCCTACGACCCCGTCAGCGGCGACCTCGTGGTCGCGAACCAGG
>DATJUZ010000010.1:0-34295 GCA_035502035.1 Thermoplasmata archaeon
CGGCCTCGGTGCCGTCGTCCAGCACGAACACCTCGCCGTGCTGGTACGGGTTCATCGTCCCCGCGTCGACGTTGAGGTACGGGTCGATCTTGACGATCGTGACGGGGATCCCCCGCGCCTTCAGGAGCCGGCCGAGCGAGGAGGTCGTGATCCCCTTCCCGAGGCCGGAGATCACGCCGCCGCTGACGACCAGAACCTTCACCGCAGAACCCCGCGGCGCGTAGAGGGCCCCGCGCATAAAGACTTGCGAGGCCGGCGACGGCCGCGCGGCCCCGGAGGGCCGGAGCGCCCGTCGGCTAGGCGAGGATGCGCCGGCCGCTCGGGTCGCGGTGGAAGCGGCCGAACTCCGTGCGCTCGAGGAGCGCCGTCCCCTCGAGGACCGGTCCGTCCGTGCAGACGTGGAACGGCCCGAGGGCACAGGCGTCGCACATCCCGAGGGCGCACTTCATGTGGCGCTCGACCGAGCAGAAGGCGGGAACGCCGTGGGCCCGCGCGGCCCGGACGAGCTTCACCATCATCACCTCGGGGCCGCAGGTCCAGAGGGCATCGAACCGACCGCTCGCCAGCTGCCGCTCGGCCGGGCCGGTGACGAAGCCCCGCTCTCCGCCCGAGCCGTCGTCCGTTGCGAGGACGACCTCGGCGCCCATCGCCCGAAATCGGCGTTCGAAGAGCAGTTCGGCGGCCGTCGTCGCTCCGAGCGCCGCCGTCACGGCGGCCCCGCTCGCGCGGGCCGCCTCGGCCGCGGGGGCGAGCACGGCGGCCCCCGATCCCCCGGCGACCACCAGGATGTGTCGTGCGGTGAGGTCGAACGCGTCCCCGTACGGTCCCCGGACCCCGACCCGGTCGCCGGCGCGGATCCCGAGCACGCGTCGGCTGGTCGCCCCCATCGCTTTCACCGTCACGCCCTTGGAAGGGCCGTCGGTGTACGACAGAGACATCGGCAGCTCGTCGTCCCCGGGGACCCAGAGCATCACGAACTGACCGGGGGCGGCGCTCGGGGCGAACGGGAAGCGGAGCGTGACCGTCGACGGGGTCTCCAGGACCCGGGAGGTGACGGGGACTACGGTGCGCACGGCCGGTCGCGAGCCGCGGCCCCTCATAGGGTCGCTCGCCTCGGCCGTGCGCACGAAGGCCGCGAAGCGCTAACGGCCCCCGAGGCTGCGGGGGTCGTGAGCCGCGAGTGGCGGGCGTGGCACGAACGCTACGCCCACGACCGGGCCCTCGCCCACCGTCTCGCCGTCGTCCAGGGCCTGCTCCGGATCGCGCTCGACCTCGCTCCGCGGCGACGCCTCCGCCTGCTCAGTCTCTGCGCCGGCGACGGGCGCGACGTTCTCGGGGTGCTCGCCTCCCACGAGCGGGCGAGCGAGGTCGAGGCACGGCTGGTCGAACGCGACCCCGGTCTCGCGGCGATCGCCCGGCGGCGCGCCGGGCAGCTCGGCCTTCCGGGGACGCAGGTCGTCTGCGGGGACGCCGGACGGTCCGACGCCGCCCGCGGGATCGTTCCGGCCGACGTCCTCCTCCTCTGCGGAATCTTCGGCAACGTCAGCGATGCGGACGTGAAGAACACGGTCTTCCATGCCCGCACGCTCTGCCGCCGCGGCGCGGTCGTCCTGTGGACCCGGGGACAGTTCGCGCCCGACCTCACGCCGGCGATACGACGCTGGTTCGAGGAGGCGGGGTTCGACGAGCTCGCGTTCGTCCCGGTCCCCGGCTCGACGGCAGCGGTCGGCGCCCATCGGCTACGGGCACGGTCGCTGCCGTTCGCCCCCGGGGTCCGACTGTTCACCTTCCTCCCCCCCGCCCAGCGCCCCTCGGCGCTCGCCGGTCGAACGAGCCGACGGACGGCGCGGCGACGACGGACGGACGTCGCGGTCGCCCGCTAGCCCGGAGGGGGGACACCCGCGGTCGGGACGGGCGGCGAGGCCCGCGCGAGCCCGACGGCGGCCGGTGCGCTCGGGAGCCCGAGCTCGTCGAGGAGGCGCGCGAGGTCCGCGACCAGGCGGCCGAAGACCTCGATCCCCTCGAACGCCACGGCGGTGCCGACCTGGACGGCCGACGCCCCCGCCATCAGGTACTCGAGGGCATCCTCGGCGGTCGTGATCCCGCCGACGCCGATCACCGGGATCGAGACCCGACCGGCGATCTGCCAGACGCACGCGAGCCCCACCGGCTTGATCGCCCGTCCGCTCAGCCCGCCGAGCCCGTGGGCGAGGACGGGGCGGCGGAGGCGGACGTCGACCGCGAGCGCCCGGAGCGTGTTGATCGCGCTGACCGCCGACGCGCCCGCCCGCTCGGCGGCGACCGCGAGCTCGGCCGGCTCGGCGCAGTTCGGCGTGATCTTGGCGATGACGGGGAGCCGCACCGTCCGCCGCACCGCGCCGACGATCTCCGCCACCGCCTCGGGGGTCCCGCCGACCTCGCTCCCGAAGCCCTCGGCATGGGGGCAGCTCAGGTTGAGCTCGAGCGCGTCGACGCCGGTGGAGGCCATCGCTCCGGCGAGCCGCGCGAACTCCTCGGCATCTCCACCGAAGATCGAGCCGACCACGGTGGCCCCGGCTGCCTTCGCCTCGGCGATCTCCTGCGGGTACTCCGCGATGCCCGGATTGGGGAGCCCCATCGCGTTGAGCATCCCCCACCGGTCGTACGTCTCGACCGTGGGGTTCGGGTAGCCGGTGCGCGGAACGGAGCCGATCGACTTCGTGACGACCCCGCCCGCGCCGGCGCGCCAGGCACCGGCGAGGGACGCGCCGCTCTCGCCCCAGATCCCGGACGCGAGCAGGAACGGGTTCCGGAGGGCGAGGCTCCCGAGCCGGACCCCGAGGTCGACCACCGGCCGTGCCACGGGTGCGCGCCTTAAATCTGCTCTGACGGCTGCGCGCGGCGATGCAGATCGAGAAGCTCACGGACGCGGCGCGGACCGCGCTCGAGGGGGCGTTCCGCCTCGCGGCCGAGGCCCGGCACGCCGCCGTCGAGCCGGAGCACCTCCTCCTCGCGCTCACCGCAGAGCGGGACGGCGCCGCGGCGGCGCTGCTGACCAACGTCGGCGCGGACCTGGCCGCCCTGGACCAGAGGCTGCGGGAGCGGCTCGGCGCGCGGCCGACCGCCGACCACGTCGCCCCGTCCGACCAATACCTCTCGCGCGACCTCGCGCAGGTGCTGGACGAGGCGGAGAAGGAGGCGGCGCGGCGGCACGACCGCTACACGTCCGTCGACCAGGTGCTCCTCGGTCTCGCGTCGGTGGCGTCGCCGGCCCGCGAGCTCCTCGAGGAGGCCGGCGTGCGCGCCGCGGCCCTGCGCGCGGCGATCGAACGCGTCCGTGGCGACGACCGGCCGGTGGAGAGCCGGGGCGAGGAGGCCCAGTACCAGGCGCTGGAGAAGTACGGGCGCGACCTCACCGCGCTCGCGCGCGAGCGCAAGCTCGACCCGGTGATCGGCCGGGACGAGGAGGTGCGTCGGGTCCTGCAGATCCTCTCCCGACGGACGAAGAACAACCCGGTCCTGATCGGTGAGCCGGGCGTCGGGAAGACCGCGGTCGTCGAGGGGCTCGCGCAGCGGATCGCGGCCCGCGACGTGCCGGACGCGCTTCGGGAGAAGCGGATCATCGCGCTCGACCTCGGGGCGCTCCTCGCGGGGGCGAAGTTCCGCGGGGAGTTCGAGGAGCGCCTCAAGTCGGTCCTGAAGGAGGTCGAGCGCTCGGAGGGGGGCGTCGTGCTCTTCATCGACGAGCTGCACACCCTCGTCCACGCGGGAGCGACCGAGGGCGGCGCCCTGGACGCGTCGAACCTCCTCAAGCCGGCGCTCGCGCGGGGGACGCTCCACTGCATCGGCGCCACGACGACGCAGGAGTACCGCCGCTACATCGAGAAGGACGCCGCGCTCGAGCGGCGCTTCCAGCCGGTCCCGATCTCCGAGCCGAGCGTCGAGGACACGATCTCGATCCTCCGCGGGCTCAAGGAGCGCTACGAGGTCCACCACGGCGTGCGGATCGCGGACGCCGCACTGGTCGCCGCGGCGACGCTGAGCGCACGGTACATCCCGGATCGCCACCTGCCCGACAAGGCGATCGACGCGGTCGACGAGGCCGCCTCGGGGGTCCGTCTCGCGCTCGACTCCCGTCCCAGCGAGCTCGACCAGCTCTCCCGGCGCATCCGCCAGCTCGAGATCGAGCAGACGGCGCTCACGAAGGAGTCGGACCCGGCGAGCCGCGAGCGCCTCAAGGCCCTCGAGCGGGAGCTCGCGGAGCTGCGCGAGCGGGAGACCGGCCTCCGCGCCCGCTGGGAGCGCGAACGGGTCCAGGTCGAGAAGCTCCGGGGCCTGCGGAGCCAGCTCGAGAGCGCCCGCGGGGAGGAGGAGCGGGCCGAGCGGGCCGGCGACCTCGAGGCGGCCGCGCGCCTGCGCTTCGGCCGCATCCCCGAGCTCGAGAAGGAGCTTCGCCGTCTCGCCGCCGGCGCGCAGGACGGCACGACGACCCGGCTGCTGCGCGAGGAGGTCGGCGAGGAGGACGTCGCCCGGGTCGTCGCGAAGTGGAGCGGCGTCCCGGTCGAGCGGATGCTCGCCGGCGAGCGCGAGCGCCTCCGACGGATGGAGGAGGAGCTGCGGGCGCGCGTGGTCGGCCAGGACGACGCGGTCCGCGCGGTCGCGAACGCGGTCCGGCGGAGCCGCTCGGGGCTCGCCGACCCGAACCGGCCGATCGGCGTCTTCCTGTTCGTCGGCCCGACCGGCGTCGGGAAGACGGAGCTCGCCAAGGCGCTCGCCGCCTTCCTGTTCCACTCCGAGCGCGCGCTCGTCCGCATCGACATGAGCGAGTACATGGAGAAGCACTCGGTCGCGCGGCTGGTCGGCGCCCCCCCCGGCTACGTCGGCTACGAAGAGGGAGGGCAGCTGACGGAGGCGGTGCGCACGCACCCGTACACCGTGATCCTGTTCGACGAGGTCGAGAAGGCCCACGCGGACGTCGTCAACGTCCTCCTCCAGCTCATGGACGACGGACGGCTCACGGACGGCCAGGGGCGGACGGTCGACTTCCGCAACACGGTCGTGATCCTGACGAGCAACCTCGGCACGGACGAGCTCTCCCCGTCGAGCTCGGTCGAGGAGGAGCGCTCGGTCATCGACCGGGCGATACGGGCGCACTTCCGTCCGGAGTTCCTCAACCGCCTGGACGAGGTCGTCGTCTTCCGGCCGCTCGGGGAGCGGGAGATCGAGGCGATCGTCGACCTCCAGCTCGCCCAGGTCGAGCGGCGCCTTGCGGAGCGGAGGGTCCGGCTCCACGTCTCCGAGGAGGCGAAGCGGCTGCTCGCCCGGGAGGGGTTCGACCCGGCGTTCGGCGCACGGCCGCTCAAGCGGACGATCCAGCGTCGGGTCGTCGACCCGCTCACCGGCCTCCTGTTGTCCGGGGAGGTCGCCGACGGCGCCACGGTCGAGGCCGGCGCGCGCGACGGGGTCGTCGTCCTGACCGCCTCGGGCAAGGCTCGGAGGCGGTCGGCGTGACCGCGTCCGTCACCGTCGCGGTCGTCGGCGCGGCCGGGGTCGCGCAGGAGCTCGGCAAGAAGGGGACCGCCTCCGACCTCACGCTGTTCAACGCCGTGCACGACGAGCACTCCGCGACGCTGGTCGAGCCGACCCAGTTCCCGGACAAGCTCGCCCCGTTGTTCCAGGCGCTCGCGATGGCCGACCACGCGCTGTTGGTCCTGCAGGAGCTCGCGAAGCCGGTCGGCGAGACGATCGCCGCCGTCGACCTCCACGACGTCGGGACGACCGTCGTCGTCGGACCGACGGTCGGTGCGGCGGAGGTCGATCGGGTCCTGAAGGGGACCCGACTCGAGGGCTCGCCGCGCCTTCCGCTCGACCTGCCCCGCCTCCGCGAGGCCGTCGACGGCTGGGCCGCGCCTCCCGCCGACGGGCCGGTCGAGGTGCCGATCGACCATGCCTTCCCCGTGAAGGGCGTCGGCGCGGTCGCCCTCGGCGTCGTCCGCCGCGGGGTGCTCCACGCGCACGACCGGCTCCGCCTCTTTCCGACGGAGAAGGAGGTCGAGGTCCGCTCGCTCCAGGTCCACGACGTCGACCGCCGCGACGCCTCCGTCGGGGAGCGGGTCGGGGTCGCGCTCCGGGGGGTCGACGCCGACGAGCTCGCGCGCGGCCAGGTGCTCGCCCCGGCGGGAACGCTCCGCGACGGCCCGACGGTGCGCGGCGGCGGGCTCGAGCGGTGCCGGTACTATCGGGGCGACGCCGGGCCGGGCGCGCGCCTCCACCTCGCGCTCGGGCTCCAGGTCGTTCCCGCCGTGCTGGAGAGCGCGGAGCCGGCCCGGGTCAGTGTGACCGCGGACCGCCCGGTCGTCTGGCGCGAGGGGACGTGGGGGTTCCTGCTCGACCTCTCCGTCCCTGCCGGACCGCGGGTCGTCGGGCGCTTCCGCGCCGCCTGAGCGTTCGGTCCGCGCGGGGGCGCTACGCGAACATCGTGACGGATTCCTTGCGGAGCTCTTCCTCGCCGACGACCTTCTCGATCGCACGGTCGAAGTCCGCCATCGTCACGCTCTCGCGCTCCTCGCGGATCGCCCACATCCCGGCCTCGGTGCAGATCGCCCGGATGTCGGCCCCGGTCGAGCCTTCGCACCGCGCCGCGAGCGCCTCGAACTCGATCGGCTCGCGGAGCGCCATGCCGCGCGTGTGGATCTTGAAGATCTCGACCCGGCCGCCGAACGACGGCACCGGGACCTCGATGATCCGGTCGAACCGTCCGGGGCGCAGAAGCGCGTCGTCCAGGATGTCGGGGCGGTTCGTCGCTGCGATGATCTTGACGTTCGAGAGCGGTTCGAAGCCGTCCATCTCGGCGAGCAGCTGCATGAGCGTCCGCTGGACCTCTCGGTCGCCGCTGGTCGCGACCTCGAGCCGCTTCGCGCCGATCGAGTCGACCTCGTCGATGAAGATGATCGTCGGGGCCTTCTCGCGGGCGAGCTGGAACAGTTCGCGCACGAGCCGTGCCCCCTCGCCGATGTACTTCTGCACGAGCTCGCTCCCGACGAGCCGGACGAACGTGGCGTTCGTGTGGTGGGCGACCGCCTTCGCGATCAGCGTCTTGCCGGTCCCCGGCGAGCCGATGAGCAGCACGCCCTTCGGCGGGTCGACCCCGACCTTCTTGTAGAGCTCCGAACGGAGGAGCGGGTACTCGACCGCCTCGCGGATCTCGCGGATCTGGTCGCCGAGCCCGCCGATCTGCTGGTAGGAGACGGTCGGCTTGTCGACGATCTCGCTCGCGGTGACGAGCGGGTCGAGCGACGCTGGCAGCACGCCCATCACGGCGAGCGTCTGCTTGTTCAGCGCGACGCGGCTCCCGACCGTGATCTTCGTGTGCTCGACGCTCTCGGCGGCGTTGACGACGAAATCCGGCCCGGTCGACGACTTGACGATCACGCGTCCGTCGGTCAGGACGTCGCGGACGCTGCCGACGATCAGGGGAGGGTAGCGCAGGCGGTCGAGCTCGGTCTTGAGCCGCTTCACCTCGCGCTGGAGGCGCAGGATCTCCGCCTCCATGTAGTGGCGCTCGCTCTCCACGCGCTTGATCGCCTCGGCGAGCTGCGTGTTCCGGAGCTCCAGGAAGTTCACCCGGTCGAACGTCTCGTGGGGCCCGGCAACCGGCGCTTCCGAATCGCTCATGATGTGCTGGAGTTCCTGACGGGCGGGCGCGGGAATCACTAGGCGAGGCCGCTTATAAGTACTCGACCATCGGCGCCGGGCCGGGGAGCGGTGGAGACCGCGTCGAGGCGCCGGGGACGCGCGTTCGCGCCGGCCCACGTCACCGGATTCTTCGCCCCGCGTCTCGCGGCGCGCGACCCGCGCGCGCGGGGCTCCGTCGGGGCCGGCCTGGTCCTCGGCGTCGGGGTGACGGCGACCGTCCGGGCGCGACCGGGCGCGCGCGCAGGCGTCCGGTTCGAGGGGCGCGGGCGCGCCCGCTTCCCGATCTCGGAAGAGGCCGCCCGGCGCCTCCTGCGCGGCCACCGTGCCGAGCTCGCGGTGACGCTCGAGCATGCCGTGCCGATCGGCCGGGGCTTCGGCGCGAGCGCCGCCGGGGCGCTCGCGACGGCGCTCGCCGTCGGCGCGGCGGTCGGCGAGCCGCGGCGACGCTCGGTCGAGGTCGCGCACCTCGCCGACCTCTTCGGGCGGGGGGGCCTCGGCGGCGTCGCGGCGATCCTGGACGGGGGTCTCGAGGCTCGGCTCCGTCCCGGGATCCCTCCGTTCGGGCGCGTGCGCCACTTTCCCCGGGAGGACGACGTCCTGGTCGGGAGCCTCGGGGACCCGCTCGCCTCGCCGAGGATCCTCGCCGACCCGCGCCGGCTCGCCCGCCTCGGAGCGGCCGAGGAGCTCGTCGAGGAGTTCCTCCACGACCCTGACCCCGGGCGGTTCTGGGCGACGGCGGAGGCGTTCACCGACCGGGTCGGGCTCGCCTCCCGCCCGCTCGCGGTCGTCCTGCGGGCGCTGCGCCGCCGGGGCTGCCGGGCGTTCCAGGCGATGTTCGGGGAGACGTTCGTCGCCGAGCTTCCCCCCCCCGAGCGGGTCCCGGGGGTGCTGCGGTGGATCGCCTCGCGGCGCCTCGGCGGCCGCCTCGTCCCGGTCGCAGCGGGCGGGGCCGAGCGACTACCGGAGCCGGATCCCCTCGGCGCCCCGTAGCGCCCCGGCTCGGGGGGCGCGCCCCGGCGGCATGTACTGCCGCTTCGGGCCGACGCAAGGGTTTTCTAACGGGGCCGGTGTCGCCCCCCTCCATGACGCGCAAGCCGGCCCGCATGTACCGAAAGGTCGAGGGGCAGGTCTACACCCGCCGCGAGTACATGGGGGGGATACCGAACTGCCGGATCACGCAGTTCGACACCGGCAACCTCCACGCGGCGTTCCCCTGGAGCCTGACGCTCGGAACGGAGGAGGCGGCCCAGGTGCGGGACGTCGCTCTCGAGGCCGCGCGCGTCAGCGCGGTCCGGGTGCTCGAGAAGGCGGCCCCGAACGAGTTCCACCTCAAGGTGCGGCGTTTCCCCCACCAGATCCTGCGCGAGCACAAGATGGCGACGGGCGCCGGCGCCGACCGTATCTCCGATGGGATGCGACGCGCGTTCGGCAAGCCGGTCGGGCACGCCGTCCGCGCGGCGATCGGGAGCCAGCTGCTGACGATCTACACGACCGAGGCGCACATCCCGGCCGCCAAGGAGGCGCTCCGCAAGGCGTCGCACAAGCTGCCGGTGCCGACGCGCGTCTCGGTGAGCGCTACCCCGACGCCGTCGGCGACGTGACGGGCCGGACGACCAGCACCGGGCACGGGGCGTGGGTCACCACGCCGGTGGAGACGCTGCCGAGCAGCAGGCGCTCCGCCGCCGAGAGGCCGCGAGAGCCGACGACCAGCAGGTCGGAACCCTCGGAGCGGACCCGGGCGAGGATCCCCTCCACCACGGGACCCTCCTCGCAGACGCCGCGCACGGAGGCGACCCCCGCGGCCCGCGCCTTGCTGACCGCGGCGTCGACCAGCTCCCGGAAGCGGTCGACCAGGTTCCCCGGCACCGTGGTCGGCACGAACGGGGCGTTCGGGGCGACGTAGACCGCCGGCAACGGGACGATCGCGATCACGAGCAGCTCGGCGGAGAACCGGCCCGCGACCTCGATCGCGGTGCCGAGCGCCTGCTCCGCGGCGGGGGAGCCGTCGATGGCGACCGCCACCCGGCGGAACGCGCCCGCGGGCACGGCAGCGCCAGCGACCGGGGGCTCTTGGCCGTTGCGCGGCCGGTACGCGCCCGGCGCGTCGTCCGCTCAGGATTTATTATCGGAGCGTGAGTTCTCCCGCGGGAGAACGTCGGTGCCGGTCTGTAGCAACTGCGGCGGGAACGATTTCGTCTGGGCGGAGAACCTCAAGACCGGGACGATCGGCCGTGGGACCCTGTCGCTGCGCAGCGGAGGCGAGCTCGCCCTCGGGACGCGCGTCTGCCGCGGGTGCGGCCACGCGGACCTGTTCGTCAAGGACCCGACGGTCCTCCGACAGCCGCACACGTGGCGGCCCGGCGAGTTCGTGCCGATGCCCCCGCGGGCTCCGGCCGCTCCCGCACGTCACGAGCAACCGATGCGGCCGCCGTCGCCGGCCCCTTCGCCCCCCGCTGCCGAGCCGACCCCCAGCCCCGCGACGCCGGTCCCGGCCCCGGGGCCGGCCGCGGTCCCTCCTCCTCCGCCGCCCGTTCCCACGGTGCCCCCCCCGGAGCCGATGGCCCCACGACCGACCGAGCCGACCCCTGCGGGAGAGGCCTCCGCCTCGGATGGCGGGCGAGCCGCTTCCACGAAGCGACCTACCCGTCGGAAGGCAGCGAAGGGGAAGTCCGGCGACCGGACGATCCTGCAGGAGTAGGGGTCGGCCGGCTCACGCCCCTCGCGCGGCGAGGGAATAGCGGGGCATGGATTTGAACCATGGATCTACGGGTTATGAGCCCGTCGGGATTTCAGGACGACCGGCAACGCCGATCGCTTTCCTGACTACCCTACCCCGCTGCCGCGGCGGCCATGGAGGCCTCCGTATTTGAGGCTGAAGGTTATTCCAGCGCGCTCCCCGCCTCGCCGAGCCGGACGGCACTCCGCTCCGCTCAGTCGCGTCGGTGGGTTGTCTCGTACCGGCGCTGGCACGCCTCCGAGCAGAAGTAGACCGCTGTGCCCCCGTACGTCCCGTGGGCCGGCGCTCGTTCGGTCTCGACGCTCATGCCGCAGACCGGGTCCCGTGCCTTCGTCATGGGTGCTCGCTCCCCCAGGACGAGCCCCGCTCTTGGCGGTTGCCGGGCGCCGGTCGACCGGGAAAGGAGCCGCGGGAGGGGTTCGAACCCTCGACCTGCTCCTTACCAAGGAGCCGCTCTGCCAGCTGAGCCACCGCGGCGCGTCAGTCGGCGGGCGTCGTCGGGGATTTATCGCGCTTTCTCCCGGCCGCGGCGGCGCCCCACGGGAATCCGGCGCTCTGCTCGGCCCAGCCCGCCCGGTCGAACCGCCGGGGAGCGCGCTTCTCCAGGAACGCCGACATCCCCTCCCGCTGCCCCTCGGTGCCGAAGAGCCGGGCCCAGAGATCGAGCTCGAACGCAAGGCCCTCCTCCACGCCCGGGTCGATCGCGTTCAGGAGGGCGTACTTCGCCGCGGCGACGGCGAGCGGCGGCTTGCCGGCGAGCTCGTCGGCGAGCGCGAGCGCCGTCGTGAGGAGCTCCGCCCGGGGAACGAGCCGGTCCACGAGGCCGGCGGCCTCGGCCTCGCGCGCCGACGCGGGCCGGCCGGTGAGGATCCACCGGCGGGCGCGCGTCGGGCCGATGCGGCGGGGGAGCCGCCGGGTGCCGCCCCAGCCGGGCATCACCCCGAGGTTGATCTCGGGCTGTCCGAAGCTGGCGTCCTCGCTCGCGAGCAGGAAGTCGCACGCCAGGGCGACCTCGAGGCCGCCCCCGAAGCAGACCCCATGGACCGCCGCGATCACCGGGAGCGGGGATCGCTCGAGCCGGCGCGTCAGCGCCTGGCCCCGGCCCCCGTGGGCTCGCGCCCCCTTCGGCTCGAGACCCCGCATCTCGCGGATGTCCGCCCCCGCGGCGAACGCCTTCTCGGCGGCGCTCGCGAGGACGATCGCCCGGCTCTCCGGGTCCGCCTCCGCCTGCTCGACGGCGCGGGCAAGCTCGTCCAGGACCGGCGCGGAGAGGACGTTCACGGGGGGGTGGTCGATCGTGAGCAGCGTCGCGCTCCCGCGTCGCTCGATGCGGACGAACCGCGGCGTCTCCGCCATCGAAGCGGCGGAGCCGGGTCGCCTTCTTAATCTGCCGGGAGCGCCGTCCTCCGCCGCACCGTGACCGACGCGCCCTCCCGCGCGCGGTCCGGCGAACGCGCATGATCCGAACGCTCGCGACCGCCTGGCACGGCACCTACCTGCTCGAGGACGGACGGACGGTGCGCTCCGCACGCGCGCCCCGCGACCCCGCGGCGCTCGCCGACCGCTCCGCGCTGCGCTCCGCCGGGAGCACGACCCCGGAGGAGGAGGAGCTCCTTGCCTCCCGGGGCGCGGAACGGTGGACGACCTCCGACCGTCGCCTCGTCCGCACGGGCGTCGCCTACGACCCGAGGGCCCCGCGGGCCCCGGCGGCGGAGGAACCGCAGGCCCTCCAGCGGACCGCGCTGCTCCTGCGTGCCGAGCGGGCGCTCGCGGAGGCGTGGGACCCGTCCGTCCATCTCGAGGAGACCGTCCGCGTCCTGACCGACGTCGACCGTGCGGCGAACCTCCTGGGCGAGCGGCTCGCCAGCTGGGCCACGCGCGACCGGCCCGAGCTCGAGGGGGAGGACCACCTCGCCGTCGCGCGGGCGCTCCTCGCCCCGCCGACGGCCTCGGCGTTCGCCCCGGAGGACCCGAGCGTCAACGCGGTCCGCACCGACCTCGCCGAGTTGCTCGTGCGCCTGAGCGAGGTGCGAGCGTCGGCCGAGCAGGCGCTCCGCTCGAGCGTTCCCACGCGGGCCCCGAACCTGAGCCAGCTCCTCGGTCCGGAGCTCGCGGCGCGCCTCGTCGCCCAGGCCGGCGGCCTCGACCGGCTCGCGGTCCTGCCGGCGAGCACGGTCCAGGTGCTCGGCGCGGAGCGGGCGTTCTTCGAGCACCTGCGGGGCCGTGCGCCCCCGCCCCGCCACGGGCTCCTGTTCCTCCACCCGACGGTCCAGTCCGCCCCCCGCCCCCAGCGCGGCAAGCTCGCGCGCGCGCTCGCCGCGAAGGCGGCGATCGCCTCGCGGCTCGACCGTGCCGGCGCGCCCCTCGACCGGACTATCGCCGAGGCGTACGAACGCCGTCGGGCCGCCGTCCGGGCGAGCCGCCCCGCCGGGGCTACGAGGCCCCGCGGGCGACGCCGCTCACTCGCGCCACTTGATCGTGCATCCGGCGACCGGTAGCGAGCTCGGGCGGACCGGCCCGCCGTTCATCGCCTGCTCGATCGCCCGCTCCAGGTACCGCTCGCGGATCCGATCGGGGTGGTCGTGGCTGTCGTCGATCCGCCCCTGGAACAGCAGCCGGCGCTCCCGATCGAACAGCATCGGGTGAGGGGTGACCAGCGCGCCGTAGGCGTGCGCGACCTCCTGGCTCTCGTCGCGGAGGTACGGGAACGGGTAGCCCTTCTCGCGGGCGCGGGCGACCATCGCCTCGAACCCGTCGGACGGGTAGGCCTGGGCGTCGTTCGAGTTGATCAGCACGAACCCGACCCCCTTGCTGCCGTAGCGCCGGCCGAGGTCGATCATGCGACCCTCCCACGCCTGGACGTACGGGCAGTGGTTGCACCAGAACGCGACCACCAGCAGCTCGCGGTCGGCGAAGTCGGAGAGCTTCCAGGTCCGGCCCTCGACGCCCGGCAGGGCGAACTCGGGCGCCGCGTCCCCCGCCTTCAGCCGGAAATCATGCAGTTCTGCCATCGACCCCGGAGCTCGCCCGACCTCTTATCGTTTGGACCGTTGCACCACAGATCGGAGGGAGAGGCGTGCCCGGGAGCCATGTCGACGCCGCCGGCCCCGGCGCGGGGCTCGACGCGCCGCCGGCGACCGTCCCGGAGGCGCTCGAGCGCCACGAGCGGCTGCTCGCCGTCGGCGCGCCGGCGACGGACCTCTGCCGGGTCTCGCGCCCCGCCGTCAGCTTCGGGATCGGCGTCGCCCGGGACGCGCCGTACCTCGGCCGCGCCCGTGCGGAGGGGATCGAGGCGGTCGCGCGCGGCGGCGGGGGCAGCGGGCTCCTCCATCTGGACGGCGACTGGCTGTGGGCGATCGTCCTGCCGCGCTCGGACCCCCGCGTGGGCCGCGACTACGCCCGCGCCTACGCCCGCCTGGGGACCGCGGTCGTGCGCGCGCTGGGGGCGGTCGGCGTCGACGCCCGCTGGGGGGATCCCCCCGCCGCCGCGGAAGCGTACTGCACGCTGTCGAGCCGAGGCCAAGTGCTGCGCGTGGGGTCGCGGATCCTCGGAGGCGCGGCCCAGCACCTCACGGGACGCGCCCTCCTCCATCACGGTACCGTCTCCTGGAGCGTCGACCGACCGACGATCGGACGCCTCTTCGACCTGGGCCAGAGCTCCGCGGTCGCGGAGCTCGCCGGCGTCGGGGAGCTCCGGCCCGCGGTCGACCCCTCGGCCGTCGGGGCGCGGCTCGCGCGGGCGCTCCGGGCCGAGCGGGAGCGCTGAGACGCGCTAGCGCGCCGGCCGCTTCGCCCAGAGCGACTCCGCCGCCGCCTCGAGGTCGGCGCGGAGCTTCCCCGCGTCCGCCCGCACGAGCTGTCGTCCCCGCACGACCGGCCGGCCGTCGACGAGGACCGTGTCGACCGCCTCGTCGCTCGCGGCGTAGGCGAGATGCGAGACGATCGCCTCCGGCCGCGCCGGCGCGAGGCTCGGGTGGTCGAGCCGGAGCATCGCGAGGTCGGCGCGCTTGCCGACCTCGAGGGAGCCGAGGCGCGCCTCCTGGCCGAGGAGCCGGGCGCCGTCGATCGTGACGAGGTCGAGGAGCTCCTGCGCCCGGAGCGCCGTCGCGTCCCACCGCTGGTTCTTCTGCACGAGCCCGGCGACGTGCATCTCGCGGAACAGCGACACGGCGTTGTTGCTGGCGACCGAGTCGGTGCCGAGCCCGACGGTCGCCCCCGCCGCCCGCAGCTCGACGATCGGGGCGACCCCGCCGCCGGCGAGCTTCAGGTTGGAGCTCGGGCAGTGCGCGATCCCGACGTTCCGTCGCGCGAGCAGCGCGATCTCCTCGCCCGTGAGCCAGACCGCGTGGGCCGCGACCTGGCGGGGGCCGAGGAAGCCGATCTCCTCGAGCCAGAGGACCGGACGGCGCCCGGCACGGGCCTCGTGCTCGTGGACCTCGCGTCGGGTCTCGGCAAGGTGGTAGTGCAGGAGGGTGTGGTGCCGCTCGGCGAGCTCGCGCGCGCCGAGCCAGGTCTCCCGCGAGCAGACGTAGACCCCCTGCGGGGCGACGAGCGGCCGGATCGTGGGGTGCGCGTCCCAGCGCTCGACGAACCCGCGCGCGTTCGCGAGGGGGGAGCCGTGCTGGGTCGTCTTGTCGTCGTCGAGGACCGCCCAGCCGAGGTAGCCGCGGGCGCCGAGCGCCTCGGTCGCGCGCGCGACGGCGTCCTCGTGGTAGTAGAGGTCGAGGAACGACGTCGTCCCCCCGAGCAGCATCTCGGCGACCCCCGCGCGGGCCCCGGCCTCGACGTCGGCCTCGGTCCGCTCGGCGTCGACCCGGAACAACGTCTCGAGGAACCCGGCGAGCTCCACGTCGTCGGCGATCCCCCGCAGGGGGGCCATCGCGACGTGCGTGTGGGCGTTGACGAGACCGGGGACGATCGCGAACGGCCGGCCGTCCCGCACCTCGGCGCCCTCGCGCGGGGCGCGGGGGCCGACGTGCGTGAGCCGGCCGTCCTCGATGCGCACGTCGCCGCGTACGACCTCGCGGCGCGGGTTCTGGGTGACGAGGAGCGCGTCGGTGATGACGAGCGGGGGCTCGGCGACCGCCGCGGGCACGTCGCGCCTACGGCCGCTCGCGAATAAGCCGTTCGGCCTCGGCGGGCTCCCGCGCCTCGGTCGGCGACAGCTCGGGGAGGTCGGCGAGGCCTTCCGCGCTCCGGCGCTCGAAGTCGCCCCAGCCGTGCAGCATCCGGCGGACCCACGGCCGCGAGAAGACGACGGCGAGCGGAACGACCGCGAGCACGGCGAGCGCGACGTCGACCCAGGGGCCGGGGACCCACGCGGCGCTCGGCATCCCGAGGATCGTCGCCGCGGTGTTCGGGATCAGCACGACCGCGCTCACGAGGGCGAGCGCGAGGGCGACGTAGGCGACCCCGAGCATCCGGAGGTTGGAGGTGTTCGCGAGCGCGGCGATCTCGTTGGACGTCTCGGCGAGCCGGTTCGCCTCGACCGCCGCGCGCAGGCTCAGGAGGTCCCGGGCCGTCTGCTGCATCCCGGTCGCGAGCTGCGCCGACCGCGCGTAGGCGCTCGAGAGCTCCGGGAGCGCGACGGCGATGCCGTCGAAGCGGCGTCCGAGGGGCCCCTCGAGCTCGCCGAGGAGCAGCTCGAGGCGGAACAGGTGCTTGCGCACCGCGGCGAGCCCCCGCTGCAGCCCCGAGAGGGCGGCGAGGGGCACCGGCTCCGGGGCCGCCTCGATCCGGTCGAGCTCCCCGCCGAGATGCTCGAGCCGCTCGAGGATCGAGAGCGACGACGCGGCGACCAGGTCGACCACGGGCCGCGACGCCTCCGGGACGGAGGCGCGCGACGCGAGCGCGCACGCCGCGACCGCCGGCCCCAGCGCCCGGCCGGGCCCGTCGCCGAGCCAGAGGCCGTGCCAGACCGGACGGCCCTGGGCGTCCAGGGTCGCGAGCGTGAGGAGGGTCGCGCCCGCGTGACGCAGCACCGGCCGTCGGGGCGGCTCGTCGCCGGGGTGCCCGACCGCCCGGAGCGCCTCGCCGACCGAACCGGGCACGACGGCGGACGTCGTCGGCTCCGCGCTAGACGTCGAGGTTCGTGACCTCGACGGCGTGCCGCTCGATGTACTGCCGTCGGGGCTCGACCTCCTCGCCCATCAGGATCTGGAACAGCTCGTTCGCCCGGGCCGCGTCGTCGACTGTGACCCGGAACAGCTCCCGCGCCCCCGGCCGCATCGTCGTCTCCGCGAGCTGCTCGGCGTTCATCTCGCCGAGCCCCTTGTACCGCTGGATCGTCGTCCCCTTCGCGCCTCCGAGGTCGGCGATCGCCCGGTCGCGCTCCTCGTCCGAGTAGGCGTAGGCGATCTTCGCGCCCTTCTGGACGCGGTAGAGCGGAGCCTGCGCGATGTAGACCCGGCCCTCGGTGATCAGGCTCGGCATCTTGCGGTAGAACAGGGTGAGCAGCAGCGTGCGGATGTGCGAGCCGTCGACGTCCGCATCGGTCATCATGATGATCTTGTGGTAGCGGAGCTGGGCCATGTCCTGGTCGTCGCCGATCCCGATCCCGATCGCGGTGATCAGCGCGCGGATCTGCTCGCTCTGGAGCATCTTGTCGAGCCTCGCCTTCTCGACGTTCAGGACCTTGCCGCGCAACGGGAGGATCGCCTGGAACTCCCGATCGCGCCCCTGCTTCGCGGTCCCGCCGGCGCTGTCGCCCTCCACGATGAACAGCTCGCACTGCGCCGGGTCCCGCGAGTGGCAGTCGGCGAGCTTCCCCGGCAGCCCCCCGCCCTCGAGCAGCCCCTTCCGCCGCGTCAGCTCGCGGGCCTTCCGCGCCGCCTCGCGCGCCTGGGCGGCCTGGAGCGCCTTGGAGATGAGCGACTGCCCGACCGACGGGTGCTCCTCGAGGAACTCGGCGAGCTTCTGGCTGACGGCGCTCTCGACCTGCCCCTTCACCTCGGAGTTGCCGAGCTTCGCCTTGGTCTGCCCCTCGAACTGCGGCTCGAGGACCTTGACCGACAGCACCGCCGTGAGCCCCTCGCGCGTGTCCTCGCCGGTGAGCCCCTCCTTGTCGCCCTTCACCCAGCCACGGTGCCGGGCATAATCGTTGAGCGTCCGCGTGAGCGCGCTCCGCAGGCCGATGACGTGCGTGCCGCCGTCCACCGTGTTGATGTTGTTGACGAAGGCGAGCATCGTCTCGTTGTAGCCGTCGTTGTACTGCAGCGCCACCTCGACGTCGGTCGAGTCGCGCTTCGCGTGGAGGGCGATCGGCGGTCGGAAGAGGACGTTCGTGTTCGCGTTCAGGTCCTCGACGAACTCGGCGATCCCGCCGGCGTGGTGGTAGGTCTCCTCCTCGCCGGTCTTCTCCGAGCGGAAGCGGATCGTCACCCCCGCGTTCAGGAACGAAAGCTCCTTCAGCCGGCGCCGGGTCGTCTCGGCGTCGAACGCGACCGTCTCGAGGATCGAGGCGTCCGGGCGGAAGCGCGTCTCCGTGCCGGTCGCGCTCGCCTCGCCGACGACCGAGAGCGGGGCGACCGGGGCCCCGCGCTCGTACCGCTGGAAGTACTCGTGACCGCCGCGCCGCACGCGGACCTCGAGCCACTCGGAGAGCGCGTTGACGACGTGGACTCCGACCCCGTGCAGCCCGCCGGAGACCTTGTAGGTGTTCCGGTCGAACTTCGAGCCGGCGTGCAGCACCGTCATCACGATCTCGAGGGTCGGGCGGTTGTACTTCGGGTGGATCTCGACCGGGATCCCGCGGCCGTTGTCGCGGACCGAGCACGAGCCGTCGGCGTGCAGGACGACCTCGATCTCGGAGCAGGTCCCGGCGAGCACCTCGTCGATCGAGTTGTCGACGACCTCGTTGACGAGCTGGTGGAGACCCCGCGCGTCGGTCGAGCCGATGTACATTCCGGGGCGCTTGCGGACGGCGCTGAGGCCCTCCAGGATCTGGATCGAGCTCGCCGTGTACTCGGGGGTGTCAAACGTCGGCTGTGCCATCGGAAAACGGGGCGGGAGACGCCCGAATTTCCGACCCGGTCGCGCGTTATAACCCTTCGTCTGCAGCCCGGCGAACGACCCCCCCTCGCCCGTCCCCGGCCGTCAGAAAACCGGCGGCGCGGCGGGGCCGGGATCCGGGCGCTCGAGCCGCCCGGCCGCGCCAGGCACGGCCGGCCGGCTTCGTCGCCCGACGACGGGCGGCGGACGCCCTCCGCGCCCCAAGCGCTATGAAGGCGCGACCGGCTCCGGACAGGGGACCGATGCCGGACGAGGCGCCCGCGCCGGAGCCCGCGGCCGCGACCCCCTCCGGGAGCGGCGCGGCGACCCCTCCCGAGGACTGGGAGAGCCGCTTCCGCTACCTGCTCGCCGACTTCGAGAACTTCCGTCGCCGGTCCTCCAAGGAGAAGGAGGCGGCGACCCGCCAGGCGCGCGCCGCGCTGCTCCGGGAGCTCCTGCCCCTCCTCGAGGCGTTCCGGGCCGCCCGCGACGCGCTGGGCCACCTCGGCGCGAACGACCCCGTGCGACGGGGGCTCGAGCTGCTCGACCGCGAGTGGTCGACGTTCCTGCATCACGAGGGGGTCGAGGCGGTCGCGGAGGTCGGACGACCGTTCCAGGCCGAGGAGGCCGAGGCGGTCGGCGAGGTCGCGGCGAGCCCGGCGGTCCCCGACGGGTCGGTCGCCGAGATCGTCCAGCAGGGCTACCGCTTCTTCGGGGGGCTGCTCCGACCGGCGAAGGTCGTCGTCGCCCGGACGCGGGAGGCCGAGCCCGGCCACGCGACCGGCCCGTCGGACGCCGACGAGCCGCCGGAGGCGTCGTCGTGAGCCCGTCCTCCGAGGTGCCGGGGTTCTACAAGCGGACGACCTCCGAGAGGCGGGCGTTCCTGCGCGAGTGGTCCGGGCTCTCCGACGCCGAGCTGAACGCGCTCGAGTTCCCGCCGGGCGTCGACCCCGGCACGATCGAGCGCATGATCGAGAACGTCGTCGGCGTGCTCCCCGTGCCGGTCGGGATCGCGACGAACTTCCTCGTCAACGGGAAGGATTACCTCGTCCCGATGGCGCTCGAGGAGCCGAGCGTCGTCGCGGCCGCCTCGAACTCGGCGAAGGTCGCGCGCGCCGCCGGTGGCTTCCTCGCGCAGTCGACCGAGCCGATCATGATCGGCCAGGTCCAGCTCGTCGGGGTCAGCGACCCGTCGGCGGCCCGGCTGCGGATCCTCGACCGACGCGAGGCGCTGCTCGCGGCGGCGAACGCGAAGGACCCCGTCCTCGTCAAGTTCGGCGGGGGCGCCAAAGAGATCGAGGTCCGCCTCCTCGACACGCAGCGCGGGCCGATGCTCGTCGTCCACCTCCTGGTCGACGCGCGCGACGCCGGCGGGATGAACGCCGTGAACACGATGTGCGAGGCGCTCGCCCCCGAGCTCGCCCGGCTCGCGGGCGGTCGCGCCGTGCTGAAGATCATCTCCAACCTCGCGATCCATCGGCTCGCCCGGGCCCACGCGACGTTCCGCGCCGACCTCCTCGCGACGCCGGAGGCGACCGGGCCGGAGGTCGTCGAGGCGATCCTGGACGCCTACGCGTTCGCGGCGGCCGACCCGTTCCGCTGCGCGACGCACAACAAGGGGATCATGAACGGGGTCTCGGCGGTCGTCCTCGCGACCGGCAACGACTTCCGGGCCGTCGAGAGCGGGGCCCACACCTACGCCGCCTGGCAGGGCTCCCGCGCGGGCGAGGTCGTGCGTCCGCTCACGACCTACGAGAAGAACCGCGACGGCGACCTGGTCGGGACGATCGAGCTGCCGGTGCCGGTCGGCCTCATCGGGGGAGCGACCGCGGTGCACCCGACGGCGAAGACGCTCGTCAAGGTCCTCGGCGTCCGGACGTCGCGCGAGCTCGGCGAGCTGCTCGCGGCGGTCGGGCTCGCGCAGAACTTCGGCGCCCTCCGCGCCCTCGCCACCGAGGGGATCCAGCGGGGACACATGGAGCTCCACGCCCGGAACCTGGCGGCGAGCGCCGGCGCCCGGCCGGACGAGGTCGACCGGGTCGTCGAGCGCCTGATCGCGGACCACCAGATCCGCTTCGACCGCGCGAAGGCGATCGTCGAGGAGCTCCGGCGCTCCGGGGCATGAAGGTCGGGGTCCTCGCGCTCCAGGGCGACGTCCCGGAGCACCTCGCGGCCGCCGGCGGGCTCGGAGGGACGGTGCGCGCCGTGCGCGCCCCGGCGGACCTCGCGACGGTCGATGCGCTGTTCCTTCCCGGCGGCGAGTCGACGACGATCGCCCGTCTCCTCCGCGAGAGCGGGCTCTGGGAGCCGCTCGCCCGGCGGATCGCCGACGGCCTGCCGGTCCTCGCGACGTGCGCCGGGCTCATCCTCCTCGCGCGCCAGCTCGAGACGAGCCCGAGCGGGCCGAACCCCCCCACGCTCGGGGTGCTGGACGTCCGCGTCCGCCGCAACGACTACGGCTCGCAACGGGAGTCGTTCGAGGCGGCGGTCGACGTCGTCGGCGTGGGCGGTCCGCCGTTCCCCGGGGTGTTCATCCGGGCCCCGAGGATCCTCGAGGTCGGGCCGGGAGCGACCGTCCTGGCGCGCCGCGGCCCCGAGGTCGTCGGGGTCTCCCAGGGCCGGCTCTGGGGGCTCACGTTCCATCCGGAGCTGTCGGGGGACCTCCGGCTCCACGAGCGGTTCCTCGCGACGGCGGCGGCTCCGCGGCGCGGCCGCCCGGCGCCCTCCGCGGCGGACGCTCAGTGATACGTGTCGAACCGGTACGGCTCGAGCGGCAGCTCGCCGAGCGCCATCAGGAACTCCGGCACGGTGAGCACGGGCTTCGGGTAGTTCGCGCTGTCGTCCAGCGCGATCCGCGGGCACGCCGTGCAGACGAACGCCTCGACGTCCCGCCCGAGGAGGTCGGCCGGGTCGATCCGCTGGGCGAGGAGGATCTCCGCCGTGCGTCCGTGGGCCCGGGCCCGGGCCTGGAGGGCGAGCGCGGTCGGCGAGCGGTTCTGGCCGGCGAACGTCGAGACGAGGATCCCCCAGCGCTGGGCGTCCCGGACCGACGCGACCAGGAGCTGGCGGCGCGCGATCATCGTCGCCCGGTCGACCGGCGGCTCGAACGTCCCCTGGCGGGGGTCGACCGACCAGACGGGGCGGTCGACGGCGAGCGCCAGGCCGAGCGGGTGGAACCGCCCGGTGCCGACGAACAGGAACCCTTCGACCGACCCCTCGACCTCCTCGGCACCGGTGTAGTTGCACCCGAGCGCCTGGCCGAGGTAGGCGAGGCGACGGTCCCCCCTGCCGAGCCGGACCTCGAAGCCGGCGCGCCCGAGGGTCGCGGCGAGCGGGGGGAGGAGGTCGAGGTGCTGGACCGAGGCGACGAGCCCGAGCCGGTGCGGCAGCCCCGCGGCGGCGGCGCCCCGGGCGATCGCGTCGGGGTCGCCGTGCGGCTCGCGCATCTCCACGAAGAACGTGCGGTGGGGGCTCGCGACGTTCGGGATCGGGGCGTGGCCGAGAACGACCGCGAGCTCCGCGCGGGGGGCCTCGTCGCGCGACGGCAGGTCGCACGCGCCGAAGCACGGACGGCTCGCCACGTCGACCGGTGCCCCGACCTCCGCGCGCAGGCGGGCGGCGAGCTCGCCGGCGTTCCGGACGAGGCCGGCCGGGACCTGGAGGACGACCCGGGACGGTCGCGCCTCCCGAACGGCGGCGACGAGCTCCGCGCCGAGCGTCGCGAAGACCCGGTCCCCGGCGCGGGGAGGAGCGGCGGGCTCGCCGGCGGCCATCGGATCCGGTACGAGCCGACGGCGCGGCTAAGCGTTTCGCCGGCCCGAGCGGTCGTCCGGGCCGAGCAGGGCGACGAGGCGGCGGACGGCGTCGCGGTTGTCGTCGTAGTGCAGCCGCCGCAGCGCCTCGGCCTCCGTGACCCAGGCGAACGCCTCGTGCTCGGGGCTGAGACGGGGCGAGAAGTCGGCGGGGACCTCCACGGCGTAGCCATGGAGCCGCCACGGTCGGCCGTCCGGTCCCGGGAACGTCACGTGCCAGTCGAGGTCGACGACCGAGCGGGGGTCGGCGAGACCGGTCTCCTCGGCGAGCTCCCGGAGCAGCGCCGAGGGGAGGTCGCGGTCGCCGGGGTCGACCTTGCCGCTCACCGGGACCCAGATCGACCCTCGCGACGGAGGGCGCCGGAGGACGAGGAGCTCGAGCGGCGCCCGGCGGAACAGGTAGCCCTCGACGCACTCCTGGGCGATCGCCTCGGGCGGGTCGGTCACCGCTCGCCCTGCGTCATGATCCGCAGGATCGCCTCGGCCGGTTGGCCCCGGGTCGCCGTCAGCGCCTCGATCGCCTCCTCGCGGGTGACGCTCGCCTGCTCCATCACGAGGCGGATGTCCTCCTCGGGCGGTCCGGAGGGGGCGGCCGGGACGGCGGCCCCGGCCGGCTCGGCGGTGGTGGCCCGCGCGCGCAGCTCGGGCGTGCCGACGACCTGGTAGGTCCGGACGCCCTGCACCGTCAGGATCGTCACCTCCGGCGCGCGGAAGACCTGCTCCTGCTGGCGCGTCCGGATGATCACCTCCTCGACCCCCGGTACCGCCTCGGTCGACATGCCGAGGCGGCGCATCATCAGCTCGAGCTGCCGCGGGTTCTTCGGACCCCCGGGAAGCATCGGGACCTCCCGCTCAGCGGTCCGGCTCCGCGACGGCGCGGATCCGTTGCTCCAGCTCGGGGTCGTCCAGGGGCGACTCGTCGGCCTCGACCGCCCGGCGGGTCGCCGGTCCGCGACGGCGGCGGGTCTCCGCCGAACGACGGGTCTGCGCCTCGAGCTCCTCGAGGAGCCCGGCGACCCCGGCGAGGAGGTTCCAGCCGGTGTGCGACGCGTAGAAGATCCCGCCGTCGGTGTGGAGCCGCGCCTCGACCGTGACGTCGTTCGTCCGGTGGGTCGCGTGCGGAGCGAAGTGGAGCGAGAGGAGGCGGGGACGCACCGCCCGGGTGACCCGCTTCAGCCCGCGCGCGACGACCTGGTCGATCTCCGCGAGCAGCGCCGGGTCGCCGGAGCCGCGCAGGCCGGTGATCTCGACGTAGACGTCCTCGGCGCGCGCCGGGCCCCGCGCCGGCCGCGCGTGGGCGACGACGAGTCCGAGCAGGTTCGCCTGGCTCAGGATGCGGACCGGGCGCCCGTCGACGACGACGAACGCGCTCGAGACCCCCTCGCGCGCCATCCGCCGGGCCGCCGAGGCGACGTCGGTCCCCGCCGGCACGGTCACCGGCGGGCTCCGCATGATCGAGCCGACCTTCACGTCCAGCGCCGTGTGCTCCGACCGCGGGTCGCGCTTGCCGCCGCGCACCGGCCGCCAGAGCACCCCGCCGAGGTCGGCGACCCCGACGGCGCCGACGAGGCGGCCCTTCCGGTCGACGACGGGGAGCGGGTGCTCCTCGAGGAGGCGGATCTGGTTGACGAGGTTGCGGCAGAGGTCGTCCTCGCGCACGACCGTGGAGGAGGGGCTCGCGACCTCGTCCACGCTCGTCGTCCCAGCCGCGACGAGGCCGCCGAGGCCGGGGAGCGCCCGGACGAGGTCGGTCCGGCTGACGACGCCCTGGAGCTCGCCGCGGCGCCCGACGACGGGCGCGGCGCGGAGGCCGCTCGCGAGGAGCGCCGCGGCGACCTCGGGGTACGTCGCCGTGGGGGAAAGCAGCGGAGGCAGGACGAGCAGGTGCTCGACCTTGGTGGAGAGGGCGCGCGTGACGCGGCGGGCGATCGCCTCGAACGTCACCATCCCGAGCAGCCGGGAGCGGCGCAGCACGGGGATCTCGTGGACGCGCTTGCCGCGCATCAGTCCGAGGGCGGCCGAGATCGGCGCGTCGGCCGGCAGGGTCGCCGGTCCGCGGGTCATCAGCTCGGCAGCGGTCGGCCAGCTCGGGGGCATCGCGGGCGAGCCGAACCGGGGGAGGACTTAGCCCCTACGGAGCCGCCGCCTCGAGCTCGCGGGCCATGTGGTAGCCGTTCTCCCCGTCCGAGTAGTAGTTCCGGAGCAGGTCGATGACGGAGTAGCGGTACCGGGTGTAGAACCGGATCGCCCCGACGTTGGAGACCCGGACCTCGAGCGTCGCGCGACGGAAGCCCCGCCGGCGGGAGCGCTCGAGGAACGTGTCCATGAGGCGGTGCCCGACGCCCGAGCCCCGGGCCGCGCGCTCGACGGCGAACATCAGCACGCGGGACTCCCCCGGCACCTGGTTCACGCCGAGGAGGAAGCCGACCGGCCGCTCGTGCTCGGTCGCCGCGACCAGGAACCCCTCCGGCCAGTCGGCGCCGAGCGAGGCGTAGAGCGACGGGTCGTAGTGCTCGTGGAGCGCCTCCGCGACGATCGCGCTGATCGTCGGGACGTCCTCCGGTCGGAACCCGCGGAGACGCGGGGTGGGGGACAGGGCGTCGAACGTCCCGGGCATCGGCGCCGACGCCGGCTCAGCGATACATCTCACCCGGCCCTTCGCCCTCGGCGGCGCGCATCTTCGAGACCGACTCGCGGGTCTGCTGGAGGGTCTTGCGGACCTCCGCCTCGATCTGACGCGCCTTCTCCCGGAGCGGCTTCGTGTCGAGGACGAGCAGCGGGACGAGCGGGTTCACCGTCTCGATCACCTTCGCCGCCGCGCGCGCGTCCGGGTAGTCCTTGTGCGCCTGGGCGACCAGGCAGACGACCGGGGTGATCCGGCCGATCGCGCCGAGCATGATCCCGCCGGCGAGCCCGGTGACGACGCCGTTCGCCGCCTGGAAGGCGTACCGCTCGAGGAGGGGGGCGGCCGCCCGGTTCGCCATCGCGACGACCCGGGCGTCGCCGCGGATCTCGTTCTCGATCGGCTGGCCCTCGATCGCGATGACGAGCTGGACCCCCTTCGACTCCGCCCAGTCGAGGAGGACGCGGCCGAGCGCGTTGAGCATCGCGACCGGGGGCTGGATGTCCGCGATCACGACGACGAGCTGGTCGCACGAGCGGTCGACGCCGCAAACGAGCTTGCTCGCGTAGAGGCGGACGGGGGCGTTGACGACGCCCTCCTCCATGATGACGGTCGGCGGGAACTGCTCGCTCGTCATGTAGGCGACCAGGGTCATGTCGAGGGCGTGGACGAGGTACGACGCCGCGACCGAGCCGACGAGGCCGTGCGTCGGGAAGCCGACGACCATCATCGCCCCCTTGAGCGACTCGTCGCGCGTCTCGATGATGCGGACGTCCCCGACGTCCCGGCTCTCGGTGAGCGGCATCGTCCGTTTCCGAGCGAGGCAGGGCTTATGCGCCTTTTGGCGGGACGGCGGCGACGGCCCGGACCGCCCGACCCGGGGCCCCGCCCGGCGGCCGGGCCGCCGCCCGGGCATATAAACGGTTAAGACGCGGGAGCCCCTACCGGACGCCGTACGCATCCGATAGGTCCGCCGTCTAGGGCCGCCGGAGGGTTCCGATGAAGCGCCAGATGGTGGACATGCTTGCGGAGCTCGTGAAGATCCCGAGCGACCCGTTCTCCGACAAGCAGGAGATCCTCGACTACGTCCAGTCGTTCACCGACCAGCTCCGGATGCGCAACACGCTCTTCGGCGACTCCCAGGCGCCGGCGCTCCTCGCCGAGTTCGGGCAGGGCGGCGTCGTCCTCTCCGGCCATCTCGACACGCCGCCGATCGGCGACTACTGGAGCTTCTCGCAGAGCCAGCTCGCCGCCGGCCGGATGTACGGCCGCGGCGCGGCCGACATGAAGGGGACGGTCGTCGCGATGCTCGAGGCGGCGCAGGACCTGGTCGCGCGCAAGATCCCGGTCGTGCTCGCGTTCACGACCGACGAGGAGACCGCGATGCAGGGCGCGGTCGCGCTCGCGAAGACGCTGCCGCTCCGCCGCGCGAAGGCGATCGTCGTCGGCGAGCCGACCGGGCTGCGCGTAGCCTACGCCGAGAAGGGGGTCCTCGACCTCGCGATCGAGACGCGCGGCAAGGCCGCCCACGGCGCGATGCCGCATCTCGGCGAGAACGCGATCGCGAAGATGATGCGGATCCTCCGGGGCCTCGAGTCGTTCAAGAGCCGGATCGCCCACCCCGAGCTCGGCACCGTCACGCTCAACATCGGCACGTTCAACGGCGGCACCCGCATCAACGTCGTGCCGAGCAAGTGCACGGCGGAGGTCGACATCCGCTTCCCGCCGCCGTACACCCCGGAGCAGCTCTACCACGAGATCGAGGAGCACCTCCGCCGGATCAAGACGCCGTTCACCCTCCGGCGGATCGTGACGATGCCGGCCGTCCAGATCGACCCGAAGGCCGACCACGTCCGCGTCCTCCAGGAGGTCGCCCAGTCCGAGACGACGGTGCTCGTGCATGCCTCCGAGGCGGTGCACTACGCCCAGGTGAACCCCCGCGTCGTCATCTTCGGCGCCGGCGAGGAGGAGCTCTCCCACCAGGCGAACGAGTACGTGAAGACCGAGGCGGTCGCGCGCGCGACCGAGGTCTACAAGAAGTACGCCCAGCGGCTCGCGACGCTGCGCTCGGCGTCGTAGCGCCGGCCCGTCGCCCGCGCCATCAAGTAAGCGGGGGCGTACCCGGGACGCGTGAGGGTCGCCCAGCTCGCGACGCGCTACCCCCCGGGGCCCGGGGGCGTCGAGCGCCACGTCCACGAGCTCGCCCTGCGCCTTCCGCCGCTCGGCCACGAGGTCGACGTCTTCACGAGCGAGCTGTACCGGGAGTTCCCCTGGCAGCTGCTCGACCCCGCGGTCCCCCGCGAGGAGACCGCCGCGTTCGGCCGCGTCCATCGCCTGCCGGTCCGGTCGCTGCCCGGGGCGGCCCACTACACGTTCTTCCGCGACCTCGACGGGCCGCTCGGCCGGTTCCGGCCGGACGTCGTCCACGCGCACACCTACGGGACGCACCAGGTGACGGTCGCCGCGCGCCGGCGCCGTCGCGAAGGGACCCCGTTCGTCGTGACCGCCCACTACCATCCCCCGTGGTCGATCGAGGGCGGCTGGTGGCGCCGTCGCCTGCGGGGGTTCTACGACAGCGTGCTCGCCGGTCCGACGCTGCGGGAGGCGTCCCGATTGATCGTGCAGACCCGGGAGGAGGAGCGGTTGATGCGGGCGCTCGGCATCGACCTCCCTCCGGTCGCCGTCGTCCCCCCCGGCTACACGCCGCTGCCGACGCCCCCCTCGGCCCCGGACGCGTTCGCCCGCCAGGCCGGCGTCGACGGACCGTTCCTGCTGTTCGTCGGACGGCGCGCATCGAACAAGGGGCTGCTCGAGCTCCTCGACGCGTTCGCCCGGCTCCGGCTCCGGCACCCGGAGGCCCGCCTCGTCCTCGTCGGCGCGGACGGGGGGATGGCCGGCCGCCTCGCGGCGCACGCCGAGCAGCTCGGGCTCGGCTCGTCGGTCCGGCAGGTCGGCCACGTGGGCGACGAGAGCCTCCTCGCCGCGGCGTATCGGGAGGCGAGGGCGTTCGTCCTCCCGAGCGAGTACGAGGCATTCGGCCTCGTTCTCCTCGAGGCGATGGCGCAGGGGACGCCGGTCGTCGCCTCCCGCGTCGGCGGGATCCCCGAGGTCGTGGACGACGGGCGGACGGGCCTGCTCGTCCCCCCGCGCGCCCCGGAGGCGCTCGCCGACGCGCTCGAGCGGCTGTGGACCGACGCGGCGCTCCGTCGGCGTCTCGGCGACGCCGGCCGGAGCGAGGTCGTCCCGAGGTATCGCTGGGAGACGCTCGCGAGCTCGCTCGACGGGGTCTACCGCGCGGTGGGCGGGCGATGAGGATCGTCCACGTCACGCTCCGCTTCGACGCTCCCGGCGGCGTCGAGACGAACGTCCGCGAGCTGGCGCGGCGGCAGCGCGCGGCGGGGGACGATGTCGAGGTGTTCGCGAGCGACCTCTACGACGAGGCGAGCTGGGACCGTCGGAGCGACTACCGCCCGACGGTCGACGGGGTCCCGGTGCGCCGGTTCGCGGTCCACCGGCGGCTCGTGCCGCACCTGAACCTGCCGATGATGGTCGGGCTGATCGACGCGCTCGCCGATAGCGGCGCGGACGTCCTCCACGCCCACTCGCACCGCTACGGGCACGTGCTCCAGGCGGCCGCGGTGAGCTACCGGACCGGCATCCCGCTCGTCATCTCGACCTCCTACCACCCGGCCGACCGGCGCGAGTCCGCCCGCAACCGGGCGATCCTCCGGCTGGACGACCATGCCTTCGGGATGACCGCCTACCGGCAGTGCCGGGCGATCGTCGTCCAGTCGGAGCTCGAAGCCTCGCTCCTCCGCGAGTTCGCCCCGGCGAGTCGTATCCGCATCGTCCCGCCCGGGGTCGACCTGGACGAGTGGCGTCGGCCGGAGGTCGACCGTGCGGTGGGGCCGTCGCTCCCCGAGGGGTACCTGCTGTTCGCCGGCCGGATCGCCTCCAACAAGGGGCTCCCGAGCCTGGTCGAGGCGCTCGCGGCGCTGCCGCCGGCCGAGCGGTTCCCTCTCGTCCTGATGGGCTCGGACTGGGGCGAGCGGGCCCGGCTCGAGGAGCTCGCCGGGCGCCTCGGGGTCGCCGACCGGCTGACGTTCCTCGGGCACGTCCCCGAGCGGAGCGGTTACCGCGCGGTGATCCGCGGCGCGCGTGCGCTCGTCCTGCCGAGCGAATGGGAGGCGTACGGGTTCGTGCTGCTCGAGGCGATGGCCGCCCGGACGCCGATCGTCGCGACGTCGGTCGGGGCCGTGCCGGAGGTCCTCGGCGGCGGGCGGTTCGGGCGGCTCGTGCCGTACGGCGACCCACGGGCGCTCGCGGAGGCCCTGCGCGCGGTCCGCGTCGACCGCCCGGCGACCGCCGGGCAGGTCGAAGCCGCGTACGACCACGTCCAACAGCTCGACTGGTCGGTCTCCGCCGAGCGGTTCCGCGGGCTCTATCGCGAGGTCGCGGGCGCCTGACGGCGAGCCCGGTCGAGGCGGACGAGCTCCTCGGCGACGTGCTCGAGGTCGGCCCGTCCCTCGCCCCCGTGGAAGCGGGCGATCGCCTTCAGCAGCCGGCCGAGCGCTCCGAGCCACATCGGTCCCCCGCCGGGCCGCGTAGCGCCCGGGGGTACAAGAGCGGCCCCGTCGGCGAGCGCACGGTAATGAGCCGCGGGCGGCCTCGCGGGGCGATGCTCCCCCTCCTCCTCCGGGGCGGGAGCCGGAGAGGGCGCGCGCCGTGAAGATCGTCCAGGTGAGCCTCCGCTTTGACGCACCGGGAGGCGTCGAGACGACGGTGCGCGAGCTGGCGCGGGAGCTGCGCGCGCGGGGCGACGAGGTCGCCGTCTTCGCGAGCGACCTCGTCGACGAGGCGAGCTGGAGCCGGGGGGTCGACTTCCGGCCGTCGGTCGACGACATCCCGGTCCGTCGCTTCCCGGTCCGGCGCGGCGTCGCGCCCGGGGTCAGCCTGCCGTGGATGGTCGGGCTCGGCGCCGCGCTGAGGACGAGCGGGGCCGACCTCATCCATGCCCACTCCCACCGGTACGGCCACGTCCTGCAGGCCGCGGCGGCCGCGCGCCGGGCCGGCATCCCGCTCGTCGTCTCGACCCATTACCACCCGGCCGACCCGTGGGAGCCTCGCTGGAAGCGACCGCTCCTCCGCGCCGAGGACCTGCTGTTCGGCGCCTCCGCCTACCGGTCGGCCGGCGCGGTCGTCGTCGAGTCCGCCCGCGAGGCGGAGCTCGTCGGCGCGTTCGCCCCGCGCGACCGCCTCCGCGTCATCCCCCCCGGCATCGACCTCGGCGAGTGGGCCGACCCCGCCGGCGACCGCGCGCGGGCCCCCGCGCTCCCGCCGAGCTACCTCCTCTACGCGGGTCGCCTGGCGGCGAACAAGGGCCTCCCGGTGCTGTTCGAGGCGCTCGCCCGGCTCCCTCCGCCGGAACGGACGCCGCTCGTCCTGATGGGACCGCCCTGGGGCGAGAACCCGGCACTCGAGGCGCTCGCCCGACGTCTCGAGGTCGACCAGGACGTGCGCTGGCTCGGGAACGTGCCCGAGCGGGCCGCCTACCGCGCCGTGCTCCGCGGGGCGAGCGCGCTCCTCCTGCCGTCGGCGTGGGAGGCGTACGGCCTCGTCCTCCTGGACGCGATGGCGGCGGGGGTCCCGATCGTCGCCTCCGACCGGGGCGCGATCCCCGAGGTCCTGGACCAGGGGAGATGCGGTCGGCTCGTCCCGTACGGTGACCCGGGAGCGCTCGCCGCCGCGCTCCGCGAGCTCCGTCAGGACCCCGAGGCCGCCGGTCGCAGGGTCGCCGCCGCGTCGGAGCGGGTGCGCGCGCTCACGTGGAGCGCTTCGGCGGAGCGGTTCCGCGCGCTCTACCGCTCGCTCGGGAGCTAGGGAGGCGGGCGGGCGCCGTCGCCTCCGCGTCGAGCGAGCGCCCGAGCTCCGCGAGGATCGCGATCCCCCGTCGGAGGTCGTCGCGCGACGCCGCGAAGGAGAGGCGCAGGTGCGAGGCGCCGAGCGAGCCGAACGCGTCGCCCGGGGTCGTGATCAGGCCGCGCCCGAGGAGGGCGCCGGCGACGTCGGCGCTCGCGGCCGGCCAGGAGAACCGCGGGAAGGCGTAGAACGCCCCCGCCGGCGGGACCGTCCGGAGCCCCGGGATCCGCCCGAGCAGCTGGACGACGAGGTCCCGGCGGCGCCGGAACTCCTCCACCATCGCGCGGGTCGCCCGGTCCGAGGCGAGGCCGGCGAGGACGCCGACCTGCGCCGGGGTCGGCGGGCAGGCCATGATGTGGTAGTGGAGCTTGTTGATCTCCGCCGCGATCGACCGGGGCGCGACGACGAACCCGATCCGCCAGCCGGTGGTCGCGAGCATCTTCGAGAACGAGTTCACGATGACGGCGCGGTCGCTGCGCCCCCAGAACGAGACGGCCGGCGCGTCGAAGACGATCTCCTCGTAGACCTCGTCGGAGACGATCGTCAGGTCGTGCCGGTCGGCGAGCGCGCTGATCCGGTCGATCGTCGCCTTGGGGAAGACGGCCCCGGTCGGGTTCGACGGACTGTTGACGACGATCGCCCGCGTGCGTCCCGTCACGAGGCCCTCGATCTCGTCGAGGTCCGGCTGGAAGCCGTGCTCGGCCGGCAGGCTGTACGGGACCGGGACCGCTCCCGCGAGACGGGCGTGGGGCGCGTAGAGCACGAACCCGGGGTTCGGAACGAGGACCTCGTCGCCCGGGTCATACAGCGCGAGCGCCGCGGCCATGAGCGCCTCGGTGGCGCTGCCGGTGACGAGGACGTTCTCGCGGCTGGTCGCCGGCTCGCGGTCGTGGTAGCGCTCGGCCAGCCGCTCGCGGAGCTCGGGGATCCCCGCGGACGGCCCGTAGTGGTTGCGCCCGCCGCGCACCGCCGCGCAGAGCGCCTCGACGACCTCCGGGGGAGGGTCGAAGTCCGGCTCCCCGAGTCCGAGATTGATCGAGTGCGGCGGCGCCGCCTCGAACATCTTGCGGATCCCGGAGATCTCCACCTCGCGGGCCCGTTGCGCGACCATCGCGTCGCGCGGACGCCGGCCTTGGCTCATTATCGTTGCTGGCCGCCGCGCGGTCCGGGTCCGCCGGAGGACACGGCGTGTCCCGAGGCAAGCGCCATCTACCCCCTCGGGTCGATGCCGACGGCGGGGGAGCATGACGGTCGTCGTGGTCGTCGGGGCGCAGTTCGGGGACGAGGCGAAGGGGAAGATCGCCGACTACCTCGCCGCCGACGCGCGCTACGTCGTCCGCACGGGCGGAGGACCGAACGCCGGCCACACGATCCACCTGCCGGAGGGGCAGGTCGTCCTGCACCAGCTCTCGTGCGGGGTCCTGCGGACCGGGGTCGTCGGCGTCAGCGGACCGGGGATGGTCCTGCAGCCGACGAAGTTCGTAGAGGAGCTCCTCGGCCTCGAGCGGCGGGGCCTGCTGAAGGGCGAGGTCGTCATCTCCGACCGCGCGCACGCGATCCTGCCGCTCCACGAGCTCGAGGACGCCTGGGAGGACGAGGTCCGGGGCAAGGTCGACCCCGCCGCGGTGCTCGACACGACCCGGACCGGCATCGGGCCGGCGTACGCCGACCGGGCGGGACGATTCGGGCTCCGCGTCACCGACCTGACCCGCCCCGCCACGCTGCGCGAGCGGCTCGAGATCCTCTACGCGCGCAAGGCACACCTGCCGTCGCTGCCGCCGATCGACGAGCTCACCGGCCGTCTCGCCGAGGTCGGCGCGCGCCTCGCCCCCTACATCCGTCCGACCGAGCCGATGCTCTGGCAGGCGATCGAGCGCGGCGAGCGCGTCCTTCTCGAGGGCGCCAACGGGGTGCTGCTCGACGTCGACTTCGGGACGTACCCGTACGTCACGAGCTCCCACCCGACGAGCGCCGGGGCGGTCGCCGGCAGCGGGATCGCCCCGACCGAGGTGACGTCGATCGTGGGCGTCACGAAGGCCTACTGCACGCGGGTCGGGAACGGGCCGTTCCCGACCGAGGAGACCGGGGAGTCCGGCGAGTTCCTGCGGCGCGTCGGCGGGGAGCGCGGGGCCACGACCGGCCGGCCACGGCGGTGCGGCTGGCTCGACCTCGTCCTCCTGCGCTACGCGGCACGCCTCAACGGATTCACGTCGCTCGCCGTCACGAAGGTCGACGTCCTCGGGGGCCTGGACGAGGTCCCGGTCTGCAACCAGTACGTAATGCCGGACGGCAGCACGGTCGTCGACGTCCTCCCGGCCCACGCGGACGACCTCGCGAAGGCGACGCCCGTCTACGAGCGACTCGAGGGCTGGCCCGAGCTACACGAGCGGGCGAAGGAGCGCCTCCGCCGGGACGGCGCGCACGGCCTCTACCCGTCCCTGCGCCGCTTCCTCGAGCACGTCGCCGGGGAGGTCGGGGTCCCGGTCGAGTACGTCGGCTACGGGGCCCACCGCGACGAGACGCTCCGGCTCGAGCCGGCCGCCGGAGCGGGCCAGCGCCGTGCCGTCTCCGCCTGGAACGGCTAGACCGTCGTGCTCGTCGACGACCTCGCCCTCTACGGGGCGTTCGCCGGAGGGTGGCTCGTCGGCCGTGTCGTCCGCCCCCGCGGTCCGTGGCTCCCGAACGCGACCCTCGCGACGGTCGTCGTCCTGGTCACGCTCCTCGGCGCCTCGTTCCGCGGGACCTCGTGGGGGGAGCTCGGTAGCGTGCTGCCGGATGCTGCGCTCCTGGTGGCGAGCGTGCTCGCCGCCACCGTCGGCTGCTTCGCCGTACTGCGCCGGGCCCTGGAGCAAGCGCCCGAGCGTGCGCCGGCGGTGCGCGCGCCCGCGCCGCGCTTCCCTTCGAGCGCGCTGATCCTCGTCGCCCTCGTGGGAGGGTACGGTCTGGGCCGGTCGGTCGCACTGCCCACGACCGAGCTGATCACCGCCTCGTTGGTCGTCCTGCTCGCGCTGATCGGCCTCGGGATCGAGCTCGCGTGGACCAGCGTCCGCCGGGCGTGGCTCCCGATCGCGAGCTCGTTCGCCGGGGCGCTCCTCGGAGCCTCGGTGACGTCGCTCGCCGTGCGCCTGTCGTGGTCGGCGTCCCTCGCCACCTCGCTCGGCTTCGGCTGGTACAGCCTCGCCGGCCCGCTCGTCGCCGCCCGCCTCGGGGCGGCCATGGGGCTGCTCGCGTTCCTCGTGAACTTCGTCCGCGAGGCGTTCACGATGATCCTGGCGCCGTCGCTGGGGAGGAGGCTGCGCGGCGAGGGTCTCGCGGCGCTGGGAGGTGCGACCGCGATGGACACCACCCTCTACTTCGTCGTACGGCACGGCGACCGGGACGCCGGTCCGCTCGCCCTGGCATCGGGCCTCACGCTCACCATCGCTGCCAGCCTGCTCGTTCCTCTCGTCCTCGCCGTGTAGAACGCTTAAGCCGCGGGGACCCTCGCCGGCGCTCGGGCTCGTAGTCCAGCGGTGAAGACGTCGCTCTCACACAGCGAAGA
>DATJUZ010000011.1:0-32680 GCA_035502035.1 Thermoplasmata archaeon
GAGCGACGATTTGGTCGCGAACGACACGTTCTACGACCAGGGGACGGCAATCGCCCTGTACGGGGGCACCGGCACCACGATCTGGGGGAACCGGGTCCTCACCGGGGCGACCTCTCCGTGGTTCTACGAGGGGAACAACACGACCGGCGTGCTCGAGGCGGAGTCCGGGGACCTCGTCTACAACAACTACTTCGCCGACTTCCAGCCGGCGATCACCCCGACGATCGACTTCGCCTCCTGCCAGATCCTCTGCCAGCCCGCGAGCTACCTGGACGCCTGGAACGTCACCCCGCAGCCCGCGAGCGACAGCGTGAGCGTCCTCGGGATCAACCTCTCCGGGAGCATCCTGCACACCGGCAGCCAGGGCGGGAACTACTGGGCGAACTACGGCAACGCGACGAACCCGTTCGGATCCCTGCCGTACAACGACAGCGGCTGGATCACGAACCAGGGGGACTACGACCCGCTCTACCCGTCGGCGATCTACACGGTCACGTTCCAGGCGTTCGGGCTCGCGAAGCCGCTCGAGTGGAACGTGACGATCCTCGGCGTCACGACCCCCGCGAGCGGCCCGACCGTGAGCGTCTCCGCGCCGAACGGGAGCTTCGCCTACCGGGTCGTCCCTCCCGGGGGCTACCTCGGAGAAGTGAACGGCACCGTCGTCGTGAACGGCACGAACACGACGGTCAACGTGACCTTCGTCCCGACGTTCGGCGTCTCGGCGATCGAGCACGGCCTCGCCACCGGCTGGCCGTGGTCGGTGACGCTCAGCGAGACCGGCGGCCTCGGGATTAACCGGATACTCTCCTCGGCGACGACCGTCGCCCTCACCTCGCTGCCGAACGGCACGTATAGCATCGCCGCAAGCGCCTACGGCTACGCAGCCCCGGCGTCGCTCGGCCCGATCGTCGTCGCCGGCGCGTTCGCCTTCCTGGATGTCAACTTCACGGTCGTCCCGCTCCTCACGATCACGGCGACCGGCCTGCCGTCGGACGCGGGCTGGACCGTCACGGTCGACCAGGGGGCGACGATCGTCAACGAGTCGTTGCTCGGGAGCGGCACTATAGTCTTCACCGTGCTCCAGCTCGCGCCCGGGCCGTACTCCTGGAACCTCGTCTCGCCCGGCTATCTCGGCTCCCCCGCGACCGGCGCCGGGAACGCCCCGACCCCGAGCAGCGTGACGGTCGCCTTCCACAAGGTCGGGGGCAGCTCGAGCCCGAGCTCGGCGATCCCGGCGTTCGGCTGGGCGATCATCGGCGTGCTCGCCGCGCTCGCGGCGATCGGCTTCGCGCTCTACGTCCTCGAGCGTCGGCGGGGTCCGCGGGCGCCTCCTCCGATCGTCCCGGCGTCCGTCCCCGCGGCGGGAGCGACGACCGCCGCAGCGGCCCCGACCGGGCCGAAGCCGTGGGAAGAGGGCCCGGCCGACGCCGAGCGACCGGACCCGTTCGTGCGCAAGAGCTAGCGCGCGAGGAGCGCCTCCGGGGCCGAGCGTCGGCCGCCGGCCGCTCGAACGCCACCGACTTTACGGAGAAGCGCTGTCGCTCCGCTGGATGCCGAACGGCGCCGACGACGACGCTCGCCCTCCGCGCCGTCGGCCGCCGCTGCCGGTCGGGGCGGTCGCCCGCCGCATCGGCGACCTGAGCCTCGCCACGGCGGCGACCGGGCTGCTCCTGATCGCCCTCGGCGTCCTCTCCGCCGCCTACTCGCCGCACGTCCTCTACCGGGACGCGTTCGCCGGCTACGACCCGCCGTTCCTGATCGTCGCGGGCGTGCTGCTGATCATCCTCGCGCCCCGCGTCCTGATGCGGACGCCGGTCGCCTGGCTCGCGTCGCTCCTCGCGCCGGTCCTGACGGCGGTCGCGGCGCTCGGCAGCCCGAACGTCTGCTCCCTCGCCGCGGCCGCCGCGTCGGCGATCCTGGTCGGCGGGCTGTACCCGTACCGCAGCGGCTTCTACCGCGGGGAGGCCGAGGGGGCGCGCGCGACCGAGGTCGCCGTGCTGATCGCCGGCCTCCTCTCGCTGCTGTTCGGGACGGTCGGCTCGCGCTGGCTCGGGGGGGAGTTCACGCCCGGGATCCAGGGCTGGGCTCAGGCGCTCTACTTCACCGTCACGACGATCTCGACGAACGGCTCGACGGTCGAGCCGACGACGAACGCCGCGCGCCTGTTCGTCGTCGCGCTCATCCTCCTCGGTGTGGGAACGTTCTTATCGGGCATCGTCGTGCTTTTCATCCCGTTCGTCGAGCGCCGGCTGAGCGGCCTCACCGCGCGCCTCGAACGGGCCCAGATGCAGGAACTCGAGGAGCACGTGATCGTCTGCGGCGCCTCGCCCGAGGCGCACGCGACCGCCCGGGCGCTCCGCTCCTCCGGCGCGCGGGCGGTGATCGTCTCCCCCGACCTGCAGGCGCTCGAGCTGCTCCGCAACGAGGGGTTCCGGACGTTCCATGGCGACCCGTCGGTCGAGGACGTCCTGCGCTCGGTCGGCATCGAGCGGGCCCGCGCGGTGATCGTCGCCCAGCAGTCCGACGCCGAGAACCTCCTCACCGTCATCACCGCGCGGGCGCTCCAGCCGAACGTCCGCATCGTGGCGATCGCCTCGAGCGACAACAGCCTCCCGAAGCTGAAGCGCGCCGGTGCCAACGAGGCGGTGAGCGTCGTCGGGGTCGCGGCCCAGCTGATGAGCTCGGCGGCGCTCCAGAGCCCGAACGGGGCCGACCGTCGGCCGACCGGGGCGTAGGCGCGGCGGGGAGCCCCTGGGTCGCTCGAGCGGCTCGGTGCGAGGTCGATGACCGCCGCCTCCCGCCGTCCGTCCCATCCGGCGCGACCGGACCCCCCTCCCGCGGCCGAGGGGCTCGCCCGCCTCGAGCTCGACCTCCCCCACGAGCTGCTGCGGCCGTCGACCGTACCGCTCGTCCGCGAGGTCGAGCGGTGGCTCCACGAACAGCAGATCGAGGAGCAGGGCAGCCTGCTCGTCCGGGCCGCCGAGCTCCTCCAGGAGCTCGGAGCGGAGGGCTACGACCACGTCGACCACTGGGAGATCGACCCGGTCGGCTGGCTGCCGCTCCCCGAGGCGACCCACGAAGGGCGGCTCGAGCCGGTCGGCCACCTGATCCGGGCGCTGCGGCACCCGGCGTGGGGAGCGTTCGCCCGGGCGCGGTCGTTCTCGGTCCGGCTCTCGGCGTCGGACGGCCGGCGCATCGACGCTCGTATCCTGCGCGTCCATCGGGAGCGGGAGCACTCGATCTGCGTCGACGTCTGGGGCCCGCCGGCGACCCCGGAGCTCCGGCGCATCGCCGCGCGATTGCGAAGCCGCTTTGCCCCGCTGCGGATGCGGCTGCGACGATGAGGAGCGGCGCGCCCGCGGGCCTCCGTCCCCGGCGATGATCTCCCTGGACGTCGCGGCGGTGATCGTCGCGTTCGTCGTGACGGTCCTCGAGCTCACGGAGGTCGTCGCGCTCGTCTTCGCGCTGAGCGCCGCCGGCACGTCGATCCGCCACGGGGCCTCCGGCGCGGCCGCGGGGACGGCGACGATCGCGCTCGTCGCCCTCGGAAGCGGCGCGGCGATCCTCGCGCTCCCCCGGGCGGCCCTGCTCTGGGCCTCCGCGGTCGTCCTCGCCGCCTTCGGGGTCTTCCTGTTCCGCAGCACGCTCAAGACGTATCGGCGCCTGCGCGCCGCGGCGACCGGGGCCGCCCCTGCCCCGCGCTCGGCCGCCGCGCTCGAGTTCGCCGGCGGCTTCGCGGTCGGCGCGGTCGAGACGACGGAGGTCGTCGTCGTCCTGCTCGCCCTCACCGCCGGCGGGGCGGGCGCGTCCGCGATCGTCGGAAGCGTCGCCGGCGGCGTGCTCCTGGTCGCCGCCGCGGCCGCGGTCCACGAGCGGATCCGCCGGATCAAGACGGTCTACCTCAAGCTCGGCGCGACCTCGATGGTGCTCGCGTTCGCGGCGTTCTGGGCCGGCGAGGCGGCCGGCGTCCGCTGGCCGTACGGCGACCTCGTCCTCGTGCCGCTGTTCCTGCTCGCGCTCGGGCTCGTCCGCGCGGCGGTCGGCGTGGTGCTCGGGCCGGCGCCGACCGCGCCGAGCCCGAGCTGAGCCGCTCGGCCGCCTACCCGACCGCGACCTCGACCGAGTGGATCCCGGGGAACTGGTACGGGACCATCTTCCAGCTCTTGCCGGCGTCCGGGCTGACCACGAGCTGGCCGGTCGTCGTCCCGACGTAGATCCCGGCCGGGTCGAGCGTGTCCGAGGTGATCCCCTCGCGCTGGACGCCGAACTCGCCCGGGAACTGCTTCGGGGAGATCACCGAGCGCCACTTGCGGCTCTGCTCGTTCCACTCCCAGACCTCGAGCCCGCCCCGCAGGCTCGTCCGGGCCTCGCCCCCCAGGGGGACGAAGAAGGCGTGGCCGGAGAGCTCGGCTGGCGACGTGACGGCGAACCCGAAGTCGTCCGCGGGGGCGCCCTTCAGGTGCCCGATCCGCTCCCACTTGCCCTCCATGCCGGTCCGGTTGACGTACATGCCGCCGTGGTCCTGCCGGTAGGCAACGTCCGGGTTCTCCGCGTCCAGGACGACATGGTGGACGCACTGGCCGGTCTCGGGGTACTTCTCCGGCTGGAACGGCGTCTCGACCGCGGTGTTGGTCGGGTGCCAGTGGGCCCCGGCGTCATCGCTGCGGAACGTGCCGACGGCGGACATCCCGATGTACATCCGCTTCGGGTCGCGGGGATCGATGAGGATCGTGTGGAGGCACGGGCCCCCGGCGCCGCCGGCCCACTCCTTGCGGTTCGGGTGCTCGTTGACCCAGGGGATCGGGCTCCAGCTCGCTCCCCGGTCGTCGCTGCGGTACAGGCCGTGCGGGTCGGTGCCGATGAAGACCGTGCCCGGCTGGTCGGGGTGGCCGGGCTGGATGCGCCAGAGGTTGATCACCGCCCGGGCCTTCGCCGCCGGGCTCTCCGGGTCGAACATCGGCTCGCGCGATTTGGCGACCGGGGTCATCGGGGTCGCGACCTCGGTCCACTTCTTCCCCCAGTTGGAGGCGCGGTAGACGATCGGCCCCCAGAAGCCGCTGTTGACGGCGGCGTAGAGCGTCCCGGGCTCGCGGGGGTCGGCGGTGACGTGGAAGATGTCCCGTCCGGGGTTCGAGACCGGCTGGACCTTCCAGGAGCGCCGTCGGGTGTCGCTTTCGACGATGTAGGTTCCCTTGCGCGTCCCGACCAGGACGTGCACTTTCTTCTGCGCCATGCGCGAGCCTTCCTGACCTCCGGCGCCGGTCACCCTCCTGCGATCGAGTGCAGGATGTCCACGGTGCGGACACCGGAAAGGGAGACGCGGAGGTCAGGGGCGCGACTGACGTCCTCGCCGTCCACGAAGATCTTGACGTAGCGACGGAGCGCCCCGGTCTCGTCGCGGAGCTTGTACCGAAGGCGCGGGGCGTCCCGTTCGAGCTCGTCGAGCAGGTCACCGACGGTCGGGGCCTCGGAGACGAAATCGCGGCGGGAGCTGAACTCCCGCAGCATCGCGTCCAGGTGGACCTCCGCCATCCTCCGGACCATCGAAGCGGGGGTGATAAGGCCGCGGGCGCGGGGTCACGCAACGCCCTCGGACGCTACCGCTGGGCCGCTTGGGGCGGGGAGCCCGATAGGGGCTCAAGCCCCGCGCGGAGGTCGAACGCCGACCACCGGTGGCAGAGCGGGCAGGCCATGTAGCGCCGGGAACCGAGCCGGACGGCGCTCAACGCGGCCCCGGGGACCCATTCGAAATCGAACGTCCCGTGGCACCTCGGGCAGGTGAGGCGGGAGCGCTGGACGATCCCGTAGCTCCCCGTCCGGCGCTTCGTCAGGGCGAGCCAGCGCGTGTAGTACGCGACGAAGAAAGCGATGACACCGGCCGCGACGAGGACCCCGACCCACGCGGCGAGCGACATGGCTACGGCTCGGGTGCCTGGTCGGAGGCTCCGGCGGACCGGCCCTCGGTGCGGCCCCGCCGGCCCAGGGAGCGGAGGAGCGCGGCGAACGGCTCGCGGAACAGCGGGACCGCGTCGGTCCCCTCCGGGACGCGCCCGAGCCGGGGGTCGTTGCGGAGCGCCGCGGCGAGCAGCTCCCAGTCGGCGACGGCGCGGGCCGTCTTTCGGCGGATGCTCCAGAGCAGCTTGCGGCGGTACACGGGGTTCGGGAACGCCTCGACCGTGCCGTCGGGATCTCCCGGTCGTACGAGGCGGTGCAGGAACTCCCGCTCCCGGCGGCTGAACATCGCCCTGCCAGGCCGCGGGAGGATAAGTCCGTTACTGAATTCGGTAACGGTCGAGCAGCGTTCCCCGCGGGGAAGCGCGAAGGAGAAGGAGGAAAGGGTTGGTCCTGACGGGGGGGAACCGCCTAGGTCGGCAGGATCTTCTTCCCGTAGGTGTGGTTCGTCAGCTGCGCGAGCCCACCGTACCACCAGACCAGGCCGGTGAAGACCCACTCGCCGCCGATCGCCCAGTACTCGTTGTTGGAGATGTGCGTGCCGGCGCCCGTTTGCCAGAAGGCGATGATCAGCAGCACGAACGCTACCCATAGCAGCAGGAAAGCGAAGACCGCTCCCCAGCCATGCTTGAGCGAGCTGACGAGGAACGTCAGCGTGAACAACATCCAGATGAACGCGAAACCCGCGGCGCCGTAGCCGCTCCCGAACCAGCCGAAGTGGTGCAGGGCGTACGACCACGCGCCCCAGAAGCCGGCGTACCCTAGGAACGCCGTGCCCCAGAACTGGTGGCCTTCCAGGAACGCCACGACGCCGACGAACAGGAGCAACGCGGCGGCCGCGTAGCCCATGAACGCGATGCCGGTGACGTCCGCCTTGAACCCGTCGCCGTACGGGTGCGGGAGGATCCACAACCCGGTCAGGATCGTGATCATCCCGAAGATGAGCGTCCCGAGGATCCCCGGGGTCGCCCAACCGCTCGTCCACTTCTGGCCCATCGCTGCGGAGGTGCCGCTCTCTGAGCTCCCCATCGGGGATGCCATCGCCGAATCGGTCGCCGGCATGTTGGCGGAACGGGGGGGTTCCTAGTAGATAAAGCCCGGGGGTCTATCGGCGGGGCGAGTTATACGGCCCCGGGCCGATTCACCTCAGGGAAACCCGCGCGAAGGCTCAAGTTCCGGCCGGGCAGAGGGGGTTCGTAGATGCAGGACCGCAACGAGCTCAGCCGCGTCGTCTTCGGGGAGACCCGGGTCATCCTGACGCGCGACCTGTCGGTGATGAACCCGAACCTCGTCGCCGGCTCGCAGGGACTGGTCATCGGCAAGCTCGCCAACTATACCCTCAAGGTCTCGTTCCCGAAGGTGACGGTCGGGGTCAACTGGCGCGACTGCGACATCGTGGAGGGGAAGACCGGTATGCCGACCGAGGCCGAGCAGCCGAAGGTCATCCCCAAACCCCGCCACATGGGCGAGGAGTAGCGCCGTCCTACCCCAGACGGTCTAGCAGGCCGGGGACCTCGGCCCAGCTGTGGGCCCGGTGGGGCGTCTCGGGCTCGGACCAGCCGGGCGGGAGGAAGAGGCGGCGGTACCGCTCGCCGTACCGCTGCAGGCCGGTGAACAGGACCCCGGCCCGGAAGCCGGCCCGCCGGGCCCCCTCGATGTCGACCCAGCCGTCCCCGACGTGCACGGTGTTGCGGGGGCGGACGCCGAGCCGCTCGGTCGCGGCGAGGAAGATCTCGGGCGCCGGCTTCGTCCAGGGCTCCTCGTCGCTGAAGACGAACGTCCGTACCAGCCGCTCGTAGCCCATCGTGCGCAGCATCGGCCGGAGCATCGCCCCGGGCTCGCCGACCGTGTTGGAGATCACCCCGAGGGACCAGCCGTCCTCCCGTATCCTCTCGAGCGCCTCGACGGCCCCCGGGGCGGGGCGGAAGGCGAGGCGGTCGACGACCTCGCGCAGCCGGGCGAGGTAGTGGGCCGGGTCCGGCCGCCGGCCGAGGAGCGCGCCGGCCTCGAGGATCTGCTGGCGCGGAGGAACGCTCCGGCCCTGCTGGGAGGCGGCGACCGCCTGCGCGTAGACGGCCTCGAAGACCTCCCGGGCGCTCCCGGGCCGCCCGCTCGGGCCGTCGTCCGTTCGGGGCGACGCTTCCAGGACCTCGGCGGCGACCTCGATCTGCTCGCGCATGTACGCCTCCTCGCTCTCCGGGTCGAGGTAGGCGAGCGTGTGCCAGAGGTCGAGCGTGAGGCCCCGAGGCTCCGCAGGGCTCGCCATACGCCGGAACCCTAGCCCGAGAGGAGATGAGCTCTGGCCGGCTCGACCGGCGTGGCCGACCCTCTGCCGCGGCTGTTGCTGGTCCTCGCGGAGCGCCCGGGGATGCGCGCCGCGGTCGCGCAGCGGCTCCCCCGCGTTCCGTTCGCCTTCGTCGCCGACACGCCGCCCTCCGGGCAGGCCGCCGTCGAGGCCGTGCTCCTCGGCTCCGTCGGGAGGGACGGGGCGAGCTGGGAGCCTTCCGCCTCGCCGTCGCTAAGGTTCGTGCAGCGGTTCTTCGCGGGGGTCGACGACGTCCCGTTCGAGCGGCTCGGACCGGCCGTCGAGGTCGCCGGCAACGTGGGCGGGATGGCGCCGTTCGTCGCCGAGCACGCGATCGCCCTCGCGCTCGCGTGCGCCCGGTGCGTTCCGGCCGGGCAGGCCGCGGTCGCCGCTGGCCGCATGCGCCCTCCCCCGGAGCTGCGCTCGTTCTGGCACGAGAGCGCGGTCGTGCTCGGCTACGGGGCGATCGGGCAGGCGATCGCGGAGCGCCCCCGGCCGTTCGAGATGCGCCTCAGCGGCCTGAGCCGACGCGGCGCTCCGGCCCCCGGGCTCGAGCGGAGCTGGTCGGCCGACCAGCTCGAGCAGGCCGTCGCGGACGTCGGCTACGTCTTCGACGCCCGACCGCTGACCCGAGCGACCCGCGGAAGCCTCGGGGCCCAGGAGTTCGGCGCGATGCGCGAGGACGCGACCTACGTCAACGTCGGCCGGGGCGCGACGGTCGACGAGCGGGCGCTGTTCGCCCACCTCCAGGGGCATCCCCGCTTCCGCGCGGGGATCGACGTCTGGTGGGACGAGGACTTCGTCGGAGGGGCACTGCGCATGCGGGAGCCGTTCGCGCAGCTTCCGAACTTCGTCGGGTCGCCGCACTGGGCGGGGTTCTCGCCGGCGGTGGGCGAGCACGCTCTCTGGACCGCGCTCGACAACCTCGCCCGCTTCTTCGCGGGGGAGCGTCCCCGCCACGTCGTCGATCGCTCCGAGTACGCGCCGTAGCCGCCGCCGGGGCGGGGGACCTCTCCGGGTCCCCCCTCCTCGGGTCCGTCTACGGGGACCGCCGGGCGCGCCGGCCGATGGCCGGCCGCGCCGCCTGCAGCGCGCCGGGGACCGCGACGGACGCCCCGACCATCAGCCCCCAGCTCGAGAACGGCGCGCCCGTCCCCCCGCCCTTCGCGGGCGTGAAGACGATCGCGACCTGCGCGGCCCCCCCGTGGACCTTGACGCTCGAGGGTTTGGCCGTCGCCGTGTAGCCGGGGACGGGTACGACCGAGAACTTGTAGGACCCGTTGCCGAGCGACACGGTGATGGTCCCGGTGATCGAGGACCAGTCGTGGTCGGAGGCGTTCGGGTTCGGCGCGTGCGGGATCGCGACGCTCCAGTTCGTCCCCGCCGGCAGGCCGCTCTCGGCGAACGTCACCGGGAAGGTGAACGGCACCCAGCTGATGTTGATCGGCGTCATCTGCGGCTCGACCGTAAAGATCCCGCCGAGGCTCTCGACCCCGCCCACCACCGGGATCCAGCCCGGCACCGGCTTGAGGGTGAACTGGTAGGTCCCGTTCGGCAGCTCGAGGCTGGCGTCTTCCGTCTTCGGGCAGATCGTCGCGTCGACCGTCTTGCGCCCGAGGGGCGGGTCGGTGTTCACCGCAACGTGGGCGCAGAACGAACCTCCGTCCGTGATCCTGCTGACGAAGATCGTCTGGACCGGGACGGCCCGCAAGCCGGCCTTCGCGGTCACCGGCTTGTCGACCGTCGTGACGTTGAGCATGCCCTGCGTCGGCACGAACGAGCTCCGCCAGTGGCTCGACTGGCACGGGCACGGGGACTGCCTCGGGGTGATGGCGACCTCGCCGAGCAGGGTGGTCGGGTGGCTCGCGCGGTTCTTGAACACGCCGGACCCCGGTGAGGCGAACCCGCCGGCGGTGCCGCCCCCGGAACCGGAGAAGACCTCCGGGATCGCGGGGAACGTGATCGAGCCTCCGGAGCTGCACGACGTGATCCCGTACAGCGGAGCGGAGACGCCGGCGACGGTCCGCGGGTGCGCCAGGGCGGGGTGGACGTACGAGGCGCACCAGACGAACGGCTCCCAGTCCGGCGAGCCCTTGTACGTCGGGACGCCGACCTCCTTGATCGTCAGCGGGACCGTCGGGGCCAGGGCGAAGGCGAGGTCCGGCCGGCCGTCCGCGTTGATGTCGCCGGCGACCGTGAGGTTCCCGTAGAACCCGGGGCCCCCGGCTCCGGAGTTCGACGCGACGTAGCCCATCCCCGCCTTCGCCTTCCCTTCCGGAGAGGGCGGGTCGGCGAGGGCCATCCACGAGACGGTCCCGTTCGGTTCCTGGACGCTGATCGTCGGGTTGGAGGTCGTCACCGAGGTGCCGTTGATCCAGAGCGACCAGTTCATGCCCGTCGGCAGACCGGTCTCGCCGAACGTCACGTTGTACGTCGTCAGCAGCCGGCCCTCGTAGGTGAGCGACGATCCCGCCGCGAGGTCGAACTTCCCGCCCGGGTCGGTCGGCGAGCGATTGTTGAACGTCGCCGACCAGGCGTAACTGCCGTTCCAGAGGTACGTCGAGACCTCCCCGTGGTCGCCGTAGGTGATCGGGATCGAGTCGTTCATGAGGACCGCGCACGCCGCGCAGGCCGTGGTCGCCGCGGAGGCGTATCCCGAGACGTCGAGGTGGCCGGCCGTGGCGTTCAGGCAGTCGGAATCGTTCGTGCCGTTCGCCGGGCACGGGTCCCAGGAGCCGTTCGTGTCGTTCAGGCTGAGGTTGCCGCCGCCGTCGTCCTCACCGCCGCCCCCGCCGCCGTCGGCCGGGGTGCCGGGGCAGCTCGCGTAGGCGAGGTCGATCGTCGCCGAGTCGTCGGCCGGGGCCCCGCTCGGCCCGAAGATCTGCCCGTACGGCATACCGCTGCAGCCGGGGACGAAGACCGTCTGGGGACCGTAGGTCCCCTCGACCCAGAAGTACGGCTCGCTGTTCGGGCCCGGGTAATTGTAGGCGGTCACCTGGGACGGGCTCGAGACGAAGCAGCCGTTGGCGACGTTGGAGAGGTCGCACTCGTTGTCGTTGTAGGAGGCGGTGAAGCCGGTCCCGCCCTCGCCCTCGTTGAACGTGTAGGCGTGGTCGCCGGGCTCGACCGGGACGTCCCGGATGTCGCTGCCGACCCCGGCAGTGAGCGAGAAGGCGAGGTTGAGGGAGACGAACACCTGGCAGTTCGCGTCCGGCGGGCTGGTGAGGCACATGCCGACGCTCGGGGCCAGCCAGTACTGGGGGACCCCGGTCACCTCGACGGTGATCGACATCGTGTAGCCGGAGCCGCCGCAGCCCCCGTTGCAGATCGCCGGCGCGGCCGGGGGCACCGGGGACGCCGCGTGCGGGGCCGCCCCGTGCGCGCCCGCGCCGAGCGCCGAGGCCCCGCCCCAGAGGCCGAGCAGGACCACGACGCCGATCAGCACGGTCCAGCTCCCCATCCGCCCGCCGCTCCGCTGCATGTTCCGACGCTCCGTCGGGCGTCCCGGTCGAGCCGGGCCCGCCCTACGTAGCCGCAGTCCGTGGTACTATATAGATTTCGAAGGGCAGAGTGCGACGGACGCTAGCGGATGCGCTCGAGGGCGAACGAGCCGATGACGAGCGTGCGGTTCGTCGCGCGGACCTCGACCCAGTCGCGCGTCGCGACGTCCCCGAACCCCTTCACCGACAGGAACGTCCGGTCCCGGTCCTGGCGGAAGAGGATTGCCCCGTCCAGGAGGCCGAGCAGCGACTCGACCTGGGCCTCGCTGAGCGCCCCGGCCTCGAGGGCGTACATCGCGAGGGCATTGCGCGGCTTCAGGATCCCGACGACGTTCTGCAGGAAGGAGAAGCTCGCGCGTTCGTCCGAGTGCGCGAGGACGGCCGACAGGCCGAAGAAGCCGACGCGGAACGGCCCGCCCTTGCTCGCCTCCTCGGCGAGCTTCGCGCCCTGCACGAGCGACGTCAGGAGGCCGGCCCGGTCGTCCGAGCTCTGCGCGAGCAGGCGGTGGGGGCCCGGCTCGCCGCCGGCGCCGGACGCATCGATCCACGTGACGCTGCCCATCTGCTCGTACTCGCGGAACTGGGGGACCACGACGCCGAGGCTGGTCGAGATCTCCGAGGCGGAGCGGGCGGCGGTGACGAGGAGCGCCGGCTCCCCCCGCTTGAGCCCTTCGGCGACGAACGCGTAGAGCGCGACCTCCTTGCCGACGAACGCCTCGCCGACCAGGACGACGTGGCTCTTCGGCGGAAGGCCTCCGAGGAGGAGGTCGTCCAGGCGCGGGGTGCCGGTCGGCTGGCGGTCCGGGTACTTTCGGGCGGGCGTCGGGGTGAGGGTCGCCTCGTCGGTGGGGAGGCCGATGTCGACCACCCCCGAGGAGTGGGCCGGTCGGCCGCGCCGGCCCCGGCTCGACCGCGGCGAGCCGCCCCCGGCCGAGTCGGCCCGGTCGGCCGCGGCGACCGCGAGGAGCCCGGCGAACGGGAGGTCCCCCTCCCGCGCGATCTCCTGGCGGCGGAGGGAGACCTCCGCCTCGTCGGCGTCCAGGGAGCGCTCGCGGAGCAGCAGCTCGCCCTCGCGGCGGTCGAGGGAGTCGGAGGTGGTCCGCAGCCTCGTCTCGCCGGTCGTGAGCGTCCGCTCCCGCTCGGCGAGGGCCGCGAGCCGCCGGTCGAGGTCGGCGCCTTTCTGGGCGGCGCTGACCTGCTGGCGGCCGACCTCGTCCAGGCGCTGCTGGTAGTCGCGGACCGCCGTCTCGAACTGGAGCCGTCGCTCGTCGGCGGTCTTCAGCCGTTCGTCCAGGTCGGCCTCGCGCTGCGAGAGCGACGTCTCCCGCGCAGCGAGGTGCGACTGGCGCTCGGCAATCTGGTGGAGCGTGGTCTCGAGGACCCTCGCCTGCTCCGCGGCCTCCTTGGAGCGGCGCCCGAGCTGCGCGTTCTGCTCGTCCAGGACCCCCTGCAGGTGCTTGAGGCGCGCCTCCCGGGTCGCGAGGTCGGCGGTCGCCGCGTTCGGGCGGCCCGCGCCGGCCGCGCCGCCGGGACCCCCGTGCTCCCGCGCGGCGATCTCGCCCTCCCGACGCAGCAGGTCGGCGGTCTTCTGCTCGACCTCCTTGCGGCGGGCCGCGACGCGGTTCTCCCCGTCCGTCACGGCCGCCTCACGGCGGTCGAGGTTCCCGACCCTCTGGCGGATCTCCACGTCCCGCTTCGCGAGCTCGCCCTCGTGGCGGGCGAGGCGCTGCTCGCGGGCGGCGAGCTCGGGCGCCTGTCGGGCGAGTTCGGCGTTCCGGACCTCGAGCTCCTTGCCGCGCTCGATGAGCGCCCGGGAGTTCGCCTCCAGCGCCGCCTCGCGCCCGGCGACCTCGCGCTCCCGGCTCCCGAGGGCGTCCAGGCGCGCCTGGTCGGCCTCCTCCAGGCGCCCGATGCGCTTCTCGCGCTCGTCGTGGTCCGCGCGGGCGCGCTCGAGCACCGCCTCGTTCGACTCGACGCTCGCCTCCCGCTTGAGCAGCGACGCCTCCCGGAAGCGGATCGCCTCGTCCCGCTGGCGGAGCTCGTCGGCGAGCTTCACGATCCGGTTCTGGCCGGAGAGGACGACGGCCTGCTCGTGGGGGCCGGTCCCGGAGGAGGCGAGGTGGAGGAACGAGCCGCTCGTCTGGTAGAGGATCGCCGCGATCAGGAGCCCGACCGCGAGGCCCTCGGAGGAGGAGCCCCCGTAGGCGGGGAAGAAGAAGACGACCCCGACGGCCGCGAGCGGGAGCAGCGCCGTGAGGACGCTCGTCCACTGTCGGGCGGCCCACGGCCGCCACGTCGCGGAGATCCCGACGAGCCCGAGGCTCGCCCCGACCAGCGCGAGCGGGACGAAGGCGGGGTAGAGCGTCGCATGTCCGACCGGTCCCGCCCCGGCGAGCCGCAGGCCGAACAGGACCACGACCAGCGCGCTCAGGGCGAGGGCGCCGACGCTGACGGAGAAGTGCGGCTCCCACGGCCAGACCTGGAACGCCTCCCACTTCGCGACGACCCCGACCGCGGCGACGGCGAGCGAGCCGGCGATCGGAAGGACGAGGTAGTAGACGGCGAGCAGCGCCGGCAGGCCGGTCTCTCCCCCGTGCAGGGCCGGCAGGCCGTGGGGGCCCCGGACGAGGATGAGGATCGCGTCGAGCGCGAGCGCGGCGGAGAGGGCGACGGCGGCGACATGGCTCGACCGGCCGATCTTGAGCTGGAGGAGCGCCTCGCGCTTGGCGACCTCGAGGTCCTCGGGGGCGACCGTCGCCGCCGCCCACGGGGAGCGTTCGGATCGGGTTCGGGTGGGCTTCTTGGCCATCTACGGCCGACGAGAGGCGTTGGCCCGGTCTATATGGTTTGGTCGGGCAGTGGTCGCTCGACGGCGAGGAGCACCGCGGCGGCGTTCCGCCACCGCGGCGGGTCGAGCCCGAGGAGCTCCTCGAGCGCAACGAGACGCTCCCACGCCCGGGGGTCGCTCGCGACCTCGGCGACCGTGGCGGGGACCTGACCGAGCCCGGGGGCGACCGCGAGCGTCTCCCGCACCCGCCAGCCGGCGCCCGACCACCGGCGGTGGAGCTCCGCGACCGTCCAGCGTCGGAACGCCTCCCCGCCGTGCCGGAGCGGCTCGGCGACGTACCCCTCGCGGGCGATGCGGGGGACGATCGCCCGGGCGGGAGCCAGCAGCAGTCGCCGCACCGCCCCCGGGGGGAGGCGGGCGAGGTAGCGCGCGTGCTCACCGGGCCCCGGCGCGATCTCGACCAGGAGCACCCCGCCGGGGGCGACGAGGGACTCGGTCCGCTCGAGCAGCTGCGGCCCCCGGTCGAGCTCGAAGCCGAGCGTGTTGCCGATCAGGACGACCTCGGCGAACGCGGCCGGCCGCAGCGGCGGGCGCAGCGCGTCCCCACGAACCCAGCCGACCGCCGCGCCGCCCGCGTCCGTGCGCGTCCGCTCCCGCCCGAGCCGGAGCGAGGGGGCCGAGAGGTCGAGCGCGAGCCGACGCGTCGGGTCCGGACCGACCCGGCCCGTGAACCGGCCGGGCCCCGCGCCGAGGTCGACCGCCCAACCGCCGGCGACTGCATGGCGGCCGAGGAACCGTTCCCGGACGACCCGGAAGAGGTCCCGCTGGGGGGTCCCCTCGTACCGACGCCACTCGCGCTCGGCGCGTTCGGGTTCGAGATCGAGGAACCGCGCGTGCGCCGGAGCCTCCGCAGGGGGCCCGGCGAGGCTTCGAGGACCCGCCCTGCGCCCGGTCGGCTCCCGCCGTCCGTGAGCGGGGGCGCGAACGGCCGGACGACCTCGGGGCACCGCGACTGCATCCCACGGACTTTATAGGCCGTCCACGTAGGCTCCGCCGGTCGAGCGATGCCGTACTACGAGTGCCCGAAGTGCGGGGGAGGCTACGTGATCGACGTTCCGCCGAGCGCGCGTCCGGTCTGCGACCGGGACGGGGCGCGGCTGAAGCGGGCGAGCGACGCCTCCTACGAGCGCAACGCCCGCGAGGACTGAACGGAACGCCCCGATGGCGGCCGCGCCTCGTCTGGGTCCTCTCGTCCATCGCGCCGTGCACCACGGCGCCGCCCTCTGGCTTGCCGGCACCCTGCAGTTCGTCGCGGCGATGGTCGCCGTCCAGCTCGCCTGGACCGGCCACCCCGCCTACAGCCTCCGCAACGACTACATCAGCGATCTCGGCAACACCGCGTGCGGGCCCTGGCCGCACCCGACCTCGACGGACGTCTGTTCGCCGTGGCACCTCGTCTTCAACGTCTCCATCGTCCTCCTCGGGATCCTGGTCGTCCTCGGGGCGATCCTCGTCCGGACCGGATTCCCGCCGCGGCGCACCGCGACGATCGGCCTGTGGGGGCTCGTCCTCGCGGGGCTCGGGGCGATCGGCGTCGGCACGTTCCCCGAGAACGTGAACACGAACGTCCACCTCCTCGCGTCGCTCGTCACGTTCCTGCTGGGCAACCTCGCGCTCATCGTCCTCGCGCTCGCGATGTTCCGCGACACGCGATGGGACGGCCTGAGGGCCTACACGCTGTTCTCGGGGCTCGTCGGGCTCATCGCCACGTTGCTGTACGCGGGCGGGGTCACGGCCGGCCTCGGTACCGGGGGCATGGAGCGCCTGGTCGTCGCCCCGATGCTCCTGTGGCTGATCGTCGCGCCGATCCACCTGCTGCGGATCCGCCAGTACGCTCCCCACGCCGTGCCGACGTAGGGCCGGACGGGCCGCGCGCGGCCGCTACGGCTCCGGGGGAGCGTCCTGCTCGACCTGGGCCCGGATCTGGGCGACGACCTCCGGGTTCGCGAGCGTCGTCACGTCCCCGGTATCGCGACGGTTCGATAGTCCGGCGAGCACCCGCCGCAGGATCTTGCCCGAACGGGTCTTCGGCATATCCGGCACGACCCAGACGCGGCGCGGCCGGGCGATCTTCCCGATCACCGTCTCGATCGCCCGTACGACCCGTTCCTCGACCTCGCGGGCCTCGAGCGTCGTCCCCGGCCTCACCGCGACGTAGACGTCCGGCAGACGCCCCTTGAGCTCGTCCGCGACCGGGACGGCGGCCGCCTCGACGACCTCGGGGACCGTCAGGCACGCCGACTCGATCTCCTTCGTGCCGAGCCGGTGGCCGGCGACGTTGATCACGTCGTCGACGCGGCCGAGGACCCGCACGTAGCCGTCCGCGGCGATCAGCGCGGCGTCCCCGGCGAAGTACGGCCAGTCCCGCCAGTCGCGGCTCTCCGGGTCGCGGTTGTACTTGCGGAAGTACTGGCGCACGAACCGCTCCGGGTCCCCCCAGATCGTCTGCATCAGGCCCGGCCAGGGGTTGCGCAGGCAGAGGTTGCCGGCCCTGCCGGCACCGGGCGGGATCTCGCGGCCGTCCTCGTCCAGGACGAACGGGTGGATCCCCGGGGCGCCGGGTCCGCAGCTCCCCGGCTTCATCCGGTCGAGCGCGGGCTTGGTCGAGCAGAGGATCCCCCCCGTCTCGGTCTGCCACCACGTGTCGACGACGGCGGCAGCGCCGTGGCCGACCTCGCGGAAGTACCATCGCCACGCTTCCGGCTCGATCGGCTCGCCGACGGTCGCCAGGACCCGGAAGCGGTGGTGGTGCCGGCGGGGCTCCTCCGGGCCGAGACGACGCAGCTGCCGGATCGCGGTCGGGGAGGTGTGGAAGACGCTGACCCCGAGGCGCTCGGCGACCCTCCACGGGCGTCCGGCGTCCGGGTGCGCCGGGACCCCCTCGTAGAGGACGGTCGTGGCGCCGAGCGCGAGGGGGCCGTAGACGATGTACGAGTGGCCGGTGATCCAGCCGATGTCGGCGAGGCACCAGTAGACGTCCTCCGGGTGGAGGTCGAGGATCCCCCGCGCGGTGCCGGCCGCGTAGGCGAGGTAGCCGCCGGTCGCGTGCTGGCAGCCCTTCGGCCGCCCGGTCGTGCCGCTCGTGTACATCAGGAACAGTGGCGCCTCGGACGGCATCGCCACCGGGCCGGCACGCCGGCCGGCGTTCCGGCCGAGCGCCTCGTCGGCCGCGACGTCGCGCCCCGGGACGAGGGGGACCTCCGAGAACCGGCGCTCGCGACTGCGTCGCCCGACGAGGACCCGCTCGAGCGGATGGTCCTCGCCCGCCGCGGCGTCCAGAGCCGGGCCGAGCTGCGCCAGGTGGTCGACGGCGCGGCCGGCCCTCCAGTAGCCGTCGGCCGTCACGAACAGCCGGCTCGCGCAGTCGGCGGCCCGGTGGCCGGCCGCCTCCCCGCTGAACCCCCCGAAGACGACCGAGTGGACGACGCCGAGGCGGGCGCACGCGAGCATCGTCACCGCGAGCTCGGGGATCATCGGAAGGTGGACCGTCACCCGGTCCCCGCGACGGAGGCCGAACTCCCCGGCGAGGACCGACGCGAGCTCGTCGACCCGCCGGCCGAGCTCGCGGTAGGTGATCCTCTCGATCGCCTCCCCTTCGGGCTCCGGCACGAAGACGATCGCCGTCCGGTCGCCGTGCTCGGCGACGTGGCGGTCGACGCAGTTCACGGAGGCGTTGAGCTCCCCGCCGACGAACCAGCGGTAGAACGGGGGACGCCCGGCGTCCAGGACCGTCTCCCACGGGCGCTCCCAGTCAAGAAGCTCTGCGTACTCGCGGAAGCAGTCCGGGAACCGCTCGAGCGCGAAGCGCCGCTCGACCGCCGGGTCCCGGAGGTTGGCGGTCGCCGCCAGGCCCGGCGGGGGAGGGAGGTACTCCTCCTCGCCCCAGTGGACCGCGATCTCCGCCTCCGAGAGGCGTCCGGACGGCTCAGGGGGATGCCGCGGGCGCTTGCCGCCGGCCATGCGCACCGCCACGAACGGGACGACGGCGATGAGCGTTGCGAGCCCGGCGGCGCGCCCGCGACCGCGCGCGATCCGCGCCGGGGAGCGGTGCTCGAACCTTTAATGGCCCCCGGCGTTCCACCGCCTCCGGAGCCTCATGCCCGGAGCGGGCGGATCGCCCGAGCGACACGAGAAGACGGTGCACCTGAGGATCGACCCGAATGACGAGACGACGACCCTCGAGGACGTCCTCAGCCGCATCTCGGAGCTCCAGCGCAAGCACCCCGACCGGGAGGTCTTCTTCGACGGCGACGAGTACGCGATCTGCTCGCGCCCGAAGCGTCCCCGTGCCACGGCCGCGCCGTGAGGCGGCGCCCCTCGGCGCGCCGCTGTTCCTGCTGAACCTGAAGACGTACCCCTCGGTCGCCGGCGAGCGGGCCCTCGCGATCGCGGAGGCGCTCGCTCGGGCCGGGCGGGAGACCGGGGTCTCGGTCGCGATCGCGCCCGCGACCCCCGATCTCGGCCGGGTCGCGGCCCTCGGGGAGATCGTCACCCTCGCCCAGCACGTTGACCCGGCGACCTCCGGGCCTGCGACGGGATTCGTCCCGGTCCCGTCGGTCGCTGCGGCGGGGGCGAGGGGGAGCCTCGTCAACCACTCGGAGCATCCGCTGTCCCTGACCGGCTCGGGCCGGGCGGTAGGGGAGCTCCGCGACGCCGGGCTCGCCGCGGTCGTCTGCGCGCGGGACCCGTCGGCGGCCCGCCGCCTCGCCGCCTTCCGGCCCCCTTACCTCGCCATCGAGCCGCCCGAGCTGATCGGCGGAACGCGGGCGGTCTCGACAGCGCGCCCCGAGGTGGTCGTCCGGGGCGTCGCGGCGACGCACCGCGTTGCCCCGAAGACCCACGTCCTGTGCGGCGCCGGCATCCGCAGCCGGCGGGACGTCCGGCGGTCGCTCGAGCTCGGCGCGGAGGGGGTGCTGGTCGCCAGCGCGGTCGCGCTCGCGCCGACGCCGTCGTCGGCGATCCTCGAACTGCTCGCGGGGTTCTAGCCCGCCCCCTCGGGGAGGACGGCGCCGGCGGACCGAGCCGGAACCCGGGCGACGGGCCCTCGCCTCAGATCTCCGAGCAGAGCAGGTTCCCGGCCGCCACGATGAGCAGGCTACCGGTCGTAGCGTTGACCTCGGCGGCGAAGTACGGCAGGGTGCCGCTCGTCGCCCCGAACGCGCAGGTCGTGTACGTGACCGACCAGTCGGCTCCCGTGAGCGTGAACAGGCTCGTCACCCCCGGGTGACCTTCCAGAAAGGCGGCGCCGCCGCTCGAGGCGGCCGCGTTCGCCGCGTCCGATGAGTCGACCGGCGAGCTGACGATCGCCGGCAGCGTGGAGAATCCGCTCAGGCAGGTGATCGCAAAGACCTCGAACGGGGCGACCTGGACCGCCCCTCCCGTGTCGGTCACGCCCGTGAACAGCGCGCCGCCGCTGCCGTTGGTGGAGAAGACGAACCACGCCGCCGCCGAGCCGACGGGCGCCCCCGACGGGGTCGCGTAGATCGTGGCCGCGGTCGACGGGCCGGTCCATACGGCGGTGCAACCGGTCGTGCCGAGGCCCGCATTGCCGAGCAGACTGGACGGGCTGGCGACCCCGAGCACCGCGATCGGGGTCCACGGCCCGTACGGGACCGCGCCGTCCGCGCTCGCCAGCGGTCCGACGGTCTGGCTGTACAGCATCGGGGCGCCGTAGGAGACGTTCGACGACGAGGAGGTCGCGAACGGCGGGGAACCGGTGTACCACAGGATCAGCAGGAGGACGACCACGAACGCGAGGACCCCGCCGACGATCGCGGAGTTGCGCCGGCGGTGGGAGGTCGGAGCCCGATAGTGCGCGTAGAGGGGAGCGCCCGGGGGTGTGTAGCCGGCCGCCGGCGCGGGGGCGTAGGCCCCCGGGGTCCCTGCGCTGGGGATCGGGCCCTCGGGCTCGGCGGTAGGCTCGGTCGGGGCGCCGGAAGCGCTCGCCCCCGCGGAGGGCGGCTGCCAGGCCTGCAACGGGGAGGGAGTGTCGGGGGACGACGACCAGCTCGCCTCAGCCGGTTCCTCGGTGGGCGCAGGCGCCGTCGGCGGGGCGGCCGCCGAGGGGCTGCCAGCGGGAGGCCGTGGGATCGTCGACATGCGACCCCCGGCAAGGGATGCCCCGCAGCCCCAGCAGAACGAGCGCCCCGGCGGGTTCGGACGCCCGCACTGGGGGCAGACGATGACGGGGAGCCCTGCATCGGCCATGCGTTCGTCCGTCTTCGCGACCAGACCCGGAGCCGTCGCCGGACGCTCCGGAGCGTTCTGGCCTGATATCCCTTACCGCGGCGCCTTCCCGACCCGTCCGACGCCCCGGACCGCTCCCGGGAGCGACCGCTGGCACGCCGACCGCCGGCCCTCGTCGACCGGTACCGGACCGGGGGGCAGCCGGGGCGGCGTCGGGAGGGTTGGCTTGAATTGTCTCGTTCGCGTGCGGCCCCCGCCCGGCGCGGGCACACCGGCATGCCTCCATCCTCCGCATCCCCACCGGCACGCCAGCGACGCCCCGCCCGCTCCCGGGGACGGGGCTCCGGTCGGGGTCGGGGCGTCCCCGCGGTGCGACGCGAGCGGCGGCGCGCCAAGCCGAGCACCGCGCCGCTCGACTCCGGACCCGATCGCGGGGCGGCGCGACGTGGTCTCCCGCCGACCCCGGGGCGCGCGAGCCGGGACGGCCGACCGCTGCACATCGTCATGGTAGGGTGGGAGTTCCCCCCGAGCCACACCGGCGGTCTCGGGGTCCACTCGTTCGAGATCGTGCGCGAGCTCACTCGTCTCGGGCACCGGATCACCTTCCTGACGCCGTTCCCCGGACCGTTCACCGAGGTCGCCGGGGTGCGGTTTCGCCACCCGGCGGAGCGTCTCCCCCCGCCCGCCGAGAGCCCCTACCCGCCGGCCTACTGGGCCGGGGGCTCCAGCGACAGCCCGTTCGTCGACTCGATCGACGGCTACAACGCTTGGGTCGCCCAGCTCACGGATCTCGGCGACGTCGACGTCGTGCACGTCCACGACTGGTTCGGGACGGTCGGGGCCGCGGCGCTAGCCCGTCGCCTCGGCCGGCCGCTCGTGATGACGGTCCACTCCACGGAGTACGACCGATCGCTCGGGCACCCCTGGGACCATATCCTCGCCCGGGAACAGGCCGGCCTGGACGCGGCGACCGTCGTGATCGCCGTCAGCCGACACCTCCGCCAGCAGCTCATCGACCGCTACCACGCGGACCCCGCGCGGGTGCGGGTGATCTACAACGCCGTCCGGCCGAGCGCACGGCTCGAGCGGATCGACCCGACGAAGCGGATCGTGCTGTACGTCGGGCGGCTCGCGGCGATGAAGGGCGTCGACACGTTCCTGAGGGCCGCGGCGCGGGCCGGCTCCGCCGTGCCGGACGTGCTGTTCGTCGTCGCCGGCGAGGGCCCGGAGTATCCCCGCCTCGTCCAGCTCGCGGCCCACCTCGGGATCGGCGACCGGGTGATGTTCCTCGGGAAGGTCTCGGACGAGGAGCGCGAGATCCTCCTCGCCGGTAGCTCGGTCTTCGTGCTCCCCAGCGTCGTCGAGCCGTTCGGGATCGCCGCGCTCGAGGCGATGGCTGCCGGCGTCCCGACGATCGTCTCCCGGACGAGCGGGGTCGCGGAGATCAGTCGCGGGACGTTCCGCGTCGACTTCTGGGACGTCGACGAGTTCGCGAGCCGGATCGTCGAGCTGCTCGAGTACCCGACGCTCAACCGCGCGATGGGCGACGAGGGCCGGTGGGAGGCGCTGCGCGAGGGCTGGCCGGAGCGGGCCCGGGAGACGGTGGAGGCCTACCGGTCGGCGATCGACGTCCGGGGAGGCGGGACGCCCTGAAGATCGTCCTCTATCCCCTGCAATATTCGTAGAGATAGCGTGTTACGACCGCCAGAACGGGGGACCGGCTCGAGGGTGGATCCCGGCAGGACGTCGCGCCGACGAGCCGCCGCCTCCGAGATTCGAGTCGTTGCCAAGGGAGGTACACTTTCACCACGAAATCGGGAATAGACTGATCTGCCTCGAGGTGCTTCCAAGGGGGACGGAGATCCCCTGGCCCGAGGTCCAGCTCCGAGCCCGCATGTCGCAAGGCGGCGAGGCCGAGGCCCGAGACCGACTCGACCAGGCGGCTCGGAACTTCGGTCACCGGGGAACGGATCTGGTCTACCTCGCTCTCACGGACTCGGGGGAGCGAATGCACCGGGAGCTGGCTCGGCCGACGCCCGACGGGGCTTGATGCAGGCGAAATGGTTCCGCAGGGGTCGTGTGTACTACCGCGTCGCGCACGTCCCCTCGACCGACGAACTCGTCGAGCTTGGAGCGACGTCCGACGTTGCGTTCCTCGCCTTCCGCCACGAGCCGTCGAGCGTCCCGTCGCTCCGCTTGATGTATCCGCCCGCGGCTGACGCGACCCCAAGGGCGCGACGCCGCTGGGAGGACGCTCAGTCGAGTCGGATCCCCGCGAGCGAGTTCGTCGAGCTGCTCGACGCCCTGGGGCTTCGGGTGCTACGCGATACGCATGATTTTTTGCATTTGGGTCGCGACCCGGCGACTCCGAACCCGGCGATCTGGGCGCGGCAGGTGACGGGCCGTCGACCGAGTCGAAGGAGGGCCACACGATGAAGTCTGTCGGTGGCGAAATACGCGGATCAGTACTTCCGACGATAATCGTTCCGCTCGGCGGTCGTCTTTCCCCCTCCCCCCTCACGGTCCCGGGGTGCTAGGTGTTCCCGTCCTGCTCGGCCTGCGGTCGAGGGTTGGTCCCCTCGCTACCCTCGTACGCTTCGCTCGACGCACCCGAGGCGTTCTGCATTCGTCGCGCCGCCCGCCTGATCGCTCGGGATCTCGGTTTGGTCTACCTCCACCCGTCCGAGACCCCTCGGCCGGTTCTCCCGCGATCGGTTCCTCGGACCGACGACCTCGAGACCCGGCTCGTCGGGGCAGGGCTGAACCGAGGGCGTTCCCGGGGGGACCGTTGAACGGCGAGACGATCCTCTACGCCCGCGTATCGAAGGGCGACGACCAGGACGCCGAGACGCAGCTCCTCGAGCTTCGCCGGTGGGCGAAGGCGAAGGGGACGAAGGCGCGAGAGGTCTCCGACGAGATCTCCTCTCGGGACCGCCGGCCGAACAAGGAGGAGGTGCTACGCCTCGCTCGCGTCGGGCTCGTCTCCCGCATCGTCGTCGTACGGCTCGACCGGTGGGGCCGCTCGCTCAACGAGCTGATCCCCGAGCTGGGGGAACTCTCGGAGAAGGGCGTCGAGTTCGTCTCGCTCCGCGAAGGGCTGCGGTGGGACACGGCCGCGGGACGGCTTCACGCGCACCTGCTCTCGATCTTCGCGAACTTCGAGCGGGACCTGATCCGGGAGCGGACCCTCGCGGGCCTGGCCCGATCGCGGAGCCAGGGGAAGATCAGCGGACGACATCCGGTCGGGTGCGGTTGCGGGGCGAGGCCGGAGGGACGACCCGCGCACGACGGATCCGCCGCTCCGATCCGGAAGGGGAACGAGATCGTGGGCTGGAGGTTCCCCGACGGTCGAGAGGTCCCTCGGACCTCGAGATCTAACCCCCTGCGCCCGGAGGGGGCTGGTTCTCTCTCGGACGTCCCGTCGGGAAGTCTAACGGGCGTTAGATCGCCGAGGCGCGACCCTCGGTGAACCGCAGCGACCGTCGTTCCGAACTGGCCCAGTGGCCACGGGGGGGCAGGCGAGACGGCGGCGTCTGCCGACCTGCTATAGTGATAATCGGACCCTCGCGCCACTATGGGTCCGGCCGCCGAGCCCTCAAGCCTCTAAGGCGGTCCGTGAACGAGAGCCGGTGGGCCACGAGCGAAGTGGTGGGGAATTCAGTGTAGAGGGACCACGGACGCCAAGTCCAGATACGGAGCCCGTGCTCCCGCGCCACCCGAAATATGGTGTCTCGAGCGGGCGCGGTCGGCCAGGCCACGAGCGCCCGCGGGGCATTGAGCACGCCGACGTCGTCGCTGCTTGGGGGCGACCCTAGTGACGGACCCCGGTTCCAGAGGACTATTCGGAAGCTCGGGTCGTCCCACCGCAACGTCTGACGACTCCCTTGTACTGTCGAGAGAGTGACTCCGACGCCGTTAACGGCGATGGTCGAGACGGCTTTCCGCCTCCCCACGTTGAACATGAGAAGGCTGAGGATACCTGCCCCTAACCCCCCGGTTAGGAACGCGGCTTCCGCTGTGGTGGCCGAGGGAGGGTAGCCCGCTGAAAAGTAGACGAGCAAGAACACTGCCCCAGATAGACCATAGGAAATCACCGCGCTGATAGGTAACATTCGTCTCCAGAAAGCCTGGCGTTCCAGGGCCTTGTCCTCACTTTCGAACCTTAGCTCGGGTGTATTCCGCGCGAGCGGGGGAACGGATGTGAAGCCTTGCATCGACCTCATCCTACCCGACAGAACTGCTGCTCCCGCTGCCGAATCCGGCCGATGCACAGTCAAGCATACTGAGTTATCTCCATCGGAGCGGCCCCAGTTCCCTTCACTGCGTCTAGAGACACGATGTCCAACGCTGCGGATCCCATGCCACACAGCAGCGCAGCCGCTATGTATGCCCCTAGAGGCACGGAAACCGGACTTCCACTCGTGCTCGCGAGCAGCGTAACTACGATTCCCGCGCTGAGAAGGTCGAGAGCGATTCCGATGAGCGTTGCAGGGACCGAGTGCACAGCGAATCCCGCAACATCGAGAATCGCCCCCAAAATGGCCATGGCCATGACTAGCCAGGCAAACGCCTCAAGACCGGGGTTGTGGTTCCGCTGCGCATCAGACACTAACCTTTCGAAGAGCTGGTAGGCCAGAACCCCTGCCACAGCCGCCGAACCAGCGAGCAACGCTCCAAGCGCAAGGTACAACGGGTCACCGAGATATCTCGATGGAATCGGGTCAAGGCTGACAAGGAACGACTGGAGGGCACTCAGGCTGTCGGCTGTGAGCGAAGTGATCTGGGGCACGCCCGGGAGGGACCCTAGCCCAAATCCGATGGCGGTCCCAACTATAGGGATAGCGAACGATGCCTCCAAATCGAACGGGGCAGTAAGGAGCAGGGCTGCTTCGACGACGAATCATGAAGATCGTCCTGTACCTCCATCTCCACCAGCCGTGGCGGCTCGCGCGGTTCCGCTTCCTCGACCTCGGCTCCGGTCGCTCGTACTTCGACGTCGAGCGCAACCTCTCCCTCTTTCGGGGGATCGCGGAGCGGTGCTACCGGCCCGCGCTCGACCGGCTCGGCTCGCTCCTGGAGGCCGACCCCGAGTTCCGGCTCAGCCTCTCGGTGACCGGAACGTTCGTCGAGCAGGCCCGCCTCGCGGCGCCGGACGTCCTCGACCGCCTGAGGAACCTCGTGCGCACCGGGCGGGTCGCGCTCCTCGCCGAGACGTACTACCACTCGCTCGCCTTCCTCGTCCCTCCCCCCGAGCTCGCGGAGGAGGTCGACCTGCACCGCCGGCTCCTCCAGGAGGAGTTCCGGGTGGCGCCGCGCGTGCTGCGCATGACCGAGCTCGCCTACTCGGACGACCTCGCGCGGTTCGCCGAGGCCCAGCGGTTCCACGCGATGCTCGCCGAGGGCTGGGAGGGCGTGCTGCGGGGACAGCCGTCGACGCAGCTCTACTGCGCCGTCCCCGCGCCGACGGTGAACCTCCTCCTCCGGCACTACCCGCTGAGCGACGACGTCGGGTTCCGTTTCTCCTCCCGCAGCTGGAACGAATTTCCCCTGACCGCCGAGAAGTACGCGCGCTGGATCGCGGCGACCCCCGGCGAGCTCGTCGGCCTGTTCATGGACTTCGAGACGTTCGGCGAGCACCATCCGGCCTCGAGCGGGATCCTCGAGTTCCTCTCCGCGCTCCCCGGCGAGGTCCGCCGGCACCCCCACCTCGGCTGGGCGACGGTCGACGAGGCCGCCGCGGGAAAGCCCCGCGCGCCGCTCTCGGTGCCGTATACCATGAGCTGGGCCGACCAGAACCGCGACCTGGGCGCCTGGCTCGGCAACGACCTGCAGCGCTCGGCGTTCGAGGCGGCGAAGAAGGTCGGGGTCGTCGCGCGGCAGGCGGGGGACCCGGCGATCCTCGAGGACTGGCGGAAGCTGCTGACGAGCGACCACTTCTACTACATGTACGTCAGCGGCCACGGCGCCGACCAGAGCGTCCATCAGTACTTCTCTAGCTACGAGAGCCCGTACGACGCCTACGCGAACTACATGAACGCCCTGACCGACCTCCGGCGGCGGGCGCTGGAGCGGCTCGGCGTCCCGGTCCTGAAGTGACCGGACGGCCGACCGGCCGACGCCGCCGAGGAGGTCTCCGACGGGGCGCGCCCGAAGGCCCGGGAGCGTCGGCGCCCGTGCGCTGTTCGAGCGCCCCTGCCGTGCGGACTGTTCGCACGGTGAACGCGAATTGTAGCACGTTCACTCACAAAACGGTTAAGACGCGACCCGGCGGTGGGCCTCGGCGACCGATGAGCGACTTCGTGGTCTTCCTGGCGCTGACCGCCGCGATGGGCATGTCGATCTTCCTGTCCCTGCCGATCGTCTTCAGCCGACGTCTGCAGGGCAGCTGGGCGGTCGCCCTGAACGCGCTCGCGATCGGGATCCTGGTCTTCCTGCTCGCCGACATCTTCTCCGACGTCGCCCCGATCCTCTATCCGAGCGGCTACGTCGCGAACGGGACGTACGCGCTCGCGTTCGCCTTCGCGTTCCTCCTCGCGTTCGTCGGGCTGTATGTCGTCGACAACCTCCCCCGATCCGCTCCCCGGCCCGAGGAGGCCGCGCCGGGCAGCCCGGTCCCTCCGGCCGGTAGCTCCCCCCGGTCGACGGCGCTGATCATCGCGCTCGGGATCGGCCTCCAGAACCTCACCGAGGGGCTCGTCTTCGGAGGGAACTGGACCGCGGGGGCGCTCGGGATCCTCGCGGTCGTCTTCGTCGGCTTCTTCCTGCAGAACGTCACCGAGGGGTTCCCGATCGCCGCGCCGTTCCTCGGGACGAACGCCCGACGCAGCCTCGCCACGATGGTCGGTCTGTTCCTCGTCGGCGGGATCCCGACGATCGTCGGCGGCGCGATCGGCTACTACTGGAGCAACGCGCTGTTCCTCACGGTGTTCGACGCCCTCGCGATCGGGGCGATCGCCTACGTCATCCTGCCGATGCTGCGGGTCGCCTTCTCGCCGCTGGCCGGCCGGGCCGCCTCCGTCGCCCGGAACCGCCTCGTCTACCTCGGCGTGATGGCCGGCTTCGTGCTCGGCTTCGCGGTCAACGCGATCTGAGGCCGGCCGTCGCCCCGGCGGAGCGTCCGGCGCCCGGCCCGCTATGTAGGCCGCCCGGCTCGCTCGCCGCGCATGGGCGAGAGCGGGGTCTCCCCGTCGGTCTCGGTCCAGGTCGTCCAGGCGCTCATCGCCCGCGAGCTGGTCGAAGAGGCCGGGCTGCCGGAGCGTCGGGCGGCTACGCTGCTCGGGCTAGTGCCGTCCTCGGTCTCCCAGTACCTATCCGGCAAGCGGCTGGGCCCGGTCCTCTCCGAGTACCTGGGCGATGAGGGGGCCCGCCAGATCGCCCGCCGGGCCGCGCGACAGCTGCTCGGAGGCGAGGACGGCGCGCGCGTCGTGCTTTCCGCCGCGACGGCGCTCGCGGAGCACCGGACCGACGCCGCCGGTCGGCCACGGCCCGCCCCCCGGCCCGCGATCCGGCCCGAGCTGCGCCGCAAGATCCCCCGCTGGCTCCGCGACCGCATCGCGGGGGAGCAGAACGCCGTCGCCGAGTGCATGCGTCTCGCCCAGCGGTCGCGCGACGAGCTGACGCGCGCGGTGTTCCGCCAGATCGCCTCCGACAGCCTCCGGCACGCGGAGATCGTCGCCGCGCTCGCCGCGAACCTCGACCGGGGCGTCGCCACGAGCGCGCCGACGGGCGTCTCGCGCGAGGACGTCGAGCGGCTGATCCGCCGGGAGCACGAGGCGGAGGAGTCGAGCGCGGTCGACCTCGCCCCCGCGCTCGGCGGCGTGATGCGGATCCTCTGGGAGAGCATGGAGTCGGACGAGCAGAAGCACGAGCAGCTGCTGCAGCGGCTCCTGGACGCCGGCCTCGAGGGCTCGGGCGACCGGCCGGCCCCGAAGCGTAGCCGACCCCACCCCAGACGGGCGTAGGCGCGCCGCCCGGCCCGGCTTCGCCCTCGGCGCGGTTCGAACCGAATCGTTATCCCTCCGCGTCCTCCCCTCCCGCCCCCGATGGTCCGGGGAGCCTTGCCGTTCGGATCCGGGCGGATCAGGGCATGATCACCCAGGTCGCCGGCAACGGCCGGATCCTCCTGACGGTCAACGAGGACGGCGACTGGAACGAGCTGTTCTACCCGTATCCGGGGCAGTTCCAGCAGCTGCGCGAGGCCCGGCTCGGCGTCTACGACGTCCGGGCGAAGCGATTCTCCTGGCTGCGGCGGGGGAACGGCTTCTCCATCGAGCAGCGTCCGTTCGGGGCCGGCCACCTGCCGGAGTCGACCTGGACCGGCGAAGGGCTCCGCATCGGGCTCCGAGACCACGTCCACCCGAACCACGACCTCCTCGTCCGCGTCATCCGCCTCGCCGCGGAGCCGGCCCGGCCGCTGCGCCTGTTCGCCTACCACGCGTTCCAGATCGCCGAGTCGATGTACCAGGACACCGCCTACGTCGACCCGGCGGTCCCGTCGCTCGTCCACTACAAGCGCGGCTACTACTTCGAGTTCTTCGGTGACCCCGAGTTCACCCACGCGGCGTGCGGCGAGCACACCGTCAAGGGCCTCCAGGGGACGTACGTCGACGCCGAGGACGGCCGCCTCGAGGGCCGCGCGGTCGCCCACGGCGCCGCCGACAGCGTGATGGAGTGGGACGTCGAGCCCCCTCCGCAGGGCGAGGTCGAGCTCAAGATGTTCCTCGCCGCCGCGCGGTCGCTCCCCGGCGTGCACGAGGTGCGGGACTACGTCCGGCACGGGGGCCCGACCCGGTTCGTCCGCGAGTCGGAGCGGTTCTGGGAGTCGTGGACGGAGCGTCGGCTCCCGCACGCCCCGCCGGGGCTGAGCGAGCTCGGCCGCGAGGTCTACCGCTCGAGCGTGCTGCTGATGCGGCACGTCACCGGGCAGAACGGGGCGATCGTCGCCTCGCCCGACACCCGCTCGCTCGTCGCGGCCGGCGACACGTACAACTACTGCTGGTGGCGCGACGGGGGCTACATCGCAAAGGCGATGGACGAGGCTGGCCTCTACGAGAGCTCCGCCCGCTTCCTCGGCTTCGCGCAGCAGTGCCAGAACCCGGACGGCTCGTTCTTCCACCGGCACTTTCCGGACGGGGCGCTCGGGTCGACCTGGCATCCTCCGCCGTTCCTCCAGATCGACCAGACGGCGACGGTCGTCGCCTCGGCGTGGCACCACTACAAGCGGGGGGGCGACCCGGACGTCCTCGTCACGCTCTGGCCGCTCGTGAAGAACGCCGCGAACTTCCTCGCCGGCTTCCGCGACCCGGCGACGCACCTCCCCCGCCCCAGCTTCGACCTGTGGGAAGAGCGGATGGGGGTGCACGCCTACTCGACCGCCGCGGTCGCCCATGCGCTCGAGCGGGCGGCGCGCATCGCCGCGGAGATCGGCAAGGACCCGTTCCCCTGGCGACGGGCGGCGCACGAGGTCGCGGACGCCGCCGTCCGGCACCTCTGGGACGAGAAGCTCGGGCGGTTCGTCCGCTCGGTCGAGCCGCGGGACGAGCGACTGGACGCCTCGCTCCTCCTCGGGCTCAAGCTCGGGCTGCTGCCGTGGAGCGACCCTCGGGCGCGGGCGGTCGTCGACGCCGTCGAGCAGCGGCTCTGGGCGGCGCCGCTCGGGGGGCTCGCCCGGTACGAGGGCGACACCTACTACGGCGCGGAGAACCCGTGGGTCGTCTGCACGCTCTGGCTCGCCGAGGCGCGGCTCCGTCTCGGCGACCGGGAGCGCTGCCGGGAGCTGATCGAGTGGTCGGCGAGCCACGCGACCCCGACCCGGCTGCTCCCGGAGCAGATCGACCGCCGCACGGGGGAGCCGCGAAGCGCAACCCCGCTCGCCTGGTCGCACTCGACGTTCGTGGACGTCGTCCACAAGTACGCGGAGGCGGCCCGCGGGGGCGAGAGCGTCGACGAGTAGCCGACGGGGGGCCGGACGGGCCGCCGCTCAGGCCGCCTGGACCGGGAGCGGGGGCGGAGAGGACGGGGTCGTCGCGAGCAGCTCGCACGCCTCGTAGAGCCGGAGCGCGGCGACGCGGTCGCGGGACGGCGGCGAGCCGGGACGGACCCGTCCGCGGCTGAGGTACTCGCCCGACGTCGACGCCATCGCCGGGTCGGTGAGGGCGCGCACGACCTCGGCGGCCGCCCGCTCCGGTCGGCGCCCGAACAGACCTTCGAGCACCGTGAAGGCGAGCGCGACGCCCCCGCCGTTGTTCCTCCCGAAGTGGCTGTCGACGAACCCCGGATGGATCGTGTTGACGGTGACCGGTACCCCATGGAGCCGGTGCGCGAACTCCCGGCTCAAGAGGAGGAGCTCGAGCTTGGATCTCCCGTACGTGCGCCAGCCCCAGTAATGCCGGTCGCCCTGGAGGTCGGTGAAATCGACCTGGTGGCCGTGGTGCGCCCCCGAGCCGATCATCACGACCCGCGAGGGGGCGCTCTCGACCAGCCGCGGCAGGAGGCGCGACGTGAGGAGGAACGGGGTGAGGACGTTGAGCGCGAGCGTCCGTTCGATCCCCTCGCTCGTGACGGCCCGCCGCCGGTAATAGGCTCCCGCGTTGTTCACGAGCAGGTGGATCCGCGGGTAGCGCTGCAGCAGGACGTCGGCGACGCGGACGACCTCCGTCCGCAGGGCGAGGTCGGTGGCGGGGACCGGGTAGACCTCGGGGTTCCCCGTCCGTGAGGCGATCTCCGCCGCGGCCGCGATCGTGCGTGCCTCCGCCCGGCCGACGACGACCGTCGTCGCCCGGAGCGCCGCGAGGCCGCAGGCGACCCACCAACCGAGCCCCGAGGTCGCACCGGTCACGACGGCGACCCGGCCCTTGAGGTTCGGAACCGAATCCGCCACGGTCCCGCGCCCGAAGCCGTTCGGTTACATGAGCTACGGACTCCGCGCCCTCAGTAGCGCAGGCGACGCACCGCCGGGAGCGCGAGGCCGAGGAGGCCGGCCGCCAGCAGCCCCACCCCGACGTCCGTCCCGAACGCCGCCGTCGGGAGGCGGGTCGCGAGCACCCCGAGCACCGCGACCCCGACCGTGCTCGTCACCCCCGGGAACAGGTAGAGGTTGGAGACGACCCGACCGAGCTGGCCGGGGTCGACCGAGCCGCGCAGGAAGGCATACTTCGCGTCCAGGTAGGCGCCCTGCGCGAACCCGACGACGAACCAGACGGCCGACGCGCTGGCGAGCGAGGCGTCCGCGAGCCCAACGGCCGCGACCGCGAGGCCACTCCCGACGAGCGAGGCGACCAGGAGCGCCCCGACCCTTCCCCGGGGGTTCCGCTGGGCGAAGACGACGCTCGCCACGACGCCCCCGACGACGTAGGCGACGAACAGCACGGCGTAGTCGAAGGCGCTGTTGCCGAACGCCCGCACCGCGACGAGCGCGAGCAGCAGCACCGGGCCGGCCGAGAAGAACCCCTGGAGCGCGTCGACCGCCCCGAGCTGGAGCAGGGGGCGGCCGACCCCCGCCGCGAGGCGGCTCCAGCCGTTGCGGAAGCTCGCGAAGTACGACTCGCCGGAGCGGCCCGGAGGGACGATCCGCAACGGGAGGGCGAAGCCGGTCGCGACCAGGAGGAGCGCCCCGTAGAGGTACATCCCGCCGCCGGCGCCGAGGACGAGGATGAGCGCCCCGCCCGCGGCGTAGCCGGCGATGGAGTTCACCCCGCCGAGGAGCCCGGAGAGCCCGCCGGCGGCGAACTGGTCGTCCGGCCCCAGCAGGATCCCGGGCGAGGCGTTCGCCGCGGCCCAGCTCACGTCCCACAGCATCGACAGCGCCGCGACCAGGCCGAGGAGCAGTCCGAGCGAGAGCCGATGCTCGGCCGCGGCGAGGCCGAGGGCGGCCGCGGCGATCGCCTGGAG
>DATJUZ010000012.1:0-13510 GCA_035502035.1 Thermoplasmata archaeon
CGCCGGCGAGAGCGCGAGCGATGTCGGCCGCGGCGAGTCCGATGGAACCGGTGACCCGGGCTTCGAGGGCGCGGTCGCGAGCGAAGCGGGAGAGCGCGCGTCGGGAGGAGACCCCGGAGCGGATCACCTCGCGAAGACAGACGTTGACGAGGAGGCGGAAGTCCTCCATGAGCGCTCGAGTGGCTGGGGGAGGCCCTCCGGACCCGGACGGGAGAGGGAAGACGACGGCGCGACGAGGGTCCATGGGAAGGGGAGGGGGGCTCGAGCCGCGAGCGTTGCGTCGCCGCTGAACGGTGAACGATGAGGGAGGTGGCCGGGCGACCGCATAAAATCCCAAAGCAGCGTTCCAGCGAAGGTTCTTGAAGCCCCCGCAACCATGGTCACGGTCGCGGGCGGCCCGGCGGCTCCCCGCGGGCGCGAGGCGATAGGGGACGTGCCGGAAGGCGAGCGACGACCGGCCGAGGGCCGGGTCTCGGTCGGCGTTCCCGAGCTGGACGAGATGCTGCACGGCGGGCTGATGCCCCACCGGCCGTACCTGCTCGTCGGGCCGAGCGGGACCGGAAAAACGACGCTCGCGCTGCAGTTCCTGTGCGACGGCGTCCGACGGGGCGAGCGGGTGCTCTACGTCACCGTGGAGGACCCCCCGAACGAGGTCCTCTACAACCACCGCGCGCTGCGCCCCACGCTCGACCAGGTCGAGGTCTTCGACGCGATCCCGGACGTGATGCGGTACGAGCACACGCCGTTCAAGGACATCGCCGCGGTCCGCCATGTCGACCCGTTCGGCAAGATCGCCCCGGCGATCCGCCAGACCCCGGAGTTCTCGAGCGTCGAGATCACGGGCACCGCGCTCGAGCAGATGCTGCGGAGCGAGGTCCAGCGGCGGGGCTATTCGCGGATCGTGATCGACTCGCTCACCGCGCTGCAGTACTTCTGCATGAAAGGCTTCGACCCGACGCTCGGGGCGCAGACGTTCCTGCGGTTCCTCACCGACCTGCGCACGACGACCCTCCTCACGGTCGAGGCGCCGCTCGAGGACGTCGAGAGCCCCGAGCGGCTCCTCGCGCGGGGGGAGATCCGTCTGTTCCGCTGGGAGCTCGAGGGATTGACCGTGCGCGCTCTCGGCGTCGAGAAGTTCCGCGGCAGCAGCCACGACGTACGGCTGCACCCGTACCGGATCAGCTCGACCGGGCTCGCCGTACAGCTCGGCTCGACGATCTCTCGCGACACGCGTCGCATCGTCGGCCCGGCGATCGAGGTGGCGGTCGAGGTCCCGGCCGCCCCCACGGCACCGGCGGCCCCGACGGAGGCCCGGGCACCGGAGCCGCTCTCCGTGCAGGTCGACGACCTCGTCGCCGTCGGCGTCGACGTTAGCCCCCTGCGCCCCGAGATCGAGGCGACGATCGCCGCCGTCGGGGCGAGCCGGGGCGAGGAGGTCGCCGCCCGGCTCACGCGCATCGCGGCACTCGTCAGTTCGCTCGCCCCGATCGACGTCGTCGGCGACGGGGAGGGCGGCGAGGTGGACGACCCCAAACGCCAGGCGCTCCGCCGGATCCGGGCGCGCACCGAGAGGGCGCGGGAAGGGGTGCCGCCGACCCGACTGCCGGCCGCGACGATCCTCCAGGAGGAGCTGGACGCGATGCTTCGGCTCGTCCCGGCGCTCCCCCCGATGATCCCGGCCGTCGTCCCTCCCCCGTCGGCCATGCCCCCTCCTTCTCCCGAAGCGTCCCAGGCGTCGGCCCCGGTCGCGGCCCCGGTCGCGGCCCCGGTCGCCGCCCCGGTCGCGGCTCCCGTCGCCGCTGCGGCCCGGTCCACGGAGCCCGCGCCGCCCGCCCCCGGTTCGGCCGGCCCGCCGCCGGCGTCGGCCCCCGTGGCGGCTCCAGCGGCAGCTGCGCCCCCCCTGCCGGCAGCAGGGACCCGTCCCGTCCCCTCGACCAGGGCCGCCGCGTCACCGGGCAAGCTTCCTCCTCCGGCCCGCGCTCCGCGCCTCCCCCGCCCGATCCCGTTCAGCGAGCCGCCCCCGCTCCCGACGCTCGCAAGGCCGGCGCCCCATCGCGAGGCCGCGGCCGTCGAGCCGTCCCGGACATCGGGTCCCCCGTCCGCCGCCGGCGAGGCAGCGCGCCCGCCCGCCCGCAGGCGCAAGCGGGCGGCCGGGTCGACGCGTCGCGCATCCCCTGCGCCGGCCGCAACGACGCCCGCCCCCGAGGCGGCGGTCGGCGCGGGGGAGAGCAAGTCGAAGAAGCGGGTCGTGCGGCGGCGCAAGGCGCCCCCGGTCGTCTCGTCGGCGCCGGTCGGCGTTCCCGAGGCGAGCGCGCCCGGCCCATCGGAGGCACCCGCGCTTCCTGAGTCGGGTGCTCGCACGGACGGTGACCGATGAGCATTCCCGGGGAGCTCGCGCCGCGAGCCTCGACCGGGGTCCCGGGGCTCGACCGGATGCTGGGCGGCGGAGTGATCCCCGGACGACCGTACCTCGTCACCGGAGGCAACGGGGCCGGCAAGACGCTGCTCGCCCTCAGCTTCCTGCTCGAGGGGCTCCGCCTCGGCGAGGAGGTCCTCCTCGTGGCGGCGGACGAGCCCCCGAGCGAGATCGTCGAGAACGTCCGGTCGTTCGGCTGGGACCTCTCTCCGGTACAGACCCTGGACGCCAACCCCGGCGGCCGGGGGTTCAAGCGGACCGCGGCGGTCCAGGAGATCCGGACGATGACCGACATGAAGACGATGCGGGCCCTCACCGACGAGACCGTCCGCGGCGGCGCCGACATCGAGGGGATCACGATCCAATCGATCCACCTCAAGCTCCGGCAGCAGATGGCCGACCGGCCGTTCCGGCGGGTCGTGGTCGACTCGATGACGTCGATCCGGCGCTACGCGGTCAAGGGGGCCGCCGACTCGCAGGCCGAGCGGACAGAGATCCAGTCGCTGCTGCGGTTCCTCGCCGAGCGCCAAGCGACGACGCTCATCACGGCCACGCCGTCGAACCCGGCGGTCCTGACCCCGGAAGAGGTCCTGACGCGCGGCGAGATCCTGTTGACCCGCAAGTGGATCGGGGACCGCTCGGTCCGCCAGATCAAGATCGTTCGGATGCGCGGGGCGGCGCACGACCCGGAGCGCCGACCGTTCGCGATCACCCCGCAGGGCCTCGTCGTCGGCTAGGCGCGCCGCCGAACGCCGCGACGGCCCGCGCGACGCGGCGCTCGGCATCGGCCCCCCGCAGTTGCGGCGCGACGTAGACGCTCACGGCCCACTCGGTCGCGGGACGGTGGACGAAGACCTGCCAGGGTCCCGGCTCGCGGAACGGATGGCGGACCGTCCGTCCATCCCAAAGGCCGATCGTCGCCCAGTCCTCGGCGACGTCGCCGCGCGGGACGAGCCCGGCGACGTCCACCAGTGCCGACCCCCTCATGCCGCCGAGCGCCCCGGCGATCTCATCCTCGAGGGCGCGGCGTTCGGCCGGGCGGTCGAGCAGGGTCGTCCACCGCCGCCGGTCGGCCGCCGGAACGGACCGGATCGCGTAGACCCGCTTGAACAGGCGACGCTCGCGGAGCCGCTCGATCAGCTGGGCGGAGACCCCGCCGACCTCCGCGAGCCGCGTCAGCAGCTCGGCGTCCGTCCAGCGGAACAGGGCGCGCGCGTCCGCCGGGTAGCCGGGCGAGCGCTCGACGGCCGCCTGGGCCATCATCTCCGCGGCGCGGACCGTCTTGTGGTAGTAGACGGTGGAGTACATCAGCGCCCGACCGACCGCGAACCCTTCGACCGCGCTCCGCCCCTTCTCGGCGAAGACGATCCGGTCGTCGTGCGGTCGCAGGGTGTCGAACAGGCGCACCGCGTCGATCGCACCGTGCGCGACCCCGGTGTAGTGGGCGTCGCGCTGCAGGTAGTCGAGGCGGTCGGCGTCGATCGCCCCGTGCAGGATGCTGCCCGGGAGCGGGGCGCGGGCGGACGGACGTCGGGGGTCGATGAGGTCGGCGACGGCCTTCGGCTCGAGCCCGAACCGCTCGAGCGTCGGCGCGATCCGCGCCTTCTCCGCCGGCCAGTCCGGGTCGAGTCCCTGGACGCGGAGTCGGGAGAGCCGCTCGTGCCGCTCCCCGGTGACCTCGCGCAGCGGCAGGTCGAGGGTGTGGGAGAATGGCGGATGGCCGAGGTCGTGCAGCAGGCCGCCGACGCGCACGGTCTCCGCCGTCCGCGCGTCGAGCCCGAGGCGAGCGGCCATCTCCGCGGCCGCCCAGAACGTCCCGAGCGAGTGCTCGAGACGGGTGTGGTTCGCCCCCGGAAAGACGAGGTGCGCGAAGCCGGTCTGCCGGATCCCCCACAGCCGCTGGAACTCCGGGGTGCCGAGGAGCGCGAGCTCCGCCGGCCCGAGGGCGATCGGACCGTGGACCGGGTCGAAGATCGACTTGCCGGACCGCAGCAGCCGCCGGGGCCGACCGGTCATCGCCCGGGCGAGGCCGGCGGCGCCTTAACGCGTCCGCCGCGGGCGCCGGTCGCGGCCCGCCGTCCGGCGCGTGCGCTCCGGACCAACGTATTTATCGCGTCAGGGCGGTCGAAAGTCGTCTATGGCCGCGGCGACGCACTCCGCCCACCACGCGAGCGCGGTGGACGAGGTGCGGTCGCGGTACCGCGCGGTCGAGGAGGCCGAGCCGGGCCACGACCGGACCCGGTACGTCGAGGCGCTGAAAGCGTTCCTCGCGACCGCCGAGCGTCACGCCGACGCGATCGCGGGCCACGGCCGCGACCTCGCGCCGCTCCTGGACGAGGCGGCGATGGCGCTGTACCGGGCCAGCGACCCGGAGCTCGCCGAGCGCGCCGTCGACCTCGGGCTGCGGCTGAGCCCGGGAACCTCGACGCTCCTCCACCACAAGGCGCTCGTCCTGCTCGCGCTCAACCGCGACCTCCCCGAGGTCGTCCGCCTCGTCGACCAGGCGCTCGAGGCGAACCCCCACGACCGCGGGCTCTGGGCGACGCGGGGCGACGCGCTGCGGATCCTCGAGCGCCCCGACGACGCCGCCGAGGCCTACGTCCACGCCCAGGAGCTCGACCTGACGTCGACCGAGTACGTCGACCGGGCGCTCAAGGTCTCCCCCCACCACCCCGCCGCGCTCCGCCTGAAGGTCGACCTCGCCCGGGCCGGCGGCGGAGACCTCCAGGCGCTGGCGGCGGCCGAGGAGCTCCTCGCCGGCAACCCCGACGATCCGGTGCTTCGCCTCTCACGGGCCCAGCTGCTCGCCTCCGTCGGCCGCCGGGAGGAGGCGCTGGCGGCGGTCCGGGAGCTCCGGGACCGCTCCGGTGAGGAGGCCCGGCGTCTCGAGGTCCGGCTTCTCTTCGACCTCGGCCGACCGGACGAGGCGCTCCCGCTCGCGCGCGCCCTCGTGGACGCCGACCCCCCTCCCGCGCCGGCGACCCTGGAGGAGATCGCGGCGGCGTCGACCGCCTCGCACCCCGAGCTCGCCCTCGTGACCCGCGCGCGCCTCGGCAAGGTCGACCCGCGGAACGTGCAGAACCTGCTCGACCTGCGCCTCCTCGCCGTCACGCTCGGCCGCAGCGATGTGGCGCTCGAGGCGTGCCGGGCCGTCCTGGAGGCGAACCCGGAGAACCTGGACGCGATGCGCGGCATCGCCGAGATCGACGCGAACGAGGGGCGCACGGAGGCGGCGCTCGAAGGCTACCACGCCCTCGCGAAGAGCCATCCTCACGCCGTCGGCGAGCTCCGCAAGGCGCTCGCCCTCGCGCGGGGAGCGTCCCGGCCCGCGGACGTGCGCGCGTTCGCCGAGGCGATCCTGGCCGTCGAGCCCGCGGACGCCGAGGCCCGCGCCGACCTCGCCCAGGCGCTCGCGGCGAGCGGCGAGGGGGCGCGGGCGCTCGAGGAGTACGACGCGCTCCTCGCCGCGCACCCGGGGGACGTCGCGGTGCTCCTCGCGAAGCGCGACCTGCTCGTCGCGGTCGGGGATCGATCCGGCCTCGTGCCGGTCCTGGACGAGCTGTTCAACCTCGACCCGACCCGGACCGACGTCGCCGTCGAGCGCGGCCACCTCTACCTCACCGCCGCCTTCGAGCTGCCGGAGGGCTCACCCGAGCGCCACGAGGCGGCGCGCGGGGCGCTCGTCTCCTACGAGCGCGCCTCCTCCGACCCGGACGCGGTCGACGTCAGCCTGCTCGGGATCGCCCGCGCGTCGCGCGTCGCCGACGACCCGGAGCGCGCGCTCCGCGCCTACGGTGACTTCCTCGCGAAGGAGGCGAACGCGCGTCGGCTGGACGTCCGCAAGGAGCGCGCCCATGCTCTGCGGGAGGCCGGCCGGCTCCCCGAGGCGGCCGAGGAGTACGACCGCGCGATCTCCGGCGGGCTCGAGGACGACGACCTCCTGTGGGGGGCGGCCGACACCCTCGCCCGGCTCGGCCAGGGGGCGAGCGCGCTCCGCCTGATCGACGTCCTCCTCCGGCGGGAGCCGAACGAGCCGATGTTCCTTCGTCGGAAGGGCCAGCTGCTGCTCGTCCTCGGGCGCCGGGACGAGGCGCTCAAGATCCTGCAGCAGGCGGTCGAGGGCGCAGCGTCCGACCCCCAGGCGTTCTTCGAGGTCGGGGAGGCGCTCCGGGCGCAGGGCGCCTACCCGGACGCCGTCGGCTACTTCCGCAAGGGCCTCGAGGTCGACCCGAAGCATCACTACGGCCGCGTCGCGCTCGCTGAGACGCTTCTGCTCGCCGGCCGCTGCGCGGAGGCGCTCGCCGTCCTCGACCCGTTCCTCAAGGAGGAGCCGAACGACCTCTCGGCCTGGAAGGCGCGCGCGGACGCCTGGCGCGCGCTCGGCCGCCCCTCCGAGGTTCTCTACTCGCTCGAGGCGATCCTCCTGCTCGACCCCGAGAACCCGACCGCCCTGCTCGAGATGTTCCGCCTCCGGCGCGAGCGGGGGGAGACGAAGGAGGCGTACGACGCGCTCGAGCGCCTGCTGAAGACCGGCGGGGCGGAGAGCCGCGACGCGGCGCTCCTCCTCGAGGACGGCGACCTCGCCTCGTCGCTCGGGCTCCCCGACGCCGCGAACGCGGCCTACGAGCGCGCCGCCGCGATCGACCCGGCGATGCGGGGGGAGATCGCGATCCGCCGGGCGCGCCTCCGGGTCTCTGCCGGGAGGCCGGACCTCGCGCTCGAGGTGCTCGACGCGACCCTCGCCGGGGAGGCGGCGACGACCCCGCCGAGCATCGCCGCGCTCCTCCTCCGCGCCGACCTGCTCGCTTCGCTGGAGCGCCCGTCGGAGGCCCGTGCCGCCTACGAGGAGGTCCGCAAGCGCGAGCCGAAGTCCCCGACGGCCGCCGCCGGGATCGCTCGCGCGATGATCGCCGAGGGCCGCCACGCCGACGCCATCGCCTTCCTCGAGGAGGCGCTCCCCCGGCTCCCGCCGGAGGACGGCTCGTTCCTGCTCCTCGCCGAGGCGGAGAGCGGCCTCGGCCACCTCGAGCAGGCCGCCAGCGCGCTCGCCCGGGGGCTGGACGCGCTGCCGAGGTCGGTCGCGCTCTGGAGCCGGCTCGGGGAGGTGGCGATCGCCCGCCAGGAGTGGCCGGAGGCCGCCGGCGCGCTCGCCCACGCGCTCGCGATCACGCCGGGCTCGGTCGAGCTGCTGCTGCGGGCCGGCTTCGTCGCCGAGCGGCTCGGGCACCCGAACGAGGCGCTCGCGTTCTACGAGCGGGCGACGGGTGCGGAGCCGAACCACGCCCAGGCGTGGACGAGCCACGGCCTCGCGCTCCTCGCCCTCGGCCGGCCGGCCGACGCGGGGGCGAGCTTCGACCGCGCCCTGAGCATCGACAGCGACTTCGCCCCGGCGAAGGACGGACGGAAGCTCGCCGCGGAGAAGACGCGGGACGACGAGATCCAGCGCTACGGCCGCGAGGCGCTCCTCCTCGAGGCCCGGCTGGGCCGGACGCTCACGAAGAACGACCTGTTCGTCTCGCTCCACGTCCCCTACGAGTTCCTCACCCCGGTGCTGCGGGAGATCGGGCTGGCCCCGAAGGTCGACCTCCCGCGCCTCGCCCCCGAGGAGGCGAAGGAGCTCGACGTCGCCTCCTACCACCTGATCACCGCGGCGCTCGAGAACCGGCCGGCCGGGATCGAGCGGCGCGGCTTCACGCTCGCCGACGTCGCGGCGCTCTCTCCCCCGAACGCGACGCTCGCCCAGATGCAGCGGTCGTTCGGCTACCTCCGCGCGGTCCTCGAGGCGGAGATCCGGCCCGAGCAGCTCTCGCTGCCGCCGGACGTCGAGGAGCTCGCGCGCAAGGCGCTCACGCTCCCACCGGAGGCGCGGACGCTCTTCCAGCTCGTCCGGACGCTTCGCGTCGGCGTCTACAAGGCGCGCCTGATCAAGGCGGTCGAGGCGGCCGGCGCGGCGACCGGCACGCGGGCCCCGGCCCTCGACCTCGGCGCCTACTCGCCGGAGTTCCGCCAGCCGGAGCCCGCGCCACCGGCGCCGGCGGCGTCCGACGACGGCGCGAGGTTCTTCGCGCCCGAGACGCGGCCGCCGCCGTCCCCGGCCCCGGCGGTCGTCCCAATCCCTTCCGCTCCCGGCGAGTTCCTCGCCGGCGGCGTCCCCCTGCCGCCGCCCCGGGCGCTCGTCCCGATGACGGCGCGCGCCGGGGACCGCTGCCTCGGCTGCGGCGGCCTCGCCTCGGTCGTCCACGCGTGCGGCGCGGCGCTCTGCCAGGTCTGCATCGCGCAGTTCCCAAAGTGCCCGAAGTGCATCTCCAAGATCACCCCCGCTTCGACGCGTCCGATCCCCCCAGCGTCCCGCTCGGAGCCCCCGGCGCCGAAGGCGACGGCGACCGCCGGCTCGCTCGGCGGGCTGAAGACCGTCTTCCGGCGCGAGCGTCCCAAGCCGCCCGAGGCGCCCCGGCCTACCGACGCGCCTCCCCCGTCCGGCGGGCGCGCCGCGGGTCGCCGGGCCGCCCACCGGGCCGACCACGGCACGCACGCGAAGGAGCACCCGGCCCCGGAGACCCCGTCGACCGCGAGCCCGAAGAAGCCGTCGGCCGAGTCGGCCCCGAAGGCCGAGGCGGCCCTGGCTCCGAAGGGGGGCGTCGCGGCGCCCCCGAAGGCCACCGCCCCACCGAAGGGGAGCGGCGCCGTGACGGAGCCCGTGGAGGGCGGCGCGGCGGGGACGACCCCGACCGCCCCGGTCAAGAACAAGCCCCGGACCGACGACGAGCCGCGCCTGTGAGCCGGGCGGCGCGACGCGGGGCTGCCGTGCGTCGCCGTCACTTCGGCGCATGTTCTTATACGACCCGCGACTGAATCGGTAGGGCAGCAACGATGGCGACGATGCCACCGGCCGGCCGTGCGCAACCGGCGGGCTGGGGAGCCTGGGTCCTCGCCGCCCTCTTCCTCGTCGTCGCCGCGCTCGTCTTCGCGGCCCTCTACTTCGCCTCTCCCCAGGACCACGAGTGGTACGCGCTGCTGGGCATCGGCATCCTGGCCCTACTGTTCTCCCTCGGGAGTTACCTTGCTGAGGCCGCCTCGCGGGCGCCGACGATCCAGCGGTCGCTCGCCTGGGGGTTCTTCGGCATGGGGTTCGCCGTCCTGCTGTTCACGCTCGGCCTCGGGCACTCCTACGGTGTCCTGACGGTCGTCTGGGCGCTGCTAGGCCTCGTGGTCGTCGTCGTCGCGCTCGCGCTGACCGTCGGGCTGATGATGTGGCGCGTGCGCGCCGTGGCCCGGACGCAGGCGCGCGAGGCGCCGCGCGAGTCCTGGCGCAAGGAGCCGTCGCCCTCGGCGCTCGACTACGCCGCCGCGAACTCCCCGAGCGTCGCCGCGATCACTCCTCCGCCGGAACCGGCGAGCCCGCCGCCGCGGAGCCCGTAGCATGGCGGCGAGCGCGACGCCGGCCGCCCCGCCAGCCCCGGCCTCCGTCTGCCCGAAGTGCGGAGCGCCCGCCCCCGCGGGGGCGCGGTTCTGCAACGCGTGCGGCTCCTCGCTCGTCGTCCAGGGCGGGAGCTCGACCGGCACGCTCGCTCCCCCCGGCGCCCCTCCCCTCGACATCCGCCAGAAGGTCGAGGACGACCGCGGGTTCCTCAAGCGCCTCCAGCTCCTCGTCCCCGGCTTCCGCGGCTACCGCGAGGGGGAGGACCTGCGCGCCGCCGACAGCATCCTCCGGCGCGAGGTCGCCGACAAGGTGAAGGCGGCTCGGCAGACGATCGAGAACGCGCGCAGCGCCCTGTCGAACGCCGGTCTGTTCAACGCGCTCAACGACCTCGCCCCGCTGATCGCCGACCTCCTCCGCGTCGAAGGCTCGCTCCGCGCGGCCGAGCAGGGCTACACCGGCTTCTCGCCGGCGGTCCGCGTGAAGCCGGAGCAGCTCGACCGTCTCTACGAGTACGACTACGGCTTCGCGCTCGCCGCCGATCAGCTCAACCAGGCCGTCGCGCCCCTCCCCGGACTTCTGTCGGGGGGCTCCCCGAGCCCGGCGCAGGTCGGCACGGTGCTGACGAACGCCCGCACCGAGCTCGCCAAGCTGGACGCAGCGTTCAAGGCCCGCGTGCAGGTCGTCGAGGGCGTCCGCGTCTCGTAGCGGTAGGAAGGTACAGGGAACCGATGGTAACGAACAACCCGATCCCGTCCAAGGGCGGGAGCCTGATCGGCGCGACGACGGTCAACTGGGAGGACGTCTACAAGGGCCCCAACGTGATGTGGCGCGTCCCGCGCAACATCCGTTGGAACGACAACATCGTCGTCCGCGAGGACGAGATCGCGGTCTTCTACCGGGACGGCAAGGTCCTCGCCTACCTCGACCGGCCGGACCGCTACGCGCTCACGAGCCTGAACGCGCCGATCATCGGCAACCTCGTCAAGGAGCTTTCCGGCGTCCGCCAGGAGGCCGAGGTCTACTACCTGCAGAAGCGGATCTTCGACGGCAAGTTCGGTTCGAGCGAGCCGTACGTCTTCCGCGACCCGGACTTCGGCCTCGTCCAGCTCCGCGTCTTCGGCGACTACCGCTGGCGCGTCGGCGCGGCGGACAACTTCATCAACCAGTTCGTCGGGACGTTCGGCGCCGCGACGACCGCGGACGTCGAGGGCCGCCTGCGCGACCAGATGGTCCTGCTCGTCTACAACTCCCTCGGCAAGATGAAGGACCAGGGGATGAAGGTCACCGACCTCGCCGGCTCGCTCCAGACGATCGAGCAGGCGGTCCTCGGCTTCGCGCCGCAGCACTTCGGCCCGCTCGGGGTCGAGATCGTCCAGCTCCAGGGACTCTCGGTCAACCTGCCGGACGAGGTCCAGAAGGCGGTCAGCACGCGCGCGACGATGGGCGTGCTGGGCGTCAACTACCTCCAGTACCAGGCCGGCCAGGCGATGACGACCGCGGCGGCGAACCCCTCGGGGGGCGCCGGGGCGCTCGCGAGCGCCGGGGTCGGCCTCGGCGCCGGCCTCGGGATCGGCTACGGGATGAGCGGCCAGATGCAGGGGATGTACAGCCAGGGCGGCCAGGGCCCCGGCACCCAGTGCGGCAAGTGCGGGGCGATGGTCCCGAGCGGCAACCGGTTCTGCCCGGCGTGCGGTGCCCCGATGGGGGCCGCCCCCGCGGCGGCCGGCGGACCGCCGTGCCCGAAATGCGGCCAGCCGACGGCCCCCGGAGCCAAGTTCTGCCCGGCCTGCGGCGCGTCGCTCGCGCCGCCTCCGCCGCGCTCCTGCCCGAAGTGCAACGCGAGCTACACCGGTACCCCGAAGTTCTGCCCCAACTGCGGGGCTCCGCTCGGGAGCTGATCGCCCGCGGGGGCGTCCGGGAGGGAGCGAATGATCTTCTGCACGAAGTGCGGCACGAGCCTGCCGGACGATGCCAAGTTCTGCGCGAAGTGCGGCCAGCCGACCGCGGCCGTCGGCGGGGCAGCGGCGTCCCCCGCCCCCGCCGCCGCCTCCGCGTCGGCGCCGACGATCGCGGCGGCCGGTGTCCAGGAGCTGAAGTGTCCGACCTGCGGCGCCCCGATCAAGCCGGAGTTCGGCGACGCGGTGATCACGTGCGACTACTGCGGCGGGACCGTCACCCTCGGCGGCGCCGGCTGGAAGCAGCTGCAGAAGCACTCGATGCTTCCGCTCCGGGTCGCGGACCAGGCCGCGGCGCTCGCCTCCGTGAAGGCGACGCTCGACACCGGCCTGTTCCACCACCACTTCTTCGAGGAGTCGAAGGTCGCCGAGGCGAAGCTCTCCTACGTCCCCTACTGGGTCGTGCCGGTCTCGGCGTCGACGACCTACCAGTACGAGGCCGCCGCGGCGGCGATCGGCGGGACCGTCGGGACGATCGCCGCCGGCGCGGCGCTCGGCAGCGCCCTCGGCGGCCGCCGGGGCGGCTTCGCGGTCGTGCCGATCATCGGCGGACCGGTGATCAACCCGACGCGCTCGGAGACGATCTCCGGGCAGTACCAGTATCCGGTCGTCGCGGTGAAGGCGATGACGACCTACCAGCCGAAGGACTACCAGTTCCCCCTGGACGGCCGGGTCACCTACGACAAGAAGGCGATCCCCGGCGGCGCGCCGGTGCTCAACGGCGACCTGAGCGAGGACGCGGCGCACGCCGCCGCGAAGGCCTACGTCGAGCAGCTGCAGAGCGAGGCGGCCCACCACAAGCACAGCATGGTCTCCAAGCTCGAGACGAAGGTCGACATCTCGGACGCCGAGCTCCTCCACGCCCCGATCTGGTACTTCCGGCTCGAGCACAAGGGCAAGTCGTCGACGATCCTCGTGGACGCGTGCTCCGGCCGCGCGATCCACACGATGGTGTAGGCGCCGTTCGCCTGCGAGCGCCGACTTAAGAGGGGGCGGCCGGCTCGAGCGCCGACCGATGGTCCGTCCGATGCGATCCCGGCGTGCCTGGCCGTCGGCGCTGACCGCCGTCCTGGCCGTGGCGGTCGCCCTCCTCCTGCTGCCGTCCCCCTCCCCGGTGCGCGGTGCCCCCGGCCTCTCGCGCACGGAGACCGCCGCCGCGACGCCGTTCGCGGACGCCGTCGGGGCCGGCGCCGCCGGGCCGGTCGCCACGGGCTCGGGCGCTCCGTCCTCCTGGGCCGGCACGACCGAGGCGACCCTGTTCCCGGGGTACAACGCGTCGATCCCCGCGAACTTCCGCTCCCTGGTCGACGACTGGCAGGTCGGCCAGCCGACGGTCGTGCCGACGACCGGGGTCGCCTGGTTCCCGACGCGGGCGGTCTCGGTCGCCGGCTCGCCGTTGCCGACGTTCGCCCCCGCGCTCCGGTTCAACGTCTCCAACGACTCGTTCGCCGGGATCGACCGTGCCGTGTCGAACACGTCGGCGTTCGCGTTCGACCCGGTCACAGGGCTGCTCTACGCGACCGTCCCCGCGAACGACACGGTCGTGGCGGTGAACGTCAGCTCAGGGCTTCCGACCGGCACCGTCTACCCGGTCGGGTCCGACCCGACCGCCATCCTCTACGACACGGTAACCCAGGACTTGTTCGTCGCCGACGAGGGCTCGAACGCGGTTACCGTGATTAACCCCCACGAAAGCGGGGCCTTCGCGATAGTCTGGGC
>DATJUZ010000013.1:0-28794 GCA_035502035.1 Thermoplasmata archaeon
GACGACCGCGAGGAGGAGCGGCACCTCGTAGGCGATCATCTGGGCCGCCGAGCGGAGGCCGCCCATCAGGGAGTACTTGTTGTTGCTCGACCAGGCGCTGACGAAGATGAACAGCGGGGCGAACGAGAACACCGCGAGCGCAAGCAGCAGGCTGAGCGGCAGGGCGCCCGAGTTCCACCCGCTCGAGATCGGCAGGATGCCGAAGATCATCATCGAGGTGACCATGTAGGCGGTCGGGCCGAAGTAGAAGCCGACCCCGTCCGCCTCGCGCGGCTTGGTCGTGTGCTTGCGGAACAGCTTGAGGCCGTCCGCGAAGTTCTGCAGGAGCCCGGCGTAGCCGACGTGCATCGCCCCCCGGCGGTCCATGAACCGCCCGAGCAGCTTGCGCTCGTACCAGATCAGCACGATCGTGTTGAGCATGCTCGCGAGCAGGAGCAGTGCCGCGAACACGAGCAGCGCGAGGCCGGTGACGACGTCGGTCGACGCGATCGCCCCCCCGACCGGCCCGCCGATGGCGTGGCCGATCGGCGTGAGGATGTCGTCGACCAGGGCGTACGAGACCGAGAAGAGCGTCGCGCTCGCCATCGGGGCCGCCTAGCGGTCGACCTCCCCGACGCAGACGTCGACGCTCCCCATGATCGGCGGGATGTCGGCGACGTGGTAGCCGACCAGGTAGGTGCGCGCCGCACTGAGGTTCGCGAACACCGGCGAGCGGAACTTGACGCGGTACGGGTGCTCGCCTCCTTCGTTGACGACGTAGGCGAGCGCCTCGCCGTGCGGCTCCTCGATCGCGGAGAACCCCACCCCCTTCGGGTAGCGGCGCTTCAACAGGTAGCCCTCCGCACCGACCGGGGCGTACGGCGCGCCGAGCCAGCGGGGGAGCCGGTCGGCGACGACCGGCCCGGGATGGTGGTCGAGCCAGTCGAGCACCTGGTGGAGGATGCGGACCGACTGCCGGAGCTCCTCCATGCGCACGAGGTAGCGGGCCGTCACGTCCGCCCCGTCCGCGAGCGCGACGTCGAAGTCGAGCCGGTCGTAGACGGCATACGGCCGGTCCTTGCGGAGGTCGCGGCGCACGCCGGCCGAGCGGAGCATCGGGCCGGTGACGCCGTGGCGCACGGCGTCCGGCCCCTTGAGCACCCCGAGGCCGTCGCACCGCTGGCGGAAGATCGTCGAGCCGAGGCAGAGCTGGTCGTACTCGTGGAAGCGGGCGGTGAGCCACTCGAGGACCTTGCGCGCCCGGTCGGTGAACCCGGGGGGAAGGTCGTTGCGGACCCCGCCGACGCGCATGTACTCGTAGGTCATCCGCGCGCCGGTGTAGCTCTGGAACAGGTCGAGGACGAGGTCGCGGTCCCGCATCCCGTACAGGAACGGGCTCATCAGGCCGAGGTCCTGGACGAACGCGGCGTACCACATCACGTGCGAGCCGATCCTCTGGAACTCCTCGCTGAGGACGCGCAGGTACTGCGCCCGCTCGGGGGGCGCGATGTGGAGCGCCTGCTCGGCGGCGAGGATGTAGAGGTGCTCCCAGGAGAGGCCCGCGACGTAGCAGCAGCGGTCCATCAGCGTGATCACCTCGTTGTAGTGGCGGTCCTCGCTGATCTTCTCGATCCCCCGGTGGAGGTAGCCCATCTCCGGGTCGACGTCGCGGACGAGCTCGCCCTCGATCCGCACGCGCAGGTTCCACAGCCCGTGCGTCATGGGGTGCTGGGGCCCCATGTTGATCCACATCTCAGACATGACGCGCCTTGACCTCCAGCTCCTCGGGCTCGTGGAGCTTGAACGACCGCAAGAGCGGGTGGAACGCGTAGCCGTCCGGCATCAGCAGGTGGCGCAGGTCCGGGTGGTGCTCGAACGTGATGTCGACCATCTCCCAGGCCTCGCGCTCGTGCCAGACGGCGCTCGGCCAGACCGCGCTCGCCGACTCGACGCGCGCGTCGTTCGCGGGGACGGTCGTCGACAGGAACAGGTACTGCTTCGCGTCGTCCGACCAGGCCGTGTAGATCACCTCGCGGTGCTCGACCCAGTCGATCCCTCCCACCATCGCGAGGTGCGCGAACCCGAGCTCATCGCGGACGGCGGTGAACACCGCCAGCGCCGCGGCGCGGTCGAACCGCACCCGGCCGGCGGTCCCCTCGAACGGGTCGACGCCGAGGAGCCGGTCGCCCAGCGTCCGCGCGAGGACCGCCGCGACCTCCTCCGGCTTCATCGGCATCGAGCTGGCCCGTGACCTGGCTGACCGTGCCCGGTCACTCCTTGCGTTCGCGGATCAGCTTCTCGAGCTCGAGGATCCCGTCGAGCATCGCCTCGGGCCGCGGCGGGCAGCCGGCGATGTAGACGTCGACCGGGATCAGCTTGTCGACCCCGGGGACGACCGAGTAGGCGGTGCGGAACGGCCCGCCGCCGGTGGCACAGTTCCCCATCGCGATCACCCACTTCGGCTCGGGCATCTGCTCGTAGAGCGTCACGAGCTTGTGGGCGACCTTCCACGTCACCGTGCCGTTGACGATCATCAGGTCGCACTGCCGGGGGGAGGAGCGGGGAACGACGCCGAACCGCTCGGCGTCCCAGCGGGCCCCGAACGCGGCGGCGAACTCGATCGCGCAGCACGCGAGGCCCCAGTGCAGCGGGAAGAGCGAGTTGCGGCCGGCCCAGTTGAACACGGGCCGGATGAGCTTCTGCTGGCCCTGCTCGGCGATCAGGTCGGTGAGCGCCTCCTTCGCCGCCGGGAGGAACTCCTTCGCGCGGACCGCCTCGATCTCGACGAACGGCACGCCCGGTTCGCGGACGACCCCCGTCAGCGGCTCGTCGGTCGGCGCGGGCGGTGGCGCGAGCTTCGGCGGCGGCAGGCCGGCGGCGCTCAGACGACCCACCTCTTCTCGCCGCTCAGCGCGTAGTAGATGCCGGTCATCGCGAGCGCGGTGAACGCCGCCGCGACCAGGATCGGGACGACCGAGGCGTTGACCGACCGGTACGTCAGCGCCCAGAGGGCGAGGATGAACCCGAGGACGTCGACCGCGACGAAGACGATCGCGAAGGTGTAATGCTGGGTCGGGAAGTCGATCTGGGCCTCCCCCTCCGCCTCCTCGCCGCATTCGTACGTCGTCTCCTCGAGGTACGAGCGCCTCCGCTTGGCGCCGAGCGCCCGGTTCAGGAGCAGGGAGACCCCCCCGAACAGCGACGCGACGATGGCGAAGACGACGAACGTCGTTACCCCCGCATCCACGGTTCGTGCCTCCGCTACGTCAGTAGCGTACGAAGGACCGCCCGTCGTTATTTAACGACACCCCGGAACGGCGCGCTCGCCGAGGGGAGGGGAGCCGATTTGGGGCCGGGACGAGCCGGGGTTATCCGCCGCCGGCGCTCGCGCCGGCGTGCGCGCCGCGGCGTTCCGGCCCCCCCTGAGGCTGGCCGGCCGCTACGTCGACCTGATCCCGCTCGAGCGCGCGCACGCCGACGAGCTCACGGTCGCGGGACGGGACCCCGAGTCGCAGCGCTACCTCGTGCAGGGGGTCGGGCCGTCGACGGCCGACACCGCCCGGCTCGTGGACGACCTGCTCGCCCGACAGGACGCCGGCACCGACCTCGCGTTCGCGACGCGCCTGCGCTCGGCCGGTCGCGTGGTCGGGATGACCCGCTTCCTACGCCTCGACCTCGAGAACGACGCGGTCGAGATCGGCGGGACGTTCCTCGACTCCCGCCTGTGGAGGACGCCGGTCAACACCGACGCGAAGCTCGCGATGCTCCGCCACGCCTTCGAGGTCGGCGGTGCGCATCGGCTGACGCTGCAGACGGACCTCCGGAACGAGCGCTCCCAGGCGGCGATCGCCGGGCTCGGGGCGGTGCGGGAGGGGGTTCACCGCGAGGACCGGCGTCTCGCGGACGGCTACCGCCGCTCGAGCGTCGTCTTCTCGATCCTGGCGGAGGAGTGGCCGGCGGTCCAGGAGCGGCTCAGCGCGAAGCTCGCCCGACCGTGGGCCGGCCCGCCGCCCCTCTAGCCCTCCGCGGGCCGCTCGACGTCCGCGGCGCCCGGGAACCTCGGCGGGCGCTTCTCGCGGAACGCGCGGATCCCCTCGGGGAGCTCGCTCCCGCGGGCGGCCTCCACGGCGCCGCGACGCTCGAGCAGCATCTGGCTCGCGAGGCTCTCGTGGAACGCGCTGACCAGCAGCTGCTTCGTCCGTCCGTAGGCGGCGGTGGGTCCGCGGGCGAGCTCGTGCGCGCGCGCGCGGGCCCGCTCGGCAAGCCGCTCCGCGGACACGACCTCGTGGACGAGCCCGAGCTCCCGGGCCCGGTCCGCGGGGACCCTTGCGTTCGTGAACAGCAGCTCCTGAGCGAGGCCGAGGCCGAGGAAGTGGGGCAGGAAGTAGGTCAGGCCGCCGTCCGGCACCGCGCCGAGCGCCGGGAACGCCGGGACGAGCACCGCCCCCTCGGCGGCGATCCGCCAGTCGGCGGCGAGCGCCAGCGACAGTCCGCCTCCGGCGGCGACGCCGGGGAGCGCGGCCAGGACCGGCTTCGGCATCCCGACGACCTCGCGGACGCACGCCTCCTGTTCGCCGGTCAGCTCGTGGAACAGCCGCGGCAGCTCGCCCCGGCGCGCCTGCTCGTCCATCGTCGCCACGTCGCCCCCGGCCGAGAACGCGCGGCCGGAGCCCGTGAGGACGACCGAGCGCACCGGCGGGGCGAGCGCCGCCGCCTGCAGGGCGGCGCGGAGCTCGCGCATCGTCGCGACGTCCAGCGCGTTCAGCCGCTCGGGCCGATCGATCGTGATCGTCTCGACGCTTCCGTCCCGTTCGACGCGGACGCCGGCCATCGCTCGCTCGCAGCTACGCGGGCCGATAACGGCCCGGGGGGAGGCTACGCCGAGGCGGCCGGCGCGCCGGTCCGCCGCCGTCCCGCGGCCGCGACGCCCGCGACCCCGACCAGGGGCACGATCCCGAACCCTCCGGGGAGCGTCCTACCGCCACCCGCCGGAGGGTCCGGCCGGAAGCGCACGAACCGGGTGTGGTCCTTCCCCGGCTGGGTCATGGTGCCGTGGCCGGGGGCACCGCGGTAGCCGCTCGGGGGGGTCAGCACGAACGTGACCCTCGCGCCCTTCGCCAGCGTGAAGGAAATCGAGCTGCCGTTCGTGGAGGCGGACCCGGGGGCCGGCGCCCAACCTCCGGTCGCCGGGGCGGAGAGCGTCACGCTCCAGACGCTCCCGGGCGGCGCCCCGGGCCACCGGCTCCCCGCGACCCTCTCCTCGAAGGTCAGCGTCTCGAGCGCGCCGAAGTGAAGATCGACCACCGTCGTCGGGCCGGAGACGGTCACGGTGTCGACGCTGGCTCCCAGGGTCGGCTCCCCCGCGCCGGTCGCCCGCGCGAGGCCGTAGCCGACCGGCGGCTGGACGGAGAACTCCACGGTCCCCGAGGCCGCGCGAACGGTGACCGAGCCCTTGCCGTGGGCGCCGTGGCCGGTCGTCGTGTCCGAGGCGGTCCGCGGCGGGACCCCGGGGAGGCTGATGTGCCAGGTCAGGCCGGGGGCGAGACCGAGCGCCCGGAACTCGAGAACGTTGGAGCCGGTCGGTGCCGGAGCCGGCTCGGGCAGGTAGTCGCCCCCCGCGCGAAGGCTCGGCTCGTCCGCGACCGAGCCGGGCGGCAGGTTCGTCGCGTAGTAGGTGTAGTCGAAGACGTCGACGTACGGCAGGCTGCCCGGCGGGTTGAGCGGGTTCCCGTAGTTCCACCAGAAGTTGCCCCCCTGGTACGGATAGCTCGGGCCGACGATGCTGCCCGACAGCGCGAAGCCGTTGACGGTGTCGCTGACGGCGTCGGCCGACTGGTTGGTGACGTTCCAGGCGTCGTCGTACGTCGGGAGCAGGGGGTTCGGGCAGTCCCCGGCGTAGCCGGCCCAGCAGGAGTCGTTCTGGATGTCGTAGGCCATGTACATCGTCGGGTTGTCGACCGAGAGGTTGTTGTTGTAGAGGAGGTCCCCGCTCTCCGCCTCCGCCACGCCGGCGTACTCGGCGCACCCGCTGGCGCACGGTGACGCGCCGTTCGGGTCCTCGAACTGGTTCCCCCAGACGGTGTTGCTCGAGCCCCCGTAGAGCAGCAGCTCGTCCTCGGAGGTGCAGATCCCGCAGTCGAGCGGGGGGATCTGGCCGTACGACGGCCCGGTGAGGTTGGCCGCGATCGAGCCGACGAAGCGGTCCTCCATCACGAGGTCGCCCGAGGAGTCCCAGATCTCGAGGTCGGCCTGCGGGAACGGGTTCTGGGCGGGCGACACCTCGGCGAGCATGATGATCGGGAACATCGTCGGCCACCCCCCGATCGTCGCGTCGCGGACGGTGACGTGCGAGGTCCGGTACAGGTCGAGCGGGAGGTCGAAGTACCAGTGGGTGGAGGGGGTGATCTCGGCGGTCTCCCACGCCGCGCAGAACGAGACCGGATCCTCGACGTCGACGTAGGCGCTCGTGTTGGCGAGGAGGAGCCCGGGGAACGACGGGTAGAGGTAGTCGTTGAGGTTCCAGAAGAACGCCCCCGAGAGGTTCCCGTTCGGGGCGTTGCCGCAGGCCGTGCAGTCGGCGGTCGGGTTGTTGAACAGGACGTACTGGTCGTCGAGCGTGCCGGAGCCCGCGGAGGAGAGGCCGGCGACCTCCGAGTCGTTCAGCGCCCAGAGCGGCGAGTAGACGCCGGCGTGGGCGTCGTAGTCGAGCGTCGCGGAGAGCGCCGTCGGCACCCCGGGAGCGACCGTCAGGTTCCCGGTCACCTCCGCGTAGTCGGCGAGCAGGACCGCGTAGGCGTAGGTCCCCGGGGCGAGATACCACTCGGGGACGTCCGGCGCCCAGCCGTAGGTCGTCGTCCCCGCGAGGGAGGTCTCCTCCAGGAACACGAAGAGGTACGGAGCGCTCGCCGCGGGGACCGGCGAGCCGGACACCGTGAGGTCGTTGAGCACCCGGGTCGCTCCGGAGCTCTGGCCGGAGAGCCCGGCGTAGCCCCAGAGCCCCCGGGCCGTCCCGGGGCCGGCGGTCGCGGTCGCGAGCTCGCCGTGGAAGGTGAAGTCCAGCCCGAGGCCGGTCTCGCCGGTCTGCGCGCCGTAGTCGAGCGCGGCGGGAACGGGTGTCAGGTCCCCGGGCGTGCAGGGGAACTCCGCCGCCGGGCAGTAGTCGAGGGACTCGGTGAGGTTCGCGGCGAGGACGTCCATCGTCGCCCCGTTGAACCCGCCGATCCCGACGTCCATCTCGTAGTCGAACGGGAGGCCGACGGGGCTGACGTGGTTCCCGCTCGCCTCGAAGCTCGCGACCGGCGGCGTGGCCGGGTGCCCGGCGTTGGTGGAGTTGAAGACGATCCAGTCGTAGTTCCCGCGTTCGAACGGCTGGCCGGCGGCCGCGAGCGTGTAGTTGAACCAGAGCTCCTGGTCGCCGCCGGAGGCGAGCGAGGAGTTGAGGAAGAGCGTGAGGTTGAACGGCCGCGGCGCGCTCAGGACGGGCCCGAGCCCGATGTACAGCCCACCGACATCCGACCCGTTCGGGGAGTGCGCGGCGATCGTCGACCCGCCGTACGGCACGTAGGCGGTGGGGGTCGACATGTTCCACGTGTCCTCCCCGAGCGTGAGCGTGCTGTTGCCGGCGTCGTAGTCGAGCGCGTTCTGGGTCCAGAAGTCGTAGGCGCCCCCGCCCTGGAGCGTGACGCCGGTCAGGATCGCGTTCAGCTGGATGCCGGAGATCTGCGGGGTGTTCGTGTCGAAGTAGAGCGTCCGCAGCTGGTCGATGGTGACCTGGCCGGCAAGGCTCGCCGCCTGGACGGTCGTGGGCACGACCGTGCCGGACGGGTCGCTCTCCCCGTAGTAGGCGACCCCCTGGGGGTCGGGGCTCGACGAGCCGTCCGCGGCCCGCTGGACGGCGTAACCGGGCTCGACGACCCCGTTCACGATCCGCGCCGGCGTGCCGAGGTACGGGAGGCCGAGCCGTTCGGCGGGGGCCCCCGCCGCGGCGGCGGCGTGGAGCAGCGACACGACGTGCGCCCCGAACGCCGAGTCGGCGACCGGCGTCCCTGCCCGGAGCTCCCCGGTGGGGGGAGCCGGCGCGGCGGAGACCGCGGGAGTCGTCCGTGCGAGCGTAGGGAGATCCGCGAGCCCCCCGTGGGAGGGACCGGCCGCGGTCAGCCCGACGGACGGCGCGACCGCGAGCAGCAGACCGGCGACCAGGATCGCCGCCGTCGGGGCCGACGGGCGCATGCGAGCGGCCGAGAGGACGGGTCCTACAAATAGGCGGCGCGCGGCCCTACGGCTCGGGCGGCGGCGCGCGACGCGTCCGCGGGTTCTGCGGGGCGGGCTCGCTCGGCCCCTCGCCGGCGTCCCCGTCGAACGACGGGGGCGCGCCGTGCGGCTCGGCGGGCCGGTGCACGGGCGGCGCGGCCGAGAAGCCGCGCGTCCGTCCGGCGGCGTCGGTCGGCGGCGGCGGCACGTACGGTCCCCGGGGCCGGGGGGCCGCCTCCGGGGGCGGCGGGGCGATCTCCTCCGGCGACGGCAGGCTCGGGGTCACCGGGCCGGCGCGACCGGCGCGGGTCGGAGCGGGCGTCGGGGAGTCGTCGGTCTCCGCCTTGAGCTCCTCCTCGATCGACTTGATGTCGGTCATCAGCTCCTCCTGCTTCGGGATCGGCCCGAGGATGTCGTCCATCGAGCCGACCCGCCGCTCGAGCTCGTCCAGCGTGTTGAGCGCGCGGTCGGGGACGGCCCGGCTCGTGCCGAGGTACTCGCTCGCGCCCTCCATCAGGCGGGAGAACTCGAACGGGAACAGGATCTTCGTCGCCTGTCCGTCGCCGACCTTGGCGACCGTGTCGAGGGAGAGGACGGTGAGCGCCTTCGCGTCGAGCACCCCGGCGCCGAGCGAGAGGATCCTCAGCCGCTGGGCCTCCCCCTGGGCGGAGAGGATCGTCGCGACCCGGGCCCCCTCGGCCTCGAGGATCTGCGACTGCCGGACCCCCTCGGCCTGCAGGATGCGGGCGCGCTTCTGCCCCTCGGCGACCAGGATCGCGCTGCGCTTCTCCCCATCGGAGCGGAGCACGGCGGCCCGCCGCTGCCGCTCGGCAGCGGTCTGCTCCTCCATCGCCGTCTTGACCGGGCCGACGGGATCGACCTCCTTGATCTCGACGGCGTCGACGCGGACGCCCCACTTGTCGGTCGCCTCGTCCAGGATGTCGCGGAGCCGGGTGTTGATCCGCTCGCGGTTGAACAGGATCTCGTCGAGCTCCATGTCGCCGATGATCGACCGGAGCGTCGTCTGGGCCAGCGCGACCGTCGCGACGTGGTAGTCCTGGACCTGGAAGATCGCCTTCGGCGGGTCGACGACCTTGGTGTAGATGATCGCGTCGACGTTCGTCGGCGAGTTGTCCTTCGTGATCACTTCCTGTCGGGGGACCTCGAGCACCTGCGTCCGCAGGTCGATCGTGAGGACGCTCGCGAACGGCACGACCCAGTTGAACCCCGGGTTCAGGATCCGCTTGTAGGCGCCGAACAGGATGACGATCCCCTGCTGGAACGGCTGGATGAAGTGGATCCCGCGAACGGCCAGGACGATCGCGATGAGGATCAGCAGCGCGATGACGACGTACAGTACCGTGTAATCGGCCATCGCAACGCCCGCCTGAGCGGCTCGGGGCTCACCGCCCCAAGGCAGATAACGTTCGGGCCTCGCGGCGCGCGCCCTTCAAGAGTTTTGGGAGGGTCCGAGCGGCTCGACGGTCACCGAGACCCCCTCGCCGGCGATGACGCGGACGGCGGTCCCCGACCGGATCGGGGCGTCGGCCTTGGCGGACCAGATCTCCGAGCGGATGCGCACCTTCCCGCGGAGGGTGTTCGGCACGACGTCCGCGACGATGATCCCCTCCTCGCCGACGAGGCCCCCCGACGTCGTCGAGAGCGGCTTGTGGACCCCCGCGAGCCACCGGTAGTAGAGGATGGTGACGACCGTGGCGATGAGTGCCGCGACGAGGATCGCGATCGGACCCCAGATGCTCCGGAGCAGGACGTCCGGGATCAACAGGTAGAGGAAGCCGCCGACGATCATGATCGTCGCCGGGATCAGCAGCAGCGCGCCGGGGTGGAAGATCTCGATGGTGAAGAATCCCCCCCCGATGAGGATGATCAGGACCCCGACGGCGACGTCGACCCCGGCCATCGCGCGGGGACCGCCGGTCGGGAGATAAACGCGCGGGGGGGGCGCCGGCCTAGCGGATGTAGCTCTCCGAGCTGCTCAGGTCGAAGCCGCGGACGACGCGGAAGCGTCGGCCATCGCCCGGCGGGGCGTAGGCGAGGAACGGGTACATCTGCCAGAGGTTCCCCTCGGCCATCCGGGTCGCCGGGTGCTCGGCGCCGAACGCGCCGCGAGCGACCTGGGCCGTGACCTTGCGGACCGCCGCTTCGTCCAGGTACCCCAGCGCGTGCAGGTACTCGTGGGCCAGGACGACGAAGACGAACGAGTTCAGCTCGAGCGAAGAGCGCGCCTCGGAGCGCATCGCCTCCACGAGGGTCTCGTTCAGCACGATCAGGTTCCCCGTGACCTGCCAGTAGGCGCCGAGCTGGGGCGGAAGGTTCGAGAGGGCGAGGCCGAGCCCCGGCCGCTCGACCCCGAGCACGCTGCGCACCGCCGCCCGGACGACCCGGTAGACGGCCGCGTAGTCCGCCGGGCGGTCGAGCGGGGCGCCGAGCGTGCCCCGTTCCATCCCGGGGGAAGGCGTCGGGCGGCGGGCGCCCGAGCGACCGATCGGGCCCGACAGACGGAGCGGGAGCGCGAACATCGGGGAAACTACGTCCCCGCCCGCGGATAAACCCCGAGTTACCCGGGCACCACAAGGTCGGCGCCGTCTCCCGGGCGACGGGTCCGCCCCCCCGGTCGGGAGACGACGCGCCCGGGCCCGGGCAACGCTTTCCCGAGAGAACGGTTCCCCGAGCGTGGGCGATGGGGGCCGGGTCGACGCCCCACCGCCGGGACCGCTCCGGGGCCGCCGTCCCCGGCCGGGGGGCCCGGTCCGGACGGCCGCCCCGGAGGCGCCGACCGCGACGGTGCTCGCGGCGTTCCTGGGGGCGATGATGATCATGGTCGAGGCGTTCGTCCTGCTCGCCGGGGGCTCCGAGCCGTTCGGGCTCGCGCTCCCGGCGAACCCCGCCCAGGCCGAGGAGCTCGGGGGGATCGGCCTCGCGATCGGCGTGGCGGTCGTCGCGGTGCTGTTCGGCCTGCAGGAGAACCTCGGGCAACGGTTCACGGCCGGACTCCTCCTCGTCGTGCTCGGGCTCGCCTCGGTCGTCAGCGGCGGCGGCTTCGGCGTCGGGCTCCTCCTCACCGTCCTCGCCGGCGTCGGGGCGGTGGCTCGGCCGCCGTCGTCCCTCTACGGGACCCCGCGGCGGGCGACGCGGCAGCCCCCCCCGTCCCGGCGGTGACCCTCCCCCCCTCGGGGGCGGGCCGGCCGCGCTAGAGAATCTATGAGCCCCCGAGCGTGATGGCCCTCCCGTGCCTCGATCGATGGACGTCGTCTTCCCCCGCCACGAGCGGGTCGAGGACCGCCGCCGGGACGCCGGCCAGCGGAAGCTCCTGGACGAGTTCTTCGACCACAGCACCCTGCTCGCCGTCTCGCGGCTCGTCAACCAGGGCCTGTTCGACATCCTCGACCACCCGATCTCGACCGGCAAGGAGGGCGGGGTGTTCCGGGCGTCGAAGGGCTCGGAGCTCCGGGCCGTGAAGATCTACCGCATCTCGAACACGACGTTCCGACGGATGCCGGCGTACGCGATGGCGGAGCTGCGCCGGGAGGCGAGCGCCCGCAACTTCGGGGGCCTGATCTTCGCCTGGACCCGTCGGGAGCACACGGTCCTCGGCCGCCTGGCGGAGGCCGGGGTCCGGGTCCCCCGGCCCTACGGTCACTACCGGAACGTCCTGGTCATGGAGTACATCGGCAACGCCGAGGGGGCAGCGCCGCGCCTGAAGGACACGCCGATCGACGCCCCCGCGGAGCTCTACGAGGAGCTCGTCCGCGAGTTCTCTCGGATGATCCGCGTCGCCCGGCTCGTCCACGGGGACCTCTCCCCGTACAACACCCTGTACCACGACGGGCGCGTCGTCATCATCGATGTCGCCCAGTCGGTCGCCGTCGAGCATCCGGAGGCGCTCGGTCTGCTCGAGCGCGACCTCACGAACTTCTGTCGCTTCCTCGGCCGGATCGGTTACGACGTCGAGCCGGCGGAGTTCCTGCGGGCCGTCGGCGGCGACCGGCTCGCCCGCCCCGAGGGGAGCGGCTGATGCCGGTGCTCTTCGCCCGCATCCCGGAGGACCGCGTCGGCGCCCTGATCGGCCCGGGCGGCCGCACGCGTCGGGCGATCGCTCAGGCGACCGGGGCGACGGTCGAGATCGACGCCGAGGACGGGGAGGTGACGCTGACCTCCGCGGAGACCGACCCGCTCGCCGCGATGAAGGCTCGGGACGTCGTCCTCGCGATCGGTCGCGGGTTCGCTCCGGAGCGTGCGATGCGCCTCACCCGGGAGGACCAGTTCCTCGGGATCGTCGACATCAAGCTCGCCACCGGCCGCCGCAACAAGGCGGCGCTCCGTCGCATCCGCGCGCGCGTGATCGGCGCCGGCGGAAAGGCCCGCGCCCGCATCGAGGAGCTCAGCGGCTGCTGGATGAGCGTCTACGGCTCGACGGTCGCCCTGATCGGCGACGAGGAGCAGCTGGAGCGCGCGAGCCGGGCGGTCGAGCTCCTCCTCCACGGCAGCGAGCACTCGACCGTCTTCCACCTGCTCGCGCGCCTGCGTCGCGACGCGGCGGTCGCGGAGGCGATCGCCCCGGAGCTGGACGCGCCGGACGAGCCGTAGCCCGATGGCGAAGACCGTCCCGCTGGACGCGGCGACCCTCGGCTGGGCGCGCGAGCTGTTCGGCCGCTACTACCGCGCGACCCCCGTGGAGGCGCCCGAGCGCCTCGCGCGCCGGGAGCTCGCGGCGTTCCCGTTCGCCGAGACGACGACGATGCGCCGCCACACCACCGTGCCGAGCGCCGAGGCGCTCGTCGGCTACCTGCGCGAGACCGTGCCCCGGCACGTCTACTACTCGTCGGCGTACTACCGCCGTCCGGCCGAGCCGACGATGGCCGCCAAGGAGTGGCTCGGCGCCGACCTGATCTTCGACCTGGACGCCGACCACCTGCGCGGCGCGGAGGCGCTCGACTACGCCGGCCAGCTCCGCCTCGTGAAGCAGCGCCTGCTCGACCTCGTCGACGACTTCCTCGTGCGGGACCTCGGCATCGGCACCGCGACGACGTCGTTCGTCTTCTCCGGTGGCCGGGGCTACCACGTCCACGTCCGCGACGAGCGGTTCCTCACGCTCTCCAGTCCCGAGCGGAGGGAGATCGTCGACTACGTGCTCGGCACGGGCGTCGAGCCGCTCGCGGCGTTCGAGGAGGTCCGGGAGGACGTGCGCTCCGGGCGGACGCTCGGCGCCGCCGACGACGACCCCGGCATCGAGCGCCGCCGCGGCCACACTGCGCGGTCGTTCCGCCTCGCCCCCGCCGACGCGCCGGGGTGGCGGGGCCGCACGACGCGCGCCGTCGACCGCCTGCTCGACCGCTGGAGCCGGGACGGGGTGGCGGTCGCGGTCGCCGAGATGGAGAGCTGGGGGATCCCGACGGGCCCCGCCCGACGGTGGGCGAAGCGGCTGCTCGAGCACGGCCGGGCCTCCCGTATCCGGGCGACCGGCGCCCTGGACGTCTTCCCCCCGGGGGAGTCGCCGCGCGACTTCCTCGAGGCGGTCGTGCGCCACGCCGCCGTCGAGGTGCAGGCCGAGACCGACGCGCCCGTCACGACCGACATCCACCGCCTCATCCGGCTCCCCGGTTCGCTCCACGGCGGGACCGGCTTCCGGGTCGTCCCGCTGCGCCGGGAGGACGTCGACGCGTTCGACCCGTTCCGCGACGCCTGGCTCGACGGGGCGATCGCCCCGCCGACGACGGCCGTGACGATCCTCTCGGAGGTCCGGTACCCGTTCCCGGGCGGCGAGCTCCACCGAGTGGCCGGGGCGACCGACGAGCTGCCTACGCCGCAGGCGCTGTTCCTGGTGCTGCGGGGGGAGGCGGCGCTTCGGCCTTCACCGGGATGACGAGACGACCGATCTTCTCGATCGACGCCTCGATCTGGTCGCCGGTCTTCAGCCGACGGCTCTCCTTGCCGAACTCGAACCCCGCGACCCCCCCGAGGCTGCCGAGCGAGATCAGGTCCCCTGGCTCGAGCGTGATCCCCTGGGAGAGGTGGGCGATGATCTCCGGGATCCGGAAGACGTAGTCGGTCGTGTCGCCGCGCTGGCGGACGGTCCCGCCGACCTTGAGCTCCATCGCGAGCGGGTACGGCTCGCCGACCTCCTCCTTCGGTACGACCCACGGCCCGACCGCCATCGTCGCGTCGAACCCCTTGCCCATCACCCAGTCGACCGGGCCGTCCGCCGGGTACTGGAGGTCGCGGTAGCCCATGTCGAGGGCGATCGTGTAGCCGGCGACGTGCTCCATCGCCCGCGCGGCGGTGATCCGCTTGCCGCGCTGGCCGACGACGCACGCGAGCTCGAGCTCGACGTCCGGGAACGTCCCGCTCGGGTTGAGCACGAGCGACTCGCTCGGCCCGACGAGGGCGTTGAAGAACCGGGTGAAGAGGTACGGCCGGGCCGGCGGCGGCTTGCCCTGCTCGGCGAGGTGGCTGCGGGAGTTCTGGGCGAGGCAGTAGATCTTCTGGCCGTGGACGACCGGGGCGAGGAGCTTGATCCCCTCCTCCGCCTTGAACAGGTAGCGTGCGCCGGTCGCGGCGCGCGGCGTCCAGCCCATCGCCCGGCGGCGGTCGATGTACTCGAGGATCTTCTTCGTGAGCGCGACCGAGTCGGCTCCCCCCGAGAAGAACGCCTGCATGTCGCGGAAGCGGCTCGGGTCCGCGCCCTTGACGGGGTTGACCCCGTAGTAGTCCCGGCACGCCGTGTCCAGGTCGACGTACTCGTTCGCGTCGGTGACCATGCCGAAGTGGAACTGGTCCTGCAGGGTGAAGTGGACGAGCTTCATCGGTCGCTACCGCCACGCCGTCGAGCCGGGACGGTTGATAACGGGCGCGACGGCCGGTGCCCGCGTCAGCGGAAGTGGCGGTGGACGGCGATCAGGTAGACGAAGATCACGAGGGCCAGGACGAAGCCGACCGAGGCGACGTGGCCGACCCAGGCGTAGGTGACCAGCTCGTAGAGCAGGAACAGGATCCCGAGGACGAGCGCCCAGAGCCTCAGGCGCCACAGCGCGACCCCGATGCCGAGGATGATCAGGCCGACGATCGCGACGACCGCGCCGAGGGCGAGGCCGGAGAGCCCGAACTTGAACGGAAGCCCGAGGTAGTCCGAGACGGCGACGTGGACCGCGAGGAGCAGCCCGATGACGAACAGGAAGAACCCGTAGATCCCGACCAGGATCGAGAGGATCGCGACGCCGAGGGGGAGCGACCGCCGCGGGGGCGGCGCCGGCGGGGGGAGCGAACCCGTCGGTTCCATGCCGGTCGCGGTCGAACTCGGGGCGCCCACGGCTCGGGAGCACCGGGGCCGGGGGATAAGAACGTGCCGCCGGAGCCGAAACCGGACGCGGCGCGCTACGGCGCCGGGGACCGGCGCGGCACGAACGAGGCGACCAGTCCCTCGCCTGCCCGCTCCACCTGGGTCAGCGTGAGCGCGACGGCGTCCCGCGCCCCGTAGCACTCGCGGCCCGAGAGCAGGGTCGGTGCCCCGACCCCCCCGATCGCGACGGGCGCATAGTAGACGGTCAGGCGGTCGAACAGGCCGGTGCGCAGGACCGACGCGAGCACGGCCGAGCCGCCCTCCACGAGCAGGCTCCGGAGCCCGAGCGCCCGGAGCCGGGCGAACAGGACGGGGAGGTCGACCGAGCTCTGTCCGACGACCAGCGTTCGGGTCGGCGGAGGATAGACGCGGTGGGAGCGCTCGGTCGTCGCGACGATCGTCGGCGCCGAACCGTCGAGGACCCGCGCCCGGTCCGGGATCCGGCCGCTCCCGTCCAGGACGATGCGCGTCGGCACGTGGTCGCCGGAGGCGCCGAGCAGCTCCCAGTGCACGCGGAGCGAGGGGTCGTCCAGGATGACCGTCCCGACGCCGACGACGATCCCGTCGACCTGCGCGCGGATCCGCTGGACGCGGACCAGGTCCTCGGGCGAGGAGAGTCGCGCACGCGCGCCTCCGGAGAACGCGAGGCGCCCGTCCATCGAGACGGCGCAGTTCACCCAGACGGTCGGCCGGTCCGCCGGGGGGGCTGCGGTGGCCACGCTAGCCGGCCTCCTGCAGGCGAGCGAGCTCGGCCTCCAGGTCGGCGGTCGGCGCTCCGGTCGCGCGCAGGTCGGTGAGGTTCACGCCGACGTTCGCGAGGGCCCCCTGGACGGCCGCGCGGAAGAGCGCGAGAGACGTGACGAGGTCGCTCGAGAGGGCGGGCCGGGTCCGGCGCTGCACGGCTGCCAGCGCCGCGGCGCTCTCGCCGGCGAGGCGGGCCGTCGCGAGCGGGACCGACGCGGCCGACCGCAGCGCGGCGACGACCGCCGCCGCCCGGGACGGGTCGGCCGGTGCCTCCTTGAGCGCCCGCCGCGCGTCCCGCACCCCCTCGTAGGACCGGCTGTCGTCCTCGGCGAGCTGGAGGAAGCGGGCGCGCGCTTCCCCGAGCCGCCCGTGCAGAGCCTCCAGCTCCGGGTCCGGCGCCTTCGGGCCGTAGGAGTAGGCGAGGACCATCTGCCCGAGCGCCGCGCCGAGCGCGCCGACGACCCCGGCGGCGCTGCCGCCGCCCGGCGTCGGCGTCCGCGCCGCGAGCCGCGCGGCGTAGCCGGCGATCGACGAGCCGCCGGGACGCGCCGCCTCCGCGGCGCGGACCTTGCGCTCGAGGAGCAGCGAGCGGTCGAAGCCCCGCAGCCGGAGCGCGACCTCCGCGGCGTCCAGGAGCGCGTCCTCGGGGACGAGGCCGACGATCTCCGACTCCTCGACCGACGTCCCCCGTCGCTCCGCCTCGGACCGCACGGCGTCGAACGCCCGGGCGATCGACGTCACGCGGTAGTCGGTGAGGTTCATCGAGACCTGCGCCCGGGCGCGCTCGGCGATCTCGAAGCCGAGCGCCTTCACCTCGGGGAGGCCGCCGTCGCGGGCGCGGACGACCTTGGCGACCGCCTTCGCGAGGGCGACGTCCGGGGTGGCGAGCAGCACGTTGTAGGCGATCAGGACCGGCCGCGCGCCGATCGCGATGGCCCCGGCGGTCGGGTGGAGACGCGCCGGGCCGAAATCCGGCGCGCGCGACGGGTCGGAGACGATCGCCTCGCGCAGGCCCTCGAATTGGCCCTCGCGGACCTTCGCGAGGTCGGCCCGCTCCGGACGCCGCGCGGCGCTCGCATAGAGGTAGACCGGTATCTCGAGCTCGCGGGCGACGCGCTCGCCGAGCCGCTCGGCGAGGCGGACGGCCTCCTCGGTCGTCGCGCCGCCGAGGGGAACGAACGGCACGACGTCGGTCGCGCCCATGCGCGGGTGCTCGCCGCGGTGCTGCGTCAGGTCGATCGTCCGCGTCGCCACCGCGATCATGCGGTAGACCGCCTCGAGGAGCGGCTCCCCGTCGCCGTACAGCGTGAGCACGCTCCGGTGGTGGTCCGCGTTGCGCTCGACGTCGAGGAGCGTGACGCCGTCGACCCCGCGGGCCGCGTCGGCGATCGCGCCGACCTTCGCCGCGTCCCGTCCCTCCGAGAAGTTCGGGACGCACTCGAACGGGCTCACGGAGCCCCGCCTCCGAACGTCTCGAGGAGGGTCTGGTGGGCGCGCGCCTCGGCCGGGGAGGCGGAGGCCGGCGGGCGGCTGCGGGCCCGACCGACCGCCGAGCGGAACCGCGCCTCGGAGAAGCCGTGGGTCTCGACGAGCAGGCGGTGGAGGCCGGCCTCGTCGACCGGCCCGAAGGCGATCGGCGCGGCGTCGCTCACCGGCGGATGGCGAAAGATCTCCGCGACGGCCCGGCTCTCTTCGAGGTCGAGCCCGGCGCGCTCGACCGTCCGCTCGAAGCCGAGGTGCTCGCGGACGAGCTTGAGCGCCTTCTTGGGGCCGTAACCGGCGGCGCCGTCGTTGAAGTCGGTCCCGACGACGATCCCGAGCGTGATCAGCTCCTCCCCGTCGATACCGAGCGCGGCGAGCAGCTCCTCGCGGTCGATCAGCTGCGCCCCTCCGGCGACCCCCCCTCGCGGCCGGGCGGCGAGCCCGCGGACGAGCCGGGGAGCGCCGAACAGCAGGCTGTCGTAGTCCTCGGACGCCGCCGCCCACGCCGCCCCCCGCGCGGCGAGCCCCGCCGCCTCGGCCTCCCCCTCGCCGGGGGCCTGGACGACCGGGACGCCGAGCCCGCGGAGCAGCGCGTGCAGCTCGTCGACCATCGGCCGCGTGAGGCGGGAGGTCTGGGCCGCCTTCCGTCGGGCGGTCTCGAGGTCGCCGGCGGCGAGCGCCTCCTGCCAGGCGCTCTCGGCCTTCTCCTTCGCCTCGATCCGACGGCGGATCGTCCCGGCCTTCCGCTCCGGGGGCGTCCCGTCGAAGACCCAGATCGGCAGGACCCCTTGTTCGAGGAGCGAGGTCGTCCGGTAGAACGTCCCCATCAGGTGGCTCGTGACGTTCCCCTGCGCGTCGCTGAACAGCTGGCCGTCGCGCTGGCGGATCGTCGCGAGGAACTGGTAGACGGCGTTGAAGCCGTCGACCGCGAGGGTCCGCCCGGCGAGCGCCTCCCAGGGAAGCTCCTGGGCCGTGACGAGCGGTCGGAGCGGCAGGCCCACGGTCGCTGACGAGAGGGAGCGAGTACTTGGGGTTGCGGGAACCCCGGGCCCCGGAGCCGCTCCGACCACTCGGGCTATACCTTCCGCGGGCTCCCCGAACTCGAGCGCGCATGGAGTTCGTCTGGCGCGACGAGGGACCGGCCGAGAAGGGTCCGGGGCGCGGGGCGGTCGTCCTCTCGTCGTTCCCGAGCGCCGGCCTCGCCGCGACCGTCGCGAGCCACTACATGGTCCGCTCGCTGAAGCTCGGCCGGGTGGGCCGGTTCGACTCGCCGGACGTCGCGCCGATCGCGGTCGTCCAGGGGGGCGAGGTGAACCCTACGATCCGGGTCTACGGACGCCCAGGCCTCGGCCTCGTGCTCTCCGAGTTCCCGCCGCTGCCGTCGCAGCTCGGTCCGATCGCCCGGACGATCCTGGACGGGGCCGAGCGCATGGACGCCCGGCTCCTCGTCTGCCTGGAGGGCGTCGTGCCCCACCCGGAGCTCGACGCCGCTCCCGACGGCTCAGACGGACCCGGAGCGGACGGCGCGGAGAACGTCTGGGCGGCGTTCTCCCGCAAGGACCCGGCGGTCCTCGAGGCGTTCGGTCGCACGCAGGCGCGAGCGCTCGAGGAGGGGGTCATCGGAGGGGTCTCCGGGGCGATGCTCGTGCACGGCCTCGGCCGCAAGGTCCCGGTCGCGGTGCTGCTCGTCAGCACGCGCGCGCCGGAGGGGATGCCGGACCATCGCGCCGGCGCCGTCCTGATCGAGACGCTCGACCGGCTCCTTCCGGAGCTGAAGATCGACACCGGGCCGCTGCGCAAGCAGGCCGCCGAGATCGAGCGGATGCTCCGCTCGGCGATGAAGACGCGCCCGGTCGCCCCCGAGCCCGAGGGGGACCAGCCGCCGACCGCCGGGATGTACGGCTGAGCGGCCGTCCGCCGCCTCCGCCCGGGGCCCGCGGCTACGCCAGCGGCGGCGCGGGCCAGACCTGGACGCGCGGGGTCCGCTGGAACTGGAGCACCCCGGAGCGCGTCACGACGCCGGCGAGCGCGTGCGGGTTCGCCGCGTCGGTGACGATCACCGCGTCGATCCCCTCCCGATCCATCATCCCGATCGCGTCCAGGAGCGTCGCGTCCGTCCCGATCCGGGGGAACGCCTCCTGCAGGATCGAGCGGACGGTCACCGCCGGGCGCTGGACGACCGGGACGTCCAGGATGTCGGCGAGCCGCAGCTCGCCGACCAGCCGGCCCCCGTCCACGACCGCGACGACGGGGAACGGCGATCGCGACAGCGCGAACCCGGCGTCCGCCACCGTCGCCTCCGGGTCGACCGAGGCGATCTCCCGCTGGAGCGCATGGGTCACCGGCATGTGGCGGAGGAACTCGGCGAAGTACTCGGTCGTGTGCGCCGGCGAGCTGAGCCGGTTCTGCACCTGCTCGTCGTAGAGGTGGTACCGCCCGCCGATGTAGTAGCCGATGAAGATCGCCACCATCGCCGGTACGAGCAGCGTCTCGGAGCCGGTCATCTCGACGACCATCAGGATCGTCGCGATCGGCGCCTTCGAGACGCTCCCGAAGAACGCCATCATGCCGATGATCGTGAACGCGGTGACGTCGCCCGGGGAGGCGAGCCCCGGGAACGCGAGGTCGAAGAAGCTGATCACCGAGAAGCCCGTGAGCGCCCCGATGACGATCGCCGCCCCGAACAGCCCGGCGCTCCCGCCGGAGCCGACCGTGAGCGAGGTCGCGATCAGCTTGACGACCACGAGCGCGACGACGAGCACGAGCGCCGCGAGCGCGAAGTGGTTCTGGAACAGGAGCCACTGCACGATCCCGTAGCCGATCCCGATCCCGCCGACGGCGAGCAGGTGGTTCTGCTGCGGGACGAGGTAGTAGAGCCCGGCGAAGAGGGCGCCCACGATCCCCATCCCGAGCAGCGGGCGGCTCCACCGGGGGAACCGGGAGTTGGCGAACGCCGCCCGCGTCCGGTAGAACATCACGACGTAGACGATCCCGAGCAGGCCGGCGACCGCGCCGAGCGCCGCGAAGAGCGGGAGCTCCCGGGGGGTCCAGCCGACCCCCGGCGTCGCGAACTCGGGCGCGAAGCCGACGAACGAGCCGAAGACCGAGTAGGAGATCACCGAGGCGATGATCGACGGCATGATCACCTCCGGTTCGAAGTCCGAGAGGTACAGCACCTCGCTCGACAGCAGCGCGGCACCGAACGGGGCCTTGAAGATCGCCCCGATGCCGGCGCCGACCCCGGCCATCAGCGCCACCCGGCGCTCCTGGGTCGAGAGGCCGAGCGGGCCGGCGACGATCGAGCCGATCCCCGAGCCGATCTGGGCGGTCGGCCCCTCCCGCCCGCCGCTCCCGCCGACGCCGATCGTCAGCGCCGAGGCGAGGAACTTCAGCGCCGGGACCCGGTAGCGGACGACGCCCCGGCCGCGGTGGAACCCCCGGATCGCCTGGTCGGTCCCGTGACCCTCCACCTCGGGCGCCGCCAGGATCAGCAGGCCGGTCGCGAGCCCGCCGGCGGCCATCAGCGCCGGGAGCAGCAGGAACCGGGCCGGGTCCGTCGACCAGGAGAAGGCGCCCCCGGGCGCCGCCCCGTTCTCCGGCAGGCGGATCCCGAGGAGCGTGCCGAGGAACGAGGCGCTCGCGAGCTGCAGCGCCTCGAAGAAGGCGACCGCGACGAACCCGGCGATCAGGCCGACCGTGATGCCGATGATCGCCCACCGGTAGAGCGAACGGGCCCCTCCGATCCAGGGCCGGCGGAGGCCGTCGAGGAAGCGAGCGAGCTCGCTCGGCGGTTTCGCGGCATCTGCGGTAGGGCTCGACACTCCGGCGCGCTCCGTCCCGACCGCGACCGCGCCGTCGCGCGTCGCCGGGGCTCCCCGAACAGGGACGACGGGCCCCAGGACGCAGCGACCGCGGGGGGGTCGCGTCGATCACTGGTGCAAGCCGCGCGTTTTCAAGACCTTGACGCCCCCACCGGGGCGCGGGCGGGGAGCGCGCTAGCCGAACGTCTCGCGGTACGTCAGCAGGTAGAACGCGCCGACCAGCATCAGCGCGATCATCGCGAAGATCGACACGGGATTGGACGAGAACCAGGCGACCGTCACCGCGACCAGCGCGGCGGGGATCGCGAGCAGGCCCACCCCGGTGACGACCCTCCCGTCCATCGGGGACGGCGAGGCGGTCGGTCTCTTAACGGTGAGGCTCGCCGCGCGACGGGCGAGGAGAGCGGTCTCCCCCCGCCCGGGGCCGCGGCTACGGTCGCGGCGGGGGCGTGGCGCTCTCGACCTCGAACGTCAGCTCCGCCATCGCCCCGGCCCGCGCGGCAGGCAGGATCGGCGGAAGCTCGGGTGCCGCCGGCGGCGACGGGGGCATCCGCTCGGGGAAGGCGAGGATCTCGGGCGCCACGGCCACCGGGGGGCTCGCGAGCACCACGGGCCGTACGCTCAGGCTCGCGAGCATCGCCTCCGCCGGAGCGAGGATCGCCTGCTCGAGGTGCGAACGAACGACCTCGGCCCAGTGGTCCCCTACGGCGCTGAAGGCGCGGTGCCCGTAGCTCGTGATGAGCTTCTCGTTGTCGAGGACCTCGAGCGTCGCGTGGCCGCGCTCGCGCTTCTCGGCGAACGCCTCCCCGAGACGGAGCCGGCCGATCGCCCGCTCCGCGAGGGCCCGGCGGTCCCCTTCGCAGCGGAACGGCTTGATCACGAAGGCGCTCACGACCGCCGCGTGGCGCGACGCGAGCTCGAGCAGGTGGGGAAGTGCGCCGCTGCCGGCGCCCCCTCCGAGGCTGCCGATCACGACGACGAACGAGGCGCCCTGGAAGACGCCGCGCAGGGACGGCTCCGCCGCCCGCGCGAGCACCCCTCCTACGACGGGCGAGCCGCCGGTGTCGATCTCCTCCCCGGTGCCCGGCCCGAGGTAGAGCCTCCGGTCGTACTCCTCGAACCCCTGGACCTTCGGGTCGCAGTTGATCGCGACGGTCTCGACATGGCGAAGGTGCTCACGGGCGATCTGGCGCCCGATCCGGACGGCCCCGCCGCCGACCGCGACCAGCACGACCCGGAGCTCCTGCCCGAGACGCAACGCGGACGGATACGCCTCCGGTACCGGGTCGCCGGAACCCGAGGTCCATGCGCGCGCTCGTTCGGTCTCCTCCCGCCCCGTCCCTTCGCTCATCCGCAACCACCCCCGACCGCCCGTTCGACTTCGTCGACGACGTCCCTAGCGCCCGACGACCCCCCGGCGCCGCAGGTCCTCGACGCTGTCGGAGAGATCCCCGGCAGCGGTGCGGGCCTGGGCGGCGTCTCGGTTCAGCTCGCGGGCGCGCAGAGCGTGGCGGCGGAGCTCCAGCTTCTCTTCTCCGTACCGGAAGGCGAGCGCCAGAACGTCCCTCACCTCCGCGCGGTTCCCCATGTCGCGAGCAAACGCCTCGGCGGCGGCGTACTCTTCGGGCTTGAGGCGGATCGTCACCTCGACGAGCCCGTCCGCGTCCACCGAGGGGGTCGGCGTGCTGGACATCGCCCGCGACCGCAGGAACGCGTGCAGCGCCGCCCTCAAGAGCTCGGACCGGGTCGCGTACTCGCCCGACGTGACGAACGAGTCGACCAGGTGCAGCTCCGCGAGCGTGCAGCGCAGTGCAATGCGCGCCTCCTCACGGTCTCGCCGGGTGGCCTCGGCCCCGCTCGTGCGGGTCTCCGTCCCGTCCCGGGCTTTGTCGAACACGGTCAGGCAAGAGGATGAGCTTTCCACATACTTAAACAAGCGATGCCTGTATCGAGAATCATCGCGGTCACGGTGCGGTCCGGCGCCCGCTGACGTGTCGAACGAAATCCGGTGGTTGTCGAACAGCCTGATCCGACCGATGTCATCAGTATAACACCCCCCCGGCGCGACCGTTCCGTGCCCGGTCGGCCGACGGCGTGACGTCGTCGGCGCTCGTGCGTCGGGAGATCGCAGGGCCGGATGGGCGAAGGGTTAAACCGCCCGGCCCGCACTTGATTGCGTCGCCCGTCGTCCCCGACGGAGCGCGATGAATCCGGCATCGGTCGACCCTGAGGCAGCCTCCCGCTTCGCCGCGGAGGCTCGGGCTTCCGGCCTGGCGTTGCCGACCGCGCGCCGGTTCAATCCGCGCATCGTGCTCGTTGCGGTCGCGGTGATCGTCGCCGCCTCGGTGTCGGTCGGCTACGCCACCGGCTGGATGAACCTCAGCCGTCCGGCGGTCAATCCGCTCGACCAGCTGCCTCTCTGCCCCCCGGGCGGTGTGACGGTGTCGGTCGCCGCTGAGCCGGATCTTGCCGGCGCGGTGGCGAGCGCGTGGCCCTCGCTGGTCGGGGGGTTCGGCGCCGCGACCGGTCACTGCCTGATCGTACGCTCGGGGACGACCGACTCCGCGTTCGGTGCCCTCACGGGGCACAGCGCCTACGCCGAGCTCGGTCCGGAGCTTCCCGCTGCGGCGGGACCGGGGACCCTGGGGGGCGCGACGTTCGCGGTGCCGCTCCTCGTCAGCCCCGTGGTCGTCGTCGTCAACGCGAACGGGCTGGGGGGCTCGGTGTCGCTGAGCGCCCCGGCGCTCGCCGGGATCCTTCTCGGGACGATCACCGCGTGGAACGCCCCCGAGCTCGCGGCGACGAACCCCGGGTGGAGCTCGAGCGAACCGATCTCGGTCGTCACGCTCGCGGGACCGTCGGTGACGAACGGCCTCCTTTCGTCCTACCTCGCGGACCACAGCCCCTCGTTCCGGAGCGACGTAGGGGTCGGCGCGAACGTCACGTTCCCGGTCGGCACGGTCGAGCCGACGGAGACCGCCGTCCTCTCGGAGGTCGAACGGACGAACGGGAGCGTCGGGTACGTCGCGTCGGACGTCTGCCCGACGCTGCCATTCGGCGTCGTCTGCGCCTCCCTTCAGTCGGGCTTCTCGACGTTCGTTAGTCCGAGCGCGACCAGCGTAGAGGCCGCGGCGTCGCTGGAGGCGAACAGCACGGCGGCCGTCGCCCAGCAGTGGCAGAACGTCAGCGGCGTCGCGCCGTGGAACACCTCCGTCTACCCGCTCGTCCAGACGACGTACGCCGTGATGTACCGCGACCTGGGGGTCGCCTACGGCGACCAGGTCGATCTCAACACCTCCAAGTGGTTGATCGCGCTGTTCTTCTGGATCGCCTCCGATACGGGCGGAGGGGTGGCGACCGTCGGGGTCGCGAGCGGGTTCGTCGCGTTGCCGACGACCCTCGGCTACCTCGGGGAGATCGCCGACCTCAGCGTCACCTACCTCGGAGGCTGGATCCTGGCCCCGCCGGGCGCCGTGCTCGAGGAGAGCGGCGAGAGCGGCGGCGACGGGGGGGAGACCGGTGAGTTCTGAGGTGACCGCCGGCGCCCCCGCGGACCCGGGGTCGGGGGGCCGGGTGCTCTCGCCGACCGGCCCGTCGGCCCGGAGCGTCGCGGCCGGGGGGATCGTCGCGGTCGTCGGGGCCCTGGTCGGCGCGGCGGTGCTCGGCTCGTCGGGCCCGGTCGGGTCGCTCGTCGGACCCGGGGCGGCCGTCGTGCGCCTGCTCTGCTCCCCGGTCTTCCTCGCGATCCTCGGCGGCGAGCTGCTGGCCGGGGGGCTCTGGGCGAGCCGCCGGGAGCCGTGGCGGGAGCGGCTGCTCTTCGTCGCACCGGGCACGCTCGTGCTCGGGGGTCTCGCAGGGACCCTCGACGGCACCGCACTGCGGATCGGCTACGTCCTCGCCGCCTCTGTCCTGGTGCTCTGGTTCACCTACCTCCTCCAGCACGTCTACCGGCACAAGCAGCTGTCGACCGCCTCGATGCGGTATGTCCTCGAGGTCGCCGCCGCGGCCGTCGTGGTGGGCGCCGGCTGGCTGCTCTGGACGCTGGACGGGTCCCCTGTCGTCTGGGCGGCGAGCGCCTTCGTCCCGCTCGCGGTCCTGGCTCGTGCCGTCGGCCGGCGGAGCGCGCCGGGCCCGTCGGTTCCGTGGCTCCTCCATCCGGGCTGGGCGACGCAGCTCCTGCTCTACACGTTCCTCGCGGAGTTCTTCCTGGGCGCCGTGCTCGACCTGGAGATCGCAGGGAGGGGCTTCCTCCAGTACATCCCGTTCCTGCCGGTCGGGGGAGGGACGACCGCGCGGCTGGGGCTCTCCGTCTACGACGGCCTGTGGTTCGGCGCGGCGATCCTCGCGTCGGCCTGGTTCCTCGTCGCCGTGGGGGCGACGATGGGAGGTCTCGTGCTGCTCCGCCTGCGGGAGGTACACGTGCCGGCGCAGCGCTACCGCATGGTGCTGATGCTCGGGGTCTACGCGCTCGCGGTCGTCTACGTCCCCAGCCTCGCCTCGTCGACCCCGATCGTTTCCAACCGGACCCTCGCGACCCTCCCGGTGATCGGCTGGGGCTTCGGGCTGCGCTCGGGCGGGCCGTTCGAGTCCGGGATCTTCCTCGCGGTGCTCGTGATGTACGCGAGCGTCGGGGTGCTGACGGTCCTGTTCGGCCGGAAGGCGCTCTGCGCGGTGATGTGCGGGGCGGCGCTGATGTACCAGGGGACGACGATGCACGAGATGCGCCAGTTCAACCAGAGCTCCCGCGTCGGGCGGTACCTGCTCGGCAGTCGCCTCTCGAGCGCCTACGTCGTCGCCTCGAGCCTCGCGCTGGTCTCCCTCTTCGCCGTCTCCGTCCTCTCTCTCCTGCACCGGCTCCCGACGGTGCAGGTGGCGAACGGGCAGTACGACACGAGCGCCCTCCCGCTGCCGATCGAGCTGTACTTCGGCGGGCTCTGGTTCGCGATGTTCGTCTCGACGCCCTACGTCGGGACGTACAACTGCGCGACGACCGGGGTCTGCCACTGGGGCTCGCTGAGCGTCCCGTTCGCCAAGGTCGGCCTCTACCGCCTGCGGGTGCGGGACCGCAAGGTCTGCGAGCGGTGCACCACGTTCGACTGCGCGAAGGCCTGTCCGGTCGGGCTCGTCGACATGCCGCTCCACTTCCGGACGAAGGGGGAGTTCCGCAGCACGAAGTGCTGCGGGGTCGGGGACTGCATCGGCGCCTGCCCGTACGGCAACCTGTACGACCAGGACGTGCGCGCCTGGATCGCCCGCGCCTTCCGCCGCCTGAACCCCCGCGCCCCGGCGGTTCCGCTCCCGATGATCACGGGCGCCTCGAAGGCGACCGCCCCGGCTGAGAGCGCCCGGTCGCTCCCCTAGCGGGAGGCGGCGGTGCCGTCCGTGGGGCCCGCAGTTGCCGCTCGAACCGAGCCTTTATCCCCGCCCGGAGCGCCGGAACGTTCGTTCGCACGACGCCGACCGGTCGCCTCCGTTCGCGTCCTGGGACCCGCGGCGACGCGAGGGACCCCTGCTACGTTCTGTCGTGGCTCGTGCGCGTTTATGCGCATTCATGTGTATTACGTCAATAGACGATTTTGACTTCGACTATCGTAGTTCTGGTCGGCCTCAAGATTGATATAGGGGGTCCTCGAGACAACGCATCGGGTCAGCCGACCCAACGGAGGAAACGAACGAATGAACGCCCTCGGCGGAGCAATTCGACTTTGGCGAAGGAAGCGGCAGCGCGGGGTGTCGCCGATCATCGCGACGATCCTGCTCGTCGCGATCACGGTCGTGCTCGCGGCTGTGCTGTACGTCCTGATCTCGGGACTGACGCACAGCGGCGGGACCGCTCCGTACTCGATCTCGATGGGGTCGCCCAGCTGGTCGGGCACGAGCCCGGCCTACGGGACGATCGCCATCACGGGGGTCAGCGGAGGCCTGACGACGAGCCTCTTCGGCTTCTCGGTGGCGACGATCAGCGGCTCGCCGGTGGCGGTCGCCACGGCGGCGCCGACCACGACCTGTAAGGCGAAGGTCGCCTACAGCACGACGGCCTGCACGGCCCCGACGACGGGGAACTGGTACGTCGTGCTCTACTACACGGGGAACAGCAGCATCGCGGACATCTGGGTCAACGGTGCCTGGACGACGGGGCTCGCCAGCAACTACGCTGTGGCGATCACCGCGGGCGGCCAGGGACTCGTGATCGTCGGGGCGTCGGCGGCGGCGCTGCCCAGCTCGGGGGACGTGTTGAACGCCTTCGGTCTCGGCAGTTCGAGCGTCTCCGGTTCGTCCGGGTCGTTCTGAGGTGACGACGATGAGCTTGAACCTCACGAACATGCGGAGCGCGATGGCGCGTCGTCGCCTTGCCCAGCGCCGCGGAGTGTCGCCGATCATCGCGACGATCCTGCTCGTCGCGATCACGGTCGTGCTCGCGGCTGTGCTGTACGTCCTGATCTCGGGACTGACGCACAGCGGCGGGAACGCCCCGTACTCGATCTCGATGGGTACGCCCAGTTGGTCGAGCGCCTACGGGACGATCGGGATCACCGGTGTCTCCGGTGGGCTGAAGACGACGAGCTTCGGCTTCTCGGTGACGACGATCAGCGGCTCCCCGGTACCGATCTCGACTGCCGGCGCGCCGACGAACTGTAAGGCGAAGACGGCCTACAGCACCACCGCCTGCACGGTCCCGACGGCCGGCTGGTATGTGGTGCTCTACTACACGGGCAACGGCACCATCGCGAACGTCTGGGTGGGCACGACGACGGCGACGTCCGGTGCGTGGACCTCCACGTACGCGGTCGCAATCGCGGCGGGCGGCCAGTCGCTCGTGATTGTCGGTTCGACGGCGGCGGCGCTTCCGAGCTCGGGCGATACGCTCAATGCGTACGGCTCGGGCAGTTCGAGCGTCTCCGGCACGTCCGGGTCGTTCTAGATTCCCGCGAGACCGGCCCGTCGCGGCCGAGGTCCAACCCTTTCCTCCCCTTCTTTTCAAGACTCCCGAAGGCCCCCGTGGACCAGCGCGCTCGGACGCCGCCCTCCCTGCGAGACGTACTCTGGGGCCCGCGCGAAGGTCTAAATACGCGGCCCCCGCCTTTCATTCGCCGGGGGCTCGGAGAAATCCACCTTCCGGATGCGGACGCGTGCGCACGACGGGGACTCGTGCCGGACCCG
>DATJUZ010000014.1:0-6785 GCA_035502035.1 Thermoplasmata archaeon
GGCGGTCCAGAACATCATGAAGGAGCTCCAGGACGCCGACCTTCTGTTGCGGGAGCGCCCGGCGGAGGAAACGACGCCGGCGCGCCGCCCCGTCCGGCGGTCGACGACCCGAGCCGATCCCGCGCCCCATCTCGAGCGGGAGCCAAACCCCCCGGCGACACCGGTCGCTGCCTAACGTCAGTCGCGGCCGTCGGAGGACCCCCCTCCGGGGCGACCGGACGCTGCTCCGCCGCCCCAATGATCACGCTAGACCCCTGAGGAAGCCGGCGGCGCTCGCTCGGCGGAGCGCCGTCGGCCGCGGACGCGGGCCGTGTCGGGTGCGTCCGTCCGATCGCCGGCCCGGCAGCACCCGACCGGGACGCCCCACGGGGTCGGACTTCCCCGTCGGTCTCACGAAGCCCTGTGACCGAAGCGGGCGTCCGTCAGTCGCTAAATAGCCCCCCCGCCAAGGCGGCCGGGGATGGCGCGAAGGGTTCCGAGGGACTCCCGCGGACGGTCCCGGGTCGATGAGGTCTGAGAGCGGAGCCGCACCGGGGGCGGCCGGCGTTCGGTCGTCCGTCCAGGGGCGACAGGACGTGGTCATCGACGTCGCCGACCTTCGCATGGTGTACCCGGCCCCCAAGGCCGGCGCCCCTCCGACGGTCGCGGTCGACGGGGTGAGCTTCCACGTCGGTCGGGGAGAGATCTTCGGCTTCCTCGGCCCTAACGGCGCCGGGAAGACGACCACCATCTCGATCCTGACGACCCTTCTCCAGCCGACCTCCGGTCGCGCTCGCGTGGAGGGGATCGACGCCACCAGCCGACCGGACGACGTCCGAAGGCGGCTCGGCCTCGTCTTCCAGCGGTCGACCGCGGACGAGGAGCTCACGGGCCGTGAGAACATGGCGATCCAGGCCGGCCTCTACAGCCAGTCCGGCGCCGCCGTCAATCAGCGCATCACCGACCTGCTCGTCCAGATGGACCTAGGCCCGGCGGGGGACCGGCTCGTCAAGACCTACTCCGGCGGCATGCGGCGGCGTCTCGAGCTCGCCGTCGGGATGGTCCATGACCCGAAGCTCCTGTTCCTGGACGAGCCGACCCTCGGGCTGGACCCGCAGGGCCGAGCCGGGTTCTGGCGCTACATCCGGTCCCTGCGGGAGTCGAAGGGGGTCACGGTGTTCATGACGACCCACTACCTGGACGAGGCCGACCAGCTCTGCGACCGCATCGCGGTCATCGACCACGGGAAGATCATCGCGACCGGGACGCCCAAGGAGCTCAAGGACGGCATCGGGGGCGACACCCTCGAGGTCGCGGTGACCGCCGGGGCCGCCGACCTTACCCCCCTCGTCGCCCCGATGCCCGGGGTGAAGGCGGTCTCCCGGCGCGAGGACGTCTACCGGCTGAAGTGCACGAGCGGCGAACAGCTCGTTCCGAAGGTGGTGCTCGCCGCGGAGCGGGCGGGGATCTCGGTCCGCGGCGTCACTGCGATGACGCCGACGCTCGATGAGGTGTTCCTGGAGCTGACGGGCCGCGCCTACCGCGAGGAAGGTGAGGTCCCTAAGGAGGAGAAGACGATGGGAAACGACCCGGCCGGAGCGACGGGGGGACGTCCGTGATGCTGCCGATGGGCTCGCTGATCCGGAGGGAGTACCTCCGGTGGATCCGCGCCCCGACCTGGGTGATCTCCGGCCTGATGAGCCCGATCCTCTATCTGCTGCTCTTCGGCCAGGCGTTCGACCTCGGTAAGCTCCTTCCGCCCGGCACCCCGCCCTCGGTGCTCTCGGGCGTGCTCCTGGGGGCGCCGAACTACTTCTCCTATTTCGCCGTCGGCATGGTGGCGTTCGCCAGCGTCACCGCCGCCATGTTCTCCGGCACCGGCATCATCTTCGACAAGCAGCTCGGGATCCTGCAGCGGATCCTCTCCACCCCGATCTCGCGCCGGTCCGTGTTCCTCTCGTCGCTCGTGTTCCGGGGGATCCTGACCCTCGTCCCGGCGTTCCTCGTGGTCGGCTTCGCGCTCCTCCTCGCCCACGTCCCCGGCGTCGCGGGACTGACCGTCGGCTCCGGCGTCACCGTGCTGAGGAGTGGACAGTTCCTCGCGGCCGCCCTCGTGCTCTCGGTCGCCTTCACGGCCCTGTTCCTCTCCTTCGGGTTCGCGGCTCAGCGGATCGAGAGCTACTTCGGCGTGGTGACGATACTGCAGCTGCCGATCCTTCTCACCTCGAACGCGATGTATCCGACCAGCATCATGCCGAAGTGGCTGCAGTACCTCGTCGGCTTCAACCCGATCTCGCTGGCGGTGAACATCATGCGGATGAGCCTGTTCGGCAGCGGCGGCTACGCCTACTCGGCCGGTGTCTACTTCGCCGGCCTGCTCGCCTGGGCGGGCCTCTTTGTCAGCCTGGCGCTCCTGCTGGCATCGCGTGCGCTCCGTTCGAATCCCGCGGCGTCCCCCACGGGGTCGGCGCTCTCGCAGGCGATCGCGGAGTGAGGGAACCTCTTCCCATCTCGCGGGCGCGGTCCTTGGCCGCATCGGGGAGCGGGGCGCCGCCGGGAGGACCGTCGCTGTCCCCTCCCTGACCCGGTGGGTCGGGTCCCCTTCGACCGGGAGGCCCACCGCTGCCCACGGGGGAGAGTACCTATCCGTGAGCAGCTTGGGTGGCGAACCCCGGTCCGGAATCCCGGCGGCCTGCCTCGAGCCCGCGCTCCGGCCCCCGTGGGCGACCCCGAATCGCGGCCGACGGCGGAGGGTCCGAGGAGGGTCAATCCCTCCGAGCGTGGACCCTCTCGCGAGGAGTGACAGGACCTTCGAGCTGGGCCTCCGGTCCTCGAAACCGGCAGGATGTCCTCCGGGCCCACGACCCGACCGGACCCGTGCAGAGGGTGACGGGCAACGCTGAACCCGGTCGCGCGAGCGTGGGTGCGGCCCAACCTCGTTCTGTACGGTCCGGCTGGGGCCGGGTTCCGGAGCAGGCTCCCCGGCCGATGTGCGGAGTATAACCGGGAGGTGCTAGGGTTCATATCGGGCGGCGGCGCTAAAGCGCTCCCCTGACGACGCACGTGAACCTCGGTCATGGCCTCGGGCAGAACCGGTACGGCGGCGCAGTGCTGGATTCGATCCTGGGCCTCGGGATCATACTGATCGGCGCTTTTCTCCTGTACCATCTCGGACTCACGTTCCAGCAGGTCCTCCGCGGGGCGGGGGCGTTCTTCGGGATCAGGTAGACGCCGTTCCGGTGCCCTACCACCCGGGACCCCCCTGCCAGGGCCGCAGTCGGAGCTCCGTGGACGGGTCGACGGTCGCGGGTCTCGAAGCTCCTCGGAGCGGTCGAAGGTCTGAGTCTCCACGCGGGGTGTGCCGCGTGACGGGACCGTCCGCGGCCGGCCCAGCTTGGGTCGGCCCCTGGCACCTCGGCGGCCGCAGGCCCGAGAGACGGAGGGGTTGGTACTCCGGGGCCGGGTGACTATGCGAGCCTCGGGGGTTTCCTGTGGCCGGCTCTGCGCAGCTCCTTTCGGGCGAAGAGGACCAGCCACTCCACTTCGTAGACGCCGGGACACAGCAGCTCCAGGGCGAACCACCAGGGCACGCGGACGGCATGGAGAGTGGACGAGCCGGTCCAGATCGCCTTGGAGATCCTGTGCCGACCATCGAGCGCGATCTGGTACCATCCGCGGCCGGCCAGGATCACCGGGAATCCAAGGTCCGCCCGGTCCAGGAACCGCGGGAAGATGCGCAGCGCTAGCCCGATCGCTCGCTTGGAGAGACGGGGAAGATCGCTGAGGGGCTCCTCAAAGACGGGAACGCGGTGGGTCCGCAGGTAGCGTACCGCCAGCATCAACCCCGCGCGCCGGTGCCAGACGAAATCCTCAGAGTCCACGGCTCACGAGCGCCATCTAGCTCCGGCGCGGCCTTAACCCTCTGGAGCGAGGGTCACCCCGAGGTGGGCCTCGGACGCCAGACCTCAGCCCGAGGGTTCTTCCCCCCTGACGCTCGCGTTCGGAGCCCGAACCCCGGCTTCTCGCCGGTCGAGCTCCTTCACGGAGCGGTTCTGCCCGCCCCTCCGGGGGAGAACGTCTCTGCGCGTCCTCGGGTGCCCGCCCACGGAACGGGGTCCGTTCGACCGGCGTCCCCCGACCTCCCCCGACAGGACCCCCGAGGAGCTCTCGATGACGGCGTGACCCGAAGACTCCCGTCCGAGCGATCCGCGGGGGGGCACCAGCCTCGGCCGGTCCCGGTGTCGTCGCGCGGCTCACCTCGGGTCCCTCGCGTCGACCGTCTGGCCGGGCGTCGGGTCGCATCGGACAGGGCGTCGCAACGACTCCAGCCCCGACGAGGAGCGACCGCCCAGCGGGGAAGGCGTGGGAGAGCCGTGTAATAGTGGCCGCCCTTCGGCATGACGGGAATTCCGCCATGGCGACCTACCTCATCATGGAGATCGACTGGCACGACCAGGCCAAGGCCAACGAGTACCGCAGCCTGTTCGGTCCGGCCCTGGACCGCTACGGAGGCAAGACCCTCTGCGCGGGTCCAGGGGACGTGATCGAAGGCACCTGGGCGCCACCCCGAGTGGTCGTTCTGGAGTTTCCCGATGCACGGTCGCTGAAGGCGTGGTACGCATCGCCCGAGTACGCACCGGTCCTCAAGCTGCGAAGAGACGGCGCCACGACCTCCAAGATGGTCTCGGTGGAAGGCCCGAAGCGCTGAGGTCGTCGAACCCGACCAGCGCGTCTCCCCCGAGCCGGCCCGCCGACGGTCCTCGGAGGACCGACGACCGCCCGTCGGAACGACATCGGGGCCCTCGCCGGACGGCCGGCATGAGCCCGGCCGGCCGGGAGGAATCCTCTCTACGCGACGGTCTCGGGTCACAGTCCGGCCGGACTGGGGTGAGATTAGGTAGAGAATGCGGCCCGGCAGTAAATCCCCTCCCCGAATCGGCGGACGCCATGAGGCGACAGGGACCCCTATGGCCGATCCCCACAGCAGCGGTTCTGCTCCTGCTGCTGGCGGTACCGGCCGCCGCGAGCGCCCACGCGACGAACGCAACCGTCTCGACCCGAGCCGTGCCGACCCCCGGGAGCGGAGGGGCCGTGTTCACGATGACCAACGCCCCCTCCGGCAACGCCGTCCTCGCCTACACGATCGGCGCCGGTGGTACGCTGTCCGCCGCGGGGGTCTTCTCGACCGCCGGGACCGGAACGGGCGTGAGCCTGGCGGACCAGGGCGCGCTCGTACTCAGCCAGGACCACCGGTTCCTTCTCGTGGTCAACGCGGGAGACAACACGATCTCGCTGTTCGCCGTCCACTTCCCCACCTCCCACGGGCCGATCCTCGACCTCCTCGACGTGGCCGGCTCGCAGGGAGTTCAGCCGGTGAGCCTCACCGTCTTCGGGCCGTTCGTTTACGTCCTCAACGCGGGGAACGCGACCGTCGGCGGCAACATCGCGGGGTTCGTCCTGACCCCGTGGGGGCAGCTCGCGCCGCTGCGCAGCTCCGTCCAGCCTCTCAGCACGAGCGCGCCGACCGGTCCTGCCGAGATCGCCTTCAATCCCACGGGAACGGTCCTTGCCGTGACAGAGAAGGGAACGAGCCTGATCGACACGTACCCGGTCGATCCGAGGGGCGTCGCCCGGGCCCCGGTCGTCACTCCCTCGAACGGGTCGACCCCCTACGGCTTCGCCTTCAGCCCGCAGGGAACCCTCATCGTCAGCGATGCCGGTCCCGGGGCGCTCTCGTCGTACGCCGTCGCCCGGAACGGCCACGTCTCGGTCGTCAGCGGGTCGGTCGGCGATGGGCAGCTCGCTCCGTGCTGGGTCGCGGTGCACGGCGCCTATGCGTTCACCACGAACGCGCACAGCAACACGATCTCCAGCTACCAGATCGGCTGGGGCGGGAGCCTGACGCTCCGGATCGCCCTCGCGGCGTCCACCGGCGCGGCGGACACGGACATGGCGGTCGGGGGGCCACACGGCGACTACCTGCTCGTCTACGACGCGGGTGCCGGCGAGATCCAGGACTTTGCGTTCGGCAACGGCGGAAGCCTGGGGAGCGGCTACAATGTGACCGGACTCCCCGCGACCGCGGAGGGACTGGCGGCGTTCTGAGCGACCAGGGGAACTCCCCCCCGGGAGGGGGTACCGCCTTTAAGGGACGGGCCAAGCTAGCGGGAGCACGATGAGCCCCGGCTTCCGATCCCTGATGTGGTACCTCCTCTTCGGCACCCGGGGGGGACCCAACCGCCGTCGCCTGCTCGAGGAGCTCGTCCGAACGCCCGCGAACGCTCACCAGCTCGCCGCCGCGCTGGAACTGGACTATCGGACCGTCCGCCACCACCTGAGGATCCTGGAGCGCCATGGGGCCGTGACGCGACCGGTGGGCACCGCCTACGCCGCGCCGTACGAGATCAGCCCGTCGACCGCGGCGTACCTGGAGACGCTCGAGACCCCGGTCCCGTCGCACCGCACCGCGCGGACCTCGGGAGAGCACCTTGCTCGCGCCGCGCGCCCGCCCCCGCTGCGAGGTCCCTGATGGCCGACGCCCTGATGGACGCGAGCGTCGCGCTCGGGCTGATCAGCATCGGACTCGCCGGCGTGCTCTTCGCCCTCTATCGCCGGCTCTATGCCAGCACGCGCACCGGCTTCGGTCTCGCACTCCTCGTGTTCGCCGGCGCCTTCGTCGCCCAGAGCGTGCTGACCGTCTACTCCTACCTCGCGTCGATGCCGGTCATCCCCGCCTCGTTCGCTCCGTTCCTCTTCATGATCGGTCTGTGCGAGGCCACGGGACTGGGAGCCGCCGCCTGGACGGC
>DATJUZ010000015.1:0-13343 GCA_035502035.1 Thermoplasmata archaeon
TCGCGGTGGTGGGCCCGCCTACGGACGCGTCCCCGCCGAGGGAGAAGCGTCGGCAGCGCCGGGCCCAGGGCGCGAGGTCGGCCTGGCGAGGCCTCACAACGTAAAAAGGCCTATATAGAAGGGCAATTTGCCCTCTCACGGTGGCGTAGATGCTTCAGGGCACACCGATCCTCGTGCTGAAGGAAGGGACGGAGCGAGAGCGCGGCAAGGGTGCGACGGCGAACAACATCGCGGCGGCCCGTGCCGTCGCGGACGCCGTTCGGTCGACGCTCGGACCGCGCGGCATGGACAAGATGCTCGTCGACTCGATGGGCGACATCACGATCACCAACGACGGCGTGACGATCCTCAAGGAGGTCGACGTTGAGCACCCGGCCGCGAAGATGCTGGTCGAGGTCGCCAAGACGCAGGACCAGCAGTGCGGCGACGGCACGACGACCGCGGTCGTCCTCGCCGGCGAGCTGCTGAAGCGCTCGGAGTACCTCCTGGAGCAGAACGTTCACCCGACGGTCATCACGCGCGGCTTCCAGCTCGCGGTCCAGGAGGCGCGGCGCCTCCTCGACGCCGAGATCGGCACGACGGTGAAGCGCGACGACGAGGGGGTCCTCCGGGACTGCGCGGTCACCGCGATGGGCTCGAAGGGCGTCGTCGGCTCGCGCGAGGGCCTCGCCGACATCGTCGTGAAGGCGGTCAAGCGGATCGCCGAGGAGCGGGGCGGCAAGATCGTCTGCGACGTCGACCAGATCAAGGTCGAGAAGCGTCACGGCGGGACCGTCTCGGACACCGAGCTGATCGAGGGGATCGTCCTCGACAAGGAGCGCGGACACCCGCGCATGCCGACCGAGATCACCTCCGCGAGGATCGCGCTGCTGAACTCGGCGCTCGAAATCAAGAAGACCGAGATCGAGAGCAAGATCAACATCAAGACGCCGAGCCAGATCCAGAGCTTCCTGGACGAGGAGGACAAGACGTTCCGCCGGATGGTCGACGCGGTGAAGGCCTCCGGGGCCAACGTCGTCGTCAGCCAGAAGGGGATCGACGACGTCGTCCTGCACTACCTCGCGAAGGAAGGGATCTACGCCGTCAAGCAGGTCAAGGAGTCCGACCTGCAGAAGCTCGCCCGCGCGACCGGCGGTCACATCGTCACCGGCATCAAGGAGCTCTCCAAGACCGACCTCGGGTCGGCCGCGAAGGTCGACGAGCGCAAGGTCGGCGACGACCACATGACGTTCGTCACCGGCTGCTCGAACCCGCGCAGCGTCTCGATCCTCGTCCGGGGCGGGACCGAGCACGTCACCCAGGAGGTCGAGCGCTCGCTCCACGACGCCCTCAAGGTCGTCGCGAGCGTCCTCGAGGACGGGCTCGTCTGTCCGGGAGGCGGCGCGACGGAGGTCGACCTCGCGGTCCGGCTGCGCAAGTGGGCCGGGACCGTCGGCGGCCGCGAGCAGCTCGCGGTCGAGGCGTTCGCCCAGGCGCTCGAGGTGGTCCCGTGGGCCCTCGCCGAGAACGGCGGCTACGACTCGATCAACACGCTGATCGAGCTGCGGAGCGCGCACGACGGCTCGAAGGCGAGCCGCAACGTCGGCGTCAACCTCAGCGACGGCAAGGCCGCGGACATGTGGAAGCTCCGCGTCATCGAGCCGGCGCGCGTGAAGCGCCAGGCGCTCTCCAGCGCGGTCGAGGTCGCCAGCATGGTGCTCCGGATCGACGACATCATCGCCTCGAAGAAGTCGTCCCCGGCGCCTCCCGGCGGACCGGGCGGTCACGACCACTAGGCGAGGGGCCGTCGGGGCCGCCGCTCCAGCCGAAGCCGTCTTAACACGGTCCGGTTAGGCGGCCCCGATGCGCACCAAGCCGGCCGAGGGGGTCCTGCGGGTCGACCTGGTCGCCTTCGACCCCCGGCCGGCGGTCTATCTCGCCTACGACGGGCTCGCGGGGATCAGCCAGCGCCCGATCGTCCGCGACCTGATGGACGAGGTCGAGCGCAAGGGCCCGGAGGAGGCGCGCAAGTTCGTCGACGCGCTGCGCCGCCACCGCTCCGGCCAGGTCCACGTCTACTTCTCCGACTACGTCAGCTACGGGATCGGCGGAGGCGACGCGACCGCGGAGTTCTTCCTCGGCACGTACCTGCTGCTCCACGAGCCGGCGCGGCCGGCGGGCAAGGAGCCGGCCGTGCCCGAGCACCTCGCGCTCTACCGGCCGACCGGCGTCGAGCGCCTCGCCCTCGGCGCCCCGTCGTCGTAGTCCGGCGGAGACGAGCCTTTTTCTCTCCGCCCCGGAGTCGACCGGGGTGCCGATGGACGACGTGCCTCCCCTCGAGCGCGAGCGCCGCTCGAAGCTCGAGCGGATCCGGGCGGCCGGGACCGAGCCGTACCCGTGGTCGTTCCCGGACCGCGTCCGCTCGGACGCGCTCCGCGCGGCGTGCGGCCGCCTGACCGCCGGGGAGGACGACCGGAGCCGCCCCTGGCGCCTCGCCGGTCGGCTGCGGTCGGTCCGGGAGCATGGCAAGACCGCCTTCGCCGACCTGGACGACGCCGCCGGTTCGATCCAGCTGCTGCTCCGGGAGGATCTGCTCGGGGCGGAGCCGTTCCGGCGCGCGCTCGCCGACCTCGACCCGGGGGACCTCGTCGGCGCCGAGGGGTGGGCCGCCGTCTCGCGCCGGGGGGAGCCGTCGCTCGAGGCGACGCAGCTGACCCTCCTCGCCAAGGCGATCAGCCCGCCCCCGGAGAAGTACCACGGCCTGCAGGACCCGGAGGCGAAGATCCGCCGCCGCTACCTCGACCTCCTCGCCTCGGAGGAGACGCGCCAACGGTTCCGCGTCCGGGGGCAGCTCGTGCGGGAGATCCGCCGGTTCTTCGACGACGCCGGTTTCCTCGAGGTCGAGACCCCGGTGCTCCTGCCGGTCGCCGGGGGGGCCGCGGCGGCGCCGTTCCTGACCCGCTCGAACTACCTCGCCACCGAGCTCCAGCTCCGCATCGCCCTCGAGCTGCCGCTCAAGCGCCTGCTGGTTGGCGGTCTCGAGCGAGTCTACGAGCTCGGCAAGGCGTTCCGCAACGAGGACCTCGACTCGACCCACTCGCCCGAGTTCACCGAGCTGGAAGCGTACTGGGCCTACGCCGACTACCACGACATGCGACGGCTGGTCGAGCAGCTCTTCGAGCGGCTCGCGGCCCGCACGACGGAGCTGCTACCGGAGGAGCCGGCCGCCGTCCGCGGGGCGGCGCTGTTCCGGCCTCCGTACGCGACCGTCGACTTCGTCGACGAGCTCGAACGCCGCAGCGGCATCTCCGCGCTCCTCGACCAGAGCCGCGAGCAGCTCCTCCGGCTCGTCCGGGCGGCCGGCTCCACCGTCCCGGAGGCGTCGTCGACCGGGACGTTCCTCGACAAGCTGTTCGAGAAGTACGTCGAGCCGACGTTCGACCGCCTGACGTTCGTGGTCGACCATCCGGTGGCGACGACCCCGCTCGCGAAGCGCCACCGGTCGAAGCCGGGGCGGGTCGAGCGGTTCGAGGTCTTCGTCCCCGGTTACGAGCTGGGGAACGCCTACACCGAGCTCAACGACCCGGACGAGCAGGAGCGCCGGTTCCGCGAGCAGCTCGGCGACCGCACCGACGACCGGTACGCCTACGACGACGACTTCGTCCGGGCGCTGCGGCACGGCCTGCCGCCGACCAGCGGGGTCGGGCTCGGCGTCGACCGGCTGCTGATGGCGCTCACCGGCACCCCGTCGATCAAGGAGATGCTCCTCTTCCCGCTCGTCCGACCGGAGGCGCCCCCGGGGACTCCGCCGGCCGGCTCGGGCGGACCGTAGGGGCGACGATGGCGGGAGCGGGCGCGGCGACGCCGCTCGCGGTGGAGCGGCTGACGGTCGACTACGGGGAGCGTCGGGCGGTCGACGGTCTCTCGCTCGAGGTCCGCCCCGGCGAGATCTACGGGCTGCTCGGCTCGAACGGCGCGGGCAAGTCGAGCACGATCAAGTCGGTCGTCGGCCTGGTCCGCCCCTCCGCCGGGAGCGTGCGCGTCTTCGGGGAGGACGCCGTCGCCGACGGCCTCCGCGCCCGCGCGCAGCTCGGCTACGTGCCCGAGACGGCCCTCCTGTACGAGGCACTCACCCCGCGGGAGTTCCTCGAGTTCGTCGCCGGGGTGCGACGCCTGGACGCCACCACCGCGACCGCGCGCCTGACGAGCTACGCCGCGGCGTTCCGCCTCGGTTCCGAGCTCGAGGAACCGATCGCGACCCTCTCGAACGGCACGCGCCAGAAGGTCCTCGTCATCGCCGCCCTGCTGCACGCCCCCCGGCTGCTCGTGCTGGACGAGCCGCTCAACAGCCTCGACCCCCGCTCGGTCCGGATCGTCAAGGAACTGCTCCGGCGTTTCGTCACCACGGACGGACGCGGAGTGCTCCTCTCCACCCACACGATGGAGATCGCCGAGGAGCTCTGCGGGCGCGTCGGCATCCTCGACCAGGGGCAGCTCCGCGCCGAGGGGACGCTCGAGGAGCTCCGGACGCGCGCCCGCCGCGGCGACGGCACCCTCGAAGAGGTGTTCCTCCGCCTGACCCGCCAGGACGAGGGCCTGTCGGAGGCCGTCGCCGCGCTCGAGCGGACGTGAGCCGGATGGGCTGGCGCGACGCGAGCCGGATCGCGGACGTCGCGTTCGGCGAGGTCGCCCTGCAGGCGACGTACGCCCTGCGCCAGGGCAACCCGGTCCCGACCGAGGACGGACGTCGCATGGTCGCGCGCTCCCGGCGGCGCGTCCGGCAGAGCAAGGCGCTGATCGCCGGCCTCCTCGGCCTCCTGACGCTCGGGGCGGCGCTGCTCGCCCGCGCCGGACCGATGCTGCGCGCGAACCTCGTCCCGGTCCCGCTGCCGGCCGGGCTGTTCCGCACCGGCGTGCTCGCCGGCCTCTTCGGCCTGGACGTCGCCCTGCTCTGGTGGACGGGGCTGCAGGCGCTCCCCACGCTCCTCGGTTCGTCGGCGATCACGGTCCTCGAGCCGCTCCCGATCGACCGGGGCACGCTCCGGCGCGCCGCGGCGATCGTCTTCTTCCGGCTCTTCGACCTGCCCGCCGCGACGGTGCTGGTCGCTACCCCGCTGTTCGTCGGGCTCGCCTTCGGGCCGCTCGCCGGGATTGCGACGGTCCCGGCCGCGGTCAGCGCGGTCGTCTTCGCGCTCGCGCTCGCCCTGCTCACGAGCCGGTTCTTCGTCCGGCGCATCCAGGGCTCGCGCGGCGGAGGCGGTGGCGCGCTCGTGCGGTGGGCCTACCTGCTGCTCTGGCTGCTGCCCGCCTTCGGTCTCCTCGCGCTCGTCACCGCCTCCCCGCCGTTCTTCCGGGCGCTCGCGCATCTCGCGGGTCCCGCGACCCCCGGATGGGCCGACGCCCTCGCGGCGGTCTATCCGATCCCGCTCGCCCTGCTCCCGGCGGCCGCCGCCGGGGGCCTACCCTCGCTCGGGATCTCCCGCACGATCGTCGAGCTCGCCGTCGCCGCCGGGGCGACGTACGCCCTCCTCGCGGCGCTCGCCGGCCGCTGGCTGTACGGGGCCGTCGTCAGCGTCTCCGACGTGCCGCCGGCGGCCCCGGCGGTCGCCCCGTCCGCGTCGTTCCGGCTGTGGCCCCAGACCCCGGCGTGGGCGGTCCTGACGAAGGACCTCCGGCTCGCGAGCCGGACCCCGGCCTACGCGTTCCTGATCCTCCTCCCTCTGCTCGACTCGGTCGCCCTCGGGCTCGTCACCTACGCCGGTGCCCCGGGGAGCTCGGCGGCCCGCGGGGTCGCCCTCGGCGCCGTCAGCGCGGCCGCGCTCCTCGCAACCTTCTTCGGCCCGGCGTTCTTCGCGCTCGAGGTGATCGCGCAGAGCTACGGCCGGACCCTCCCGCTCGCCCCGCGGTCGATGGCGGTCGGCAAGGTCGCACTCGTCGGCGCGATCTTCCTCGCGTCGGGAGGGATCGTGCTCGTGATCACGGCGGCCCGGATACCGGCGCCGGCGCTGTTCGCCGCCTACGTCGCGGCCGAACTGCCGGCTGTCCTCGCGGCCGGGCTCGCCGAGCTGGCGCTCCTCTTCCGCTGGTCCCGCCGTCGAGGGCTCGCCATCACGAACCTCTACGCGGGGACGTGGCACGTGCTCCTGGTCGCCGTTCCTGGCGTAATCCTCGCTGCCGCTCCGCTCGCGGCGTACCTGTCGGCTGGCCTCGCGGGGATGGCCCTGGTCGCGGTCGGGGAGTTCGCCGTGGTCGCCCCCCTTGCCCTCGGCAGGAGGGGGGTCTGAGCGCGCCCGGCCTCGCGCCGCGGTTCGAGCCGGGACCGATCGAGCGCCGCTGGCAGTCCGCGTGGGAGGAGCGCGCGGCGTTCCGCGCCCCGTCGCCTCCGGACGGTCCCCCGTTCACCCTCGTGCTCCCCCCGCCGAACGTCACCGGGGTGCTGACGGTCGGCCACATGCTCGGGGACACCGTCATGGACGTCCTCGTCCGCCGGTCCCGGATGCGGGGACGCTCCACCCTCTGGGTCCCCGGGCTCGACCACGCCGGCCTCGCGACCCAGGTCGAGGTCCGTCGCCACCTCGCACGTCAGGGGATCCGGTTCGAGGAGCTCGACCGGACCGCTGCGGTCGAGGCGATCGAGTCCTGGAAGGTCGAGCACGAGCGCAGGATCGTCGAGCAGCTGCGCGCCGGCGGCTTCTCCCTCGACTGGGGCCGCTACCGCTACACGCGCGACGAGGGCGCGTCGCGGGCGACGCGGGAGGCGTTCGTCGACCTGCACCGGGCGGGCCTCGTGTACCGGGGCGAGCGGATGGTCAACTGGGACCCGCGGTTGCGGACGGCGATCTCCGACCTCGAGGTCGTCCACCGGGAGGAGGACGACCAGCTGATCGTCGCCCGCTACCGCTGGGCCGACGGCTCCGAGGGCGGGGTCGAGGTCGCGACCGTGCGGCCCGAGACGATCTTCGGCGATGTGGCGGTCGCCGTGCACCCGGAGGACGGGCGGTACCGGGACGCCATCGGCCGCAAGGTCCGGGTGCCGATCGTCGACCGGGTCGTCCCGGTGATCGCGGACGCGGCGGTCGACCCGACGTTCGGGGCGGGCGCGCTCAAGGTCACCCCCCGGCACGACCCGGTCGACCGCGACGTCGCCTCGCGGCACCCGGAGCTCGTCGTCGCCGAGGAGATCTTCGACCCGTCCGCGCGCCTCACCGGCCCGTGGGTCCCCGAGCGCTTCCACGGGCTCGACCGCGAGGCGGCGCGCGCGCGAACGATCGAGGCGCTCGAGGAAGGCGGCGTGCTCGTGCGGCGGGAGGCCTACCGCCACTCGGTCGCCCGGTCGGAGCGCTCGGACGCCGTGATCGAGCCGAGGATGAGCACCCAGTGGTTCGTCCGGATGGCGCCGCTCGCGGCGCCGGTGGTCGAGGCGGTCCGACGCCGGGAGATCCGGCTGCACCCGGAGCGCTGGAGCCGGACGTTCTTCCGGTGGATGGAGGAGATCCAGGACTGGTGCATCTCGCGCCAGGTGATCTGGGGCCACCCGATCCCGGTCGCCTACTGCGGCGCGTGCGGGGCAGAGGTCGCATCGGTCGACGAGCCGACCGCCTGCCCGAAGTGCGGCGGGAGGGAGCTCCGGCCGGACCCGGACGTCCTCGACACGTGGTTCACCTCGTGGCTCTGGCCGTTCGCCGCGCTCGGCTGGCCGGAGCGGACCGGCGACCTCGCCGGCTACTACCCGACGAGCGTCCTTGTGACCGGCCGCGACATCATGTTCTTCTGGGTCGCGCGGATGATGATGGCCGGCTTCCGGTTCACGGGGAGCGCGCCGTTCTCGGATGTCTACTTCACGGGAATGGTCCGCGACGAGCGGGGCCGACGCATGTCGAAGCACCTCGGCAACTCGCCCGACCCGGCGGTGCTGATCCGGGAGCGGGGCGCCGACACGCTGCGCTTCGCGCTCCTGTTCCCGAACCCTACCGACGAGGACGGGCCGTTCGGGACCCCTGCCCTGGACGGCGCCCGCAACTTCCTGACCAAGCTCTGGAACCTCGGGAGGTTCGCCCTCCTCCAGCTCCCTCCGGGCACGCCGGCCCCGTCGGAGGCCCCGCGGCTGGACGACGGCGCAGCGCTCGCCGACCGCTGGATCCTCGAACGGTACCGCCAGACCGTGGAGGAGGTCGACACCGCGCTCGCGGAGTTCGCGCCGAGCCGCGCGGCGGGTGCGCTCCACGGGTTCCTCTGGCACGACGTCGCCGACCGCTACGTCGAGATCGCGAAGGAGGCGCTCGCCGGACGACGAGACGAGCCGGCCCGTAGGACCGCCCAGGCGACGCTCCTGTTCGTGCTCGAACGCTCGCTGCGCCTGCTCCACCCGATCGCCCCGCACGTCACCGAGGAGCTCTGGCACGCGCTCCCCCACGACGGCGAGCTCCTCGCGACGAGCCGCTGGCCGACCGCGGCCGAGCTCGCCGCGGACCCGACCGCGGTCGCCGCGATGGAGCCGGTCCTCGAGGCGGTGCGGCTGCTGCGCAACCTGCGCTCCGAGGAGGAGGTCGCGGCGGACGCCACGCCGAGGGGGTACGTCCGTCCTGCCGGCGAGGCGGTCGCGAACGTTCTCGCACGGGAGCGGGCGACGATCGCACACCTCGCCCACCTCTCCGACCTCTCGTTCCTCGGGACCGAAGAGGCGGCCCCCGCCGGGACGGCAAGCCGCGTCGCAGCGCTCGGGGAGTGCTACCTCGATCGGCCGAGCCGGTCGCCGTCGCGGCCGGAGGCGCTCGAACGGGAGCGGGAACGTCTCGCGGCGTTGCTCGCGAAGACCCGGGCACGCCTCGCCGATCCGGGGTTCGTCCGGAGCGCACCGAGCACGGTCGTCGAGGAGCACCGGCGGAAGGAGGCCGAGCTGGTCGAGCGGCTCGGGAAGATCGACCGCCACCTCGGGGAGGCGTCGGCGTGACCCCGAGACGTCCTCGCCGCGCCCCGGGGCGTAAGCCGGGGGCGACCGCGCCGGCGGAGGCGATCGAGAGCGTGCCGCTCGTCGCCGGGGCGAAGCGCCACCCGCTCCTCGGGCTCGGGCTCTGGGCGCTCGGACGCTGGTCTCCCGAGGACGAGGCACGGACGAAGGCGACGGTCGGCCGCGCCGTCGAGCTCGGGCTCCGCTGGTTCGACACCGCGGAGGTCTACGGCGCCGGCCGCTCGGAGCGGCTGCTGGGCGACGTCCTGCGGCGGGCGAGCGCCGGCGCGGAGGCGCTGGTCGTCACGAAGCTCTCCTGGGAGCACCTGCGCGCGAGCCAGGTGCGGCCGTCGCTCGTGCGGAGCCTCGACCGCCTGGGGCGAGGGTCGGTCGACGTCTACCTCGTCCACGCACCGGACCGCCGCGTCCCGCTCGCCGAGACGATGGGAGCGCTCGAGGCGCTCTGGAAGGAGGGGCGCGTCGGGGCGATCGGCGTCTCGAACTTCTCCGCGGAGCAGCTCGCGGAGGCGGCCGCGGCGCTCCGCGAGACCCGCCTCGCCGTCCATCAGGTTCGCTACAACCTCTTCGACCGGGAGGAGGCGGAGGCAACGCTCCCGTTCTGCCGGGAGCACGGGATCGTCGTCGAGGCGTACACCCCGCTCGCCCGGGGGCTCCTTCATGGCCGCTACCTGGACGGCCGTCGGCCCCCCCCGGAGGTCCGGGCGTACGCCCAGGACCTCTTCGGCGCCTCCCGGCTCCCCGAGATCGTGGCGCGCGCCAAGGCCCTGCGAGCGCTCGCGGAGGAGAGCGAGGTGCCGCTCGCGTCCCTCGCGCTCCACTGGCTCCGTGGCCAGGGGGCCGCCCCCGTCGTCGGGGCGAGCCGGCCCGAGCAGGTCGAGCAGACCGTCGCCGCGTGGGCGCACCGCCCGCCGGACGACGTCCTCGAGCGGGCCGACGCGATCGCGCGGGGCGAGCGTGCTTAGGTTCGTCGCCTTCGACATGGACGGTACGCTGGTCGATGTCGCCAGCTCGTGGGCGGCGGTCCACGCGCACTTCGGCGAGCAGAACGCCGAGGGGCTGCGACGGTTCCTCGCGAACGAGATCGACGACGAGGAGTTCATCCGCACCGACATCGAGATCTGGCGTCGGCACCTCCCCGGGCTCGGGCACGACGACCTGGCCGCGATCCTCGACCGGGTGCCCCTGATGCCCGGCGCCGTCGAGCTGTTCGACGGGCTCCGACGCCGGCACGTGCGGACGGCGATCGTGAGCGGCGGGATCGACCTGCTCGCCCGACGGATCGCGCGGGAGCTGCGGATCGACGTCGCCCTCGCGAACGGCTTCCGCGTCCGGGCGGACGGCCGCCTCACCGGGGAGGGGATCGTACGGGTCCCGATCCACGGCAAGGAGCAGGTCCTTGCCCAGCTGCAGCGGCAGCTCGGCTTCCGGCCCGAGGAGACCGCCTCCGTCGGGAACTCGGAGATCGACGTCGGCCTCTTCCGGCGCAGCCGCCTCGGCGTGGCGTTCCTCCCGGAGGACGACGCGGTCCGCCAGGGCGCGGACCGGGTCGTGACGGAACGGGACCTCGGTCGCGTGCTCGAGGAGCTCGACCGATTCCCGACCGGCGGCGGATAGGGTTATCCCGCGGACCGGGCTGGCACGCGCGGATGGAGCCGTACGCCGTTCTCCTCGAGCGCACCCGGGCGAAGCTCCCGCCGGTCCGGACGGGCGCGGAGCGGTTCGTCGTCCCGGACCCGGACGTCATGATCGACGGCCGCAACACGGTGGTCCGCAACCTCGCGGACATCGCGGGGGTCCTTCGGCGCGAGCCGGAGCACCTGATCGGCTACCTCTCGCGGGAGTTCGGCTGCCCGGGGGTCCTCGACCTCCCCCGCGGCATTCTCAAGTCGCGCCTGACGAAGGACGCGATCGGCCAGCGCGTCCGGGAGTACACGGCGAAGTACGTGATCTGCTCCGAGTGCAAGCGGCCGGATACCCACCTCCAGAAGGAGGGCCGGCTCACGCTCCTCGTCTGCGAGGCGTGCGGCGCGCAGCGCCCGGTCACCGTCCGGCGGACGGTCGAGGTCGAGAAGCCGAAGACCCCGGTCGTCGTCGGCGAGGTCTACCGGCTGACGATCGAGGACGTCGGCCGCCGCGGGGACGGCGTCGCGAAGAAGGAAGGGTTCGTCGTCTTCGTGACCGGAGCCAACCAGCGCGGCGCGACCGTGAACGCGAAGATCACGAAGGTGCTCGGCAACAACGCCTACGCGGTCGTCCAGCCGTAGGGGCGCATGCGCAGCGCGCGCTGGCTCGGCCTCCCGGCGATCTACGTCGGCGCCCAGCTCGTCGGCCTCGCGCTCGCGGACCCGTTCCGCTCGGAAGGGCTCGCGACGACCTCGAATCCCCAGAGCCCGACCGCCCCGCTGTTCATCCTGGTCGTCATCGTCGTGGCGCCGATCGCCATCCTGCTGTTCGCGCGACGACGCGGGGGGCTCGCGGCGATCCGCCACGTCGTCCTCCTCGGGATCGCCGCTTCGCTCTACATCACCCTGTTCGCGACGTTCAGCCTGCTGCCCGGCTCGGTCCTGCTTCGCCCCTATTCGGCCGAGTTCGTCGTCTCCGCCGCGCTCCCGCTCGCCGCCGCGGTGAGCGCCGGGCTCTACCTCGCGCTCCTGGTCGAGCCGCAGTGGTACGTCGTCGACCTGGTCGGGTTCGTCGCGGGCGGCGCGCTCATCGCGATCCTCGGGATCTCCTTCGGGATCCTCCCCGCGCTCATCCTGCTGAGCGTGCTGATGCTCTACGACGCGATCGCCGTCTACCGCACGAAGCACATGGTGAGCCTCGCGGACGCGGTCACCGACATGAAGCTCCCGATCCTGATGGTGATGCCGGACTCGGTGGAGTTCGACTACCCCCACGCGGCCCCGCTGCGGGAGCAGCGGGCCCGGCCCCTCGAGGAGCGGAGCGCGGTGTTCATGGGGCTGGGCGACGTCGTGATCCCGGGGACGCTGGTCGTCAGCGCGTTCGTCTGGCTGCCGGGCGCACCGGTCCTCCTCGGCGTCGGCGCGAGCCTCTGGGTCGCGCTCGGCACGCTCGCCGGCTCGCTGGTCGGCTACGCCGTGCTGATGCGGCGGGTCGCCACCGGCAACCCCCAGGCCGGCCTGCCGTTCCTGAACGGCGGGGCGATCGCGGGCTACCTCCTCTGCTACGTCCTCGTCTTTCACGCCCTCACGTTCGGGCTGGCGGGGGGGCTTTAAGGCCCCCGCGCTCGCCGGCGGTCGTGCCGCGCAAGGTCGAGGACCTGACGGTCGGGGACCGGCCGAGCCTCGACGCGTTCGTCCGGCGCCTCGGCGCCGGAGGCGGGTTCACCGCCAAGGGGGTCGCGCAGGCGGTCGACGTCCTCGCCGAGATGCTGGGCGACCGCGAGATGACCGTCTTCCTGTCGTTCCCCGCCGACCTCGTCGCCACCGGCACCCGGGGCGTGCTCGCCGCGCTGGTCCGGGACGGGTTCGTCGACGCCCTCGTGACGACGTGCGGCACGCTGGACCACGACCTCGCCCGAGCCTACCGTCCGTACTACCACGGGGCGTGGGATCTGGACGACGCGGATCTCCATCGCCGCAAGCTCTACCGGCTCGGGAACCTCGTCATCCCCGAGGCGAACTACGGCACGGTGGTCGAGCGTCGGGTCCAGGCGGTGCTCCGTCGCCTCTGGGCCGCCGGGGAGCGGACGCTGAGCGGGCGACGTCTCGCGCAGGCGCTCGGGGAGTCGATCCCGCCGGGCGCGAGAACGAGCATCCTGCGCGCGGCGTTCGAGCGCGACGTGCCGGTCTTCGTCCCGGGGCTCACGGACGGGGCGGTCGGCTCGCAGCTCTGGCTGTTCTGGCAGGACCACCGGCAGCTCGCGATCGACCTGCTCGGCGACGAGCAGGCGCTCTCGGACATCGTCTACGGCGCGCGGCGCACCGGCGCGATCATGCTCGGGGGCGGGATCTCCAAGCACCACACGATCTGGTGGAACCAGTTCCGGGACGGCCTGGACGCCGCGGTCTACGTCACCACCGCCGTCGAGTGGGACGGGAGCCTCTCCGGCGCGCGGACGCGGGAGGCGATCTCCTGGGGCAAGCTCAAGCCCCGCGCGCCGCACGTCACGGTCGAGGGGGACGCGACGGTGCTGTTCCCGCTCCTGGTCGGTGCCGCACTCGAGCGGATCGGCGCGCGTTCGCGCTGACCTTAAGGGAGGGGGCGGCTCCCACCGCCCCGCGGGCCCGTAGCTCAGCCCGGTAGAGCAGGCGGCTCTTAACCGCAAGATCAGGGGTTCGAATCCCCTCGGGCCCGGCTCGCTAGAGAGTTGTGCCTTGGGTGCTCGCAGACCACCCTGTCGACTGGGTCACGTGGGCCCCTGAGGGATCTCTAC
>DATJUZ010000016.1:0-6188 GCA_035502035.1 Thermoplasmata archaeon
CTCGCCCGCGCGGAGTTCCCGGCGCTGCTCGCGGCGATCCAGGCGCGAGGCTACCGGGTCGTCGGACCGACGATCCGGGAGGGGGCGATCGTCTACGGGGAGATCCGCGACGAGCGCGACCTCCCGATCGGCTGGACGGACCGGCAGGAGGCCGGGACGTACCGGCTCGAGCGGAGGAGCGACCAGGCGCTGTTCGGCTACAACGTCGGCCCGCACAGCTGGAAGAAGTACCTCTACCCGGCGCACGAGCGGCTCTGGACCGCGACCCGCGACGGGCCGGCGTTCACCGTGCGCACCGAGCCGGCCGACCCCCGCCCCTACGCCTTCCTCGGGATGCGCGCGTGCGAGATCGCCGCGGTGGCGGTCCAGGACCGGGTCTTCGACGGGGTCGTCCACGACACCGGCTACCACGCCCGCCGGGCCGGCATCCTCCGCGTCGCGGTGCAGTGCGGCCAGGCCGGGGCGACCTGCTTCTGCACGTCGATGGGGACCGGACCGGCCGTCACCGCCGGCTACGACCTCGCGCTCACCGAGCTGATCGCGGAGGGGTCGCACGAGTTCCTGGTCGAGGTCGGCACCGACGCCGGGGCCGCCGTGCTCGCCGACGTCCCGACGCGCGAGGCGACCGACGGGGAGGTCGCCAAGGCCCGCGGTCTCGTCGCGCGCACCGCGGAGACGGTCGGGCGCCAGCTCGACACGTCGCGCATCCACGAGCTCCTGCTCTCGAACCTCGAGCATCCCCGCTGGCAGCAGGTCGGCGAGCGGTGCCTTGCGTGCACGAACTGCACGATGGCCTGCCCGACGTGCTTCTGCAGCACGACCGAGGAGGTCCCCGAGCTCTCGGGCAACCGCGTCGAGCGTTGGCGCCGCTGGGACTCCTGCTTCAACTCGGCGTTCTCGGAGGTCCACCACGCCCCGGTGCGAAAGACGACCGCCGCCCGCTACCGCCAGTGGCTCACCCACAAGCTCGCGAGCTGGTACGACCAGTTCGATAGCTCCGGCTGCGTCGGCTGCGGCCGCTGCATCACCTGGTGCCCGGTCGGGATCGACCTCACGGAGGAGGTCGCCGCGATCCGCGCCGGAGCCGGCCCGGCCCCGACGGAGGCGAAGCCGTGAGCGGCCCGGCGCCCCCCTCCCCGACGGCCCTCCTCGCCGCCCACGACTTTTTCCGCGGGCTCCCCGCGACGTTCCTCGCCGCGGCCGGGGGGGCGGCAAGCGAGCGGGCGTTCCGGGCCGGGGAGTTCCTGCTCCGCGAGGGGCGACCGGCGGACCAGTGCTTCGCGATCCTGGACGGGAAGGTCGCCCTCGAGGTCTTCTCGGCCGACCGCCGGCTCACCGTCCAGACCGTCGGCCGAGGCGAGCTGCTCGGCTGGTCGTGGCTCGTCAGCCCGCACCGCTGGACGCTCGACGCGATCGCGGTGAAGCCGACCCGCGCCCTCGCGATCGACGTCGCGGCGCTCTGGAGCCGGTTCACCGCCGCCCCGACCGAAGGCTACGAGTTCCTGCTGCGCCTCGTGCCGGTGCTCGCCGGACGGATCCAGGCGATGGAGATGCAGCTGTTCGAGGCGCACGATGGCGTCTAGTCCGGCCGCCCGGCCCCGGTCGCAGGCCGACGCGCCGAGCCTGTACGCCCCGAGCCCGTACACCGTGCGCTCCCGGCACGAGGAGACGAGCGACATCGCCACGCTCGTCCTCGCGCCGACCGAGGGGGTCGCGACGTCCCCGTCGGCCCCCGGGCAGTTCAACATGCTCTATGCGTTCGGGATCGGCGAAGCGGCGATCTCGATCTCCGGCGCCCCGAGCCCGGACGGCGAGCTCGTCCACACCGTCCAGGCGCTCGGCCCGACGAGCCGCGCGCTGTTCGCCGCGCGCGCCGGGTCGACCGTCGGGGTCCGCGGGCCGTACGGGACCGGCTGGCCGCTCGAGGCGGCGGTCGGCAAGGACGTGGTGCTCGCCGCCGGGGGGCTCGGCCTGCCGCCGCTGCGGCCGCTCCTCTACCGGCTCCTCGCCGAGCGGGATCGGTTCGGCCGCATCGAGGTCGTCTACGGGGCCCGGACCCCGAAGCACCTCGTCTTCTACGACGAGCTGCAGCGCTGGCGGGCCCGGACCGACCTCCGCTTCCAGGTCACGGTCGACGCCGCCGGGCGCGACTGGTACGGGGACGTCGGCGTCGTGACGACCCGCCTGCCGGACGCCCGGTTCGAGCCGGAGCGGACGGTGGCGTTCGTCTGCGGCCCGGAGGTGATGATGCGCTTCACGGTCCAGGCGCTGCTCGCCCGGGGGGTCGCGCCGGAGGCGATCTTCCTCTCCATGGAACGGAACATGAAGTGCGCCGTCGGCCTCTGCGGTCACTGCCAGTTCGGGCCGTCGTTCGTCTGCCGCGACGGGCCGGTCTTCTCCTACCGCCAGATCGAGCCGTACTTCGGCGTGCGGGAGGTCTAGCGATGCCCCGCTCCCCGAAGCCGCGGCTCGGGGTCTTCAAGTTCGCGTCGTGCGACGGCTGCCAGCTGTCGCTGCTCGACTGCGAGGACGAGCTCCTCGCGGTCGCCGGGGCGGTCGAGATCGCCAACTTCCGCGAGGCGTCCAGCGCGGTCGCCGACGGTCCGTACGACCTCGCGCTCGTCGAGGGGTCGCTGACGACCGAGCACGACATCGCGCTCGCCAAGGAGATTCGCGAGAGCTCCCGCTTCGTCGTCGCGATCGGGGCGTGCGCGACCGCCGGGGGGATCCAGGCGCTCCGGAACTTCGGCGACGTCGCCGCGTTCGCCCGTGCGGTCTACGCCCGGCCGGAGTACATCGCCACGCTCGGCACGTCCGTCCCGATCTCCGCGCACATCGCGGTCGACTACGAGCTCCGCGGCTGCCCGATCAACAAGCTCCAGCTCCTCGAGGTGATCTCGGCGTACCTCGCCGAACGGGCGCCGAACGTGCCGAGCGAGAGCGTCTGCGTCGAGTGCAAGCGGCGCGGGACCGTCTGCGTCGTCGTCGCGCGTGGCGTGCCGTGCCTTGGCCCGGTGACGCACACCGGTTGCGGGGCGCTCTGCCCGTCGTACGCGCGCGGCTGCTACGGCTGCTACGGACCGCAGGACTCGCCGAACACTCCCGCGCTCGTCCGTCGCCTCGAGCAGCTCGGCATGGCGCCGCCCGAGGTCGTCCGCGTGTTCCGGACGTTCAACGCGGGCGCGCCGGCGTTCCGGGCGGCGGGCGACGCCGCGGAGCGCCCACGGGCCGCGCCGGAGACGGCGACGCCATGACCGAGCGGACGATCGCGGTGGACTACCTCGCCCGCGTCGAGGGCGAGGGGGCGCTCAAGGTCCGCATCGACGGCCGGACCGTCCGCGACGTCGAGCTGCGGATCTTCGAGCCCCCCCGCTTCTTCGAGGCGTTCCTGCGGGGGCGCGCGTGCACCGAGGCGCCGGACATCACGGCGCGCATCTGCGGGATCTGCCCGGTCGCCTACCAGATGAGCTCCTGCCACGCGATCGAGCGGGCGCTCGGCGTCCGCGTCGACGGCGCGCTGCGCGACCTGCGCCGGGTCCTGTACTGCGGCGAGTGGATCGAGAGCCACGCGCTCCACATCTACCTGCTCCACGCCCCGGATTTCCTCGGCTACCCGGACGCGATCCGGCTCGCGAAGGACCACCCGGAGCTCGTCCGCCAGGGACTCGCCCTCAAGAAGGCCGGCAACGACCTGCTCAACGTCCTCGGCGGCCGGGAGATCCATCCGATCAACGTCCGGGTCGGAGGCTTCTACCGGCTCCCGACCGACGAGGAGCTCGCGCGGCTGACGACGACCCTCCGCGAGGCGGTCGACCTCGCCGAGGCGACCGTCCGGCTGACCGCCGGCCTCTCGTTCCCGGACGTCGAGGAGCCGTACGAGTTCGTCGCGCTGCGCCACCCGGAGGAGTACCCGATGAACGAGGGCCGCCTCGTCTCGAGCGCCGGGGTCGACCTCGACCCGGCCGACTTCGAGCGCGAGTTCGTGGAGGAGCAGGTGCCGTACTCGCACGCGCTCCAGTGCGTCCACCGCGGTGCCGGCTCCTACCACGTCGGCCCGCTCGCCCGCTACAACCTCAACGCCGACCGGTTGACCCCCCGCGCCGCCGCCGCGGCCCGGGCCGCGGGGCTGGGGCGCGAGGTGCGGAACCCGTACCGCTCGATCGTCGTGCGCGCGGTCGAGGTCGTCCTCGCGTGCGAGGAGGCGCTCCGCCTGCTCGAACGCTACCGCGCGCCCGCGGCGGCGTCGGTCCCCCTTCCCGAGCGGTACGCCGGCGGCGACGGCGCGGCGATCACCGAGGCGCCCCGGGGGATCCTCTACCACCGCTACCGCCTCGCCCCCGACCTCCTGATCGAGGAGGCGAAGATCGTCCCGCCGACCTCCCAGAACCAGAAGCGGATCGAGGACGACCTGCGCCACGTGGTCGAGCGCTCGCTCGACCTGGACGACGCCGCGCTGGCGACGGCGTGCGAGAAGGCCGTGCGCAACTACGACCCGTGCATCTCCTGCGCGACGCATTTCCTCCGGCTCGACATCGCGCGGAGCTAGACGGTCGATGGCGCGCTCGGACGCGGGGCTGGTCGCGGGGGTCGGCGAGCCGATGCGGGGGGACGACGGCATCGGCCCCGCCGTCGTCCGGACGCTGCACGGGCACGTCCCGCCCGGCGTGCGCCTGGTCGAGCGGGTCGTCGAGCCGACGGCGCTCCTCGACCTCTGGTCCGGGAGCCCGCTCGCGGTCGTCGTCGACGCCGGGCGCACCGGCGCACCTCCCGGCTCGATCTTGCGCCTCACCGAGGAGGAGCTCGCGCGCGCCCCGGCCGGCACGTCGACCTCCTCCCACGGCCTCTCGGTCCGGGACGCCGCCGAGCTCGGCCGCCAGCTCGGACGCGCTCCCCGCCGCCTGCTCGTCTACCTGGTCGAGCTCGCCGAGCTCGGCACGGGCAGGGCGCTCTCCCCACCGGTCGAGCGCGCCCGCCGGGAGGCGGCGCGGCGGATCGCCTCCGAGTTCTCGGACGAGCCTCCTCCCCCCCGAGGTCCGTAGCATGCACGAGGAGGCGCTGGTTCGCCGGCTGCGGGCGAAGATCGACGCGCTTTCCGAGGCCCAGGGACGCGCCCCGATCGTCCGCGCGACCGTGCTCCTCGGCCCGCTCAGCCACCTGGACGAGCCCCGGCTCCGGGCGCTCTGGGCGAGGGCGATGGCCGGCTCGGCGGCCGAGCACGCCGAGCTGACCGTCGAGGCGAGCGCCTCCTGGGACGCGCCATCCGCCGACGCGCTCGTCCTACGCACCGTCACGTTCGCCGAGCCCGAGCGGGCGGCCGACCCCCCTCCCGCCGTCTCCGCGAAGGGGCCACCGTAGGAGCGACGATGTGCCTCGCCATTCCGGGTCGGGTGATCGCGGTCCGCGAGGAGGACGGGGCCGCGGTCGCAGACGTCGAGTACGGCGGCGTCCGGCGTCGGGCGCTTCTCCTCTACCTCCCCGAGACCCGCGTCGGCGACTGGGTCGTCGTGCAGGCCGGTTTCGCCATCCGCCGGCTCACCGCCGAGGAGGCCCACGCGGCGCTCGAGGTTGCCGAGGCGGGGGCACCACTCCTCCGCGCCGAGCCGAACCCGGTCCCCACCGCGGGGCACGCGCCCGCTCGGGGCGAGTTCACGGAGAGACTATAGCGGCCGGGCCGCTCGGAGCCGACCGATGGCGACGACCTCCCGCGCGAACCCGGCCTGGGTCGGACCGGGGGTGCTGCTCGTCGTCGCGACCGCCGTCGTCAGCGGCGTCTCGACGTTCCTGAACGGCTACGCGGTCGCCGGGACGAGCTCGGCCGCGTTCGTCACGGTCCGCAACCTCGCGGTCGCGGGGCTGCTGGCACCGATCGCCCTTTTCGTCCTCGCGCGCCGCGGCGTGCACCTCACTCGTCGGGACGCCGGGACGCTCGCCGTCATCGGCCTGGTCGGCGGGGCCGTCCCGTTCCTGCTGTTCTTCCGGGGTCTCCAGCTCGCTGCGGAGGCCCACGGCACGCTGACCGCCTCGTTCGTCTACCGTACCCTCTTCGTCTTCGCGAGCGTCTTCGGCGTCGTCGCGCTCCGCGAGCGGGCCCACCCCCGCGCGGCCCTCGCGGCCGCGCTCGTCCTCGCCGGCAACCTCGCCCTGATGGCGCTCGTCTCCCCGGTCTGGACGGACGGCAGCCTCTACGT
>DATJUZ010000017.1:0-6293 GCA_035502035.1 Thermoplasmata archaeon
GGATCCAATGGATCTCCATCTGGCCCGAGTTCCGTCGGCAAGGGTACGGTGCACGGCTGCTGGGCCTCCTCGAGGAGGAGGCCCGACGGCGGGGCGCCGACCGGACGCTCCTGACGGTCTGGACGGACAATCCTTCGGCCCAGGCGCTCTACGCGAGGCTCGGCTACGTCGTCACGAACCTCACGATGGCGAAACCGCTCCCCCCGGTGTCGGGCGGGGCCCCTTAGCGGGTCCGCGCAAAGGTCGCGGCACGTCGGGACGTCCTCGCGGGATGCCCCTACGGGGAAGCAGGGCACGACTCCTTGGAGGCGTTGCTCGGAGATCGGCACTTACGTGATCTCGCGGGCCCGTCGACCTCGATACGGACCCTCCGCCCTGGAGATGCCCACCCCATTCGCACCGGTGCGAGGGAGGTCGAGGGGTTCCTCGAACGTCGCGCGCGTCGGAACGAAGGGGAGCCCCATCGTCTCTCGGATCCATCACCGACCGAGGCGGTACGGGCGGAGCAGCGCAGGACCGGCGGGGCCCTCGCGTGCGTCTTCGTCGGCCTCCTCGCGTCGTCGAGAGGGCGGCGTGATGCCCGTCCCCTCCGTAGATGTATTCCGATGACCTCGCGCCACATGTCCCCGGTGGTTCCCGTGTCCTTGACGAGGTCCCTAGCCCCGCGTCCCCGGCGGCAGCGCGACCGTGGAGAGCTCCCCGGGATCGACGACCGCGCCGCCCGTTCCCTCTCTCCTCGACAGCGAGGGACCGGGGATCAGGGTCGGGATCGCGCCGTTCGCTGCCGACCGCTCTCCGTTCCGTGACCGGCCCCCGCACTCGGAGGGAGCGGGCGGCGGCGCGCTTCCCAGCTCCCACGGTCCTGCGTCTCCTCTCCCGCGAGATCGCCGTCAGCGTGCGGAGGGCAAACGACGCCCAGCGCGCGGCCAGCCGGGCGCTGCGTACCGGCGACGCGGCCGCCGCCCGTGTCCTCTACGCGACGGCGGTCCGCGAGGCGGTCCGGGCCACCCTCCTTGCCACGGGCGTACGTGCCGCCCGGGGGCACCCGATCGCGGTCCTGCGGAGGGTGCGCTCCGTCCCGCTGGTCCCCGCCGGCAAGGTGTTCCGTTGGCGTCGGGCGGCCAACGCGGTGGAGCACGGCCGCTTTCCGGAGCGGTTCCCGACCTCATGGGCGGCGTTCGACGCCGGGCGGACGATCGCCGTTGCCGCGATCGTCCTCGTGCGGGTCGTTCGCTCGCTCGCGGTCGTCGGCCGCTCGCCGTCCGGGGCGACGGCGACGCAGGTCGCCCGTGAAGTGGGGGTTGACGCTCTCGAGCTTCGACGCGTTCTCGAGAGATACGCGCGGGCCGGACGGCTCCGGCGTCGGCGGGGAGCGTACGTCCTGCCGCCCGGACTTCTCCGGGCGCGGCTATCTTCCCTCAGGCGCGGCGGCCGAGCCGGCTAACGATGGGCCTGAGGGAACGGCAGCCAGGCGGTGCCGTAGGTGACCATTCCTCTCGGCGCGAACCCCTCGGCGTCCATCACACACGACTGCTGGTGATGCAGGAGCGCCGCGACGGCCGCCTCCGGCGCGAGGTCCCAGGGCAATCGGATCCGATGCCCGCAGCCTAGCTGCGCCTGCGTTCCGACCGGATCGCTCCCTGCCTCCTCGACCTCGTGGTTCATGCTTCCTCCTCGACGTAGACGAGCCGGGACGGCCGCCGACGCAGCCGGCCCACCGTGAGCGCCACCCCCGCCGAGACGACCGCCGCCGCAGCGCCGACCGCGATCAGGTCCGGGACCGGAATGCCTGCGACCTCGTTCGGGAGCACGACCCCGACCCGGGCGGTGAACGCGAGCGCGTGGAACTCGCCGGCCGCGGCCCCGAAGTCGACCGTGATCTGCGCGAGGGACGGCGACGTGACCGTGAGCGAACCCTGGGCCGGGACGAGCTGCGAGCCTCCGGTGCTGGAGGTCGTCGCCGCGGACTCGTTCATCCCTACGCTGTCGAGCTCGCTGCCGGAGCTGTTGGAGGCGCTCACGACGAGCCACCCGGTCGCCGTGGTCGCGGCGAGGTGCTCGGAGGACGGAGAGCTCGCCCTCGCCTCGAGAACGAGCGCGAGGTGGTCCCCGGCCGACTGCCAGGTCCAGTTCGCGACCGAAAGGACGACCGAGACGACGTTGGGGGGACCGTCCGGCGAGCCGTCGTACGCCGGGAGGACGAAGTCGACGCGCAGGTCGGCCGAGCCGATGGCGGTCGCCGGGGCGCCCGCGGCGGTCATCGGAGCGTGTATCGTGTAGGCGAGGTCGTAGGCGTCCTCCGTCGAGCGGTTGGTGACGTTCCAGACCGAGCCGTTCAGGTCCGCGGTGGCGACGACGGCGCCCGCGGACGAACGCTCGCTCATCGACATCGCCGAGAGCGTGATCCCCGAGCCGGGGAGCGCGCTCGCCGCGACCCCGACCGACGGCGAGCCGGGGGCGAACTGGCAGAGGACCTGGCCGTTCGTCCAGGAGGTCGGGGAACCGACGGGAGGCGAGTAGGACGCGGCCGCCGTCGCCGGTCCGCTCGCGAGACCGACCACGAGGAGAGGGAGGAGAGCGAGGCAGCCGAGCACCATGCCGCGCAGCGAAGGGCCGGGCCGGTCCCCGGGACGCCCGCGATCCGCCATCGAGTCCGGGACGGGGAAAGGAGGTCACCCCGTTTTTGGTCCAACGGCGGAATCCGTTGGTCCAAGGCCGGCCGGCTACGGCCGCAGGAGCTCGGACCAGGTCGCGAGCAAGCGCTCGAGCCACTCGTCCGCGAGCCCTTCCCGGTACGTCACGAGCGTCCCCACGACGCGGTCGCGGTCCGCGACCGTGAACGTCCTCAGCCGTCCCCGGCGCCCGGTCGTCAGGAGCCCAAGCTCGCCGAGGCGGCCGAGATGGACGGAGATCCGACCGGTCGAGAGCCCGGTGCGCCCCACGAGATCCGGGACGGTGGACCCGGGCGACTCGAGGAGCGCGAGCAGCAGGCGCCGCGCCGACGCCGAACGGGTCAGGCGGAGCAGCGCACGGTCGCCGAGCGGCACGGCGGCGGCGAAGTAGTGGTCCTGGTGGCCGGCCCGCTCGCGATGGAGGAGGTTCGCCTGCGTCAGCCGGTCGAGGTGGTAGACGGTCTCGCCCCAGCCGGTGCCGGCGGCCCGCTGCGCCTCACGCGCGCCGATGCCCGGGGAGCGACGCACCGCCTCGTACAGACGCCGCCGGGTCGGGAGCGCGAGCAGGTCCTCCTCCATCGGTCACGAGCGTCGGGGCCAGATCGTCGTCGCGAGGAGGAGGAGCGCGACCAGGAGGACCATCCCGAGGATCGGGAGGGCGGCGCCGGCCCAGCCGGGAGGGGAGAGCGGCGGGAGCGCTCCCCAGACCCAGACCGCCCCGACCGCTGCCAGCACGAGGTTCGCGCCCGAGAGCAGCAGGAACCTCGCGTCCCGGGAGCGGGACCAGGCGACCGCAGGGACGGCCCCGTTCACGGCCGATAGCCCGACGAGGACGCCGGCGACGAACAGCTCGAGCAGTCCCACGCCCGCACGAGGCCGGGTACGACGGTTTAAGCGTTCGGTCGAACGGTAGGGTCCGCACCGGCGCCCACCAACCCTTATCCCGAGGCCCGCGGCTGCTAGGGAGCGTACGTCCGCGCCGGCCCGCGACCCCCGAGGGGACTTCAGCGAGCTCCGCAACGGCGGCCGAGTTCCCGTCGTGTGGGGCAGGTCGCGGACGGTGCTCAACCGGGTCCTCTTCGGGCTCGCGCGGGCGGCGACCTCCGAGCTGTTCTGGGTCGAGGTCCGGGGACGGTCCGACGAGCCCCCGGACGAGCCGGGGCCAGCCGACCTCGGCTGGGTCCTCCCCGACCGGCGGTTCGTGGTCGGCGAGATGATGGAGGCGCCCTCGCCAACCGGGCCGTCCAACGTCTCCTTCGCGATGATCTCGTTCCTCCGCGATCCGACCCCGAGCGCGCTCGAGGCGGTCCTCGGACTACGGCGCACGGGCGGGGTTCCCGAGGCGACCGGGAGCCCCCCCTCCGGCAGCACGGTCGTCGCCGTCGCGAACGTCGACCGCGTGAGTCGTCTCTACTCGGAGTCCCCGCAGGCGATGCGCGCCATCGTGCGCGCGTTCCAGGCGGCCGGGCTCGTGCCGTACTTCTCGACGCTCCGGCACACTAGACGGAGCGACGCGGCGGACTACCGCTTCCAGGTCGACGCGGACGATCTCGCCAGCTGGCGCTCCGGCTCGTTGCGGTGCGAGAAGGCTCCGCCGGAGTCCTCCTGGCACGTCGGGGATTCGGTCCCGCTCACCCACCTGGCCGCGCTGGCATCCGTCCTCTCCGGCCGCGTCCCGTCGCGACCCGCCTAGGTCCGCGAACGACCCGGCGCCCGGAACGGGGTCGGGCCTACCGGCTCGCCTCTCCCTATGGCAGGTGCCTCGTCCGCGACGCGGTGCGTCACCAGAGGGGGCGCCGTACCGGTTCTAGAGACGGGCGTCGGGGCGCAGATCGGCTCCCGGGCGGAGTAGGCCGAGAGCGTCCGTCGCCCGGAGAGGGGGAGTTCGAGACCCTCCGCGGCTTGCGGCGGAGGGGCGAGCTCCGCTGTATTGCCCGTGCGAGGAGCCCGAGACCGCTCCCCTAGATGTCGGAAGGAGGCGTCTTTCGCACCCGCTCAGCCCCGGAAAACCCCGCTCTGCCGGGAGCTCGGGTCCCTGAGCGACGCGCGCGCGGGCCGGCCCAGAGCCGACCGCTCCCCCGGGGGTCGGCGATCATCGCGTCGACGGAGGACCCCGAGACCGGAGCCGGTCGATCGCCCGGTGTCGGAAGCAGCCGACGAGGTGGTCGTTGACCATGCCGACGGCCTGCATGTGCGCGTACAGTACGGTCGAGCCGACGAACCGGAATCCCCGGGCCCGCAGGTCGTCGCTCCAGGCGTCGGACTCCGGCGTCGTGGCCGGCACTTGCCGTGCGAGGCGCCAGCGATTCGTCTTCGGAGCGCCGCCGACGAACGGCCAGCAGTAGGCATCGAAGCTCCCGAACTCCTTCTGGATCGCCCGGAATGCCCGGGCGTTGTCGACAGTCGCCTGGATCTTCCTGCGGTTGCGCACGATGCGGGGGTCCCGGACAAGCGAGCGAACGCGTCGGGCGTCGAACCGGGCGACCCGGGCCGGGTCGAAGCGGGCGAACGCCGCCTCGTAGCCGGCTCGCTTGTGGAGGACGACCGACCAGCTTAGGCCCGCCTGCGCGCCTTCGAGCGTCAGGAACTCGAAGTGCCTCCGGTCGTCGTGGACCGGCACGCCCCACTCCCGATCGTGGTACTCCCGCATCGCCGCGTCGTCCCCTGCGGCCCACGGACAGCGATCCATCGACGCTCCACCGGTCGCCTCGTCCTGCCGGGAGAAGAGCGTTCCGGGGTCGCCCGCCTGCCCCGTTCCTCCCGACAGCCGTCGGTCCGGTTGGAGGGTCCTCTCGCCTCGGTCCTCCGCCGGGACGAGGTCCGCTCCGGTCCCCGGGTGCGGCGGCCGGTGGGCCGTTTCGCCCTCCCTCGGCCCGCGTTAAGTTCCGGCGCGGTCCTCCCCGGTCTGGGACCATGCTCGCCCTGGCGGACTGTGCGGTGACGGTGTCGAACGCCCAGCAGGCGTCGCGCTGGTGGACGGAGAACGTCGGATTCGCCTCGATGACCGTCGGGGGAACCGGCCACGCGGTGATGATCGCGCCCCCCGGCGACAAGTTCGTCGTCCACCTCTGCGAGGGCTTCGCGCCGGTCGAGCCCGGAAACACCGGGATCGCATTCGTCACCGACGAGATCGACTCTCTGGTCGCTCGCATGCGTCAGAACGGCGTCGTCTTTCCCGAACCCCTGCACCGGGAGCCGTGGGGCGCGATGGCGAAGTTCGCGGACCCGGACGGGAACGTCTTCTGGCTTCTCGGGGTCCCCACGTCCATGGTACGTCGCACGCTGAGGGACCGGGCCCCCGCCGGCCGTCGCGTCGCTCGGACCCGACCGAGGTCGAGCCTCTCCCGAAGGTCGGTCTCCCGTCGGCCGGGTCGTCGCTGAGGTGGGCGCGGCTCCTGACGCGCGGACCGCCCATGGCGAGGAGCGTCGCACGAGTCGCCCGCGGCGGGACGTGGGACGCCCCGACGCTGGTCTGCTCGGAGATCCGGGTCCGTAACCTCGCGCGCGCCGAGCGGTTCTACCGAGCGCTCGGCCTGCGGCCGGTCGCGCGGTGGACGATGGAGAACGGCGAGCGCCTGCTCTGGCTCCGGGACCGTCGGTCCCGCCAGCTCCTCGAGCTGT
>DATJUZ010000018.1:0-19676 GCA_035502035.1 Thermoplasmata archaeon
GCCCGCGCGAGGAAGAGCCTATCTGCGCCGCCGCGGTTCCCACGCCGTGTCCCCCCCCGTGAAGGCCCGCAGCGGCCACATACTGCTCGACCCGCGACGCTCGTACCAGGACTTGGTCCGGGTGTACCCGGAGATCCACCGGCGCGTCGTCGAGATGAACCGGCCGTTCGTCCGCGAGGCGGACCCCCTGCTGCCGGAGGTCCTCCTGGACGAGAACCTGCGCGACCTGAAGGGGGACCGCAAGCCGGTCGGCTACAACCGTCAAGACCCGTTCGGACTGCGCCTGATCTTCCCGCTCGCCGACGAGCGGCGCGTCGAGATGTACTTCTCCAAGCCGTCGCGCTGCCAGGAGGTCGTCCAGATCACCGAGCACGTCTCCCAGCTCCTGCGGCGCCGCGGGATCCGCCACACGGTCGAGTACGACCGGCTCCCGCTCGGGCCGCCGCGCACCCCCCCCGGCATGCCGCCGTCGCTCGCGACCGGCGGGCTCGGCCGCCCCTAGAGCGTTCTAGCCGGTCTTGCCGGTCTCTCCGGCCCCGGTCGACGGACGGCGGAACGGCCAGACCGAGGCGACGGTCGTCGTGCCGGGCTCGCTGACCGAGATCCCCTGCCGCTGGAGCAGGTGGAGCGCCTCCCGGGCCCGCTCGAGCGCGGCCGGATAGTCGCTCGCCCGCAGCTGGAGCGACTCCCCCAGGAGCCGCCGCGACTCGGTCGTGTCGAGCCCGCGGTCGGCCGCGCGCGCCAGCGCCGCGTCCAGCAGGTAGTGGAGGTTCGTCAGCTCCCGGTGGAGCGACTTGCGCTCGGCGAGCTCCTCCTCCGCCTTGAGCGTCAGCGCGGCCGCCTCGAGGAGCTTGCCGACGGCGCTCTGCTCGTCGATCTCGCGCAGGCGGTCCTTCACGCTCCCGACGGCGACATGGAGCCCCCCCTCGGCGAAGGCGACCTCGCTGGCGAGCTCCTTGCGCCGCCGCGTGTAGGCCGGCCGGACCGTCTCGACCAGGACCTCCGTCGCGCGGTCGAGGAGCGAGCGCGCCTCGGCGTACTTCCCGGCGTCCAGCGCGAGCCGCGCCTCGCCGAACCGCTGCATCACGGGGGTCGTGTCGACCCGCAGGCGCTCGCCGACCCAGAGCCGGTCCCGGAACTCGGCGAGCGCCCGGGCGACGTCCTCGCGCTCCCGCGCGTGGACGTTCTCGAGCTCGGACTTGAGCAGGCGCAGCGCCTCGCCGAGGTCGCGCCGCTCCTTGAGACGGTCGAGCTGCGCCCGCAGCTCGCTGCGGCGCGTCGCCTCGGCCGGGGAGGCGTCCCCGCGCCGGGCCGCCTCGGCGTCGACCTCCCGCCATCGGGCGTCGACCAGCGCGCCGAACAGCCGCCGGCTCGCGGCGTCGGCCCGCGCGAGCGACGTCCGCACGCGCGCCCAGCTGCCGGCGCGCAGCGCCGCCTCCGCCTCGGAGACGACCGCGTCCAGCGGCTCGACCTCGGCGCCGGCGCCCTCGGCCTTGACGGCGTCAACCTCCGCGCGCAGCTCGCCGAGCGGCACGCTGAACATCCGCTCGATCGCCCAGCGGGCCTGCTCGACGGCCTCGCGGCCGAGCTGGACGCTCGGGCCGTAGTGGCCGGCGCCGGATTCGGCCCGGGCCTCCGCGAGGCGGCCGGAGGCCTCGCGCACGTCCGCCCCGAGCGTCGTCGCCTCGGCGACGGAGCGTTCGGCGGCGGCGAGCGCGTCCCGCGCGTGGCGGTGCCCCTCCCGCGAGCTCGCGAGCGCCTCCGAGACCGCGAGCGCCTGCTCGAAGACCTCGACGAAGTCGGCACGCGCGTAGGCGGTCCGGACCGCGAGGAGGATATCGGACGCCTCGGCGGCGACGAGCCCGTCATGCGCGGCCCGCTCGATCGTCCGCTCGGCGGCCTCGAGGGCCCCCTGGGCGAGCCGCTGCTGGAGGTCGATCCGCTCGAGCTCGCTCTCGCTCCGCGACGCGAGCTGGAGCGCCTCGACCGGCCGGCCCTCGTCCAGCGCCATCCGCGACTGGTGGAGGAAGTTCTCCGCGACCGACGCGTTCCCGCCGGCGCGCCGGAGGCGGGTGACGGTCGCCTGGAATCCGGCGAGCGTCTTGGAGACGTGCTGGTACGTCGCCTGGTGCAGCTCCCGCTCGACCGTCCCGCCGAGCTCGACGACGCGGGGGTACTCGCGCGCCTCGAGCGCCCGGTCGACCTCCTCGGCGCGCGGCCGGAGCGTGACGACGTCGACGTGGAGCAGCTCCGCCTGCGCGAGGGCGTCGCGGACGCGGCGGGCGCTCCGCTCGGCCTGGTCGACGAAGCCGCGGGTCGCGATGAGCGCGCCCCGGACCTCGTCCAGGAGGGCGGCCGCCCCGGTCGGGACGTCCAGCGCGAGCCGGCGGCGGACCTCGGCGACCTTCGTGACGATCGGCTCGAGAAGGACCCCCGCGGACTTCGCGACCTCGAGGTCGCGCTCCAGCGAGCGGAGGTTCTCCTCGAGCAGCGGGCGGACGAGCGCGACCAGTTCCTCGTGGAGCTGCCGCGCGCCGTCGCGCGTCGCCTCGGGGGGCGCGGTCGCGCTCTCGGTCCGGAGCCGGTCGAGGCGCGCGGTGAACGACTCCATCGGCACCGCCAGGCGGCGCCCGTCCTCGACGAGCATCGCGAGCTCGGCGAGGCGCGTCTCCGTCTCGAGGTGGGCCTCGGCGGAGGCGAGCCGCTGCTCGACGCCGTCGATCACGCCACGCGCCTTGTCGAAGTCGAGCGCGCGGACCGCCGCGCGGGCCTCCGCCACCGACGCGTCGACCGGTCCGGGCTCGATGCCGGCGGCGCGGAGGCGGGTCGCGAACCCCTCGACCGCGGTGAGCCGGGCCGTGATCGTCTGCGCGGCGCCCCGGCGACGGACCGCCTCCTCCTCGAGGTGGGACGCCGCCCGGAAGGCGCTCAGGAACTCGCCGGTCCGCGCGAGGTGCTGGGCGTTGTCGAGCTCCGAGCGCATCGCGGCGAGGTCGAGCCCCATCGCCTCGAGCTCGACCAGCGCGAGCTTGGCGTGGGAGACCGCCTCCTCGCTCCGGAGCAGCTGCTGCTGCTGGGTGTGGAGGCGGATCTCCTGCGACGCCTTGGCGGCGCGCACGAAGTCGCCCATGTTGAAGATCTGCTGGACCTCGTCGATCTGGCGCTGGATCTCCTCGCCGGCGCCGCCCATCGACGCGAGGACGCGGACCTCCTCCTCGAGCGCCTCGACCAGCGAGCTCGCGTGCGCCGCGAAGACGCCCCCGAAGTCCCGCTCGGCGCGCCGCAGGCTCTCGATCGCGCCGACGAGGTCCTCCTTGACGCGCAGGGTGACGTCGGCGTCGGCGAGCTCCCGGCGGACCGGCGTGGCGAGCGTCTCGTCCGCGAGGTCGGCGAACGCCTTCTCCATCTCCTCGACGCGTCGTGCGACGAACGGCGCGGCGGCGGCACGGAGCGCGACCTCGGCCCGCGCGAGCGCGTCCGCCGCGGCCGCGAGGTCGCCGCGGTCCAGCACGGTCCGGGCGTCGGCGAGCTCGCGCTCGGCGTCCGCCGGCAGGAACCCGCGCTCGCGGGCGTACTGGCGGGCGCCGTCCAGGGCCTTCCATCGCTCGAGGAAGAAGCGGACCGCCCCGGTGCCGAGGTCGCGGACGGCGAGCCGGAGCGCCTCGCGGGCCGGCTCGACCTCGGCCTTCTCGAGGTGGCGGCGGACGCGGGCGAGCGCGGCGTCGACCGGTGCGGAGGCGAACCCGACCCCCTGGAAGCGGCGGACCATCTCCTCCACGTTCGCGAGCTCGTCCCGGCTCGCGTCCAGGTCGGCGGTGAGCGCGCGGACCTTCTCGAGCGCCTCCTGCGCCGCGGCGAGCGCCTCCGAGTAGATCTTGAGGCGGAGCGCCTCGCGGGCGCGGTTCATCGCGGCGAAGACCTCGCGCGGGTCGCGCCCGAGCCGACGCGCGCCGGCGATCCGCGGCCGGACCTCGTCCAGGAGACCGGCGACGACCGTGACGATCGGCTCCTCGACGGCCGTGCGCGCCTCGGCGAGCACGCCGGCGATCTCGTCCGGCGCCGCGGCCGGCAGCCGGGCGAGCGCGACGTCGACCGTCGCGCGCGCCGGCGCCGGGTCGACCCCGAAGTCGTCGAGGTGGCCGAGGGAGGCCTTCAGCCCCTCGATCGACTGCGCCGCCTTCGTGCGGAGGGTGTCGGCGATGTCGCGCGAGCTCGTCTCGAGCGCGGCGACCGTCCCCGGCCACCGCTCGACGGGCGCGTCGGCGTCCTGCGCGAGCGCCGCGTCGACCGCCTGCGTGGAGACGCCGAGCTCCTCGGCGACCGCGCGGAGGCGCGCGGCGAGGTCGCGCCCCCGCTGGCGCCGGTCGGCGATCTCCGGGAACCGCTCCCGGACGATCGAGCGGACGGCGGCGAGCGCCTCGGCGACGCGGTCGTCGCGGACCGCCGGCTCGGACTCCGGCAGCGAACGCTCCATCTCGGTCAGCCGAGCCCCGGTGAGCCCGGCCCACCGGGCGAGGTCGAGCGCCTGCGCGCGGACGCTCTCGAGGTGGTTGCGCGCCGCCGCGCGGAGCCCGTCGTCGACGCCGGCGAGCCGCCCGAGGGTCTCGTCCCACGTCGCGTTCGGCGCGGGATGGGCGAGCTCGGCGAGCTCGCCGACGAGCTTCGTCGGGAGCGGGACGCCGAGGTCGCGCAGGCGGCCGGCGAGCTCCTCGGAGCGGCGCCGGCGGCCCTCGATCGCGGCGGGGACGGTCGTCGCGAGCTGCTCGAGGAGCGCCTTCGCCTGGACCTCGAGCTGCTCCCACTCGGTGCGGCGCGCGAGCTCGCGGAGCTGCTCCTGGCGCTCGGCGACGCCGCTCGGGGTGATCCCGAGGCGTGCGAGCTGGGCGAGGCGCTCGTCGACGTCGTGCTGGACGCCTTCGGCGGCCTGGCGCCGCTTCCGCAGCGCGTCGGCCTTCTCCTGAAGGATCCGCGTCAGGCGGGACGACGGGAGGGGCCCGAGGCCCCCCTGACCGGACGTCGCTCTCCCCCCTGACAGCCGTGCCCTCCCGGACGGCCGGTGCAGGGCTCGGACACCGATTCGATGCTCAGACCCCCTTATAAATCACGCGAGGCAGGCCCGCCGGGGGCGACGCCGGGGGCGACGCCAGCGGCGCCTACGCGCGCATGATGCGCCGCTTGCCCATCGCGTCGAGGTACTGGACCTCGCCGCCCGGGTTGAGGCCCGCGCGGCTCTCGTCGTCGAGGGCGAGCTGGAACGTCTCGTACGTCTCGAGGTCCATCAGCTGGACCTCGGTCGCGCTGAGGGAGAGGACCTGGGCGTTGCGCTTGCCGATGATCGGGACCTGGACCTTGTGCTTGACCGGGAAGACGACGCTCCGTTTCGAGCCGTCGAAGAGCCCGACGGCGTCGATGCGCGCCTTCGCTTCGCCGTGCTTACCGGGCTTGGAGGTCTGGATGCTCAGGATCCGGCACGGCTCCTCGTCCAGCAGGAGGTAGCGCCCCTCCTTCAGCTCGCGGACCTCTTGCTGCGTCCAGGCCATCCTTCTGCCCCGGCGGACGGACGACCGCCGTTCCTTAACGGTTTCCCCGGACGGCGAGCGCCCGGGACCGCGGTCGGCTCCGCCGGCCCGGGCGCCGCCGCGCGAGCCGAGGAGGGTTTATTCGAGGGGGGGCGCCTCGTAGCTCGGGGGAACGCTTTTCGCCGATGGACCCGCCGGACGACGGCCGCGCCTTCGCGCGCGTCGAGGAGGAGGTGCGCCGGCTGTGGGGGGCCCGGGGCCTCCCGCCGCGGGACGGCGTGCTCGGGCGGGGCGCCGGGGCGCTCCTCCGTCAGCTGATCGGTACGTTCACCCCGGGGGACCCGCCGACGCTCGTCGCGCACCGGGCCGTCGCGGCGGACGTCGACGCGCGGGCGTCCATGCTGGGCGGAGACCGCGCGCTCGGCACGCTGCGGCGCGAAGGCTGGGCGCGCGAGGCGGTCGACCCGGTCGTCTCGCCGCTCCTGGACGCGCTTGGCGTCTGGACCGGAGGCGCCGAACGGCGGAGCTACGACGCGGAGGACCGCGTCGCCGGGGTGCAGCAGATCACGGGCCGCCTCGCGGCGCTCGGGCTCCTCGTCACGCGGGACGGGACGGTACGGTTCTGCCCGTCGTGCGCCGCCCCGCGCAGCCCGGAGCGGGCGATCTATCACGAGGAGCTCGGCGACACGTTCCTGGTCCGCTTCCCGCTCGTCCGCGAGGGGGACGGCCCGGTCGTGGACGCGCTCGCGTGGGTCGACGCGCCGTGGCGGGTCCTCGGGGCGACCGCGCTCCTCGTCAGCCCGGAGCTGCGGTACGCCACGGTGGAGTACCGGCGCGGCGACCAGCGCGCGCGCCTGCTCACCCTCCGCTCATCGCTCGAGCGGCTGAGGAGCTGGCTGCCCGGGGTGGAGCTCACGGTCGTCGACGAGGCGCCCGGGGTGGCGTTCGCCGGGCGCCGCTACGAGTTCCCGCTCCGGCACGAGTTCCCGGACGGCGCGTCGCTCCCCGCGCCGTCCGGCACCGTCCTCGCGGTCCCGGAGGTCGGCGACAGCGGAACGGGCGTCGTGCCCCTCGTGCCTGGCCACGGGGGCTCGGACGCCCAGATCGCCGAGCGGCTCGGGGTCGTCGGCTGGCCGCTCCTCACCGCCCGAGGCACGCTCGACCTCACCCTGATGCACAAGTACTCCGGCCTCGACCTCGAGACGGCGAACGAGTTCGTCGCGCGGGACCTGACCGAGAGCGGCAGCGTCCTCGCCCGGCTCCGCGTCCTGCGGGGGGTGCCGTACTGCGGCGTCTGCGGCCGTCCGCTCGTCTGGTTCCCGGGACGGTTCTGGTCGCTCGAGCCGTCGCGCCTCCCGCCCGAGCTCCTGGCGCGGTACGCGCAGCTGCTCCCCGAGGACCGGCCGCTCGGGCAACTCGACCCTACGCCCTGGCCGGTGAGCGAGACGACGACGAGCGACGCGCCGGACGCGGTCGCCCTGCGCGAATGCGACCGCTGCTCGCGCCTCGAGCCGCCGGACGCCTCGGACCGCTGCTCCTGCGGCGGTCAGCGCCGTCGCGTCACCCGGCGGCTCGTCCCCTCGGTCGGGGGGGCGTTCGCCTCCTGGGCGAGGAACGACCCGGTCGGCGCGGGGGACACGATCCGCCTCTACGTCGGCGAGCGCCGACGCGTGCCGACCGTCGTCCACCAGCTCGCGGCCATGGCGGTCGTCGACCACGCGAGCCCCGAGGTGCGCGCGACGATCCTGCCGACGGTGAGCGACGTCGACATCGTCGGCCTCGCGCGCGAGCACGGCGCGGACGCCGTGCGGAGCGCGCTCGTCCGCACCGACCACAGCGAGGGACCGGCGGGCTCGTTCGTCGAGCGATGCCGCCAGGAGCAGCGGCGGCTCGGCCGTCTGGTCGAGCTCGCCACCAGCCTCGCCGGGCAGCTCGAACCCGGCGACCCCGCCGGGCCCGACCGCGAGATGCAGCCGGAGGACCGGGCCCTGCTCGCGCGATGGGGGCAGACCGAGCTCGCCGCGCTCGCCGCCTACGAGGAGGGTCGGCCGGCGGAGGCGCACCGCCGGATCGCCCGCTTCCTCGACGTCGACCTGACCCGCTACCGGGAGATCGTCCGTCCCCGCCTGGCGCCGGGCGCCGCCGCCCCTTCGCGACGAGCCGCCGGCCGCACGCTCGCGCTGCTGGTCGAGGGGATCGCCACGGCCCTCGCACCGATCGCCCCGTTCACCGCGGAGGCGGTGACCCGGGCCCTCCGCCCGGAGATGCGCAGCCTGTTCGAGACGACCCCGTTCGACACCGAGAGGCCCCCCCCGGACGAGGCGCTCGCGGACGCGTGGGAGCGCTGGCTCGCGGTCGTCCGCGCCCTCGACCGGTTCCGCGCGGTCCGCCGGCTCGCCCCGGAGACGCCGATCGCCTCCGTGGCGATCGTCGTCAGCGACGAGGTGCTCGGCGACCGGCTGCGTGGCGACCGGGCGCTCCTCGAGCGCCTGGCCGGGATCACCCGCCTCGAGGTCGGCAGCCCCCGCAGCCCGTGGGAGGGGCGGCGACGCCAGCTCGTACCGGTCGAGAGCGAGATCCAGCGCGCGTATCCGGCACGGGCGACCCAGATCGTCCATCTTCTGCGGCGGATGGCGCCGCGCCGCCCCGACGAGGCGGAGAACGGACGCGGGATCACGGTGTTCGTCCAGGGTCAGCCGCACCAGATCACCCCGGCGATGCTCGCCTACGCCGAAACCCTCCCGGAGCGCGTTGTTCCGACCCCGTTCGCCTTCGGCGAGATGTACGCCGAGGTCCCGGCCGGCGGCGGCACGGGCGGCGGGCCCCCGGGGGCGCTGACGCTGTCGGCCGACGCGTCCTGGCTCGTCCGCCGGATCGCCCGACGGCTTCGTGTCGTCGGCCCGGAGGGATCGCGCGCGCTCACCGTCCGGGTCGTCGCCGTCGACCCGCTCGCCCGGGAGCTTCGCGACCACTGGGCCGCGATCGCCGCCGAGCTCGGTGTCGCGTCGCTCACGATCGACGCCCCGACGCCGGGGGTTCCGGTCGCCGCGGCCGTCACGGGCCGCACCCGCCTCGGGGCGCGCTGGACGGCGGAGATCCCGGGGCTCGACCGCCCGGGCGGGCGCCTGCTCCGTCGGCCGCCCCGTCCCGCCTCCGGCAGCGTGCGACGGATGCCGATCCGGCACCGACCGCCCGGTCCGGCAGCGGAGGTCGACTTCAGTGAGGACGGCGTGATCCGGCACGAGGAGGCGGTCCGGGGACTCGGCCAGGAGCTCGACCAGCTGCTCGGGGCCCCGCTGCTCGGGCCTGCGAAGGTCGAGATCGCCTGGAAGGCCGGCTACGGCTCGGTCGCCGAACTGACGCGGGCCTCGTTCGACGAGCTCGCCACGCTGCCGGGGTTCGGCCGCGCGGTCGCGGGCCAGCTCTTCGAGAAGATGGGACGCCCGGTCCCGCCGCCGCCGCGACGCGCGCGGACGGCGACCGTTCGCCCACGGGTGCGCCCGCCCCGCATCGCCCCCGTAGTTCCTCCGACAGCCCCGGCCTCGCCACCGCCTCCGGAGCCGACCCTACCCCCCGAGCCGGCGCCTCCCGTCGCGGTGCCCGCCCTGGCCGTCCCGACCCCCCCGGTCGTGCCGGCCGACGTCGAGAGAGCCCCCGCCATCCAAGCGGACGAGCTTCCCGAGGCCGTGGTGGAAGCGGGGCCGACCGTCGGCGAACCGGTCACCATCCCCCCGGTACCGCCCCCCCCGGTCGCTCCGCCCCCCGCTCGCCCGGCCGCTCCTCCGCGCCCGCCGCTCGAGCCGGCGTTCGTTCCGGACGCCCAGCGGCCGGGCCCCGCCCCGGAACCGCTTCCACCCCCGATCGCCTCCGCGGGGATCGAGGTCGAGCTCTCCGACGCCCTCGTCCCGACCCTGCAGCCGTTCCTGGACGCGACCGCCGCAGGACACCGCGGCCTCGCGGTCGTGCGCGAGGTGCCGGAGCGGATCCGTGCGCTCGTCGGCCCCCGGCCCGTCGCTGTCTACTGGCTCAGCAACCTCGTACGCGACCGCACCGTCCGGCCGGGGGACCTCCGGGCGCTCGCCGCGCTCCTCCGTCAGGGGATCGAGGCGAACGGGATCACCGCGATCTTTCTCGAGGGGATCGAGTACCTCACCCGCATCCACGGCTCGTCCGCGCTCGCCGCCTTCCTCCACGAGCTCGACCAGCTAGCGCGGGCCCACGACGCAAGGGTCTGGGTACACCTGACCCCGGGCCTGCTCTCCTCCTCCGACCTCGATATCGTGCTCGGCCGAGGACCGCCCCCCGAGCTGCCGGGAGACCCGGGCTCGCCCCCTGCCGAGACGCCAGAGGCGGCCCCCGCCCCCCCGGCGGCCGGCACCATACCGGCCGCGGAGGGAGCGGAGGCGCCGACCCCCGCGCCGGTCGCGCTGGAGGAGGCGGTGACGTCCCCGGCTGCGGCTCCCCCGGAGGCCGAACCTCCCGACGAGAGGATTCCCGGAGCGGAGCCCCCTGCGGGCACGGAGCCTCCCGCTGAGGTCGACGGTGCCGAGCCCCGCCCCCCGGAGGAGTGGGATGCCTCGGGGACCGAAGCTGATGCGGGGGGCGAGGTCCCGTCGGCCGAACCCGCGCCGACAGAGACCCCGACCGTAGAGCCAGAGGTCCCCCCGGCACCGGAGCAAGAGGGCCCCGCGGCAGAACCAGCGCCGACGGAGGCCCCAACCGAAGGAGCCGAGGTCCAACCGGCTTCGGGGCAGGAGGTCCCCTCGGCAGAGCCACCGCCGACGGAGACCCCAACCGTAGAGCCCGAGGTCCCCCCGGCGCCGGGGCAGGAGGAGGAGAGCACCGGGTCCGCCGACGTCGAGGTCCTCCCTGGCGCCGAGATCGACCTAGCCGAGCCTCCCGGCCCTGTTGTCCCCGAGGCGGAGGCAACCGACGCAGTGCCGGTCATCGAGGGGCCCGCCCCGCCACCGGAGTCGGCCCCCCCCACGATGCCCCCATCGGCGAAGCCGGCGCCAGAGTCCCCCGTGGACCCCGACCCGGAGCCCGAGGCCGGGGAGGAGAAGGGGGCCGACGCGAGCGAGCCCTCCGACGAAGGGAACGACGGCGACGAAGACTCGGACGGTTCCGCTCCCCCGGCGTAGCCTCCCCGGGAGGGGGGCGGCTCCGCCGCATGCTACATAACGGCCGAAGCGGAGCGCCGGGAGATGCCCCTCCCCGTCCCGGCACGGTCCGCTCTCACGGTCGCGCTCGTCCTGGGGATTACCGTCGCCAGCGGGCTCCCGGGGTTGCTGGGGGCGTCGGCCGGAGTCCGATCTATGCTGTCATCGGTGACCTCGGTCGACTCGGGAGCGCCGGCCATCGGTGCAACCGTCACCTGGGACGGTACTTCGGTCGGGCACGCGAGCACCCCGTCCGACGCCTTCGTCGTGAGCCCGGGCTCGAGCTCCCGCGTGGTGTTCACGTTCTACGAACCGTCGGACGCCCCGACGATCGCCAACGCCTCGCTGGTCCTGAGATTCCTCGGCGTGACGCTCTCGACGGAGTCGATCGCCCCGTCCCCGAACCGCTCGGGGTTCGTGGTCGTGGGGCTGAACTGGTCGTTCGGTACGCTCTACCGGCTGACCGAAGGCGTCTACGAACTGGACGCCGAGCTGGTCGATACCCACGGCGCGGTCCGCTTCCTCGAACCGTTCTACGTCGACGCGCGGGCTCCGTACGTCGTGGAGTCCGGGATCGTCGCCTTCCTTCTCGTGCTCGGGGGGGCGGAGCTCTACTCGGTGATCGTCCTGCTGCGCCACCGGGCTCGCCGACGGAGGCACGACCCGCGATGAGGGGCGTCGCGTGGAGCGCCGCCGGCTCGGGGGTCGTCCTCGGCCTCGTGGCCGTCCTGCTCGCGCAGCAGCTGGGAGCGCTCCCGCTCTCCGAGCCCCTGCCGACGGCGCTCTGGCTCGGGGTCGGGATGGGGCTCGGCGGGATCGTCCTCGGCGAGATCGGTGCCCTGGTCGACGCGCGCTGAGCCCGGCGACGGCGAGCCTACGGGGGGACCGGCCGGCGCCGCCCCGGGGGCTCGGGCGGAGCCGGCGCACGAGCGCGGGCGGGGCGGCCGGAGCGGTCCCGGATCTCCTCCGCGGTCGCGGTCCAGACGAACGGACGCGAGGGGGCGTCGTGCGAGGTGAGGTGGTCGCGGACCGCGCGGTGGAGGCGGAGGACGCTCGGGAAGGCGTCCCGACCCACGCGCCGGCGGGTGAACTGGGCGAACCACCGTTCGATGACGTTCGGCCGGTCCGAGCCGGACGGCACGAAGTGGAGGTGGAACCGGGGATGCTGCACCAGCCAGCGACGGACCTGCGGGTCCGAGGCGGTCAGCCGGCTGTCGACGAGGAGGTGGAGCTCGAGCCCGCGGGGCGCCTCGCGGTCGACGGACTGCAGGAACGCCCGGAACTCGAGCGCGCGACGGCGGTCCTCGTAGGCGGCGATCGCCCGTCGCTCCGAGCGGGCGAGCCCCGGCGTCCGGGCCTTCGCGTCGACCGAGAAGACCATCGCCCGCTCCGGCGGGTCGAGGTAGAGGCCGACCATGTCGGTGACCCGGTCGACGAACCGGTCGTCCGAGCGGGCGCGGAACGTCTCCGCGGCCCGGCGGGGCTCGATGCCGTGGGCCTTCCAGACCCGCTGGACCGTCGTCTTGCTGACCCCGACCTCCCGGGCGAGAGTGCGCGCCGACCAGTAGCCTCCCCCGGGGGGGCGGCGGCCGAGCGTGCTCCGCAGGATCACCTGGATCTTCGACGTCGGGATCGTGGGAGGGCGCCCGGGGCGGGGGGCGTCCCGCACGAGCCCCGGGAGGCGGGCGCGGAGGAACCGTCGTCGCCAGCGCGCGACCGTCCCCGGGTCGGTCGCCAGCTCCGCGGCGATCTGCTGGTCGGTGCGGCCCCCCGCGGCGCCCAGGACGATCCACGCGCGACGGACGACGCGCTTGCTGGAGGAGGGGGCACGTGCCAGCTCGAGCAGTCGGGCCTTCTCGCCTCGGAGGAGGCGCACCTCCGGGGCCCGTCGCATCAGCGGACGACCCCGCGTGAAGGCATAACGTGAAGCACTTGCGGGTCGAGCCCGCCCTTTAAGACCCCTTCACGACGTTGTACATCGGACGCGGACGTCCGGCCCTCCCACCTGCACTCCCCCGGGGGTCCGCGTTTCTCCCCTCGTAGACTCGTGATACTGAGGCCATAGCGCGCCGGGGAGCGGCCGGGGCACTCGAGAGCGAACATAGACGCGGGGGTGGCCCAGGGCCGGGTCGGCGCCGTGGCCCCCTCCGTTCTTCGTCGTCCTCGCGCCGGGGAACCGGCCAAGCCGACGGCGGGCGCGAGCCGGCGACCCGGAAATCCTCCGAAGGTACAGGAGCGAGTGGAGGCGCGCCTCGGTCAGTGAGATCGGGTCGAGGGTGGGCGCCGACACTCCGCGTCCCTCGCTGCGCCGTTCCGGCACGAGGATTCAAGTGTCGAGGACCGATGGAGCGTCGTGGCGTGGCCTGAGCGATCCGATCCGCCGTGGGCGCCCCCGCCACGCCGGAGCGGCCTTGCGACGGCGTTCCTTGCCGTGGGGCTCGCGATCGTGGCGGCCGGAGCCGTGCTGTTCGTGATCGCCCTCACTCCGGGCAGCTTCGGCCTTCGACGGGGCGCGCTGTTCCCGCCCGGCGGGGGGTTCCTCGGCGTGTTCCTGATCTTCTGGGGGGTGCTCCTGCTCGTGCGCGTCGCGTGGTGGACGGCGCGGCGGCGCGCGTTCGGGGGCCGACCCGGGCCCGGCTTCGACCCGGCGGTCCTCGCCGCCCGGCGTCGGTACGCGAGCGGCGAGATCACGCGCGAGCAGTACCAGCAGATCGTCAGCGACCTGCGGCGTCCGCCCGGGCCCCTCCCGTAGGGGCGCGGAGCGGGCCGGTGCCCGTGGAAGGCGAGAGGCTTTCCTGCGCGCCGGCTCGGTCCGGCTCGTCCGATGTCGGCGTCGCCCGTCTCCCAGCTCATCCCGGTGATCGTCATCGTCTTCCTCCTCGTCTGGATCACCGTCCGGAGGACGTACGCCATCGCGACCGGGACGCCGTACCGTGAGGCGCGGCTGTTCGGCCTCGTCGGGATCTGGACCCTGTTCTTCGCGCTCTTCGGCGCGTCGACCCTCGACCTCGCCCTCACGGCGTGGGGCGACCTCGCGCTGGTGCTCGTCGCGCCCTATGCCGGCATCGTCGTCGCGGCCGCGCTGCTCGCCGCCCCGCGGGTCCAGCGGCTCGCGACGTTCGAGCGCCGCGCGGACGGACAGCTGTACTACCGGCTGCCGGCGTTCGTGCCCGTGATCTCGACCGCCCTGTTCCTCGTCCGCCTGACGGCCGAGATCGTGCTGTTCGGCGTCACCGCATTCAGCTCGTTCACCCCGCCCTCGAACGTCTCCGCCGGCTCGCTCTTCGTTCTGATCGCCTTCGACCTGCTCTACGGCGGCAGCGTCGGGCTCCTCATCGGGCGGGCGCTCGGGGTTCGGGCGGGGTTCCGCGCGTCCCAGGCCGCGCCGCTTCCGAGCCCCTAGGGGGCCGGGTCAGCCCCGTCGCAGCCGGTCGAACAGGCGGCGGGGCGTGCTCACGAGCACGTCGTCGAGCTGAGCCTCCGGGACCCCGGCCCCTCGGGCGATCCGCGACGCCCGATCGAGCGTGACCAGCTCCGAGGTCGCGTGCGCGTCCGAGTCAACGACCAGCTCGGCACCGGCCTCGAGCGCGAGCCGCGCGACGCGGCCGTTGCAGAGGGAGTGCCCGCGCCGCGCCGAGATCTCGAGCGCGACCGAGTTCGCGCGGGCGAGCTCGGCGTCCTTCGGGTCGAGCAGGCCGGGGTGGGCGAGGACGTCGACCTGGCCGGAGGCGATCGCCGCGTGGTTCGTCCCCGGCGGAACGACCTCCGCGATCGTCTCGCCGTGGACGATGACGATCTCGGCGCCGGCCGTCCGGGCCGCCCGCGCGGCCTCGGCGATGCGCCGCGGAGGGACCTTCGTCAGCTCGACGCCGACGACCGGGACGAACCGCTCGCCCTCCCATGCTCGCGCCTCCTGGCGGAGGTGCTCCAGCATCGGGCGGGGGTCCTCCAGGGCGATGTGGTCCGTCAGGGCGAGGGCGGCGTGCTCGAGCGCTTCGGCCTCGGTCCACATCTCGGTCGCTGAGGTCGAGCCGTCGGTCAGGTAGGAGTGGGAGTGGAAGTCGATGCGCCGGCGCGGGGCGGGCTCGGGCTCGGCGAGGGGGGCCATGGGCGCCCGACAGCGTCCCGGGCTTACATGGTCGACGGAGGGACCCTGGGCCGCGTCATTGCGCAGGCCCCCGGTCAGGCCGCCGCACGGGCGCGTTGCCGCCGCCGATGCGCACCCGACGGCGGAGAGGAGTTCAGAAGCTCTCGACGGGGTCGGTGGCGGGCGCTCCTGCAAGCGACGAGGGCCTCCCGAGGTGGCCCCTGCCCGCCGCGCGAAAACCTATCTCACGGTCGCGGCTCGGAGCGCCGCCGATGGACGGCCGCTCGGGCGATGGCTCCTCGCGCGGCGAGGCCGCGTCGGCCGGCGTCCCGGACCGCCGGTCGGGGGCGGTCTTCGGCCCGACGCTGCGGCTCGGCGCGTTCGACGCGCTCACGACCACGAACCGCCAGTTCGCGCGGTTCGATCTTTCTGCCTGGGACCGGTGCTGGTTGCCCCGAGCGGTCGCGGCGCTCCTCGACCGGGAACCGGTCGAAGAGCGCGTGTTCGTCGAGGACGACAACCGCAGCGCGGTCGACCCGGAGCCGGCGGCGACGCTGGACGGGATGCCGTTCTTCCTGTCGGTGAAGGGCGTCGGCTCGGCGATCGATCCGTTCGCGCACGCGCCGCTGAGCCCGAGCCGGGCCGCCGAGCTCGCCGACGATCCGTCGACCGCGGAGCGACTGCGCTCGCTCGGTCCTGCCGAGGGAGGGATGATCTCGGGGGAGCTCTGGCTCCGGGGGTCGCCGTACGGGGGGCAGGGCCTCCCGCACGCCATGACCGCTTTGCGGGTCTCCGAGCGCGCGGACCTGACCGACCTGCGGGGGTTCCGCATCGCGCCGGTCGTCAAGGTCGCCTTCCTTCCGCCGGAGCTCGAGGATCGCCTCCGCTCGATCTACTGGTACCGGCGCTACCGCGACCGGTTCGTCCAGGAGCTGCGCCTCGTTCCGTCCAGCGTCCGGTTCTACTTTCACGGCCGCCGCACGGTCGGCTCGGACGTCGCGCACGTCTTCGAGCTGTTCGGGGTCGACTCCGGCGCGAAGGCGCATCGCCTCCAGCTCAACTTCGTCCGCAGCGGCATCGCCCTGCTGACGCTTTTTGCGCGGACGATGGAGTACGACGCGCGCCGCGAGCGCTACGCGGGCCTCGACTTCTCGGACGTCTGGCTCGACAAGGACGCGGTGATGGCGCCGGACGGCACCGCCTACTTCGTCGACCTGGAGGGGATCGACACGGTCCGGGTCGACGCGGACGAGCTCGCCGAGAAGCTCGACGACCAGATCTTCCGCTCGCTCTACGAGTTCATGTTCGCCTACGAGCAGATCGACGCCGAGCGGGCCCGGCGGTTCGGAGCGGTCGGGAGCCGTCGGCGACGCTTCGAGGCGTTGCTCGTCGAGGCGCTGCGCGAGGACCCCTTCGTGCGCGTGCACGACGAGGGGGGCAGCGTCGTCCTCTCCGTCCGCTTCCCGTCCGGCGACCAACGATTAAAGTACGCGTTCCCGTTGGTCGACCGGGCCCGTGGCGAGCTGTAAGCAGGTCGGTGACTTCCTCGGCCAGCTCGGCGCGAAGGCGGTGACGACCGCGCTCCCGGACCCGGCGATCGACCGGCTCGGAGAGCTCGGGCTGGTCGCGCTCTGCACCCCCGAGCAGTTCGCGAGCGTGCGCCAACAGCTCGCGTCGCTCGACGCCCAGCAGCAGGCGCTCGCCGAGGAGCAGTACGCGCGACTCCAGGCGGACCGCGAGCTCCGCCAGGACGTCGCCCGCGACCACTCGGTCCTCTTTCACCTGCACGGCAAGGACCGCCAGGCGGCCGACCGGCAGCAGGAGGCGGCGGCCCGCGCCCGGGAACAGGCGATCGACGCCGACCTGACGGCGAAGGAGCAGGCGTTCAACGACCTCGTCGCCCGGCGGGCGATGCTCGACACGATGACGCCGGTCGGTGCGCGGTACGTCGGTCTCACGCCGGCGGGAGCCGCCGCCGCGCGGGACCTCGCGGTGCGGATGTATCGGTTCGCGGACGCCGACTTCGACGCCTACGCCGCGCAGCTGGCGCAGATCGACCGGGAGCTCCTCGGCCTCGCCGCGAGCGGGGCGAGCTACTTCGCCGGGCTCTCGACCGGGATCCCGGAGGCCGACCGCGCCTACCTCTGGGCGATCTCCGTCGGGCTCGCGAAGTCCCAGTCCGACCCCCAGGTCGGCGGGCCGCGGTTCCTGAGCGCCTACGGCGCCACCGCGCCGCTCAGCCACAACACGGAGAATCGGCTGATGGCGAGCGAGATCCTCACGTCGCTCCCGGGGCCGGTGACGGAGGCGATGCCGCTGCTCGGCCAGCTGGTCCACGACGTCCACCGCGCGGGGGTTCCCCACGAGTCGGCGCTCGGCGTCGGGGCGATCGTCCTGTTCGGCCGGCGCGCGGACGGCTCGTTCGCGACCGAGAACGTGGCCGGCTTCCTGCGTCTCACGCGGTCGTTCGAGTCCGCCGCGCTCCTCGGCATCGTCAACCAGCCGGCGGAGGCGCTCGCCGGGAGGTTCCAGGCGTTCCGCGGCATGTTCACCAGTTGGGGCTACGCGCCGAGCGAGGACACCGAGCTCGCCAGCGCCTACCTCGCTGTGGCCGAGCTGGCCCCGGGGGAGGTCGACGCCAAGCTCGCGATCCTGACGCGCGGGCTGCTCGCCTACCTGCAGTATCCCCTCGTCGCCGGGGCGATCCTTGCGTCGATCCCGACCCTCGAGGCGAACGAGACGCTGAACGTCGTCGAGAAGGCCTACGGGGTCGTCGGGCGCCAGGCGGTCGGACTCTCGCAGACGGAGCTGATCTGCGTGGCGATCCGGATGGTCCACGGTCTCCGCAACGAGCTGGTCGGCACGCTCGACGCGACCGCGACCGCCGCCGCGGGCGCGGCGACGACGCCCCGCGCCTTCGTTCCGCGGCCGATGTTCCTCCCCGTCGTCATCGCGCACGGCGCCTACTACTCCACCTTCAGCGGGGTCGGCGGCGTCCATCCCGGACACGTCCACGGCCTGCCGGGCGGATTCGGCGGGGCCGGGGTCGGATGACGGTCGCCGCGCTCGCCGGCGTCGTGCTCGCGTTCGCCGCCGTCGCGGCCGTGGGGCCCGCGGCGTCCCACTACGTCCCCCAGACCGGCGACACGCTGGCGTTCACCGAGACGATCAGCGTAGGGAGCGGCACCGGCAACTACACCGGCTACTGGGAGACGACCTCGGTCAACGGAACGATCGCGATCACGGCGACCGCCCTCAACGGCACGGAGACCGCGACCTACGACTACGTCGAGCACTTCGGGAACAGCACCGGGACGAGCGAGAGCACCACCGCGAGCGGCTCGTTCACGTTCTCCGCGACGACGTTCGACTACGTGCACGGGACCGACGACCAGCCCGGCGACAACGGGACGGAGGTCTGGTTCTACCTGAACAACACGCTCTCCTCCGGTGCGGCGATCGCCCCGCTCGGGACGCCGCTCACGGTCCGGTCGACCGACGCGACGTTCGACCTCGGCACCTCCGCCGGCGGCTTCGTCCGGGCGATCAGCGCGAGCGGCACCGGCAGCTACGAGCGGAACGACCTCTACGGGGTGTTCCACGCCGCCTACCTCTACCGCGCCTACTTCGACCCCTCGACCGGCTACATCCTCGGCTACACCTACACCGAGAACGACACGAACCCGGCCGGGGACGGCTTCGAGTACGCCGACACGCTCGCGGTGACCCACACGAGCTTCGCGCTGACGAGCGCCTCCGCGCCGCCGACGTATGCCGTCTCCGTCACCGAGAGCGGCCTGCCGAGCGGCACGGCGTGGACCCTGACGTTCGGGGGGGTCGACTCGAGCAGCACCGCGACGTCGATCACCCTGCCGTCCGTGCCGAACGGGACGTACCTCTTCCTACTCCACGCCCGCGGCTATCTCGCGAGCCCCTCCGGCGGCTGGGTCACCGTCCACGGCGGGGCAGCGAGCGTCGGAAGCTCGTGGAAGAGCTTCCCGGCCGCGAGCCCCCCGGACTACGCGCTCTACCTGCTCGTCGGGCTCGGGTTCGTCGTCCTCGTCGTCGTGGTCGTGCTCGCCATCGCCCTCGCCCGACGTCGCCGGCGCACCGGCGGACTGCCGCGGCACTCCGCCGGCGGGATGCCCCAGTTCCGTCCCCCGGCGAGCGTCGGCGGGCCGCCGCCGATCAACCTGACCCCGGGCTCGCAGCCGGCGATCCAGCAGGTCGTCGTGAAGGAGGTCGTGAAGGTGAAGTGCAACTACTGCGGCTCGCTCATCGACTCGACGGCGCCGACGTGTCCGTTCTGCGGGGCGACCCGATCGTAGCGAGCGGCGCGAGAACCCCGTCCGTGCCGCGCCCCGACGGGTAGAGGTAGATCTCGCCGGCCGGGCGCAGGCCGGCGCGCGCGCTCAGCGCGTGCGAGGCGAGGTTCGTCCGCTCGACCTCCGAAAAGGCGACCCGGGCCCCCTGACGGTACGCCCAGGCGAGCCGGGCGTGGAGCAGGTCGGAGCCGATGCCGCGGCGACGGGCCGACGGCCTCACCGCGAGGGCGTGCAGACGGGCCGAGTGCCCCGCGACCGAGGCCCACGCGACGCCGACGAGCTCCCCGTCGCTCTCGACGCCGAACGCGCGCTCGCCTTCGTCGTGGGCGACGGCCGCCCACGGGCGCGCGATCGGGCCGAAGACCTCGGAGAGCGTCGCGGCGACGCGGGGCATCTCCCCGCGGCCGAGCAGGCGGACCGGATGGACGAAGCGGTGCGGGGACGGCGCCGGTAGCGCGGTCTCGAGGAGGTCGAAGGTGATGCGCGGGCGGCCGAGGGGCCGCTCGGAGAAGACCGCGGTCCCCGGCCGGCCATCGAGGACGGCCTCCACGACCTCCGGGTACCGGGCGAAGACCGAGGAGGTCCC
>DATJUZ010000019.1:0-5953 GCA_035502035.1 Thermoplasmata archaeon
GCGTAGACCGCAGCGCGGATCGACGCCGCGATCCCGTCCAGCTGGTGGCTGACGTCCGAGCTGCGGTTCGTGAGCGGGTCGTACCCGACGAGCGTCGCGGTTCCGGTCGTGGCGTTCTCACCGGCCAGGTAGAGGTGGCCGCCGTCCCAGCCGACGCCCTGGTCGGTTCCCGAGCCGTGGTAGACGCCCCCGACCGGGGCCCAGAATGCTGTCGGGAGCGCGGCGTTGAGTCCCTCGAGCCGCCCCCCTGAGTCCAGCGCCAGGCGCTGGTAGGCCGGCCCGTGATCGCCGACTCCCTGGTTCGCGGTGATCGACGCTGTCAGGAACAGCCCGAGCGGCGTCTCGGAGACTCCTTCGACGAAGCAGCAGCCGGTCGACTCGAAGGTGGCCCCGTTAAGATTGAAGCTGGCGGGGAGCTGGGAGGTAAGGTTCGTCAACGTCGAAGAGCTGGGCACATAGGAGAACAGCAGGGGCAGCGCGGTGGTGTTCGTCCCGGTCGCCCCGAGCACGAGGAACGCCGTGCCGTTCCAGGCGACCTGGTAGAGCGAGGCGTGTCGGTCGAGTCCGGCCGAGAACAAGGAGGTGAGGTCGGTCAGCTCGTTCGAGGAGGGGTCGTAGGTGGCCATCTGGACCCCGGCGTGGGGATAATAGCCGGTCCCTACGACCAGGAACTCCGAGCCGTCCCACGCCGCCGCGACGTAGAACCCCGGAACGGAGCAGGTCGGTGTCTCGAGCGAGTCGTTCGACTCGAACACCGGGCAGCCGGCGAGGAACACGGCACCCCCTCCCCCGACGGCCCCTCCGAGAGAATCTCCCCCCGAGAGGCTCCCGAGCTGGGAGGTGAGGTTGATGAACGTCTCTCCGCCACCTCCGAGGAGGAGCGGTCCGGGTGCTCCCGAGGCGGGACCCTCGTCTCCTCGAACGGCCGACACGGCGGGAGTGGACCGGCTGGGGCCGAAGGAACCCGGGGCGGAGCTCGCAGCCGTCAGCAGAACGAGGCAGGCGATCGCACCCACGAGTGCGAGTGGCCGACCGATCCGCCGACCGTTTGTGCCGGGTGGGGGGTCCGATCGACCGGGACTACGCATGGGGCAAAACCCCACCGCCTCGCCGATTATAACGGCGGGCCGTCGCCGCAGCATGCGTCACGGGGCGATCGCATGTCGTTCGTCGAGTGGGGCAGGCGAGCATCCTCGGGCCTACGGGCTGCACCGCCGAAACGGAACGCGTGCGTCCATTGGAGGGCCGCCCGCCAGCCCGATCCGGCACGGGGAGATGCCGAGGTCAGTCGGGGGAGCCGGTGAACGCGATGGTTACCGTACCGGTCGCGGTGGTGCACGTGTGGGGGGCGCTGGAGAGGAACTGGACGGTGAACGTGTACGGGAAGCTGGCCCCTCCTGCCAGTCGCCCTCCTGACGGTCCGGCAGAGAGCGTGAACGAGAAACACGTGGTGAACGACGGTTGCCCATGACCGGTCTCGTCGTGGATCGTGTCGCTGATCCTTAGGGTCGACGAACCGGTGTTGTGCAGCTTGGCGGAGAACTGGCAAGCATCCCCCGGCCCGAGGTTCCGTGCGTTGAGGTTCAGTGTCTGCGTGTTCGCGCCGGACTCGGTGCACTGGACGTAGGTGTGCGTTGCCGGGATCGGTGCCCCCGCCGGACTCAGCCAGACCAGCGCGGCCGGGGCGTTCCCGCCACACCCCGCGAAGGCGATCGTCGCCCAGCCGGCGATGCCGAGCACGATGACGGTGGCGGAGATCGTGGCCAGCCTCACGGGGGTTCCTGCCGAGTGCGGCGGTCCACGACGAGCAGGCTCTTGGGGAAGGCACTCACCGACCCGACCTCGCTGCTTCGTCCATGTAAGTCCACTGGCGGAGGGGCTCCGACGGGCAGGATCGGCGTCCGGCCGAGCCTGGGGTCTCCGTCCGAGCTACGCTAGAGGACCGCCGTCCCGGTGACCGACAGGGTCCAGGCTGCCTGGAACGGGTCCGAGCAGCCGACCGGGACCGGTCCGGGCGCGGCGTTGTCGGTGATCGAGATGACGGCGGTGACCGGGACGCCCGGGTTGAGGACGACCGGTCCGAGTCCGACCTGCGCGAGCGCAAGCACGCCATCGCAGTCGGTGAACGTCTCGACGACCTTCTCGATGACGTTGTGGGCGGGGAGCGTGCCGATGTCCTCGACCGTGTAGTCGACGAGCATCGTCTGTCCGCCGGTGATGTTGCCGATCTGGAGCGTCACCAGCGACGAGGGGAGCGAAGAGTACTGGAACTGGTTGATGTTCGGCGGCGCCCCGGGGTCCGTAAGCGCCGTGAAAACGATCTGGAACGAGGCCGTGTTCAGCGAGACGTTGGTGTTGGCGCTGGAGGAGTAGGCGGCGTAGCCGACCCCGGCCACCACCAGCAGCGTGGCGAAGATAATCGGGGCCCGGAGCGAGCTTGGGCCAAGCGACGTCGACCTCATGCTCCGGACCCCCGAACGAGTTCCTCCGACTCTCTCCGCGTGCGCGCCGACCCTAGGCCGGGGCGTAGGTCATGCTGACCGAGCCCTGGCAGGTGCCCGCGACCGCGCCGTTGCCGACGTCCGTGACCAGCCAGTAGCCGGCCCCGGCAATCCCGCCGGGTGCGACGTAGGCGTTCGGCCCGTTGGTCCACGGCGCATAGAACGCCAGCTGGGAGCAGCCGTTGCCTTCCATGTACGCCGGCGACCAGCTCACGAGGTTGCCCCCGATCGTGCCCGCGTCGACCCACTGGTTGGTCCAGTTGCAGTAGTCGCCCGGAAGCATGTTGGTCGCGTTGATCTCGACGCTCGTCCCCTGGACGATCACGCTGCAGGTGCCGACCGCGAGGCTCGAGCCCACGAGGGTGGCCGACGCGACGATGTAGAACGAGCCGGCATTCACCGACACGTTCGTGTTAGCCGTCGAGGTGTAGGTCGCGAAACCCACTCCCGCGACCGCCGCCACGGCGATCACGCTCATCACTGCCAATGCCCACTTTCCGCCCATTTTCCACCGTTTGGGCCCTTAGGCCCTTGGTTACGTGATACCCGCCTAGCAAGATAAGGCGCCGAGGAGCAGATGGAAGAGTGGTCCGTACCATCGTGGAATATGGTACGTACCAATCCTCGTGTTCATCTCTACGAAGGGTTCAAAACAAGTAACCGTCCCCGGCCGCCGGAAGGTCGCGGATCGTCGGCCAGTGCGGTCCGAACGGTCTAGCCCGCGCGCCGCGACTCTTCGATCGACCGGTCGATCGTGCGTCGGAGCTCGGCGACGGCGCGTCGCGCCTCCTCCGGGTCAGGTTGGGTTATCTTGCGGGCCGCGCGCGTGAACAGGCTGTAGATGTACCACCGCTGGGCCGAGTCGAGGTGGGCGTCGCGCGTTCGGCCCAGTTGGAACTTGATCTCCTCCGCGAGCTCCCGAGCGAGCGCCGGTGGCAGCCGGTCGGCGCGTGGCGGGGAGGCCGGGGAGACAGCGGGTGAGCTGCGTGCGATCGGCCGCGGGGAAGCGGCCGGCGGGCCTGCGGACGAAGCGCCGTCGACCGGGGTCGGCGGGACCCGGGGCGCGGGCGGCGGTGCGGCAGCGGGAGTCGATGAAGGGGGAGAGGACGCCGCTCCGGGTGAGGGGCCGACCTCCGCATCGGGGCCCTCGGGGTAGTGGTAGAGGTAGGCGACCGGCCCGTCCGAGACGAAGAAGTCCGACCCGACCGGGTCGTTCGGGCCCCCCAGCGGCCAGAGGATCGGTCGGCCGAGCGTGTCGGCGACCTTGACGAGATCGTCCCACGCGTCCATCGGGATGATCGTAGCGCCCTGGGGCGGACGCGTCGTCCGCGCGATCACCTCTTCGAACGGCTCGATCAGGTGGTCGAGGTCCGGCAGCCCGTCCCCGGCGAGGCGGCGGCGGTCCTCCCTCAAGTACCAGACCCCCAGCGCGAGCGCGACCCCGGCGGCCGCGAGCTCGCCTCCGGCGATCGCGATCGGGCCGTCGCGCGGGTCGGAGGCACCCGCGGCGCCGATGAGCGTCTCGTGGACCGCCGCCGGCGCGCCGCTCGGCACGATCTGGGCGCCCCGGAACGTGAGGTTGAGCGCGGAGGCGAAATCCAGCGACCCCGCGACGCCCCCGCCGGCGACCCCTCCGGTGATCGTCGAGGCGAGGCGCACCGTGAACAGGGTCGCGGAGTAGTTCAGCTCGGTGTCGATCGAGGAGACGAGCGCCTCGACCTGGGAGACGTTGACCGAGTAGCGGTCGACGAGCGAGAGGCCGGTCGCGTTCGCGGAGGTGTTCTCGTGGGCGGTGTGGGCGATCGTCTTCGACCAGGAGGTCGTCAGGATGCTGACGGTGAAGTTGTCGTGGATCCCGACGGCCGCGGAGGGGGCGACCGCGGCGAGGTCGGTGAAGGTGACGTTGATCGTCTTCGTGATCGAGACGAAGAGGGTCAGGTTGGTGTCCGTGACGTTCGTCGTGTTGAACAGGCTGTTCGACTTCAGGTGGGCGACGTAGCCGTAGGAGCCGAGCCCGCTGTACGCCCAGGTCGGTCCCGGGGACGAGGGGCTGGACGCCGTCGCCTCCCGCGAGAAGTTGTAGGCGGCCCAGACGGTCAGGAGGACGAGGAGAACGACGGCGACGGGGGAGACCCATCGCGGCAGCAGGGGCAGCTTCATCGGTCCCTCCGGGGCACCAGGAAGGCGACCACGATGATGAGCGCCACGAGCGCGACGTCCAAGATCGGGTCGAGTACGAGCAGCCCCAGGTAGGGGACGTTCGCCACGACCCGCCCTATGACGTTGGCGTACGGCACCGTGCACGGGTCCGGGGACGGGTTCGCGTCCCCTTTCGTCAGGAAGACGGGCGACGCGCCGCCGGTGACGATCTTGTAGACGCGGTGGACGGTCGGCGCCGGTAGGCAGCTGACGTGGAAGGCGATGATCGTCCCGACGTGGATCTGCCCGGGGCTAGCGTGGGCGAGGACGACCATCGTCCCCCGGTGGAACGTCGGCACCATGCTGCCGCTCGCGATCGCGAGCAGCGGAGGGGAGGCGCCGAGGGCGACCGGCGCGATCTGGGTCGTCGCGAGGAAGACGACCGCGAGCGCGGCGACGCCGATCGCCCCGCTCCGGAGCTCGCGGCGGTTCCGTGCCCGTTCGCGGAAACGAAGACGGCGGGGCCCGAACGACTCGCCGAGGTAGGCGTGGGCCTGGAGGCGCGGCTCCCGCAGCCCGACCGTGACGAGCCCGAAGAGGACGCCGTAGCCGAGCAGAAGGATCCCGAAGGAGGTCTGCCAGTTCGGGGACGCCGCGACGACGGGAAGGAGGCTGGCCATCCAGAGGAGCCCCGTTCGCGTCGCGACCGGGGCGAGCAGGCTCCAGCCGGTCTTGTAGAACAGGACGGAGAGGACGAGGCCGAGGACGAGGTTCCCGACCGTCGTCCCGAAGAGGTACTCCGTGCCGGTGACCGTCCCGAGGCTCCCGAGGGTGACGAAGTTCGTCGACTGGAGGGCGAACGCGGCGGCAGAGACGACCATCGCCGACGTCAGGGGCACGACCCGGCTGAGGCGACGGAAGACGTAGCCCCGGAACAGCGCCTCTTGGCCGAGGGCGACGAACGGGGCAGTGAACAGCGCGTAGCCGAACTCGAGGACCGTGGGGGGAGGGAGGCGGCCGAAGCCGAAGAGGAACCCGGGGTACATCTCGGCGACGAGGAAGGCGAGAACGAGGAGGACCGAGAAGACGAGGGCGGCGAGCGGCATGCGGCCCCGGCGGAACCCGAGGTCGCGCAGCGAGCGGTGCTCGAGCCGGGCGAGCAGGAGCACGAGACCGAGGAACGTCGCGGGGAGAACGAGGGCGAGCAACAGGCCGTCGCTGAACGGCAGCGACCGGCCGGCCACGAGAACCACCTGGGCCAGAAGTATCGTGAGCCCGGAGAGCGCGAGGGTGACGAGCAGGACCCGGCCCCT